>NZ_CP060635.1:137500-863750 GCF_014337215.1 Wansuia hejianensis | reverse complement strand
AGTAATCAGGCCGGAGGTCTGCGGATAACCGTCGGTTGGAACCACGTAGGCCGCACTCATCGCGCCGGTATCTGGATCAATGCTTCCGACCAGAATGCCATAGCCTTCAGCGCCAAAACTTTCCCCACCGCTGTAACCAATATATACCCGGTTATTGTATACCGCAGGCGTACTGGTGCTGGCTCCGCCGAAGTACAGAGGCTCAATCAAATTTTCCGTATCTAATATTCCTTCCTTCGTCAAATTGTAGGAATACAGATTGCCTGACTGGGTCGTAAAATAAATTCTTCCGTTATAATAGGAAACATCACTGCGTACAGATTCACCCAGCTCTATCTTCTGTACCGCTTTTCCTGTAATTTTATCCACGCAGCAGAGCGTTCCATTCGTTTTACGCGCGTTTGTAGTTGTTACAAAAACATATTCTTCATTGGTCCAGGCGCCATTCCACTGGAAGGTCTCACCCAGCCCGCTGTTCCTCCATACAGCTACTTTCTCTTCCGTTGTGCTGGAAGGATCTTCATCCGTCACAGACAGGCAGACAAAGTTGGAGCCGCTGTAGCCCTGGAAGCCCAGGTAAATATAGCCGTCATCATAACGGATAGAGCTGTTGCAGCCGCCTCCCAGAGGATCTCTGTATACCCAGAGAGATTCCAGGGTGGACGCGTTGAAGCACTGAATCACTCCATTGTCCAAAAGCACGAACAGCATGCCATCCGCATAGGTAGGCGGAAGCAGATTGAATCCCGCACTGGCCTGCACTGCTGAACCTGTCTTCAGCACCTCTCCGGTTTCTTTATCCAGCATATATACAACACCCTTGGAAATCGTATAGACCTTATCGTCTACGATAATCGGCGTAGTCCCGCTGGTAGGGCTTACATAATCGCCCGTCTGGCGTTCCCATTTTACTTCTATGGTTTCCTTGGTAATCGGAGTCTTGGATGAAACAACCGACTGATTGTCATCCCCTGCCCGAAAGCCCGGATAATCCGCGTCCAGTTGAGGCAGCGGCTCAGTTTCCGGCGCTTTTTCCAAAGTAAAGGTTTTTGTTTCATCCGCTGACAGTGTTACCTCACCAGACTGTCCTATATATCCGCTTTTAGCAACGGTATATTGATAGGCCTCGTCCGGAAACAGCTTATAAGTCCCATCCTCCTCAGGCCAGATCCTTTCTATGCCCTTGGAGCCCCGATACAAGCTGAAGGCAGCGTCCTCCGGACTGGTCTGAACCGTTAAGGTAACAGATGCAGTCCTGGTAATGGTCAGACTGTATTCCTGAGCGTCCGCCGCGCCGTTATCTGCCTGGAAGACGACTTGATTCTCGCCGTCTTTAAGATTCATGGTCCACGAACCGTCTTCAGAAGCTTCACCGTTAAACAGCACCCTGGATGCCTCAGGCGACACTGCTTCTACCGGGTCTGTAGCTTTCAGTTCAATCTGGTCCACATTATCCAGGACTACCGCTGAATACTCAGTTTTTGTTTTGCTAAAAGACGGTGAAATCGCAATCGGATTCCCCTTCTGATCCTGAACAGTCAGCCCGGTCAGATACGCCGTCCTCTGTACATGTACCACATAGGTTTGGGTAACTGTGTCTTTTTCCGCAATTATGGTAAGATCATTACCCTGACCGCCTATTGACAGGAAATCTTCGTCAAACCAAAAGTATGTATTTGTCTTTGTTGTAGGCTCTGTCACCTTCTCCTGGCCGTCTGTGCCGGTATACCGGAAACTCAGCGTTACGTCAGACATCCCATCCGGAAATACTGGTTTCAGACGGAACTGGATATCGCCTGTCTCCCAGGTAACAGCCGCTTCCCTGCTCCCATCAAATTCCGGATTTCCTCCATTGCTCAGAATCCCTTTCAGAAGGGGCTCCTCTGCCTCCGGAATATCGACGCAAATTACAGGGGATACTGTGCCCTCACCACTTTTTAACAACAGATAAATCTTTTGGGCGCTTTTATCCAGGCCAGTCAGTTCTAAGGTATTTTCACCCTGCACTGCCGCCGCTGTCTGTCCTTCGCTTTCAAGCCTTGCCGCATCAGGCGCTGCCGCGCCGGATTCTTGAACCAGATAATACAAGCTTCCAGCTGTGCTGGCATTGACTGTTATTTTAGCGCTGCCGGCTGTGCGTTCAGATACCGGGGGTTCCCCCTGCGCCAGCTCAGGACCTGCGGCCGCATCTGTCACTGTAACCTTACAATACGCGTTACTTGCCAGACGCCCGCTCTCTTCATTCCCCGCTTCTATGTAAGCGCGTGCCGATACAAGATAAACTCCCGGTTCGTCAAAGCTGACCGTGAATTTTCCTTCGCTGTCTGTTGTAATCTCTGTTTTCTGATCCGCTGCATAACCATTTTTCTCGCTGATATAAACGTCCGCGCCAACCGCCACGTCATTGCCGCTCGACCAGCCCTTATAGGAATACTGCAGTGTCAGCGGTTCTTTTACAGCCACCTCTGCTTCTTCCATCATATCAATGGGATCAAAAGTATTGTCTACAACCTCTCCAAAATAGCCGAAGCCAGCATAGACCCCTCCTTCAAAGCTACACTGGATCACTGTAATGTTATCGCCGGGCTTCACTTCATAACCGCCAAATGTAGCGCTGCTGTCAGCCCCATTGACATAATACATCAAATCCGCACCTGTGCCATTGCATTCCAACACCCAGCCGTTTTCTTTTACTTGTATATCGACCGGGATATTTCGCTCGATCATTGCCTGGGCCAGCAGATGGAGCGGCGTCACATACTCAGGCTCCGCATTCTCTATACCGCCGGTTACACCTAAAGCACCCAGCGTTTTTACAGATTTTCCGCTCATATCCGTCTTGGAAATCAGTGTACCGTCATTCATCTCAAAACGGATGGTTACATCTTCCGGAACCGTCTTAAGTTCCGACAACTCCACAGCAGGAAGATCCATGCTGTACACCTCAGAGACCTCGCCGTTAAGCCCTTTCAAAACCATATAGACTTTCAGGGCTGCCTCTGACAGCCCCGGCAAAGTCAGAGTATTGGCTCCTGCCGATACCATAAACGACAAGTTCCCAGCCGCCTCTATTGCGGTCGCATCAGGAGCTTCCACCTCTGCAGCCAACGCTGTAAAATACACGGTTCCGTCCATATTGGCGTTCACCGTCACCGTGGCGGTGGATGATGTTCGGCCGTCGACAGTCCCTTCCGACAGTACCGCACTCTCTGTCTGGATTCCCTGCACATCCGGATTCTGTGTTTCGGCAAAAACAGTTGCCGAGGACAGCTGCAGAACCATCAGGATGCTCAACAGAATCGCCCAGATTCTTTTTCTCTTTCCAGTCATTCTATGACCTCCTTCTTTTGATAATCAGGCCCGTACAGCGAAATCGTCCGCTCACCGCTCTCCCTGTTTCAAAAGCCTGTTGATTTATGCATAAAGACAAAGCCTCAGATAGGAAGCCTGTCTATTAGCATCTTATAACCCGTTCAGGCAGGCGGACATAAAAAAAGAAACCTCCTCTTGCCTTGGACATCCACATCATATCTATGCGCAATAACAGTTCCACGTTTGTGTTCTGACTTTGGTTCATCCTCCAGACGTCCTTCCCAGGGAAACTCCCCAGTGGTTCTGTTCGTCCTTTGTCCCCATTCACAGCTCGGAAGAATGAGACGCTTTTCAACGTTTCCTTTTAACAGGCATTTTAAGCCTGACCGTGGGTTTGCATATCTTTATTTATTTTTAAACATCTGAAAAACAATGGAGAACTCATTTTCTCCAGTACAAAAAAGCCTGCCAAGACGCATTCTCTGCTGTCGCTAATATAAGCAACAGAAATAATAGAGAAAACAGTAGGTATTGTGGGCTATCCACACACCGGAACAAGTTCCGTTCGGCTCCGGAATTGCACCGGATTCCCTATTATCGCCTTACGTCTGGCAGACTGTATCTACATTTATGTAATTGAAATCAAAGCTCTTACGGCTTCACGGACTTATCATATAATAGATGCCGCAGAATGTCAATATTTTTTCAAACCCAGTCCTGGTTCAGAGCAAACTGGTATGCACATATTTTTAAAAACTGGATATTTCAATCATACCATTTTTGCAGTACATTGTTTACTATAAAAGTCCGGGCAGCAACACCTGCCTGTGGCAAAACGCGGATATTAAAAATATCTGCCCTTTGCATGATACTGCTATATACCAATGAAAGGCGGAAAATGATATGAAAAAGAATTTTAAACTGCTGGTTATTTCAGCCCTGTTCGCTGCCCTGGCATGTGTGGCCACTCTGTCCATCCGGATTCCCACGCCCGGCACGAACGGCTATATCCATCCCGGGGATGCGATAGTCATTCTGTCAGGCGTATTCCTCGGCCCTGTCTATGGCCTGCTTGCGGGGGGCATCGGCTCCGCCCTGGCAGACTTGACCGGAGGCTATTTACTCTATGCCCCCATCACCTTCATCATTAAAGGGCTGGTTGCCTTCATCTGCGGGCTGATCTTCTCCAAAGCCGGAAAAAACCCGCGCAGCCGCTATCTGTGCGTAGGATTGGGAGGCGTGGCAGATCTTGTATTGGTGGCCGGAGGTTATTACTGTTTTGAATCTGTCATATATGGCGCCGCCGGCGCCCTCGGCAGCGTCCCCTCCAACATGATACAGGGCGCAGGAGGATTGGTTCTTTCGCTGCTCCTCTATCCGGTGCTGGCTGCCGTTCCAGATCTCCGGCAGCTCGCTCAAAGAACTCATGAGAAATCAAATTAACTGTCCGCAGGCGGGCTGCCAGGGTCCTCAAGCAGTCCGCCGCCATCTGCGGCGCCAGTCGCCAGGGCGTCACATCTCTCATTCATTTCATGGCCGTCATGGCCCTTTACCCAGCAAAAAGTAACCTGGTGCGGTTCCTTAGCCTTCAGCAGACGCTTCCAGAGGTCAACATTTTTAACAGGCTCATTTTTACCTCTCTTCCAGCCTTTTTGTATCCAGGAGTCAATCCAGTGCTGATTAAATGCATCCACCAGATACTTAGAATCAGAATACAGCCGCACTTCACAGGGACGGTTCAGAGCCTCCAGTCCTGCGATAGCCGCCATCAACTCCATCCGGTTGTTGGTGGTTTTTACATATCCCTGCGACAGCTCCCTCTCATGGAGCTGACCCCTGCCGTCCCGATAGTGCAGGACGCAGCCGTATCCACCAGGCCCATCCGGATTCCCTCTGGCGGAACCGTCCGTAAATATCTCAACCAGCATCTGTTACCTCCTTGTAAATTATTAAAATCATTTCCGTCAGCTAAGTGGGACGGGGGGCCCCAGACGCTTCCAGACGCCCGCCGCCTCAAAATCAGCCGCGGCCGCCCGGGCCTCGCTGACAATTTTCTTATCATAACCGATAAATTCCAGAAGTGTGATGGCATTACGGCTGACTGCCCTGCCTTTTTTTAACAGGTAGTTAAAATTAATATCCCTGTCCGTGATCTCCTCCTCGAAGTGGTAGTTATGGTACACGTCCTCCAGGATATAAGTAAGCTCTATGTCATGCGTTGCAGCAAACGGCAGCACATTTGTCTCATGGAGAGACGCCAGTATCCGAGAAGAAGCCGCAATCCGTTCAATAGTGTTGGTCCCGCGGAGAACTTCATCGATGATACAGAGAATCGGTTCACCCTTCCGGATCTCAGAGAGAATCCTTTTCAGAGACTTGATCTCCACGATATAGTAACTTTCGCCGCTCTGTACATCATCTCTCAGGGCCATCGACGTCATGGTTTTTACCATAGCGCAGGAATACTCCGTAGCCATACAAGTGTCAATGCTCTGGGCCAGTATGGCGTTTATCGCCACCGTTTTCAAAAAAGTGGATTTGCCGGAAGCGTTGGAGCCTGTCAGTAAAACTCCTCCTTCCGCCGCTATGCTGTTGGCAACGGGACTGGAAATCAGCGGATGATAGAGGTTGTCCGCTTTCAGACTCACCGCTGGCCCCGGCGTGAATTCCGGCCTGCACCAGATAGGAAGATATTCCCGGAAGGATGCGACTGCCATCGCGCTGTCCAAAATCCCAATGTTCTCCAGCAGGCTGTCGATATCCCTCTGCCGTCCCTGCAGATCCTTCAGAACAGAATAGAACTGTATGAAATCCAGCATAAAAAAGTTATTGAGATAAGACATGATCGCTGCAAAGCCCAGATCAACTCCCTTCGCGCTCACCAGAGTCACGCATTTTCTCCGTATCTTCTGAAGACCCGAAGCGCTGCTCCTGATCCGTTCCGCATAACCTCCGATCTCCGGAATTCTGCATTTACTGATTTCTTCAGATGCTTTCAGAATCCGAAGAACGCAGGAGAGGCATGAAAGATATTTCTCGATCTCCTGGCTCTCCCTGTAGTGTGTGATCCCATTCACCGCCATTGTCAAAATCAGAAGAAAAACCGCGGCTAACGGTGAAATAAAGAACATGATAATGGATACCAGACTGGCCACAGCCATCAGGACATATTTCACGATGCTCTTGTGAGGCACAGAGGACAAGGCATCAATATAATCGGAAACAGAGTAACCTTTCCGCTTATCAATGATGCGCAGCATCATCTGTACCTGCTCCCTCTCCTTCTCCCTGGTTCGGAAAAACTCAGCCAGCCGGTTCCGTTCATCCAGAACCTCCGGGTTAAATTCCGGAAGTCTTAGCATAGAATAAAGATAATCCTCCCCGCAGGATGATACCGTATGATTCATCTGCAGGAAAACCTCGTCCATATCCAGGTCATTCCAGGTGATATCATCAATCTGAAACCGCCCCTCACTCCGTCTCCTGGTATAATGAGAGATGCTGTCCAGCTCTTCTGCCGTCCATTCACCTTCCGGAGGCTTGCCCCAGTCCCGGCGGATCTTATTCCTGAAAAATGATTTCTGCCTGCTTCTTTCGCGAAGTGCAATTACTACAAATGCGAGAATCAAAATTCCAATCGCCGCCAGCACTCCCAAATCTTCCGGTGTCACTGTCATATGATGTCTCCTGCTCTCCTCACTCTCTTGTCTTCAGATAGCCTTCAAATGCTTCCAGGGTTTCTTCGATATTATCATCCGTATGCGCCTCTGAGAGGAACATTGCCTCAAATTGCGAAGGAGCCAAATGTATCCTGCGATCCAGCATATATTTAAAATACCTCGCGAATTCCACAGTATCCGCGGTCTTGGCAATGGTATAATTCGTAACCTTAGAATCCGTGAAAAAGACACAGCCCAGAGATCCGGCCGCGTTCACCGTACACGGTGCGCCGTACAGCTTAACCAGTTCCTCCATCCGGCCGTAGAGCTTTTCACCCTTCTTTTCCAGTTCTGTATAGTATTCGGGATGCTCCCAGAGTATATGCAGCTGCTCCAGGCCGGCCGCCATTGCCACCGGATTGCCGCTCAGAGTTCCCGCCTGATAGACCGGACCCAGCGGCGCCACCATCTCCATGACCTCATGCCGGCCGCCATAGGCACCCACCGGCATGCCGCCTCCGATGATTTTCCCGTAAGTCACCAGATCCGGCGCAATGCCAAATTTCTCCGCAGCCCCTCCAAAGGCCAGCCTGAAACCGGTAATCACCTCGTCAAAGATCAGAAGCGCCCCTTCGTTCGTACAGATCTGCCTCAGTCCTTCCAGAAATCCATTCTCAGGCAGCACAACCCCCATGTTGGCCGCGACCGGCTCCACGATCACTGCCGCAATCTCACCAGGATTGGCCTCAAACAGTCTTTCCACGCTGGGAAGATCATTGTATGCCGCCGTCAGCGTATCCCTGGTACAGCCCTCAGGGACACCTGCGCTTCCCGGGATCCCCGCAGTCATCAGGCCTGATCCGGCGTCCACCAGCAGACAGTCGCTGTGTCCGTGATAACAGCCGGAAAACTTAATGATCTTATTTCTTCCCGTATAGCCTCTGGCCGCCCGAATCGCGCTCATGACTGCCTCCGTACCGGAATTCACCATGCGGACCATCTCAATATGGGGGATATGTTCGCAGATAAACTCTGCCATGTCCACCTCAATCTCCGTAGGCGCCCCGAAGCTCAGGCCATCCTCACAGGCCCTGACCACCTTTTTCAATACCCTCTGCCCGTTATGTCCCAAAATCATAGGTCCCCACGAACAGATATAATCTATATATTTTTCCCCATCCGCGTCGAAAATATAGGGGCCTGTGGCTCCCTGGATAAACCTGGGCGTCATTCCCACATTTCCATAAGCGCGCACCGGCGAATTGACGCCGCCGGGGATATATTTTAGCGCGCGTTCCATCAGTTCTTCAGATTTTCCCATCAGCCGATCCTCCCTTCATCCATGAATCTGGCCAGCTCTTCCGCATAATAAGTCAAATAAATCTGTGCGCCCGCACGGTAAACCGACGCCGCCATCTCGCAGATGATCCGTTCCTCATCAATCCATCCCCTGGCAGCAGCAGCCTTTACCATGGCGTATTCTCCGCTGACGCTGTAAGCCGCCACCGGCACAGATACCACGTCCCGCACCTTTGTAACCATATCCAGGAATGACATGGCCGGTTTTACCATGATAATATCCGCTCCCTCTTCCACATCCAGCATGGCCTCCCTGATGCCTTCCCGGCTGTTATGGAAATCCATCTGATAACTTTTCCGGTCGCCGAAGGACGGCGCAGAACCGGCAGCCTCACGGAAGGGACCGTAAAAAGCTGAAGCATACTTTACCGCATAGGACATGACGGGTATATTCTGAAACCCATTGTCATCAAGTGTATTCCGGATCGCCAGCACCCTTCCGTCCATCATATCTGAAGGCGCTACCATGTCGGCGCCTGCCTGCACATGTGACAGGGCCGTCTTAGCCAGCAGCTTCAGGGTTTCGTCGTTATTAACCTCACTGCCGCAGAGCACTCCGCAATGCCCGTGAGAGGTATACTCACACATGCACACGTCTGTGATATAATATAGATCCGGCACTTCCGCCTTTGCCGCGCGAAGGGCCTTCTGAACGATTCCGTCCTCCGCATAGGCCCCCGAACCCACCGGGTCTTTCACATCAGGAATTCCAAACAGCATCACGCTTGTAACTCCTGCGTCCGCAAGCTCTGCCAGCTTCTCCGGAAGAACATCGAGGCTGTACCTGTACTGGTTTGGCATGGAGGGAATCTCTTCCTTAATTCCCGTTCCCTCTTTCACGAACAACGGATAGATCAGGGAAGATTTATCCATCCTGGTTTCCCTCACCATCTTCCTCAAAACTTCACTTCCGCGCAGCCGGCGCGGCCTTTTAATCATATCCATAATGAATGCCTCCTATTCCTTCCTTAGTTCTATCACCAGCCGTACCAGGCTGTCAATAGTTGCTTTTTCAGACATATAAGTTTTCATTCCGAAGGAATCTGCGCAGGCTTTTGTCTGCCTGCCGATACAGGCAGCAGTCACTCTGGAATAATCAAGCCCCGGAGTTGCCTCAACAAATCCCTTTACCGTGGATGCGCTGGTAAATACGGCACAGTCTACATTTCCCTCATCAAACAGCCGGGCCTCGTCTATGAATTCCTGTCTCCTGTATACCGTCTGATAGGTGGGTATATCATCCACCTGAAAACCAGCCAGCTGATCCAGGATTTCCATGCTTCCGGCCTCTGCTCTCGGAAGAAGGATCTGTTCATCCCTGCCGCATACAGCGGCCAGAGCAGCGCCCAGGGCGGCGCCGTCATAAACCTCAGGCATCAGGTCCACAAAAAATCCCCTTTCCTGCAGAGCTTTCCGCGTCCCCTCACCGATAGCCGCCACCTTCATATGTGCCAGTTTCCGTACGTCAGTCTCAAATACTTTCAGCGCATCGAAGAAAACCCTAACTCCAGTGGGGCTGGTAAACGCAATCCACTGATATTGTTCCAGATTGGCACAGGCCTCTCTGAGCCTTAGATTGTCAGGGACCGGCACAGTCTCAATAGCCGGCAGCTCAAGGACCTCCGCCCCCTGGGCGCGGAGCCTCTCCGACATGGTGGAAATCAACTCCTTCGGACGCGTCACCAAAACCTTATACCCTGCCAGCGGCAGCCTCTCATACCAGGCGAAATCTCCGGCCAGGCAGCATACTTTTCCGACAACGATGATCGCGGGTGTCTCAATTCCCCGGCGTTTCACCTCATCGGGTAATGTGCCCACTGTCGCAACAATACGCTTCTGACCCGCGGTCGTTCCCTTCTGGAGTATGGCGGCCGGCATTTCTGGATTCATTCCCGCGTCCAGAAGGCCCCGGCAGATATCCGGGAGCGCCGTAACCCCCATCAGGAATACCAGCGTTCCCTCCGTCTCAACCAGAGCCTTAAAGTTAATATTATAATCCTCTCCCGCCCGTTTGTGGCCGGTGATGATATGAAGAGAGGACGTAAAATCCCTGTGAGTAACCGGAATCCCGTTATAGGCAGGCACTGCGATAGACGACGTGACTCCCGGCACCACCTCATAGGGAATCCCTCTTTCCGTGAGAAGCTCCAGCTCTTCTCCGCCACGCCCGAACAGGAAAGGGTCGCCTCCCTTCAGGCGGACCACCCTGTGCCCGGCCTCTGCCTCCCGCAGCAGCACCTGGTTAATCTCCTCCTGAACCATCGTATGATGGCTGGCTCTCTTGCCTACATTTATGGTGACCGCCGTATCCGGGATCATCGCCAGCACGCCGTCTCCCACCAGGCTGTCATAGACTACCACATCCGCCTGCATCAGCACCTGATACCCCTTTAAAGTAAACAGTCCGCAGTCCCCGGGGCCTGCGCCCACCAGCCAAACTTTTCCTGTACTCATCTGTCTTTCTCCTCTCCTGTCCTATTCCGGCCGCCGCCGTTTTCTCTGACCTGGCCTGCCGCTGCGCTGTGCTCCTCTGCCACACAATCTTTCTCCCCGGCCTCCGAAAGTTCTCTCGCCAGTTCAATCCCAATAGCCGCCGCCTGACACACCGGGCCTGTTTTTCTGCCCTTCCGGCAGGTCCTGGTCTCTTCTTCATAATAAAGGCCCCACAACTCCAGGATATCCCCGGAAATCTGCGCATGAGCCGCGATCGGAGATGAGCATCCCCCATCCAGCCAGCGCACAAAGGCACGTTCAGCCGCAGCCGCATAAAAGGCCTCCCTGTCTGAAAAGCCCTCCAAAAAGGTGTAATCTTCTCCCTTACGCCCCTGAAGCGCCAGAATCCCCTGGCCGGCGGAGGGAATCACCTCATCAATCGAAAAATAACGGCTGATCCGGTCCTCATAGCCCATGCGCTTCATGCCGGCCGCCGCAAGAATGATGGCACCGTACTGGCCTTCATCCAGCTTGCGTAAACGCGTCTGCAGGTTACCCCTCACGCTCTCAAACCGTGCCCCCGGATAGATTTCCTGAAGCTGCAGTATTCTCCGCAGAGAAGAGGTCCCGATGGGAAGAGACAGATCCGGTGTTTTCCGGCCCTCCGGCAGCACCAGGACATCCCTGGGGTCCTCCCTTTTCGAGTAATAGACCACCGGAAGCTCTTCCGGGACCTCCATGGGCAAGTCTTTCAGGCTGTGGACTGACAGATCACTCCTCTTCTCACCCAGCGCCCTATCCAGCTCCTTGACAAACAGGCCTTTACCGCCGATCTGATCCAGCCTCCGGTCCAGTATTTTATCCCCCGTTGTCTTCATGGTCAGCAGCTCCGGCTCCAGCTCCGGGCAGTGCTCCTTCAAATAAGCCAGCACCATCCGGCTCTGAACCACCGCAAGGGCGCTTTCCCGGCTGCCGATCACAAATTTTTTCTTTATTTCCACTTTTTTTGCTCCTCCTCCAGAAGATCTTCAATTTTTTCACGGACCTCTTTCGCTCTCTTATGATCCTTTCCGTTGGCAGTGATTCCCACAACCACATCTTCTTTCTTCACGATTCCCGGAAAATAGAAATCACACTTTCTCCGGTCACTGCACACATTTACCATGATCCCAAGACACCTGCAAACGCTGTAAATCTCATCATTAATCTGTTCGTCATCCGTACAGGCCAGCACCAGATCCGCGTCCAGGATCTGTTCTCTCCTGTAACGCTCCTGAACCCAGCAGATTCTTTTACTCAATGCCAGTTCCTGCAGCTCCGGCAGAATAACCGGAGCTGCAACGGTTAAACACTCCACAAAAGGAAGCAGCGTCTTAATCCGCCGGCAGGCGATTGTTCCGCCGCCGACCACTACGATTTTCTTATCGCTTAAATCAATAAAAACCGGAAAATAACTACTCTCCTGTTTCATACAGCTTCTCCAATCCATCCATGCACTCCAGAAAAGAATCTTTTTCCAGGAAATCCCGAAGCCCGAACATCATCTTCCCCACCACCTTCCCTGCGGCAGTATCAATGCTTTTCAGAAGCTTTTCCTGATCTTTTCCTTCCATGGGAAGTTTACGGATGACCTTCTGGATTCGCAGGTTCAGATCTGTCACGGCGTCCTGCTGGATCATCTGAATTCTCGGTATCAAGTCCCTGCCGCCCAGCCAGGCATAAAATTCTCCCATCTCTTCTTTAAGAATATATTCTGCTTTTTCATAAGCATCCGCATTTTCTGCGTCTTCCTGACTTTTAAAATCATCAATATCATACAGGGTCACCTGCGGAAGGCCGCCGATCTCCGGCTCAATATCCCTGGGCACCGCCAGGTCGATCAATATCACAGGCTTCTCAAGGCTGATCTGCTCTAGAAGCTCCATCCTCAGAGTATAATTGGGACTGGCCGTGGCGCTGACCACCAGCTCGCACCGGGGAAACAGCTCCATCCTCTCTCCGTAATCAATCCGGCTGCAGCCTCTCGGTATCTGAACGACGCCGCTCCTGTACTGCCGGACCGTGACCGTCACATCTGCCCCCTTGCCTGCAAGCGTCTGGGCTGCAAGCTTACCCATCTCACCGTTGCCGATGACCATGCATTTTTTCCCCTTCAGGGAAAAGCCCTGATTTTCCAGCATGATAACCGCACGGTCGACAGCAGTCTCGCTGGCACGGGTAAACACCACATCTGTTTTCACCTTTTTAGCGGCCGTCACAGCCTTCCGGAACAAAACTTCCAGAACCCCATCTGTAAAATAATACTCTCTCGCCAGGGCATGAGCGTCCCTGACTTGGGAAATAATCTGATCCTCCGCTAAAATCATGGACTTCAGGCCGCAAGTCAGATGGAACAGATGGGAAACAGCTTCTTCCTCCGCACGCTCCACAAAATATCCGGCAAACTCTGTGGGATCTACTCCTTTTATCCGGCAGAGCTCTTCCAGAAGAGAGCCCTCCCATTCCTCCGGCACGCTGACCCACAATTCCATCCGGTTACAGGTGGACAAGATAATGCAGCCTTCCACCTTCGCCTCTTTTTTCAGCAGCTCCATGGCGGCTACCGCGTTCTTCTTCGTGAAAGAGAAAACCGCTCTTATATCCACCGGGGCCAGATTATGGTCAATCCCCAGCATCCGTATACTCATCTTATGTATCCTCCCAATCTATACTTTCATTCCGAAAAAGAATTCTGCAGAACTTTCCCGCGGAAGAAAAAAGCCTGCAAAAGCAGGCATAATACGGCGAACATTCTTCACCATAAAGATATCAGCTTTCCGTGGAAACTCTATCTTCATCCTGCAGGGCAAGTTCCTGACTCACAGCCTGAAGCGCGCCTCATGGCTGTATACAGTGACCGGATCGTTCAGGCTTCTCACCTGATTCCTTTAAAGCCTGAACACATATCAGGCAGACCCTGCTCGGTTTAATTAACAAAGCGCAGGCCTTTCAGGCCTACGCTCTTATTATAGTGTGAGGTGAAATAGATTGTCAATAATATTCTACCAGCATTCCATACGCTCTTGCATACGCTTCCATTTTACTGCCTTCCGGGCAGCGGATGGTGCAGTTCTTATTCGTAATCCATTCTCCGATCTCTGCAGGATCATGATTAATCTCCAGCACCTTTAAACGGGAGCAGCCGTGAAACGCCCATTTCCCAATTTTCTGAACTGTATCCGGAATATATATGTAGTCAAGGCTTTTACATTTCAAAAACGCCCCTTCTCCTATTTCCAACAGACCTTCCGGCAATTCTAATTCATTGAGTCCGCATTGATAAAAGCTCTCTTTGCCAATTCGCTTCAGAGTCAGCGGCAATTCTATCCGCGACAACGCAACACATTTATAGAATGTCCGGCTTCCAATCTCCTCAAGCTTTCCGGGAAATCGAATGTCCCTAAGACCTGCACATCCTGAAAACACTTCACTATCCAATAGCCTCATACCACATGCTTTTCGAAATATTACTGTCTGCAGCCTTTTGTTGTTCTGAAATGCTCCTGACTGTATTTTATAAAGAGAAGATGGAAAGTGAAGCTTTTTCAGCTTGCTGCAGCCACTGAAGGCTCTCTTGTCAATTTTTCTCAAATTCTCCAAACGGACAGTATTCAGGGAAGTACATCCCATAAAAGCCTCTTCACCGATCTGCCGGATATTTTCCAGATTAGCAGCCTGAATCCGAATATTATTTTTCATCGCATATTTTACAATTTTAGTATCCTGGCTGTCCATCGAAAACACTTTTTCTCTTAATGCTTTTTTCCCTGCCGCTTTGCTGCAGCGGCTTATCACCATTACACCCTCCATCTCAAATCCCTCCCTCAGGTAGCCCACATCTTTAGGATTAATCTTCAGCACAGGCAATGCACGTGATCACTGCCCAAAACTCATATGGCAAAAAAGGGTACAAAAAAGAAACGTCCTCTTGCCTTAGACATTTTCAAAGCTCACAGTGTGCATATCACCCACGTTTTGTGTTCTGGCTTTGGTTCACCCGCAGAATGCGCCTTCCCAGAATTTCTTGACCCCAGTGGCATTTGTGCATTCCTTGTCCCCATTCACAGCTCGGAAGATGAGTCGCTTTACAACGTTTCCTTTAAACAGAGATAACTCTCTGACCGTGGTGCAGCACTGCCCGCTCTTATTCAGATGCGGAGTATATGATTTTATTTTTTGCAATAAGAACAGCCGTTAAGCAAATATTATTCCAGGGCCTGCAAAGCTGCCTTTTATTACAGATAATCACTGCAAGTACAAAGAGCCCGGCTTGCCGGACTCCCGCGCCGGAGCGCTGCCGCCTCAGCGGCCATATTTCCTTAGCGCGCGTGTGCATCCCCCGGAAGGTTTTATTTCATAGGAGGAACTTTCCTATGAAACAAAAAAACTTCTCCTAAATTGGAGAAGCTCTGCTAAATTCAGTCTGTGCGTACTTCTCCTACACCGATCATATCCTCCTATCGATGTATTCTTAGAGAAAACAGTAGGTAATTGTGGGCTTTCCACACAATCGGGATCCCTCCCGTATGGCTCCGTAATTTCACCGGATTCCCTATTATCGCCTTCCGCCGGCAGACTGTATCCTGTTATTATTCAATTGCAAAAGATCAAAATATCAAACTTTTGATCTTATTTATGATACCTTCATTTTATTAGAAAGTCAAGAATATTGTGAAATAATTGTGTATTGAATTTTTGTAAAACCGGATGGGCCTGCGTTTACAGCTTGACAATCAAACATTTTGCCGATATACTAAAGTCAATTAAATGCAATGAGGTGTCTGTGTTTCATTCCACAGGATAATAGGGAAGCCGGGTTAGAATCCCGCACGGTCACGCCGCTGTAATTGCGTAGTCTTTGCCACATATGTCACTGGGCAACCGGGAAGACGGTAAAGATGATGATGCATGAGTCAGAAGACCTACCCATTGTATGTAATTATGCCATTGTTACGTGCGATGACAAGGCGTAAGACAGCCCGTTTCCGGCTGTCTGGGCCCATCTAAATCCAAGCAGTCAGATGCGGCTTTTTTTGTGCGCAAATTGCGTGCCGCCGGAAGAATGGAGCCGGCTCAGAATGAAAGGAGAAATGTATGAGCAAGAAACAAAAGAAACTCGTTGTACTGGCCGCCGCCCTGGCCCTCTGCTTCGGCATTGTGCCTGCTGCCAATGCCATGCACATTATGGAGGGATACCTGCCGCCGTCCTACTGTATCCTCTGGGGAGTAATCTGTATTCCCTTTTTACTGGCAGGATTTTTTAAGATTAACAAGACGGTGAAGGAAAACCGGAGAGCCCTGACGCTGATCGCAATATCCGGGGCGTTCATCTTTGTTATTTCTTCATTGAAGATCCCGTCAGTAACCGGGAGCTGCTCTCATATGACCGGAACCGGGCTCGGGGCAATTCTCTTCGGACCGGCTACCGTCAGCGTTTTGGGAATCATTGTCCTGCTGTTCCAGGCGATCCTGCTGGCACACGGCGGACTGACCACCCTCGGCGCCAACTGCTTTTCTATGGCAATTGCCGGACCCCTGGTATCCTTCGGTATCTACGCTGTCTGCAGAAAATGCAAGGCGAACCGCAGAATCAGCGTATTTCTGGCTGCCGCCATCGGTGATCTTTTTACATACTGTGTAACCGCCTTCCAGCTGGCAATCGCCCATCCTTCAGAGGCGGGCGGCGTCGGTGCATCCTTTGGAAAATTCCTTGCCGTCTTTGCACCCACCCAGGTGCCGCTGGCAGTGATCGAAGGCATCCTGACCGTTGTAATCATCATCGCCATGGAGTCCTTCGCAGCGAAGGAACTGAAGTCCATCGGCTTTATGAAGGAGGCAGCAGAATGAGTAAGAATAAAAAGACTGTAATCATCTTATTAATAGTAGCCGCTTTAATTGCCATCATCCCGTTTTTCGCTCTGAGAGGCGCCGAATTCGGCGGTTCCGATGACGCCGGAAGCCAGGTTGTGGAAGAAATGTCTCCTGGTTACGAACCATGGTTTACCCCGGTTCTGGAATCAGCCATCGGCGGAGAGCTTCCCGGTGAGATCGAAAGCCTTCTCTTCTGCGTGCAGACCGGCCTGGGAGTGGGGATTCTCTGTTTCTTCATCGGCAGATTTTATGAACGCAAGAAGCTCGGCAAAGTGAGCGAGGAACTATAGGCAAGCTGTATAGAACTCCAGAGGAATTCATTCCATGATAGTGATCGATAAACTATGTTACAACTCTAAATTAAGGTATGTGAACGCCGGTGAGAAATTTGCTTTCGCGCTGATCACACTCTGTATGTGTATCATCAGCCGTTCGATTCTCATGGCTGTTCTCGTCCTTATAGTGAACGGGATTCTGACAGTCGGAAAGGGCGGAATCCCGTTCTTCCGTTACTGGAAGCTGCTGATGATCCCCCTGGTATTCCTTCTGTTGTCCACTCTCGCAATACTCATCAACTTCTCAAAAACACCGCTGGACGCTTATGCGATTCCAGTCGGCAGCATTTACATCACCAGCAGCTGGCATTCCGTATACGGCGGGCTGCAGTTGATTTTCACCGCCCTGGCCAGCGTCTCCTGCCTGTATTTTCTGTCCCTGAATACTCCGATGACAGATATACTGAATGAACTCAGGAAACTACACGTGCCTGGTTTGATCATTGAACTGATGCTGCTGATATACAGGTATATTTTCGTACTTCTGGAGGTTGCCGGAAACATCCTGACCTCTCAGAATTCCCGCCTGGGGAACAGGGATTTCAAAACCTCCTGCAAATCCTTCGGAGGAATGGTATCTGTCCTCTTCGTCCGGGCCATGAAGAAATCCGGGGCACTCTATGACGCCATGGAATCCCGCTGCTATGACGGAACCATCCATGTGCTCACTGAGAATTATCCGCCTAAGGCAAAAGAAATCGCGGGCATCGCCTGTTTTGAAATACTGCTGTTAATACTGACGATATGGAGTAAATTACGATGAACGATGTAATCATTAAGGCCGACAACCTCTACTTTTCCTATGACGACGAAAAATCCCATTCTCTCAACGGCCTGTCCCTGGAGATCCGCAGAGGCAAAAAAATCGCTTTCATGGGCGCCAACGGTTCTGGAAAATCCACCTTTTTTCTATGCTGCAACGGCATACACAAGCCCTCCTCAGGCACCCTCTATTTCAACGGGGAACCGGTGGATTATTCCCGTGACGGGCTGCTAAAGCTCCGCCAAAAAGTCGGGATCGTATTCCAGGACCCGGATAATCAGCTTTTTTCTGCCAGCGTCTATCAGGAGATTTCCTTTGGTATCCTGAACCTGGGAAAAACGGAAGAAGAGGCTAAGCTGGAAGTGGAGCGTGTCATTGACGAAATGGAAATCTCCCCTTTCCGCAACAAGCCCACCCATGCGCTGAGCGGGGGCCAGAAAAAACAGGTTTCCATCGCAGATATCCTGGTCATGCATCCGGACATCATCATTCTGGACGAGCCGGCCGCCGCCCTGGACCCCAGGCATACCACCATGGTGAACCAGGCCGTGGACAAAATGACCGCACAGGGCATCACCGTACTGATGGCAACTCATGACGTCAATTATGCTTTTGAATGGGCGGATGAAATCATGCTGCTGAAGGACGGACGGCTAATGATGCACGGTTCCCCGGCAGACGTATTCTCCAACCGGACAGCCCTGGCCCAGACCAACCTGGAACAGCCGGCCGCCCTGCAGCTCTTCGACAGTCTGTGTAAAAAAGGGATTCTGAAATCTACCCTGCCGGTTCCCACTACTCTGGAGAAGCTGGAACAATATATTGCCGAAATCCCTGTCAACTCCTCTGTTACCACAACAAAAACCTTTGCAGAGACCAAAAAGGCGATTCTGGTCGTCAGCTTTGGCACAAGTTACGAGGAAACCCGTAAGGTAACCATCGATGCCATAGAGCAGGAAATAGGCGAAGCCTACCCCGATTACGTGATTTACAGAGCCTGGACCAGTAAAATGATTCTGCGAAAGCTGAAAAAGCGTGATAACATCCATTATGACACTGTAACAGAAGCCTTCCGGAGAATGCATTCCGACGGGATTACTGACGTGGTCGTACAGCCCACCCACGTCATCAACGGGATTGAAAATGACCTGATGACTCAGGAAGCGCTGGCCTTCAGAGATGACTTCCATTCCATCCTCTTCGGCAACCCTCTTCTGACCACGCTGGAGGATACCGATTATATGATCGATGCGATTCATAGGGAATTTCCGGATCTGGCTGATAACGAGGTCCTTGTTCTGATGGGCCACGGCACCACCCATTATTCCAATTCCATTTATGCCGCGCTGGATTATACCTTCAAGGACAGAGGGTTTCCCAACATTTTCCTGGGCACAGTGGAATCCTATCCCAGCATGGAATCCCTGCTCCACATGGTCAAGGAATTCCAGCCCCGCCGAGTAGTTCTGGCACCATTCATGATCGTGGCCGGAGACCACGCCCAGAACGACATGGCCGGAGACAACCCGGAATCCTGGCGGTGCCAGTTGGAGGCGGAGGGCCTTCCTGTCACCTGCGTGCTGAAGGGACTGGGAGAATACAAGAGCGTCCGCCAGCTCTTCCTGAACCATGTGCGGGACGCGATCGCTGCCCGGCCTTAATAGGTATCCGCAAAGAAACAAAAAGGATTCAGTATGTGCAATTTTTACACATGCTGAATCTTTTTCTGCTTCTCCATCTTTGAAAGAGAATCAGTCAAACATCTCTCCCAGAGAATCTATGGAAGCTTTACAGCCATCGCAGATCATAATTTTCTGTCCCAGATACTCCTGCTCCTGGCAGGACTTTGTTTCGCCGCATATCTCGCATTCTGTCCTCTTTTTGCAGCCTGCAAATCCTGCGGCGAGCACCATTGCCAAAGCAATGAATGCAGTCCTTATTAATTTACCGTTTTTCATCTCCTGTCTCCCATACCAGAGTAAATCCACAGCCTGTACTGCCTTTTTTTATCTCTCGTTGTTGATCATGTATAATAAGGCGTTGCAGATGCAGGCGGCTATATTACTCCCTCCCTTTCGTCCTCTGGCCACGATATAGGGAACCGGCGCCTTCATGATCAGCTCCTTGGACTGCACCACGTTTACAAACCCAACCGGAGCACCGATCACCAGCTCTGGGGTAAGCTCTCCGTTCTCGATCAGCTCATAGAGACGGATCAGTGCCGTAGGCGCATTGCCGATGGCAAAGATCAGCTTTTTCTGGAGCTTCGCGGCCTTTTCCATGCTGACCACAGCACGGGTGACACCCCTTTCTCTGGCCTCTTCCGCCACATCCTCATCCGCCATAAAGCAGCAGACTTCTCCGCCATACCTGGCCAGGGATTTTTTATTGATGCCGGCCTTTCCCATCTGGGTATCCGTCACAATCCACGCGCCTTCTTTGATAGCGTCCATGGCTTTCTGCACCACACCTTCAGAAAAACACAGGTTATCTGCGTATTCAAAATCAGCGCTGGTATGTATGCACCGTTTAACGATCAGCTCTGTACCGGGAATCAGCTTTTTATCTCCCAGCTCCTCTGTAATCATCTCAAAGCTCCTGCTTTCAATGTCCATCGGTTTCACATTTTCTAATTCTATCTCGTATTTCATCTTCAAACCCCTTGCTCCAGTATTTGATATATCTTTTCCATGTCCAGGTGTTTTCTCAGGCTGTCGGCCAGCAGCTCATACTGGCTTTCCTTAAACGCCTGATAGTCCACCCCCGTCATCTGTTCCGTATCGATCCCTTTTTCTCTCCCAATTGCCTCTACGATTTTCTCAGCCACCAGCTCCCGGTCAAAAATGCTGTGCACATAAGATCCGTATATATTTTCAAATTGAGCTCCGTCAGCTTTTTGCCCGCTCTCCTCACTGTTCGTATCTGTGATGGCGGTCAATGGAAGTGCGCCGTTCTTCAGGGTGCTCACACCCATGTGGATCTCATAGCCCTCCAGTTCCACACCGGAAAGCTCCTTCAGAATTCCCCCGACAGCTTCAAAGGCCCCGTTAACTCTGGTACGGGTCTTTTGTCCGGCAAATACCGTATCCATCGGAAGCAGGCTCATTCCCTTGATCGTTCCTCCTGCCTCTACCCCCAACGGGTCGGCCAGCGTCTCTCCCAGCATCTGATATCCTCCGCATACTCCGAAAATAATCGTTCCGGAGGCCGCTGCCTTCAGGATTGCAGCCTCCATCCCGTTCTGGCGCATCCACAGCAGATCCTCCATGGTATTCTTCGTTCCCGGAAGGATAATCATATCCGGGTTCTTCAGATCTCCCACCCTCTGCACATACCTGAGAGAAACTCCCGGCATGCGCTCAAAGGGGTTGAAATCCGTGAAATTAGAAATCCTCGGTATCCGGACCACTGCAATATCAATCAGCCCCACCTCCTGATTCCCGTTGAACCGTTCAGTCAGGCTGTCTTCATCCTCAACCTCTATATTCAGATAGGGTGCCACACCCACCACCGGTATGCCGGCCCGCTCCTCCAGCATGGCAACCCCAGGATCGAGAATCGTCTTATCTCCCCGGAACTTGTTAATCACCAGTCCCTTGACCAGGCTCCGCTCATCCTCCTCCAGCAGTTCCACCGTACCGACCAGCTGGGCGAATACTCCTCCCCGGTCGATGTCTCCCACCAGCAGGACCGGAGCCTGTGCCAGCTTTGCCATGCCCATATTTACAAAAGCGTCGTCATCCTTCAGGTTGATTTCCGCAGGACTTCCCGCTCCCTCAATCACTATGATATCGTTGTCCGCTGCCAGAGAATCATAAGCCTCCTGCACCTTGGGGACCAGATTTTTCTTGTAGGCAAAATAGGACCTGGCGTCCATATTCCCCAGAACTTCCCCGTTTACTATCACCTGTGAGCCCGTATCATTAGTAGGCTTCAGTAAAATGGGATTCATCCGCACAGAAGGCACAACGCCCGCTGCCTCTGCCTGCATCACCTGGGCTCTGCCCATCTCCAGCCCTTCCTTCGTGATAAAAGAATTCAGAGCCATATTCTGCGCCTTAAACGGCGCTACCCGGTACCCGTCCTGATGAAAAATCCTGCATAGTCCCGCTGCAATCAGACTCTTTCCAGCATTTGACATGGTCCCCTGTATCATGATCGCCTTCGCCATCTTTTTCCTCCTTATGCCAGTGCTTCCAGCAATTTTATGTTCTCCTCATGGGTTCTGACAGCCACCCTGTAATATCCTTCGGAAAGGCCCCTGTAATTGCTGCAGTCCCTGATCAGCACCTGTTTTTTAAGCGCGTGCTCCACAAGGCCTGAGGGACCCCGGAAGAAAATATAATTCGCCCGGGAGTCATAGACTGAAAATCCGAGCTGCCGCAGCCCGTCCCGCAGAAACTCCCTCTCCGCCCCGATGATCTGCCTCGCCTCATCCACATATTCCTCTTCTTCAAGGGCCGCCACTCCGGCTGCCTGAGCCGGTATCGACACATTCCATGGCTGCACAGCCTCCTGCATTTTCTCCAGCACCGCCAGGTTTGAACAAAGTCCATATCCCAGCCGGATTCCCGCCATGGCGTACCGCTTGGTGAATGCTTTAAGCAAAAATAAATTCTGATATTCTCCCAGCATATTTTTCTTTGTATGTCTGTCTCTGTCCTCTATAAAATCCTGAAAACACTCGTCAATCACCAGAAAAGTGCCCGTTTCCCTGCAACGCTTTACAATACGGCTCATGAGTTCAGGCTCTGCCAGCAGCCCCGTTGGATTATTGGGATTGCACAGGATCACCAGATCCAGATGCAGCAGAATTTCATCCAGAATATCGCCGGTCAGAGCATATCCATCCCCTTCCTTCAGTTCATGATAGGCAATGTCACAGCCCACAACCCTCAGGGCCTGCTCATATTCGGCAAATGTGGGGGCCATCAGCAGCGCATGGCTTGGCTTCAGGGCAAGAACCAGAGTAAAGATCAGTTCGGCCGCCCCATTTCCACAGATCAGCCATTCTGCCGGCACCCGCTCATACTCTGACAGCCTTCCTGCCAGCTCTTCATACCTGATATCCGGATAATTGCAGACCGACTTCATGCTTTCCGCCGCCGCTTTTATCACTCCGGGCGGCGTCCCCAGTGGGTTCATGTTTGATGAGAAATCCAGCACATTTTTATGACGGTACACATCTCCGCCGTGTATCTGTTCTTTCATAATTTTAACTTTTGTATCCTTTCCAGCCATAAAAGTCAGCTCAAAATAAAGTGGCCAGCTTTTTTCCCGGCTCCCCGTTCCCTCAATCATGAGACACACAGTACCACAATAGCTCTCAAAACCGCTCCCGCCACAAGGGCCAGGAAGGCCGTCCCAACCATCAGCCGGTTAGAACGGGGGATGTCTTCCGGTTCTACCGGGCGGATCGGATCACCCAGCGTAGGCTTCCTGTGGAGTTCTCCGAAATACCAGGCGTCTCCCGCCAGCTGGATATCCAGCGCCCCCGCCATCACTGCTTCCGTATGGGCGGAATTGGGACTCTCGTGGTTCTTCTTGTCCCTCCGGTAGATCCTGGCTGCGTTTTTTCCGTCAAAACCCCAGAGATATCCGGCCAAAATCATGAGCCCCCCTGCAATCCTCGCCGGAAAAAAATTCACCACATCATCCAGCTTTGCCGCAAAAGTTCCAAAATACCTGTATTTATCATTTTTATAGCCCACCATTGAATCCATGGTGTTAATAGACTTGTAAAAGAATCCCCCGGCAGCTCCGCCAATCATCAGAAACAACAGAGGGGCCACCACTCCGTCCGAGGAGTTTTCCGCCACGGTCTCCACTGCAGCCTTCGTCACTCCCTGGGCGTCCAAACAGTCTGTATCCCTTCCGACAATCATAGAAACAGCGTACCTGGCCTTCGGGAGATCCCCCTCCTTCACTGCAGAATACACTCTCATGCTTTCTACCCTCAGCGCTTTGACGGCCAGTAGCTGGTAACACCAGAAAGTCTCAACAGCAAACCCGGCCCATACCTGAACCTGATACAGCCAGTGCAGGACCAGCGCCGGAACCGCCGTGCTGATCCCCGTCACGAACAGTACCAGAAAAACACCCGCTGTCCTCTGGCCGGCTCTGGTATCCGGGAACAGGCGGCGAAGCAGTTTTTCAAAAAGAGTAATCAGCTTGCCGATGATGCGCACCGGATGATACAGCCACACCGGATCTCCGAAAATCAGATCCAGAAGAAAACCCAGCGCTACCGCCGGAAGAATATAGTCAAACATCGCTTTTCCTTTCCACACAGCACTCCAGAAACGCCTTCGGCACTTCCGGATTCGCGTAATAATACAGATGGGGAAAACCCGCAAACAGGCTGCTTCCGCTGCGTATGCAGCGCCAGCTCCTTTTTCCCGACGGCTTGCTGGCCAGGAAAGCTTCTCCTGCATGTTCGGATTCAAAGTAGTGGAATTCATGGGAACGGATGTCCCCGACCTCTCTGCCGAACACCTTTCCCTCCGAAAGGGTGATGTATCCAAATCTGGTCAGGTGTCCGGTATAGTATGCTTTTCCCGGGACTGCCCCCACCATGGGCCATTCTCTGCCCTCCATATCCCTCAGCACCTCATGCAGATACAGAAATCCTCCGCACTCTGCCATACAGGGAAGCCCCTTTTCCAGCGCCTTCCGTATAGAGGCAAGCATGGACCTGTTCTCGCTTAACGCTGACGCATACAGCTCGGGATACCCTCCATGAAGCAGCAGGCCGTCCAGCCCCTCCGGCAGTTCCCGGTCATGAACGGGTGAAAATTCTACCAGCTCAGCTCCCATTTCCCGCAGCATGGCCAGATTATCTTCATAGAAAAAACAGAAGGCTTCATCTCTTGCCAGACCGATCTTCAGCGGAATTCTGCAGGCAGGCAGTTTCAGGTCCGCCTCTTCCGGAAGCTCCCTCGCTCCATGGGCGATCTCAAGGATCGCATCCACGTCCAGCGTATGATCCAGCTCCCCGCTCAATAGCTCCAGTTTTTCCCGGACCGAAGCGATCTCATCCGGCATCAGCAGCCCTAAATGCCTGCTTTCCAGCACACAGTCCTTCAGCACAGGCAGATATCCCACGACCTGCACCTTCAGTTCTTCTTCAATTACCTTTTTCATTCTCGGATACAGCATCGGAGAAATCCGGTTCAGGATCACGCCTTTGATGCAGGGCTTTTCCTGAAAATCCAGAAATCCCTTGATGAGAGGCAAGATCGACCGGCTGGCTGCAGCCGCATTCACCACCAACAGCACCGGAGTATCCGTCACCTGTGCCAGGTCACTGGCTCCGGCCCTGGAGCTGTTCTCTGAAAGGCCGTCATAGTACCCCATCACGCCCTCCATGACGGCAATGTCACAATCCGCCCCATTTTTCCGCAGAAGCATCCTGGTCACTTCATCGCCTGCAAAGAACGTGTCCAGGTTCCGGCTCTTCGTGCCGATCACCTTTGTATGGAACATCGGATCAATAAAATCGGGACCACATTTAAAAGAAGCCGTTTTCAGCCCCCTCTTTTTCAGGATCCCCAACAGGCCACAGGTAACCAATGTTTTGCCGCTTCCGCTGGAGGGAGCAGTAATCAGGATGCGGTCAAGCTTCATGTCCGCCACCTCCCGTCCCCACAGCCGCAATCACGTAAACCGGATTCTGGCCCATCATCATGTGATAGCGTCCGGCTGTCCTGGATTTCGCAACGGACACTGACGCTATATCTTCCCCGGCAAATCCCAGCGCTTTCAATGCCTCCAGCGACTCTGACAGCGTCTCAAGAGTAATCGCGTTAATGACTACCCGTATGTTCGGATTCTTAGAGAGCAAAAGCTCCAGAATCTCTTTCAGATTCCCCGAAGACCCTCCGATAAACGCGTGCGTAGGCGCGGGCAGTTCCACCAGAGCCTCCGGCGCCAGGCCCTCGACCACCGTCAGGTTATCCGCCCGGAATCTGCGCCTGTTGGCATACAACAGCTCTACGGCAACAGGATTCTTCTCCACGGCAAACACCTGTCCTTCCAGAGACTGCCGCGCCATCTCTACGGAGACAGACCCGCTTCCGGCGCCCACATCATAGACGACAGAGTCTTTTGTCAGCTGCAGCTTGCTCACAGAAATCTCCCGAACCTCTTCCTTCGTCATGGGAACCTTATCTCTCAGAAAAGCTTCATCAGGAATCCCGTGAGTTACCAAAAGCTCCGGTTCCGGGTTTTCCACCAGGATCACACTTAAAGAATCTCCGGTAAAATCCAGGAAATCCCCGGGATTACCCGTTGTAATCCGTTCTTCCGGATAGCTCAGGTTTTCACCCACATGAACCGTCAGCCCGTTCATCCCATAATCACGGAATTTCCGGCAGAGGCTGCGGATATCCTCTCCTTTTCCCATAAGAGAAAAAACTTTTCTGTTCCGGTTGCACAGGCCTACCAGATTGCTGTGCCTGCCGTGATTGCTGGTGATCGTAACATCCTCCCAGGCTGTTTTCAGCTTCGCACAGAAATAAACCAGGGAGCCAATCCCCGGAATGAGCCGCGCACTCTCCGGCAGCAGGGCCAAAAGCTTTTTCGCTCCGCTGTAAAAGCCCACGTCTCCGGACAGCAGAACGGCGATCCTGCGGCAGCCGGAATGGTTCCTGATGATCGCTGCGGTCTCCTCCGCCCTGTATTCCTCAAATATCTCCTGGCCTGGCCGCGCCACGGCCTGCACCATCCTCTTCGCCCCGATCAGAAGCTCTGCGCCCTCACAGTATTCCCTCGCCTCGACAGTCATGGTTGCTCCGGCAGCGCCGCCCATGCCGATACCCACCAGAGCGATCTCCGCTTCAGGTTCTGCCGCAGCAGTGTTCCGGATCACCGCCATATGTTCTGTGCCGGGCTCACGCACAGCCGCCGCCAGAGCGTCCGATTGCCCGGAAGCCGGACGGCTCCCCAGCAGTTCCAGGCATTCTTCAAGGGAAATCCCCTCCTCCTGCATCGGCCTTCCGATGATCACCAGCCGGCACCCGCAGCTTTTGGCAGCTTCTTCTTTTTCCAGAAATCCTCCGGCAGCGCCTGTATCCTTCGTCACAAGGAACCTGGCGCCTGTCTGGCGGATCAGAGCACAATTCATTTCCTTAGAAAATGGGCCCTGCATGCAGATCAGATGTTTTCCCTGGAATCCCAGCTCTGAACATTCCGCCACAACCTGAGGCAGTGAAAGCACTCTCGCGTAAACCCTCTCGCGATAGCCCGGAATGGCTGTAAACGCCTTCAACTCCTTACTGCCCGTGGTCAGCAGAATTCTTCCTTCCTGCCCTGAAAGGTAATCCGCCGCCTCAGAGGGGCTTTCGACAAATACCGCCTCGCATTCCTCTGAGACCTGACTTTTCCTCAGGACACGGATATACTTTCTTCCAGTCTTCCGGCAGGCCGTCCGGATATTCTCTGTGACCTCCGCCGCATAGGGATGGGTGGCGTCGATCACCAGCGCGCCGGGGCTGGCCTCCATCTTCTCCTCCATTCCGGCTTCCGAAAGCCGTCCCCACTCCACCTGAAGAGAAGGGCCGGAAGAGATCAGGCTCTCCCCATATTCCGTAGCCACAAAAACCAGAGCCCTGATACCCTGCTCTTCCATATATTCCGCTATTTTTCTTCCTTCTGCCGTCCCGGCAAAAAGCAAAACCTCATACATCCCGATATCCCCGCGGCGTTACCATTTTCCCTGCGATCTCTTTCGTCTGGGCGTTGCCGATAAATACCGTGGTGAACATATCCACCTCTGTATCTCTCAGCTTCCTCAGAGACATCACCCGGTATCCTTCACCGTCCCGCCCGATATTCTCCACAATGCCGCAGACGGTATCCTCACTCTTGTAACGCAGCACCAGGTCACAGGCCTTCGCCAGATAGTCATGACGTTTCCTGCTGGAAGGATTGTACAGGCAGATCACAAAGTCCGCCTCCGCGGCGTTCAGAAGCCGCTTTTCGATCTTCTCCCAGGGGGTCAGCAGATCGCTCAGGCTGATCAGGCAGAAATCATGGATCAGGGGCGCACCTAGCACAGCAGCGCCGCCTGTCGCCGCCGTCACTCCCGGAATGATAGTAAGCTCCACCTCCGGATATTGCTCACCCACCTCATACATCAAACCAGCCATGCCGTAGACGCCGGCATCTCCGCTGCAGATCATGGAGACCACATGGCCCTTTTTGGCTTCCTCAAAGGCCAGCACACAGCGGTCCACTTCCTTCGTCATGGGCGTCGTCAGAAATGATTTATCCGGAAAATGATCTTTTACCAGATCCACATATACGGTATATCCGATAATCATATCACTTTTTTTCAGGGCCTCCGCCGCCTCAACCGTCATCTTTTCATAGGCGCCGGGGCCGATTCCCACCACATATATTTTATTCAAAATTCCACGCTCCTGTTCTGGAGGGTGACGGCGCAGGTCACGCCGTCTCCGCTCACCTTTTTAATGATTAATTTGCCGCCTCCCGCGAGGACGGCACTCCGTTCACAGACGTTGTCAACACCGGTAATATCAGCTACAAATCCGGAGCTGGAAAAATTCCCCGGCACCGCTTTCAACTCCCCGGCTGTAAACGTCCGCAGAGGAAGTTCCCGGCTTCTGCAGAATTCCACAAGTCCCGGCTCGTCCTTCTTCAGATCGATGGTGGCCACCTGAAGGATCGCTTCCGGGTACAGGCTGTAGTCCCTGAGAGTATCTTCCACCAGCTTCTCAATCTGCCTTGCGCTGACGCCTTTCCGGCAGCCGATACCAATCGTCAGGCACCTGGGAATCAGCCAGAGAGTATGATCAAAATACGCACTGTGATAAGAAGGGCTGATGTAAATTCCCAGATCCGCTTCACCCGACCAGACAATTCCCTCCGGAAGCTCGCCCTTTACAGGAAAGTTCGTATGAAAGCCTACCTGTTCTCCGGAAAGCAGCGCAGCTGACACTTCTTTAGCATAGGTCATATTGGAAATAACCATATCGTTTTTCTTTGCATAGACATCTACGGCAAAACGGCCGTTCACATCCGTGGCCGTCGTTATGACGGGCACACTTCCGATCTTTGAAGCCAGCCATTCGGCCAGTTCATTGGCGCCTCCGATATGTCCGGATAAAAGCGGGATGCAGAACTTTCCCTTTTCATCCAGTACCAGTACCGCCGGGTCTTTCCGCTTATCCCTGACATAAGGCGCGATTGTCCGGACGGCAATCCCTGTGGCGCCGATAAAAATAATCCCATCACTGTCCCTGAAGCGGTCGGATGCCCAGTCCCTCATGGAACCGGTTATCATCTCAAATCCTGTTTCCTTCTGTTCCGGGAAATACTTCCCTTTATAAAACCACTGTGTGACTATTTCCTTCTCCACCGGTATCTGAAGCAGCAGCTCTTTGATCTTCCCTGCCAGCTCCATTCCCGCTCTTGTAAAACAAATCCCCGTAATCTTCATCTGTGCTTCCCCTATTACTTGCTTCCTTCCCGGAATTCCGTCGTAAATTCCGGATGGTACAATTTCGATCTGTCATAATGGCTGTGTGTTACCACGTCTCCAATAATCATCAGAGCCGTCTTAGTGATATTTTCCTTCCTGGCAGTCTCCGCCAGAGTTCCTACGGTGCAGACACAGGTCTTCTGGTCTTCCCAGGTGGCTTTATAGACGATGGCAGCCGGCGTATCCGCCTGATAGCCCCCCGCTACCAGCCGTTCGCTCAGCTCCTCCAGCATGCCGGTGCTCAGGAATATTACCATCGTCGCCTTGTGGGCCGCGAAGGACTCAATGCTTTCCCTGTCCGGAACTGGTGTCCGGCCGGCCATGCGGGTGATGATTACGCTCTGAGACACATCCGGCAGCGTATATTCCAGATCCAGTGCTGATGCAGCGCCGCAGAAGGAACTGACGCCGGGGCAGGAATCATATGCGAAGCCTTTTTCCTCCAGGACATCCATTTGTTCACGGATCGCTCCGTAGAGACAGGGATCTCCCGTATGCAGGCGAACGGTCGTAAGTCCGCCCTTTTCCGCCCCTTCCATCACTTCCAGCACCTCTTCCAGCGTCATGACTGCAGAATTATATACCTTGCAGCCCTCCTTTTTGTAATCCAGAAGCTGGGGATTCACCAGGGAACCCGCATAAATGATCACATCAGCTTCTTCCAGATATTTCTTTCCCCGCAGGGTGATCAGATCCGGAGCTCCCGCCCCGGCACCAACAAAATGTATCATACGCTCTCCTTTACGATAATCAAAGAATAATAGCCGGCATTTTCAGGAATCTCATCCGCGGTCCGGTAGATCTTCTCATCTGGCATTCCGCAGTTCTCAATCATAACCGCGGAAGCGTTCAGCTCTTTCAGCTCTTCCTTCACCTGTTTCATTTTCTTTCCTGCCTTCATCAGGACTTTTGTTCCCGGAAGCTTCAACGCATCTGAGATCTGATAGGAGGCAGGCATCACATGGAGGGGTTCCGCTTTTTCCACAAGCCCCATGTTCAGCCGTGCCGCCACTGCACAAAAAGAGGTAATTCCGCTTATGATCTCCGCATCATAACCGGAGGAAATGACTTTTTTATGAACATACAGATAAGTTGAATATACGGTTGGATCTCCCAACGTCAGAAATGCCACCTGCCGTCCGCTTTTCAGGCAGGCACAGATTCTGGAGGCGCCTTCTGAATGGCTCTGCTCCAGCTTTTCCGTATCTTTCGTCATCGGCATATCCACAGCCAGTAATTCCTTTTCATCCAGTCCGGGATACGCCCTCTTCACAATTTCATATGCCACCGTGTCTTTAGGGTCACTTCCGGGCAATGCAATCACATCGCTCTCCTTTATGACACGCAGCGCTTTCAGCGTCAGCAGTTCCGGATCACCCGGCCCGATGCCGACTCCATATAACTTTGCTTTCATCTTTTTATCCTTTCTGTCTGTGTATTTATCAGTTCAATCAATTCCGGAACAGTATCTGTCTCTCCTAATTTACCCCTGACGGAAGAAAAAAGAACCGCACCCAGCTTAACGGTGTTTTTACACCTGGCATTCAGGTAAAACTGTACTCTCCGGCAGATTTCCTCCATGGTTTTCCCATAGAGAACTTCTCCGCATTCTGCCAGAATGTCCAGTGATTCTTCCGTAGTATTTGTCTCCAGAATTCTTCTGGCGTCCTCTGCCCCGGCGCCTGAGCGCAATGCTGCTGCCGCCATCAGTTCGGCTCTGGCATCTGCGTTTCTGGAATGGGTATTCATAATTCCTCCGGAAACCTTGATAAACTTTCCAATATGGGCAATAAACAGGATTCCCCTGATCCCCATGGCCTCAGCCATGTCGATGGTCTCTCCCACGTAATTACTGCACTTCATCTCATAAGTCAGATCTATGTCTTTCATCTGCCGGGAAAAAGTCTCTCCATAATTCCCCGGCGTGATGACCAGATATTCGGCACCGGCCGCATGAAGCATCTTCATCTCTGTCCGGATGCTCTCTACCAGAGCCTCTTCACTCATCGGCATCACAATGCCACTGGTTCCCAGGACAGACAGGCCGCCCACAATCCCCAGTCTGGGATTAAAGGTCCTTCCGGCAATCTCTTCTCCTTCAGGAATGCTTATGACCACCGACATTCCGCCCCCGTAACCATGCATTTCACAGATTTCTTCCACCGCTTCCCGGATCATCCTCCGCGGCGTGTCGTTAATCGCCGCATTTCCTGCCGGCTGGTTCAGGCCGGGCTTTGTAACCCTGCCCACGCCTGTTCCGCCGTCAATATGTATTCCTTCCTCCGGCCTTCTTTCCACGGCAGCACAGATAAGAATCCCATTCGTCGCATCCGGATCGTCTCCTCCGTCCTTCCGCACGGCACAGCTGGCCCTGACAGGGCTTCCGTCCGGCCCCCGCTCAATCCGCCCTTCCTCAATCAGCAGATGCAGTAAAATCCCTTTGGGGGTCTGAAGAGCCGTTTCCTCCACAGGATTGCCAGTCAGCAGCATACAGGCCGCGGCCTTCGCGGCAGCGGCGGCACAGGAGCCTGTCGTATAGCCGCAGCGCAGCTTTTTATGATTTTTAATAACATAGCATTCTTCCAGCCCGCTCTTGAATCCCATCTCAGGTCTCCCTTACAAACTTTCGTATTCTCATTTCCCCGGCTTTCAGCCCCTGTTCCAGAGCAGTATCCTCCGGAAATATATCCTGAAACGCCTGGTATTCCTCACAGATTCCCTGTCCATGAAAAACTCCGCATGCGCCGGCATCACTGCCCAGCGCAAACATGACCCCCAGTTTTCTGGCCAGACGCATGTTTTCTTCCAGTCCCTTCCAGATACTCTTCAGGACCTCATCAGAAAATCTTCCGCTGCCGATCAGGTTCCTGACCGTTACGGCCGTCGGCACCCATACCACCTCATGCTCCGCCATACAGGCAATGCTGTCCCCGTCCTGGAAGTTCCCGTGTTCCAGGGAATCCACCCCGGCTTCCACTGCGATCTCCACAGCTCTCGCACCGTTCGTGTGGCTCATCACCCGAAACCCTTCTTCATGTGCGATGTGCACCATTTCACGCACCTCTTCTCTCTCCAGCGGTTCACTGGTAAGGCCCCTGTCCGTCTGGAAATCCATGATTCCCGTGGTCATGATCTTCACGAAATCACCGCCTTCATCCGCCAGCCTTCTGACCAGGGCCGCATACTCCCGGAGATTCCCATAGGACAGGCCCACCACCTTCCCGTAGCGGCCCTCCCTGTAGATTGCAAAACCGGGAGTCAGATAGGTAATCCCGTACTCCGGAGCCAGTCTTCTGGCCAACAGGGAGGCTCCGAAGTGATCGCCCCCGTCTCTGACGAAGGCCACCCCATGTGTACGGTAAGCTTCCAGCGCCCGGCGGATCTCAGCCTCATCCGGCCTGTCCCTGTGATCCTTCACAGCTTTCCGGTAATCAAACCCGTTCATAAAGATATGCGCATGGCATTCTCCAAACATAGCGCGCCTCTATTCTTCGCTCCGCACGATCTTGCCGTCCACCACCAGCTCACGGCTGCCGCGGCAAAAAGCCTCCGGTGAAAACCGCACCCGGTATCCTTCACCGTTATTCACGTGCCATTCAAAATAATCTTGTTTCGGAAAGCCGTAAGCGCCTAGTATGCTCATGATCGTTCCTCCGTGTACGACCAGCGCTATCTCTTCCCAATCCTTCTCATAGGACATGGCGACCACCCGCTCCATCCCTGCAAGACAGCGCTCCTGGAATTCAACCATGCTTTCCCCTCCGGGAAATCCCAGAGTGCCGCCGCTGTCAATCCATTTCTGATAATCCGGATTGTCGCTGAGCTCCTGGTAATTTTTATTCTCAAATTTCCCAAAATCGCATTCGGCAAATTCCGGAATCAGGCAGGGTTCCTGCCCGGGAAACAGAATTTCGGCCGTCTGCACACAGCGCATCAGAGGACTTGCAAATACCTGGTCCGTCTCTTCAAAAGCATACCGTCTCAGCGCCTCCGCCTCTTCCAGGAGAAGAGGCTCATCCGTCGTGCCGATATACCGCCCTCTGCTGTTCCCATAAGTCTTCCCATGACGGATCATATTCACCTTAAGCATGTTTAATCACCGTCCCGATCCCGCAGATCACCCGATGGACTTCCCCGGACTGTGCCGCCAGCTTCTCACAGAGCCTGCCCATAGTTTCCCGGTATTTCCTGTCAAAGGCTTCCATGGGCACCACGCCGTATCCCACCTCATTCGTCAGGATACAGATATCCGGATTCTTCTCCAGCAATTCCCCGGCCAGGCCATCCACTTCCTTCCCGGCCTGCATTCTTCTCCTCACATAATCATGAAAATGCAGCAGCCCTCTGCATTCAAAAATCTCATCCCAGCTGCAGGTATTGCCGTCCACCCATCCGTCCTGGATATTAAAGGTCTTTCTGGCATAATAATATTTTCCCTGAAATGCACCGCCAATCACAAGCTTCATCCAATCATCCCCGCAATTCTATTCCCGATTATTATTGTCAGCAGCATAACAAGCTCGCAGAGACTGACGAAAAAACCTGCCAGATCCCCGGTGATGCCGCCGAAATATTTCAATGCCATATGATAATGGTAAACAAACACAAACGCCGCTGCCGTCATTAGAAGTATCCCCAGAAACGGGTTAAGCAGGACGCCCGCCGCTAAAAACAAAAGCAGGTATACGGCCATCGTGACGTTCACTATGTTTTTCAATGAATTATTTCCGAAAACTGCAGCTGTCCCCTTCGGATTCGCATTGGGGAAATTCTCCACAGACAATGCGGAAAACGTTCGCGAGATTCCAAATGCCAGGCAGAGCACCGGAAGTGTCTCCCTGGTCACTTCACTGGCCGCTCCAAAGCAGATTACAAAATAACAGAGCCCGATGATGACCGCAAATGCGCCCGCATGGGAATCCTTGAGAATCTCCAGCCGCCTTTCCTTTTCACGCCAGGAACTCATGGCATCAGCCGTATCCAAAAGGCCGTCCAGATGAATTCCTCCGGTAACCAGCACAGGTATGAGTACCAGCACGGCAGTTCTGAATATGGTACCAAAGCCCAGCCAAACTGCCAGATGAAACCATCCGAATTCCAGGGCCCCGATCGCCAGACCTACCCACGGGAAAAAACACATGGAATATTTCATGTTTTCTCTCGTCCAATCAGCCCTGGGCATAGGAATCTTAGAATACATAGAGAACGCAACAATAAAACTGTTCCAGAGGTTTTTCATGGCGCTCCTTTCACGGAGATGGGAATCCCGTATACCACCTCTGTTACCCGGTCGGCCATGTGGGCGATTTCCTGATTGATCGCTCCCAGATACTCCTGATAAATTCTCGTCTGATTGCTGTAGGAAATCCCATCGGAAAAAATCTCATTGGTAACAATCACCAGGTTATCCGCTTCCTCCCGCAGGTGGACCACTCCGTCCAGCACGGCATTGACCGTATGTATGCCGGCCGCGTCGGGCTGGAACATCTCATTCGCCACCAGATTCGACATGCATTCCAGCAGCACATTACATCCCTCCGGAATTTCCAGCCGCGCCAGGTCTGTATAACACTCCAGAGTCTCAAAATTCTTCTCGGCCCGCATGGCCCTGTGCCTTTCAATTCTCTGGTAGCTCTCTTCATCATACGGACACATGGTCGCCAGATAAACTCTCCTGTTATCCCCCAGCTCCAGTATCTGCTGTTCCGCATATCTGGATTTACCGCTTCCCGAACCGCCTGTTATCACATGTATCATCCGTCTCTCCTAACTCAATGGAACATAAGTTTCGATGTCATTTTCTTCAAAAGTAGCCATTTTCCGGTATACCTCCAGGCCCATGTCCAGCAGCGGGAATAACGTCACCGCGCCGCTGCCCTCCCCCAGACACATGTCACAGGTCAGGAAAGCTTCTTTTCCAATAGAATCCAGCAGCAGACGGGCAGCAGGCTCCTTGGATACATGAGAGGCGATCATGTAATCTCCTGCCGTAGGACAGATCCGGATCGCCGCCAATGCGGCCACACAGGATATAAAGCCGTCAATGACCACCGGCATCTTCGCCGCCGCCCCTCCCAGGAATACTCCTGCCATGCCGGCTATGTCAAATCCCCCTACTTTGGAAAGCACGTCCACCGGATCTTCCCGGTCTGGCTTGTGCATGGCAATGGCACGCCGGATTGTCTTTATCTTCTTATTTAAACCTGCCGTGCTTAAACCTGCGCCGCGCCCTGTCATTTCTTCCACCGGATGATTCAGCAGTACCGAAGCCATGGCGCTGCTTGAGGTGGTATTTCCGATACCCATCTCGCCGGTAGCCAGAAGCTGGAATCCTTCTTCTTTTTTCTCAAAAGCCAACATGATACCGGTCTCAAGAGCCTTCACCGCCTGATCTCTGGTCATTGCAGGCTCTTTTGCCATGTTCTTCGTACCATAGGCAATCTTGCAGTTCCTGATGCAGGTATCCCGGTAGATCCCCATGTCCACAGGAAAAATCTCCGCCCCCGTCCTGCGGCAGAGAATCCCTGCCGTGGCTTTCTCCTGAAGAAAGTTTTCCGCCACCTGCGCCGTTACCTCCTGGCCTGTCTGCGTGACTCCTTCCTCTACCACACCGTTATCCGCGCAGAGAACAATCAGGGCTTTCCTGGCAATCTCCACTCTGGAGGTTCCCTGGATGCCGGCAATCTGCACGACCACATCCTCCAGCTTCCCCAGGCTGTGCAGAGGCTTAGCAATAGAATTCCAATGCTTCTCTGCAGCTTCCATAGCTTCCTGATCCAACGGAGTAATTCTCCGGACCGTTTCTTCTAATGTCATTTCCGCTCTCCCTTTCTGCCGGGATCCCCGCCGGCGCTGCCACGCCGCCGCCCGTATAATATAAAACACCGGGCATCCTCATAATGCATGCCCACACGTAGTTAATTATATCACAATCCCCACCTCAGAACAAGCACAGCCAATCATATGGTTCTGTATAATTTACTCTATCCCATTGAGCTGCTGATACAGGTCTTTAGCAAAGCTGTCCGTCATCCCGCTGATATAGTCTGTCACCAGCAACAGCCGCAGATAGAGCCTGACATTCTCCGGCTGGTTCCTGGAATAAAAATGATAGATCTGCTTGTAGTTATCAGATACCAGATGTATCAGCTTTCCTTCCATCATTCCCAGCTTCTGGCCTGTATCATAGCTGAGAAACGCATGGACAAAGGTGTCCAGAAAATAGGTGATAATTTTGCCAGCTGCAACTTCCAGCTTCAGAATCGGCATGGAGACAAATACATGGTCGTAGGCAATATTGCCTAATGCTTTGATGATCGGCGCAGCTGCCGTCCCGTAAAACAGATCATGCTCCCATCTGCCCTCCATGATTTCCCTATAATGCGCGGTAAACCCGGCGGTGGCACAGTAAATCAGATAGCCCTGCATCCGTATGATAAAATTCGACACCGCGTAACGTTTCGGCTCCTTATCCCCCCGTTCCAGCGCTTTCCGGTACTGATGCTCCAACACTGAAAGGGGATAATTCTCCTTTCCCTGATAGATGGCGTCCAGATGGCTGTGAAGCTCTGATGTGAGTCTATCGTAGGAAATAAATCCCTTCTTAAATGCATCTTCAATATCGGCGGTCCGGTAAGCGATGTCGTCCGCGGCCTCCAGAATATAAGTCAGCGGATGGCGCACGCCAAACGTTCCGCAGCTGTCTGCGATCTTCCGGTACAATTCTTCCTCTGCATAAAAATAGCCCATTTTCTTCTCACAGATCCGTCCGCTGTCCGGCAGGACGCCGGTTGACGGAACCGGATATTTTATGATTGTGTCCAACAGGGCAAAGGTCAGATTCATGCCATATTCATTCACCAGCAGATGCAGCTTGCTGACCAGACGGAGCGCCTGGGCATTGCCCTCGAAATGATAAAAATCCTGCTGCATCTGTTTCGTCAGAACCTCTGTTAACGGCTTCCCTCTGAATTCCAGAACGGGAATGTTTTTCCGGAACCAGTCGCGGATCGCTTCTTCCCCGAAATGTCCAAACGGAGGATTCCCGATATCGTGGATCAGCCCGGCACACAGAAGAATATCGCAGATGTTGCTTTTGGACTGTTCCGTAAACTCCGGGTCCAGCCCCTTCTGTATAATGCTTTCAGCAATATTTTGCCCCAGGGATTTTGACAGAGAGGAAACCTCCAGGGAATGGGTCAGCCGTGTTCTGATAAAATCACTTTTATCCAGCGGGAATACCTGGGTCTTATCCTGAAGCCTCCGGAAAGAAGCACTGCCTATGATTCTATGATAGTCCTTTTCAAATTCTGTACGGAGATCCGAAGATTTACCTGCCGACGACCTCTGGTACTCACCCTTTCTGCGGGGCGATAACAATGTATTCCAGTTCATTACGTTCCTCCATCAACCTTGAAAGCCTGCTGCTCAGCTCTTTCATTGCCTGCCGTGGTTTTCTGAGCAAAAAACGCCAGAAGAGGCTGCCGCGGCACGGCGGGCACCCTCTTTTGACGTTTATCCCCTTGATCTTTTAATCAGTTAACCCCAGTATTTTCTTCACAGCCGCTTCCATCCCTCCGACCTCTGCCACCGTATGGTGACGGACCGGTGCGGTGCGGATCTCTTCTATCGCTTCCGGTACCTTCACACCCGATACCGCGGCCAGGGCGTCGATCTGCTCCATATCCTGCATGGGGTCGTATTTCTCCCTGTCAATTGCATGAAGCACACTTCTGGCAAATTTATAAGGGCTGGCGGTAGAAGCGATCACAGTCTTTGTCCGGTCTCCGGTCTCCTCTGTGTATTTCCCGTAGACTGCGGCCGCAACTGCGGTATGAGTATCCAGAACATACCCGTCCTCCCAATAGATGCGCGAGATTGTAGCCGCGACCTCATCTTCAGACGCATAATTCCCATAGAAATCTGCAAGCTGATCTCTCATCTCCGGCGTGATCTCATATTTGCCGCCCCTGGAAAGAGCATCCATCAGGGTCTTGGTCTCGTCCGCGTTCCCGCCGGCAATCCTGTAAATCAGCCGTTCCAGGTTGCTGGACACCAGAATGTCCATGGACGGTGAAGAGGTCAGGATAAATTCACGATTCTTATCATAGGTGCCTGTGGCAAAGAAATCGTAAAGCACTTTATTCTCATTAGAAGCACAAATCAGCTTACCGATGGGAAGCCCCATTTGCTTCGCATAGTAAGCTGCCAGAATATTGCCGAAATTGCCGGTGGGCACTACCACATTGATCGGGTCGCCGGGCCGGATCTCACCCTTCCTGAGCAGGCTCGCATAAGCATATACATAATAAGCAGCCTGGGGAACCAGCCTTCCGATGTTGATGGAATTGGCCGAACTAAACTGGAAGCCCGCCTGATCCAGTTCCTTTTCCAACAGCTTATTCCCAAATATCTTCTTCACGCCGGTCTGGGCGTCGTCAAAATTACCGCGGATAGCAACTACGTATGTATTCTCACCCTTCTGGGTCACCATCTGCCGTTCCTGAACCGGGCTCACGCCGTCCTTCGGATAGAATACGATAATACGGGTTCCCGGCACGTCGGCAAAGCCAGCCATCGCAGCCTTCCCCGTATCGCCGGAAGTGGCTGTCAGTATTACAATCTCATTGGTAATATGATTTTTTCTGGCTGCCGTAGTCATCAGATAGGGCAGGATAGAAAGAGCCATATCCTTAAAAGCAATCGTTTTACCATGGAACAGCTCCAGAAAATATGCTCCGTCCGCCTGACGCAGCGGTGCAATCTCCGGAGTATCGAATTTTGCGTCATAAGCGCTGTTGATGCAGTGCCTCAGCTCTTCTTCCGTATAATCCGTCAGAAAACGGCTCATCACCTCGTAGGCCAGATCCTGATAGCTCATTCCGGCCAGCCTTTCCAGGGGTACCTCCAGCTTCGGGAGCTCTTCCGGCACATAAAGGCCGCCGTCTCCGGACAGTCCGTTCAAAACCGCGCGGGACGCCGGAACTCCTGATTCTCCGCCTCTGGTGCTTTTGTATAATATCTGCATTTTTCTACTTCCTTCCTGATGTTCTTAACTAAACGGATATTCGTGCTTCCCTGTCCGTCCGAGATCCGTGCTTCGGCTCATGAAGTCATGCCCCCAGCCCGGCTGCCGTCCAGAGCTTTCATACGTAATCAACAGTTTTTATTATACCATAGCAGCCACTTTCTGTGAAGACTCCTTCTGCAATTTCGTGCGGCGTCCTTCGGGTTTTACAGCCGTTCATCCCTTCGGCTTCGCTGTTACAAAGGTTTCCGGAGCTTCTGTTGCTTTTGTCGTCGCCTGCTCACAAAACACCTGGCGGCACAGCGATTTCCAACAGGAACGCGAAGTAAACTGTTTCTCACCGAGTCTGCTTACCGGCATCACCCCCAGGAGAGAGTTCGTGATAAACATTTCCTGGAAATGTTCTACCATTTCCGGCCTGATGACTCTCTCTTCCACTGGCCGCAGCCCCATAATGAACTGCCGAAGTATCCCGTTCAGCAGTCCGCAGGCGACCGGAGGCGTGATTATCCGCCCTTCTTCTACAAAAAACAGATTTGTCGCAGCCCCTTCGCAGATCTCCCCCCGGGTGTTCAAAAAGACTGGTTCATCATAGCCCTCCGTTACTGCCCTGCGCTTTTCCAGTATGTTTTCTCCGCAGTTCAGAGTTTTATAATAGGTAAAGGGAGAAGTCTCATTCCGGCGGATACTGCTGTACTCCAAATGAAACCCTTTCTTATATTGCTCCTCCGTATACACATTTAAACGGGATGTGAGCAGGATATTCTTCTCAGATACCGTCAGCTTGCAGGCTCCATTTTCCATGGGATTTTCCTGAAGGAAACGACGGACCTGCTCTCTTCTAGCATCCAGCCAGCGGCCATCCTTTTCTCCTGCTCTCAACAGCCCGAAAAAATCCGCAGCCTTCTGAAGCCGCCGCAGATGTTCCTCCAGAAATACCGCTTTTCCCCTATACACCCGGATTGTCTCGAAGGCGCCCAGCCCAAACCAGTATCCGTCGTCCGCTGTCAATGGTCCATCCATCCTTTGTCACCTCCTGTAATTGCCTCCACAACAGCCCTGGCTTTCTGCCAAGTCTCGTCATATTCAAATTCCGGCTCAGATTCCGCCGTAATTCCGCCTCCCGCCCCCAAATGGTACGTTCCATTCTGATGAACCGCGGTTCGGATCACAATATTCAGGTCGCAGTCCCCATTCATGGAAAGATAGCCGATAGAACCTGTGTACAGGCCTCTCCTGCTGTGTTCCAGTTCATCGATAATTTCCATCGCCCGTATCTTAGGCGCCCCTGTGATAGAGCCGCCCGGAAACGCTGCCCCAATCAGATCGGCCGCCGTCTTTCCGGCTTTCAGCTGTCCCGTCACCGTGGATACCAGATGAAAAACCGTGGCATAAGACTCAACCGCAAATAATTCCGTCACCTGCACACTTCCCGGCTCACAGACTCTGTTCAGATCATTCCGTTCCAGATCCACAATCATCAGAAGCTCACTCCGGTCTTTCTCTGACGCTTCCAGTTCCATCCGCAGTCTCCGGTCCTCTTCCTGTGTTTTCCCCCTCTTCCGGGTTCCCTTAATCGGCCGCGTCTCCACATTTCCGGCCCGTATCCGGAGAAAACGTTCCGGCGAGGCGCTGATAATCTGAAAATTCTGTTCATTCAGATACCCGCCAAACGGCGACGGGTTATGCCGCCTCAGATATCTGAACACCTCATAAGGCGCTATGTCGCACTTCACCTTTATCTGACGTGTCATATTTGCGATATAAATATCGCCGGACCTGATGTATTCAATCATAGAATGAATAGCTTCCAGATATTCCTGTTTCGTGAAATCTGAAGAGACAGAGCTCTCCCCGCCTGCCTCTTTGCCACCCTTTTCGCATTCATCCGGCAGCTCTGTACCCCCGGCAATTTTCCTGTCTGGCATACCGGCCAGCTCCGACAGCTCTGATTCATACCATTCATAAGAATGAAGCCGCTCTCCGGTACAGATATACAGCTCTTTTTTTTCCAGATCATCAATCACATAGAGATCGTAGAATGTAAACAGACCTTCGGGCATGTCGAGTTCTTTCACGTGCCGGGTAGAAATCTGTTCAAAGCTTCGCCCGTAATCATAAGAAAGATATCCCACCGCTCCGCTGATCATGGGCAGTCCCGTTTCATTCTCTTCTCTGTTCTCCTTCAGGTACCGGCTTAAAAATCCCAAAAGAGTGCCATCCATTTCCCTGCCGTTCACTCTCAGCCTCCCAAGGTTTTCTTCTGCCCGCAGGTATGGATACCTGCCGATGACAGAATATCTGCCATAGGCATTTTCCAGAGAGGAATCCAAAAAAGCCGCCGTCTCCCTGTGGAATGCCGCGAATAACCGCTCTGCCGGACAATAGTTCTTCAGCCTGCCAACTTTTGTCCCCATGATCCCTTCCTCCATTCTCTGCAGATTCTGATAAAATTTTCCAATAACTCATGGCCGTATTCCGTCAGCACTGCTTCCGGATGAAATTGAATGCCATACAGCGGATATTCCCTGTGGGAAAGAGCCATAACCGCGCCATCCTCCGACAGGGCGTCTACCCGGAGCTGCCCGGGGACGGTGCTCCTCTCCACTATCAGGGAATGGTAGCGGGTGACCGGATAAGACTCCGGCAGGCCCTTAAAAAGCCCTTCTCCCCGGTGACAGATCCGGGTCACTTTACCGTGCATGGGCCGGCTTCCCCGAACAACGCCAGCTCCAAAAGCGTGGCCGATAATCTGATGACCCAGGCAAACGCCCAAAATGGGAATTCGTCCTGTGAAATGGCGGACTGCCTCCTGTGATACGCCTCCATCCTCCGGGCGCCCCGGTCCCGGCGATATCACAAGCCCTTCCAGCTTTTTCATCTCTGCCAGATCTTCTACGGATACCCTGTCATTCCTCACCACACGGATTTCCTGGCCCAGCTCCTGAAAATAAGCCGCGAGGTTGTACACAAAAGAATCATAATTGTCAATCATCACTAACATAAAACCCCTTTCCGCCCAAATATTTTCAGAAAAACTTTCCTATTAAAATAAAAAGCCGAAACAGATGTATCTGCATACATCTGTTCCGGCAGTCTTCTGAAAATTCAGGCACACCTTATCCTTCTATATTATTTTCTCAGTCAGCAAGCCGGACAAGAATTCAAATCAGAGTCCAGACCTGAAGCAAGAAACAAATTCCCCGCAGCTTGCTGCAAAACGTCTTTCTTATTATAACACAGGCAGCCCATTCCCTGCAAATAACTTATTGAGTATAAAATCCAAATTCCACATAGCCTTCTGTCCAGTGTCCCACAACCAGGTATACATATCCCGGCTCCGCAGCTTTGATCACATACGAGCCCTCTTCTTCAGCAGCTTCCACTTTTTCACCGGCCGCACTGCTGTCATGGGCTTCCCATGCCGATACCGGCCATCTGGTAATCTCCACTGACTTCATATCACCGGAGGGAAGCAGCCGCAGATCCGCCGGTTCTTCCAGCCTGGCGTCTGCCAGCTCTTCCCATTCCAGGATGTGGCTGCCACAGGCTGCCACGTGCTGGGTTTCTCCATTTTCATCGCTGTAAGCCCATTCATAATTACCGGACGAAAGCAACATCGACGTAACTGCCAGTTTTGTAGTATATTCCACGCTCATGACAGGCAGTTCGCTGGGGTCAGGTTCCGCGTAGACCTGATCGATCAGCTCCTGATACTGACTGGCGTCTTCTTCCGTCCCTTCCTGTACCAGCACCATCCGGCTGACGCCTGGATACTGGCCCGGATAGCTCTCCAGCATGATACCGTTTCCATAGATTTCCACCAGGTCGCCTGCGCTCAGGTCGCTCTCTTCCAGCATCTCTCCATCCGCATTTGTAAACTCTTCCGGAATCGGCGCGGTGAAAAAGGTGCCGGCATTCACATCTATGAAATATCTATTTCCGCCCGGATCAACGAGAACCATCGCACAAATGGCTTCCGCAGCATCGTCTGAACCGCCGCCGTTTCCCGGCTCCGCACTCATGCTGCCGTCTGCTGTTTTTCCGGAATCCTCCTCAGAGGGCGTATCATTCGCATAATTCCCGGATCCGCAGCCATACAGCAAGAATACGCCGGCCAACAAAAGGAACAATAATTTCTTTACCGTCATTTTCATAGTAACTTCCTCCTTTTGCTTATATAGTGCTCAGAAAACGCAAAAACGTTGCATCCAAAATTCTTTGCTGTTCCAGACGGCAGCTTCGGCGCTGGCTTACAGAATGATACACAAATTTACCGGTTATTGATCGCCGTCACCAGAGCGTCGATGGAAGCCCGGATGATATCAGGGTCCACGCCGGCTCCCCACGCCAACGTCCCATCCGGTTTCCGAATACCCACATAGGCAATAGCCTTGGAGCTGGAGCTCTGGGTCAGCGCATGCTCCTGATATGTGACCAGATCAAATTTCAGATTATGCGCTTTCTTCAGCGCGTTGCTGACCGCATTCAGACGTCCGTTGCCTTCCGCAATTGTCTTCGTATACTGGCCGTTATAGGCAGAATTTACTTCCGCCTCAATCCGGCCGTCATTCAACTGTTTAAAGTGTACTCCATCAATGCTGTAAGGCTTCTTGACATTTTCAAATACAGTTTTAAACAGGCTGAAGATTTCATCCGGAAGCAGCTCTTTATGCAGATGATCGGACAGATCCTTCGCAGCATATCCCATGGCCTCCCGCATCTTCGGCGGCAGGTTCAGGCCGTAGTTTCTCTCCAGAATATATCCGACGCCGCCCTTCCCGGACTGGCTGTTGATCCGGATGACATCCGCATCGTAATTTCTTCCAATATCTGTCGGATCAATCGGCAGATAAGGCACCGTCCACAGATCGGTATTTTTCTCCTCCCTCCAGTGCATGCCCTTGGCAATCGCATCCTGATGAGAGCCTGAAAATGCGGCGAAGACCAGAGCGCCGCAGTAAGGGCTTCTTTCATTAATCTTCATATCCGTAAAGTTTTCATATTTCTCACAGATCCCCGGCATATCGGTAAAATCCAGTTGTGGGTCTACACCCTGGGCATACAGGTTCATGGCCAGCGTCACAACATCCACATTCCCGGTCCGCTCGCCGTTGCCAAACAGGGTGCCCTCGATCCGGTCGGCTCCCGCCAGCAGTCCCAGCTCTGCATCGCTGACGCCGCTGCCCCTGTCATTGTGAGGATGGAGAGAAAGGACTACGTTCTCCCTGTATTTCATGTTCTTGCTCATATATTCAATCTGGCTCGCATAGACGTGAGGCATTGACAGCTGAACGGTACTGGGCAGATTGATGATCGCTTTCCGGTCTGCAGTAGGCTTCCAGACCTCCAGAACTGCATTGCACACTTCCAGGGCATATTCCGGTTCTGTTCCCGTAAAGCTCTCCGGGCTGTATTCAAACCGGTAATCTGCGCCGCACTCCTCCGTCAGATCCTTCAGAAGCCTGGCGCCCTCCACGGCGATCTGGAGAATTTCTTCTTTGGACTTCTTAAAGACCTGCTGCCGCTGCGCAAACGAGGTGGAATTATACACATGGACGATGGCATTTTTGCATCCCTCCAGCGCTTCAAATGTTTTCCGTATAATATGCTCCCTGGCCTGTGTCAAAACCTGTACCGTCACGTCGTCCGGGATCAGGTTCTGCTCAATCAGCGCCCGGAGGAATTCATATTCCGTCTCCGAAGCCGCCGGAAAACCTACTTCAATTTCTTTAAAGCCAATCTGGACCAGGAGTTTAAAAAAATCCAGCTTCTGCTCCAGGCTCATGGGAATCACCAGCGCCTGATTGCCGTCTCTCAGATCCACACTGCACCACACCGGAGCATGCTCCACTGATTCCTTATTCACCCAGTCTGTATACCCTGCAGGCGGCATATAATACTGCCTCTGATACTTCTTGTAATTCATCATAATTTCAAATCCTCTCTTTCCATCTTTTCACATGTTCACGCGGATAACTACAAAGAGTCCGGCTTGCCGGACTCTCCGCCTGCGGCGGGTTGCATTTAGCAACATAATTCCATTCCGCCGCAGTGCGATCCTGCCCGGAGGGCTTTTTGTCAGACAGGAAATCCTTTCGAATTTCCTGCCTGACAAAAAAATCCTCCATCTCTGCATTACTGCAAGAGACGGAGGACTGATTCATCATCCTACGCGGTACCACTCTTATTTCACGGATTGCTCCGTACACTCACCGGATACGGATCTCCCGATCTTATATCCTCCCCCTCGTAACGGTGGGGCTCCGTCTGCATCTACTTTCCTGAGATTTCGGGCAGCCACTCGGAGGGCAGTTCCAGATGTTCCGTCCACTGCTTCGCATCGCCCAGCAGTTTTCTGAATTCAGGAATCAAATGTACTAATCCTCGTCATCGTATTTGTCTGTTTTAAATAACATATCACCATCTTTTTAAAATGTCAATCACTTTTTGACACTCATGCTGCATTTACCACAGCCTTCTGGCTCCGTCTCCTATCTCAGCAGCATAGATTTCCGCTGTTATACCCGTTTTCTCTCTGTATCTGCTGACGACCGTATCCCTGAACCGGTTAAAGGCATCCTGTTCCACAATACTGACTGTACAGCCGCCAAAACCGCCTCCGGTGATCCTGGAGCCGAGCACTCCCGGAATCTCCCAGGCGATTTCCACCAGCGTGTCCACTTCCCGACAGGACACCTCATAATCATCCCTGAGGGATCTGTGGGATTCGTTCATGAGCTTTCCGAATTCTTCTATTCTTCCCGCATTCAGCGCCGCCGCCGCCCGGATTGTGCGCCTGTTCTCATATACTGCGTGGCGCGCCCGTTTCTCACAGACGGTATCCTGGATTGCCTCTTTACAGCGTTCGAAGTCTTCCTCAGTCAGATCACCCAGCCCTCTGATGTCCACCGCCCGCTGCAGCATCTTCAGCGCCCTATCGCTTTCCCGCTTTCTGTCATTATAGGCGGAATCCACCAGACTGTGCTTTACTTTGCTGTTGGTAATTACTATCCTGGCGTGATCCAGCCTCGCGTTTACATACTCATAGGCCAGCGTGTCCGTATCCAGAAAGATAGCAGAGTCTTTCTTCCCCATCGCCGCTGCGAACTGATCCATAATTCCACAGTTCAGGCCGTTAAAATGATTCTCAGAATACAGGCTGATCACTGCAAGATCAGTCATCGCCAGTTCTTTCAGTTCAAAAAGCTCCCGCAGCGCCAGCGCGGCAGCCACTTCCAGCGACGCTGAGGATGACAGCCCGGCGCCGCTGGGAACATCACCATATACGAATACATCCAGGCCCTGGGTTATCTCGTATCCACGCTCACGAAACGCCCATATCACTCCCTTGGGATAATTCGTCCAGCCCGCCTCCTCCCGGCAGGCCAGATCCTCCAGATCTGATTCTATAACCCCCAGGCGGCTGAAATTCTCCGAGAAAAAACGCAGCCTCCGGTCCTGCCTCTTTCTTGCCAGCAGCCAGGTTCCGAAGCTCAGAGCACACGGCAGCACATGGCCGCCATTATAATCCGTATGCTCTCCAATCAGATTTACGCGGCCGGGAGCAAAAAAGCCACTAACGCCTTCCGCTCCGCCGTATATCTCCTGAAACTTCCCCACTAATTCATCCTTCGTCAAAGCTCTCCTCCACCTTTCTCCTGCGCTGACTCTGCCGGCACAGCATTCCGCGTAAAGAAACTCCCGTCATTTCATGGCCTTTACCCGGTCGAACTCCTCCACTACAGATTTTTCCGGAGCTTTTGTCAGAAGGCTTACGATTATGATCAGCGCACTGGCAACCAGGAATGCCGGCAGCAGCTCATAGATATCCCAGACGCCGCCCAGCGGACGGACCAGATATTTCCAGATAAATACCATCGCTCCGCCCGAAATCATGCCGGCCAGCGCTCCATACATATTGGATCGCCTCCAGAACAGCGCGAACAGGACAACAGGCCCGAAAGATGCTCCAAATCCGGCCCATGCAAAGGATACAATGCCGAATACAGAGCTGTTGCTGTCCCACGCAAGCACGACTGCCACTACAGAAATAGCAAGCAGGCAACCTCTCGCGATCATCATTAGTTTCTTCTCACTCATCTTCACCTTGAAGAAACCGGTAATGATATTCTGTGACACAGAGGATGACGCCGCCAGAAGCTGGGAATCTGCCGTTGACATGGTCGAAGCCAGGATCCCGGAGAGGATCACTCCGGCGAACAATGCGGCCAACAGCCCATTCTGGCTCAGCAGCTGAGCGATTTTAACGATGATCGTCTCAGACTGGGTGCCTTCCAGAGCAGGAACTGCGCCTACATTTGTCATGCCGAGCCCTATAATTCCGATCAGCACAGCTACCGCCATGGAAATCACCACCCAGATGGATGCCACTCTTCTGGAGATTTTCAGCTTACTGTCGTCTTCAATTGCCATAAACCGGAGCAAAATATGCGGCATTCCAAAATACCCGAGGCCCCAGGCCAGCGTCGATACGATGGTGATCAGGCCATAGCTGTCCGCTCCCCCTGTCGCCACATTGTGGACCTGCGTCATACTCAGATAGCCCGCCAGACCGGATGCATTTTCCATGACCGCGTCAAAGCCTCCGGCCACATGGACGCCAAACCCCAGCACAATCAGCAGGGCGACTGTCATAACGATACTCTGGATGAAATCCGTCGTGCTGGCGGCCAGAAACCCTCCCAGTGTTGTGTAGCCGACAATAACAATGGCGCTGAGAATCATCGCCACATGGTAATCCAGCCCGAAGAGACTGGCGAACAGCTTGCCGCAGGCCGCAAATCCGGAAGCCGTATAAGGTATGAAAAAGAGAATGATCACGACGGCCGCGATGAACATTAACACTCTCTTTTTATCATGATAGCGGTTTGAAAAGAAATCCGGAATTGTAATTGAATTACCCGCTACTGCAGAATATCTCCGGATTCTCTTCGCCACAATCAGCCAGTTCATATATGTACCGATTGCCAGGCCGATCGCCGTCCACCCGGCGCTCGCGATGCCTGTCAGATAAGCCACGCCAGGCAGCCCCATCAGCAGCCAGCTGCTCATGTCCGATGCCTCCGCGCTCATGGCTGTCACCAGCGGCCCCAGTTTCCGGCCGCCCAGATAGAAATCACCAACTGTTTCATTCTTCTTTGAAAATTTGAAACCGACTCCTAGCATGGCAACAAGATACAGAATCATAAAAATCAGCATTCCAATTTGTGATGTTGTCATTTTCCTCTCACTTTCCTCTCTCATTTTCGCTTTCTTGTATCACGAACCCGCTGTCTGCCGTCCTTTCTCCGCCAGGCCCCGTTTTCGCATTACCGTTTATTATACCATAGCATTAGCCAAATCACAATTCCGAATATCATTTGTAAATATATCGTTTAAATTCTAATTTTTAAGGCATAATAAATATGTAGAAATTTAGACATTTTTATAAAATTGTCAGGATTTTAACGTTTTTTCTTGATTTTTCCATACGAAAGTTTTATATTTTAAATAGCAGTGCTAATATTGCTTCGGAATATTCCGGTGGAAAGCAACTAAAACAATCCTCCGCCGGATTTTTTTTATTACTCAGGAAAGCTCTGCATTTTTTCTAATTAATATTGACAAGCAAAGGAAGGTGAAACGATGGCCAAAGAAACTATGGACGCCATCCGTCAGGCAGAAACCGCGGCGGAACAGGTGCGGCGAGACGCACAGGCAAGGGCTGACGCCATCCTGGCCGAAGCCCGTTCCCAATCGGAAGCCCTGCTGGAACAGGCAAAAAAAGATGCTGCCGCTGAACTGGCTCAGGCCCAAAAGACGGCCTCCGCTGCGGCTGCCCGTGAGACAGCCTCCGTACTGGACGAGGCCGCCGTCGCTGCCGCTGAACTGAAGGCCCAGGCACAATCCCGGGAGTCTGAAGCGGTGCGGCTGGTTCTGGATCATTTTTTGGAAGAAAGAGGGTGACGTCAAATGGCAGTGTTGCAGATGCAGAAACTGTATATTTGTGCATTAAAAAGCAACCGCAAGCAAATTCTTGAAGACCTGCAGCGGAGAGGCCTCGTCCAGATCGAAGCTTCCGGCGAGGAAGATCCCTTGTTCCAGCGAATGGATACCGCTCCTATGCGCACCGGATATGAAAAACGGGCCCGGACCGCTGAAGATGCTCTGAAAGTCCTAGATCAATACGCCCCGGAGAAGAGAGGGATGCTGGACTCCCTCAACGGAAAGACGGAAATCTCTCTGGCAGACTACGAAAAAAACGTAAAACAGCAGGAACAGTCTCTGTCCATTGCCAGCCACATCCTGGCCCTGCAGAAAAAGCTGACGGAAAGCCGCGCTCAGCAGTCCCGGCTCCTGGCCTCCCGTGAAAGCCTGGTGCCATGGATGCGGCTGGATCTTCCGCTGGATGCCAGGGGTACCAAGACCACAGCCATCCTTCTGGGCGCCCTGCCGGGCCAATGGACGCTGGAACAGCTCCAGTCCGCCCTGGTTGTAGATGCCCCCGGCCTGGAAGCATTTGATCTGGAAATACTGGGCAGCGATCCCACCCAGACCTGTATTTTTGCGGCCTGCCTCCGGGCTGACAGCGGGCAGATGGAGGACGCGCTGCGGAAGAATGGCTTTGCCAGGCCTTCCGTGCAATCTTCTCTGACTCCTTCCGCTTACGACGAAAAGCTCAGGAAAAAGTATGACGAGTCTCTGTCGGAAGAACAGGCGCTTCTATCTGAACTTGCCTCGCTTTCAACCGAACGCGGCCGCCTCCGTTTTCTGTCGGATTATTATACGATGCGTGCTGATAAATACCGGGTACTGGGACAGCTGCTCCAGTCCCGTCATGTATTTTTTATCACCGGGTACATCCCGAAACAAAACGCCGCCCGGCTCAAAAGCCATCTGGAGGACGCTTACTGCTGCACGGCTGAGCTGGAAGACATACCGGCTGACGAGAGTGCCCCGGTCCTGCTCAGGAACAACGGCTTTTCTGCCCCTACCGAGGGCGTCGTGACGTCCTATGGCCTCCCTCATAAAGGGGAAATCGACCCCACCGGGATTATGGCTGTTTTCTACTACTTTTTCTTCGGACTCATGCTCTCAGACGCCGGTTATGGAATCCTGATGACAGTGGGCTGCTTCATTTTCCTGAAGAAATACCCCCGGATGGCCCAGGGGCTGAAAAACATGCTGACCATGTTTATGTATTGCGGCATATCTACCACTTTCTGGGGCATTATGTTTGGAGGCTACTTCGGAGATGTCATCCCCGTTGTGGCACGGACATTTTTTCATACGGAGCTCACAATTCCCGCGGTCTGGTTCGTCCCGCTTGACGATCCCATGCGGCTGCTGATGTTCAGCTTTCTGTTCGGGATCATCCACCTATTCACAGGCCTTGCCATCAAAGGCTTCCTGCTGATCCGTGACCGCAAATATATGGACTGTCTCTGCGAGGTGGGGTTCTGGTATATGCTTCTGATCGGGCTGATCCTCATGCTGCTTCCCAGCGACATGTTCGCCTCCATGGCAGGCGTTACACTGATCTTCCCGGCCTGGCTGAATCTGCTGGCCAAAATCCTGGCAATCACCGGCGCGCTGGGAATTGTCCTGATGACAGGAAGAAGGCGTAAAAATTTCGGATTGCGCCTGGCCCTGGGGGCTTATGAGCTGTACGGCGCCACCAGCTGGCTTTCCGACGTCCTGTCCTATTCCCGTCTGCTGGCGCTGGGGCTGGCAACAGGAGTCATCGCTTCTGTTATCAATACGATGGGGGCCATGGCGGGCGGCGGCGTCATCGGTGCGATTGCGTTCGTGCTCATTTTCCTGGTGGGCCACACTCTGAATCTGGCCATCAATCTGCTGGGAGCCTATGTTCATACCAACCGTTTGCAATACGTTGAGTTTTTTGGAAAATTTTATGAAGGCGGCGGTGATGAGTTCCACCCGTTCTCCGCAGACTCTTCTAAATATTTTAAAATCAAGGAGGAAAATTAGAATGGAAAATTTAGGAATTGTGTTCGCATTGTTGGGTGTCGCCTGCGCCACTCTGTTCGCAGGGATCGGTTCCGCCGTGGGAGTTGGAATGGGCGGCCGTGCAGCGGCCGGCGTCATGACGGAGAAGCCAGAGCTTTTCGGTAAAGTTCTGATTCTTCAGCTGCTTCCCGGAACCCAGGGCATATACGGACTTTTAGTAGCTTTCGTCACCCTGAGCCGGATTGGCATCATCGGCGGAGGAGCCGTCGACCTGACACTTTCCCAGGGCCTTCTGTATTTCGTCGCCTGCCTGCCCATCGCCATTGTCGGCCTGTTTTCTGCCATCCATCAGGGCAAAACCTCTGTCGCTTCCATCGGGATGCTGGCAAAACGGCCGGATACCTTCGGAAAAGCCATGCTGCTTCCGGCCATGGTAGAAACTTATGCGATCCTGGCACTGCTGATCTCCATCATGGCAGTTTTCAACCTGTAACCTTTTTAAGATAAGGAGAGCTTGCAATGACTGGATTGGATAAGATTTTAAACCACATCGAAGAAGACGCCAAAAGCTCTGCAGACAAACTGATAGAAGACGCCAGACATCTGGCAGAAGCCATACTCGCAGAAGCAGAGAAAACCTCTGCGGAACAGGCAGAAGCTTCAAAAGCGGCAGCCTCGGCAGCAGCCCGTGACATTGAAGCCAAGGGCCGTTCTGCCGCACAAATGCAAAAAAAGAGAAGGCTCCTCGCCGTCCGCCAGGAGCTGATCGGCAGTATCATTGAAAAGGCACATCAGTCTCTGCATACCTTGGACGACGGTCCGTATTTTGAACTGCTTGCCCGCATGCTGGATCAATTCGTGCTGGAGGGTACGGGAGAAATCCGCCTGTCTGCCAGAGATCTGGACCGTCTGCCGCGAGACTTTCAGCGGACTATATCCGCTGCCGCCGGGAAGAAGGGCGGCACCCTGACTCTCTCCCACACGCCCTGTGATATTGACGGCGGGTTTCTGCTGGTCTACGGGGGCGTTGAGGAAAACTGTTCCTTCGATGCGATCTTCTCTGCCGCACAGGAACGCCTGCAGGACCTGCTTCACACATTCCTGTTCTCTGACCCTGCATAGCAGCCGGAACGCAAAGGAGGTTTTCAATGAGTAAAGATTATACCTATGAGGTTGCGCGCATCCGCACGCTGGAGCTGTCTCTTCTCAATTCCGCGGCCCTGGAACAGCTGCTGGCCGCACGCACCTATGAAGAGGCTCTGCATCTGCTGGCAGACAGAGGCTATGGTGATCCGGATCTTCCACTGACTTCCGGAGATCTTCTGGCTGCCGAAGAGAGGAAAACCTGGGATCAGGTGATGGAGCTGACAGACGATGTCTCCGAACTGAAGGTCCTGAAGCTGGCCAATGACTACCATAACCTGAAGGCAGCCGTCAAGCTGTCCTATACCGGCGCACAAATTTCACCGGAAAGACTTTTTGTCAGCGGCGGGACGCTCGATCCCTCCCTGCTCCTGAAAGCCATACAGGAACGGGAGTATTCCCTCCTGCCGGAACACATGGCGGCGGCCTCTGCAGCCGCGTATGATACACTGCTGCATACAGGCGACGGCCAGCTCTGTGATATGATTCTGGACCGCGCCGCCCTGGAAGCCGTCTATGAGGCCGGGGAACATGCTTCAGACGAGGTTTTGAAGCAATATGCGGTATCAACAGTAGTTACTGCCGATATACGCATTGCCGTCCGCTGCGGAGAGCTGGGCAAACCGCTGGATTTCATCCTCCGGGCACTGGCGCCCTGCAGGGAACTGGATACTACCCGCCTCTCTCACGCCGCTCTCGGAGGCCTGAAGGGAGTAGCCGAATACCTGGAACACACGGATTACTCTACTGCCGCTGAAGCCCTTCTGACTTCCACAGCCGCTTTTGAACGCTGGTGCAGCGACCTGGTGATCAGCCAGATCAAACCACAGAAGTCTAATCCATTTACCCTCGGCCCGGTGGCAGCCTATGTCCTGGCCAGGGAAAATGAAATCAAATGTGTGCGGATGATCCTTTCCGGCAAGCAGAACGGCCTGCCGGAACAGGTCATTCGGGAAAGGCTTGGAGAAATGTATGTATAAAATAGCAGTGATCGGTGATTACGACAGCATTTACGGCTTTGCCGCCCTTGGCCTTGCCACATTTCCTGCCGGCGACGCGGAAAGCGGAACCACCTTGCTCAGAAGACTCGCTCAGGGGGATTACGGCATCATTTATGTGACAGAAGCACTGGCGGCAATGATAAAAGATGAAATTGACAGATACGACGAACAGATCCGGCCGGCCATCATCCGTATTCCCGGCGTATCCGGGAATACCGGCGAGGGCATAGCACAGGTAAAGAGCTTTGTGGAGCGGGCCGTGGGTTCGGATATTATTTTTAACGAAGGAAATTAGAAAGGTGGGTGACGGACAAAATGAGCACAGGCATTATTAAAAAGGTAGCAGGCCCGCTGGTGATCGCCGAAGGGATGCGTGACGCCAACATGTTTGACGTGGTGCGGGTATCCGGACAGCGCCTGATCGGTGAAATCATAGAGATGCACGGGGACCAGGCATCCGTACAGGTGTATGAGGAAACCTCCGGGCTGGGGCCGGGTGAACCTGTAGAGTCCACCGGAATGCCCCTGAGCGTAGAACTTGGGCCCGGGCTGATTAAGAGTATCTATGACGGAATCCAGCGTCCCCTGGATGATATCATGAAGACCACCGGAAGCAATCTCCTAAAGCGGGGGGTAGAGGTCCCGGCGCTGAAAAGGGACCTGAAATGGCAGTTCATCCCGACAGCCCGTGCAGGGGATGAAGTGGAGGCCGGTGATATCATCGGTACAGTTCAGGAAACGCCCATTGTTTCCCATAAAATCATGGTTCCCTACGGGGTAAAGGGCAGGCTGGTATCCATTGAAGCAGGCAATTTCACCGTTGAAGAGACGGTCGCCTCTGTGGATACGGGAGATTCCGTCCGTGAAATCACTCTGATGCAGAAATGGCCGGTCCGCTCCGGCCGCCCCTATAAGGAAAAGCTTCCGCCCGATATGCCTCTTATCACAGGCCAGCGAGTGGTAGACACCCTGTTCCCCATCGCTAAGGGAGGCGTCGCAGCCGTACCCGGACCTTTTGGTTCCGGAAAAACGGTAATCCAGCATCAGCTGGCTAAATGGGCAGAGGCTGATATCGTCGTCTACATTGGCTGCGGTGAGCGCGGCAATGAGATGACTGACGTGCTGAATGAATTTCCTGAGCTGAAAGACCCCAAAACAGGTTATTCCCTCATGGAACGTACCGTTTTAATCGCCAACACCTCGGACATGCCTGTGGCGGCCCGCGAGGCTTCCATCTATACCGGAATCACCATTGCCGAATATTTTCGTGACATGGGCTATTCCGTAGCCCTGATGGCAGACTCCACCTCCCGCTGGGCTGAGGCGCTGAGAGAGATGTCTGGACGACTCCAGGAAATGCCCGGTGAAGAAGGTTATCCCGCCTATCTGGGCAGCCGGCTGGCACAGTTCTACGAGCGGGCAGGCCGCGTCATTTCCCTCGGTTCAGAGGGACGTGAGGGCGCTCTGTCTGTCATCGGCGCAGTGTCGCCCGCCGGAGGAGATATCTCGGAGCCTGTCTCCCAGGCCACCCTGCGGATTGTGAAGGTATTCTGGAGCCTGGATTCCTCCCTGGCCTATAAGCGGCATTTCCCGGCAATTAACTGGCTGACCAGCTATTCCCTGTATGTGGACAATATGGCAGCCTGGTTTAATTCCCATGTGCACGAGGACTGGATGGAATGCCGGACCCGCCTCATGGCTCTGCTGCAGGATGAAGCGGAGCTTCAGGAAATCGTCCAGCTGGTCGGCATAGACGCCCTGTCCGCTCCCGACCGTCTGAAGCTGGAAGCCGCCCGGTCAATCAGGGAAGATTTCCTGCATCAGAATTCTTTCCACGAGGTTGATACCTACACGCCTCTGGAAAAACAATACCTGATGATGAAGCTGGTACTCGCCTTTTACGACAACTGCAGATCGGCCCTGGACCAGGGCGCCGGCGTGGAGGCCCTCGTAAGGCTTGAAGTCCGGGAACAGATCGGACGCTTCAAATATATCCACGACACGGACCTGGAAGATGCCTACGAGCGAATCATGAAAGAACTGGCTGCCGAACTGGCAAATCTGGCTGTAGAGGAGGACGGAACAAATGCCTAAAGAATACAGAACCATACAGGAAGTCGCCGGCCCTCTGATGATGGTCACCGGCGTGGAAAACGTCACCTATGACGAACTGGGTGAAATCATACTGGCCGACGGGGAAACCCGCCGCTGCAAGGTGCTGGAGATCAATGGCACCAATGCTCTGGTACAGCTCTTTGACAGTTCCACAGGCATCAACCTCTCCAACAGCCGGGTACGTTTTCTCGGCCGAGGCATGGAGATGGGCGTGTCTGAAGACATGCTGGGCCGGGTTTTCGACGGATTAGGCCGTCCTATCGACGGCGGCCCCGATATCCTTCCGAACGCCCGCATGGACATCAACGGGCTGGCGATGAATCCCGCCGCCCGCAATTACCCGCAGGAATTCATACAGACCGGCATCTCAGCCATCGACGGTCTGAACACCCTGGTACGGGGCCAGAAGCTGCCGATCTTCTCGGCCAGCGGCCTGCCCCACGCACAGCTTGCGGCACAGATTGCCCGGCAGGCAAAGGTACGCGGCACCTCGGAACCCTTTGCGGTTGTCTTTGCCGCCATGGGCATCACTTTTGAGGAATCTAATTTCTTTGTGCAGAGCTTCAAAGAAACGGGAGCCATCGACCGGACCGTCATGTTTGTCAATCTGGCCAACGATCCGGCCGTGGAGCGGATTGCCACACCTCGTATGGCCCTGACCGCCGCAGAATATCTGGCTTTTGATAAGGATATGCACGTGCTGGTTATACTGACAGACATCACCAATTATGCCGACGCCCTTCGGGAAATCTCAGCCGCCCGGAAAGAAGTTCCCGGCCGCCGCGGCTATCCCGGCTACATGTACACAGATCTGGCCAGCCTGTATGAGCGCGCCGGACGACAGAAGGGAAAAAACGGTTCTATCACAATGATCCCGATCCTGACAATGCCTGAGGATGACAAAACGCATCCAATCCCGGATCTGACAGGCTACATCACCGAGGGGCAGATCATCCTAAGCCGTGATCTGTACCGGAAGAACGTCACTCCTCCCATTGATGTCCTGCCCAGCCTCTCCCGTCTGAAGGACAAGGGAATCGGCGAAGGCAAGACCCGGGCCGACCATTCCAACACTCTGAACCAGCTATTCGCCGCCTACGCCCGCGGCAAAGAGGCAAAAGAGCTGATGGTAGTCCTGGGCGAAGCCGCCCTGACTGATATGGATAAGCTGTACGCAGAGTTTGCCGACGCTTTCGAGACTGAATACGTCTCCCAGGGCTATCACACAGACCGTTCCATAGAAGAAACTCTGACAATCGGCTGGAAGCTGCTCTCTATCCTGCCCCGCTCAGAGCTGAAACGTATCGACGATCAATATCTTGACCTGTATTATGGACGTTAAAGGAGGGATTCTGTATGGCATCTACCCAGATCAATCCCACACGGATGGAATTAACCCGGCAGAAAAAAAAGCTGGCCACCGCAACACGGGGCCATAAGCTCCTGAAGGATAAGCGGGACGAGCTGATGCGCCAGTTTCTGGACCTGGTCCGCGAGAACAAGGCCCTCCGCCAGAAGGTGGAGGCCGGCCTGGCTGCCGCCAACAAGAACTTCGTTCTGGCCAAGGCCGCCACCTCCGACCAGGTACTGAACACCGCCCTGCTGGCCCCCAGACAGGAGGTCAGCCTGGATACGGAGACCAGAAATGTCATGAGCGTGGAAATCCCCGTCTTCCGCTGCAAAACCCGGACGGCCGATCCGGCCGATATCTACAGCTACGGCTTCGCATTCACCTCCTCCGACCTGGACGGCGCCGTCCGTTCTCTGGCTGAATTACTCCCGGATATGCTCCGCCTGGCAGAAGTGGAAAAATCCTGCCAGCTCATGGCCGCCGAGATCGAGAAGACCCGGCGCCGCGTCAACGCCCTGGAACATGTGATGATTCCCGCCGCCCAGGAGAAGATTAAATATATCTCCATGAAGCTGGATGAAAATGAACGGAGCACACAGATCCGGCTCATGAAAGTTAAGGACATGATGCTGGAAGAAGCGCGCCAGGAACGAATCAGAGAAGATGCGGAGCAGGGCATCATCATAGGGTGAGCTTCCAATTTGGCGAGGAGGGGGAGGAGTTTTTGGGTACCCGGACGAAAGGCTGGCGGGGACCCCTCCCCCTCTCGCCACCCCTACATTTGTTCCTGAAAATTGTTTCTGAATTTTACGGCTGCATCAGATAGATATGCTCCCTTTTTCTGAATCAACGTTATTCTTGTCTTTACCTGAGCATCCGCCAGACATTTGACTGATATTCCTTCCGGACGGATGGCTGCACATGCGGATGCGGGGACGATTGCTGTCCCATATCCACAGTCCGCCCAGGCCAAGCTGGTGCGCACGTCGTCGCAGACGCAGTAGTATTCTGGCACCGGCACCCCTGCCTCGCGAAAGCTGTGATTCAGGATCGCTTCCCATCTCCGGTAGATGATCAGCGGCATTTCTGCAAGGGACGCCATGGATATTTCCGGGGCTTCAGGGTCCTGGAAATACTGTATTTTCCCGACAGCGGCCATTGTCTCTTCTTCCAGAAAGACACAATCGTAATTCTCATCTGCAAAAGGCGTTCTGACAAATGCCAGTTCTATCCTGTCTTCTTTCATCCAGTCTAAAAGCTGGTAGGTATTTCCCTCATAAATACGAAAATCAATATGGGGATACTTTTCTCTGAAGGGAAACATTTTTTCCAGCACATAGGGCACCTCCGAAGAGGAAACCATGCCTATCCTCAGGCTTCCACGGTTTTCATTTTCAAATTGCTGTAAATCTTTTACCGCCCGTTCTGAAAGATCCAGAATATTTTGGGCATGCTGATAAAAGAGCCTGCCTGCATCTGTCAGCGTCACGCTTCTGGAACCACGCACAAACAGACGCGCACGGAGTTCCTCCTCCAGAAGGTGAAGCTGCTGGGACAACGGCGGCTGCGAGATGTGCAGGACTCTGGCCGCCGCTGAAATACTCCCCTCGTCCGCAATCGTTACAAAATATTTCATCTGCTTTAAATTCATGACCGCCTCCCTGATGATCAATGACCAGTTATATACTTTTTGCATATATCATATATACATATTTAATATTTTTCATATGAATCTTATTATGGTATACTTTGTGAAAAAGTGCAAGCAATTTTTTTGTGGAGGAATCAATGAAACGACTTTTAGGCTATCTGAGAAAAAATTTAAAAGAAACAATCCTGGCCCCCCTTTTTAAAATGCTGGAGGCCAGTTTTGAGCTGGCAATCCCCCTTGTGGTAGCCCGGATGATCGATGTCGGAATCGGCAGCCGGGATACCCGTTACATTCTGAAGATGGGAGGCCTGATGATACTGCTGGGCATCATCGGTTTTATCAGCGCGCTGACGGCTCAATATTTTGCTGCCAAGGCAGCAGTCACTGCCGGAACGTCCATGCGGAATGACCTGTTTGGACATATCGGCACTCTTTCTTACCGGGAGATTGATACGGCAGGCACCTCAACCCTGATCACCCGGATGACTAGTGATATCAATCAGGTACAGAACGGCGTTAACATGTTTCTCCGCCTATTCCTGCGCTCACCCTTCGTGGTCCTGGGTGCCATGGTTATGGCTTTTACCGTGGATACGAAGACAGCTCTTTCTTTCGCCCTGGCAATACCTGTTCTTTTTGCGGTAATTTTCGTAATATTGCTGGTCAGCATGCCTCTGTATCAGAAGGTACAGAAGCAATTGGACCGTGTGCTACTGAAAACCCGCGAAAACCTTCTGGGCGTCCGTGTAGTACGTGCCTTTAACCGCCAGAAGGACGAAATGGAATCCTTTGACCAGGAGAATGCCGGATTGTACCGTAAACAGGTTTTTGTCGGCAAAATATCGGCTCTTCTGAATCCGCTGACTTATATTATTATCAATCTGGGCATCGTAGCCATTCTGTGGATCGGCGGAGACCAGGTGTTTGCGGGCCGCCTCTCACAGGGGCAGGTGATTGCCCTGATCAACTATATGTCTCAGATCCTGGTAGAGCTGATTAAGCTGGCTAACCTGATCATACTTATGTCCAGGGCCGCTGCCAGCCTGAAACGAGTAAACAACGTATTTGACATGCACAGCACACTCCGCGACGGCAGCCAGCCCTTTACCTCTGAGGGAGGCGCCCGTATTTCCTTTCACGGGGTTTCCTTCACTTACGCGGGAGCTAAAGAGCCTTCTCTGTCAAACATCACCTTCACCGCTGAGCCGGGCCAGACCATCGGGATTATCGGCGGCACCGGCTCCGGAAAAACAACGCTCGTCAATCTGATTCCGCGTTTTTACGATACCACCGGGGGCACAGTCACCGTCAACGGCCGGGACGTCAGACAATACCAATTTGACTCGCTGCGTGAACACATCGGCGTCGTTCCCCAGAAAGCCGCCCTCTTCCGTGGAACGCTGCGCACAAATCTGCTGTGGGGCAAGGAGGATGCCACTGACGCGGAAATTTATGAAGCCCTGGACGCCGCCCAGGCCAGGGAATTCGTGGATCATAAGCAGCAGGGCCTCGGACTGCTCATCGACCAGGGCGGCCGGAACCTGTCCGGCGGGCAGAAGCAGCGGCTGACGATCGCACGCGCGCTGGTCCGCCGCCCTTCTGTCCTGATACTGGATGACAGCGCTTCGGCCCTGGATTTCGCCACTGACGCCAGGCTTCGGAAAGCGATTCGTGAGACCACCGGAAAAACTACGGTATTCCTGGTTTCTCAACGGGTGGCCACAATTAAAAACGCCGATCAGATTCTGGTGCTGGACGACGGCCGTCTGGCCGGCATCGGAACCCACAAAGCTCTGTTAAATTCCTGTGGGGTTTACCGTGAAATCTGTGAATCCCAATTAACCCCGAAGGAGGTAGCCGCAGATGCGCAATAAAAATTCCAGAAATAACCGTGAAGTAATGAAACGCATTTTGGGCTGTATCCGCCCTTACTGGTTCCTGGTTCTCTTATCTCTCCTGCTGGCCGTCATCACCGTGGTCCTGACTCTCTATATCCCTATTCTGACAGGGCAGGCGGTGGATCTCATCGTCGGAAAGGGTGACGTCAATTTCACGGGCCTGCTGGCCGTCATTCGGAATATTGCCGTCGCAATCGCCGGGACAGCTGTTGCCCAGTGGTTCATGAACCATATCAATAATAAAATCACCTACCACATTGTGCAGGATCTGAGGACCCGGACCTTCCACCACCTGCAGGTGCTGCCTCTCTCTTACATTGACGCACATCCCGCAGGCGACCTGATCAGCCGGGTCATCACGGATATTGAACAGTTTTCCGACGGCCTTCTGATGGGCTTTACCCAGCTTTTTACAGGCGTGATCACTATTGTCGGAACGATCCTGTTCATGCTGTCCATCAATCTCTGGATCACTCTGGTGGTTGTGTGCCTGAGCCCACTTTCTTTTTTTATCGCGGGTTTCATATCCAAAAAGACCTTTACCATGTTCAAGAAGCAATCCGAAACACGCGGGGAACTCACAGGTCTGACCGATGAAATGCTGGGTAATCTGAAAGTTGTCCAGGCATTCGGCCATCAGGAAAAAGCTCAGGAAGAATTTGAAGAGATTAACAGCCGCCTGGCAGAATACAGCCTGAAAGCCACCTTCTTTTCTTCCATCACGAATCCGGCTACCCGCTTCATGTATGCAGCAATTTACGCCGGAGTGACGATTGCCGGATGTTTTACAGTTATTGGGGGCGGGCTAACCATCGGACAGCTGACGAGCTTTCTGAGCTATACCAACCAGTACACAAAGCCCTTTAATGAAATCACAGGCGTTATCACGGAACTGCAAAATTCACTTGCTTCTGCTGCCCGGGTTTTCCAACTGTTGGATGAGCCTGCACTCTTAAAGGATGTACCTGGCGCGCCAGCTCTTGAAAACGTTCAGGGCAAGGTTTCCCTGAACCAGGTATATTTCTCCTATCTGCCGGAAGTCCGGCTGATCGAGGATTTTAATCTCGACGTCTGTCCGGGCCAGAGAATCGCTATCGTAGGCCCCACCGGCTGCGGCAAAACCACCGTGATTAACCTGCTCATGCGTTTTTATGATGTTACCGGCGGTTCCATATCGGTGGATGGCTGCGATATCCGGGAAGTAACCCGCGAAAGCCTGCGTACCAACTATGGGATGGTTCTTCAGGAAACCTGGCTGAAATCAGGCACTATCCGTGAGAACATCGCCTATGGCAGTCCTGACGCTTCCGAAGAAGAAATCATCCAGGCTGCCAGAGAAGCCCATGCACACAGCTTTATCATGCGCATGCCTGACGGTTATGACACAGTCATCGGCGAGGATGGCGGCAGCCTGTCACAGGGCCAGAAACAGCTGCTCTGTATCGCCCGGGTAATGCTGAATCTTCCCCCCATGCTGATTCTGGACGAAGCGACCTCTTCTATCGATACAATGACAGAAATACGTATCCAAAAAGCTTTCGCCAAAATGATGAAAGGCCGCACCAGCTTTATCGTCGCGCACCGGCTCTCCACAATCCGGGAATCCGATGTGATACTGGTCATGAAGGACGGTCACATCATCGAACAGGGAACCCATGAATCCTTGCTGGAAAAAGGCGGCTTCTACGCCGAATTGTACAACAGCCAGTTCGCCCCTGCAGGATAAAGAAGAGCAACCCGCATCTGTTACTCTGGTAAATCTGATTTACCAAATATAAAAGCCTCAAAACCGCCAGACAGACTGGGGTTTTGAGGCTTTCCTCACTCTATATTCTGTCGTTCCTCAACCATACTGGTGCTCACCGGCTGGGCAGCCATGCTGTCCTTATTATGGCGCTGCTGTTCAAAATAAATACCGCTTCCCAGCAGCACCAGAAGCGCCGCAGCGACCGCTCCGGAAATACACACCTTGCGAATCCTCCGGACATTGCGCCTGTGAACCATCTGCCGGACAGCCAGAAGACCGGTACTGACTGCTTCTTTTAATCCCTCAGAAGTCTCAACGCCGCAGAGCTGTCTGACTTCCGCACTGATTCCTGCGGTGTCCTGACGCATCTCGTCCTTAGCCCGGTAAAGATAAGATTTAACCGCGCCTTCCGGAATATCCATCACATAAGCGATTTCAGAAATTTCCATTCCAGTGACGTGCTTCAGGTAGAGAGCGGTCAGGTACCTGTTTGGCTTCTGGTTGACACCGCCCTGCTGCAGTAGAATCCTCGTGATTTCCAGATGGAATTCCTCTGCCGTCTCCTGATTCTTTCCTTCACGAAATCCTCTGGCTACTGTCTCCTGTATGGTTTCAAGAGCCGCCGTTTCCTCTCCCTGGTAAAAGTAGGCAATACGATACAGATATTCCTGCTCTGCCTTGATTCTCTGACTATACACTAATTCATTCAATCCCCTGTACCCCACTATCAGAATCTGTCTATGGTAACCCTTCGTGTTCCTTCTCTTTAGTATCTTAATATCTGATATTTCTCTGCTTCTAAAGCCATACTCCTGAGTGTCATAATGTATCCCCACAGGGCACCCCGCAATACAGGTCCCGTCAGGGGCATGAGTTGCGGGATACTCTGGAGTATACGTACACTGGTACTGAGATATCACATTTATCATACCACAAATCCTGTGAAATATCTTTAAACCTTTCTTAATAGTCACATTTTATAGCATATTTTTTAAATCAACGGCTCCTATTGTAATCCATAATTCTGTGATTGTCAAATCCTTTCTTTTGCCAGTTCCGGGCATATGCGGAGTTCCCCCTACCGTATGACCGCCGGGCGGTTTCAGTTCGGATCACTGGCCTGGCCGATAAACGCAGGCATGTGATTAATTTCAGCACAAACAGGAACGGGCGGTCTACGGTCATTGTCTTCTTTTCTATAAAGTGTGCAGAAAACAGGAAAGTGTTGCTTTGAACTGAAATTATTCCATTAGAAAAGAGAAGAACTGAAACACTTGCTCTTCAAATGCCTCTGACTCATCAGTTCTTCCCTTTTGTAATGTATATAAATCGGAACTTTTGGATCTGTTGAAAAATCATTTCCAATACCCGTTTCCGAATATGCTTTTATTATATTATGAATATGTGACAGGAGTTTGACCACATTCTGAAACATTTCATAAGATTCTTAAGAAATCTTAAATTCCCATTATTTCCTATTCGTCCCTTTTATGTCAGAAGTTTCTGCACAGCTGTCCTGTCAAAGGTCACGGAAACGACATGTTCCACCTCAATCCGGTATAGCGCATTTGCCGCAAGATGCTCCGCAGCCTGTTCCAGATCGCGGATTCCCGTCGTATCGGCATATTGGCTGACAATCACATCTAAAGCCTCTCCGGTCACTATGCATTCGTCTTCCCGCAGCCCCATGCGGCCAAGAACTTTAGGCAGAGCATACCTCGAGAAGATAATCTTCTTTTCCTCCTCCGTATAATCCGGAATGTCTATCACTGCGAACCTGGACATGAGCGGGGCGCTGATCTGGCTCTTATCATTGGCGGTTGCGATGGGATAGACGCCCACCGTTGGAACCATGCATTCAATGTAATTATCTGTGAAGCCCAGATTATCCAGAAGCGTCAGCAGCACGTCTGCCGGATTTCCGCTCCCTTTACCGGCTGCCGCCTTATCCAGCTCATTGATGATAAACACCAGATTGGACTCTCCCGCCATAGAGAAAGCATCCATGATAATCCCCGGCTTCGCGTTGGCATAGATGCGGGAGCTTCCGGTCAGCTGTTCCGGGTCATTGATGGAGCTCATATCCAGCGTTGTCCAGGGAAGCTTCAGAATACGGGCTACCGCATAAGCGATCTGGGATTTACCGGTTCCTGCCGGACCCACCAGCAGAAGTCCATAAGCCGGAAGGGTATGAGTGCGGTTAATCTGTATGATCGTTTCAATAATCCTCTGTTTTACCCGCTCCATGCCATAGAGTTCCTCATCCAGAATCCTGCGGGCTTCTTCCGGATCTATCGCTTCAAAATAGTTGCTTTTCCACTGAATATTCATCATAATAGACAGCGCCCGCTGGGCATGGCGCCTCTCTTCCGGTGAAACCTCATTGGAACGGGCAACTGCCAGATTCCTCCTGGCCCAAAGACGGATATTGTCCGGCATCGTCCTTCCGGCGCAGGTCATGAAATCCGTAATGCTCTGTATGCTTGTCAGCTTCATGCCGTCCCCGTCTTCTTCATGGTCCTCATCCTCCGGCCTGTCCTCCGGGGCACTGCTGGCCAGCAGCCGTTCAATCATAAACTGCAGAAATCCGTCCTCAGCAGATAGCTTCGTCCCGCCTCCAAACGCGGTCTCGCGGATTCGGTAGACCGCATACCCATCTTCCCGGTTCCCGCCAGAAAGGCGCACGTTAATATGGTTTTCCCCCAGCCATTTAATCAGGCTCACAAAACGCGCGTCCACCTGCAGGATATCTGCACTGACCGTCCCATCCTCTTCTTTAAATTCAAAAGCCGTCCGTTTGCTCTGATTCATAAATACCCCGCAGGAATGATGTTTCCATTCCTTCCTCCGGTTGTCCAGAATTAAAATCGGCTGTTCCAGCGAAGTCTCCGCCGAATTCGACCGGAACGTAACATAAGTGCATTCTGCCTCTCTTTTTTCGTCCGCTGAATTGCTAAAATCAAATACCGGCATGATTCCTACTCCTTTTGATTGAGAAAAAGGCTGTCGCAGCACTGCAACAGCCTTTCAGTTTCCATTCAATTTGCACTGCCTCTCATGCCTGATTCTAAAACCGGGCATAGAAAATCGGGGTAACAGGATTCGAACCTGCGACCTCACGGCCCCCAGCCGTGCGCTCTAGCCAAACTGAGCCATACCCCGAAATATCAACAAAAGAAATTATACTATGAACTCATTAAATTGTAAAGTACTTTTTTCAATTTAAATAAACAAAAAATGTATGGATATGCTGCAGGATACTGAACACTGCCCCGGTTTCTTCAAAATCAGCACAAGCCACAGGCATATCCGCCGGTTTCTGCAATTGTCAAACAAATTTTTCAATTATTTTTGCAACATATCTTAAATATTTTGACACCTGTTAATATATCCCGAAAGATCCACAAACCCATGCCTCTGAAGATCCGGTGGCAGGATGTCCTTGTGTATCAAATCTTCATTCATTGATCAATCTAAAAGGAGGAGTTTGTCATGAAAAAGAATCTGAAAATTATTCTAGCCCTGTTAATCGCCATCCTCTGTCTGTTTTCCGCCTGCGGAGGCCCATACAAAAGCACCACGGAAGCCCGGACTTCAACCGCCCGGGACGCCGGCAGATCTGCCTCCGGCTACGGATCGGAAAAATCTGCGGTTCTGGAATCCTCCGGCGCTTCTGCTGCGGAAACCGATACCGGGTTCGCTTCTTCTGCTTCCGGTTCAACGGAAAGCTCCGGGCAGCCGGTCACTGATCCCACCCGCAAACTGGTAAAATATCAATACCTTACCATGGAAACCAAAGAATTCGACAATCTGAATTCCTGGATTCAGGAGCATGTAAAATCCGCCGGCGGATACATAGAAAATTCCAGCGTATCCGGCACCTCTGCCTCCTCTATCAGCACACGCAATGCCAGCTATGTCATCCGCATCCCGGCCGACATCATGGACACCTTCATAACAGAGCTTCAGGGAGAAGGAACTGTCACCTACCGTTCCGAAAATGTAGAAGATGTAACGCTGAACTATATGGACACAGAAAGCCACATCACCGCCCTGAAGACGGAGCAGGAAACACTCTTAAACATGCTCTCCCAATCCAGTGATTTGGAGACCCTGCTGGCCATCCAGGACCGTCTGACCGATATCCGCTATCAGCTAGAAAACTACGAATCCCAACTGCGCCTTTATGACAATGACATTGAATACAGCACAATCACACTGGATATCCGTGAGGTAGACCGTGAAACGGCCGTGGAAGGCGGAAGTTTCGGCAGTCAGCTGAAAGAACGCCTCTCCTCCAATTTTTACTCCCTGGGCAAGGGCCTCCAGTCATTCGCCCTCTGGTTCCTGGGAGCACTGCCATTCTGGCTCCTGCTGGCAGCACTCGCCGTAATAACCATCGTCATCATAAAGCTCATACGCAAAAAACGCACAAAAACAACTAATAACCGAACCAAAGCCATAGAACAGGAAGACAGACACCTGCCCCCCAAGTAAATTATGGTTTTGGCCTGGCTGCGCGAAAGCCATAACTGGACGCTCTGATAAGTTTCAGGGGAGCGGGCCTCAACAGCCCGCTCCCCTACAGATACAGCCGGTAACAGCGATCCAAGCTCTCTCACGGCCAAACCGAAATTATTCGTTCCCCGGGAATCTGGGAATCCCGTCGAAACCTGCCTGCAGATCTTCATCGGACGGAATATAATCGCTCATTTCTCCATTGTGGAATTTTTCATAGGCCACCATATCAAAATATCCTGTGCCGGTCAGACCGAAAAGAATTGTCTTTTCTTCACCGGTTTCCTTACATTTCAGCGCTTCGTCTATGGCGACACGGATCGCATGGCTGCTTTCCGGCGCCGGAAGGATTCCCTCAATTCTCGCGAATTGCTCGGCCGCCTCAAATACTGAAGTCTGCTCTACAGCCCTGGCTTCCATCAGGCCGTCGTGGTACAACTGTGACAGGGTGGAGCTCATGCCATGGAAGCGCAGCCCGCCTGCATGGTTGGCTGAAGGTATAAATCCGCTGCCGAGGGTATACATTTTGGCAAGTGGACAGATTTTTCCGGTGTCGCAGAAATCGTAGAGGAACTTACCTCTCGTAAAGCTCGGACAGGAGGCAGGCTCTACGGCGATGAAGTGATAATCTGCCTCTCCCCTCAGCATTTCACCCATGAAAGGTGAAATGAGACCGCCCAGATTAGAACCGCCGCCGGCGCATCCGATTATCACGTCCGGCTTAATTCCGTATTTATCCATGGCTGTCTTGGCCTCGAGTCCGATCACTGACTGGTGGAGCAGCACCTGGTTCAGCACGCTGCCCAGTACATAACGGTAGCCTTCATGGGATGTAGCCACCTCAACCGCTTCACTGATGGCACAGCCGAGGCTTCCGGTCGTTCCCGGGTGCTCCCTCAGTATTCTGCGGCCTACCTCTGTCGTCTCAGAGGGGGACGGCGTAACAGACGCGCCGTAGGTGCGCATCACTTCCCGGCGGAAAGGCTTCTGTTCGTAGGAAACCTTCACCATATAGACCTTGCAGTCCAGATCCAGATAAGCACAGGCCATAGAAAGAGCTGTGCCCCACTGTCCCGCGCCAGTCTCAGTCGTCACGCCTTTTAATCCCTGCTGTTTTGCATAGTAAGCCTGGGCGATTGCAGAATTCAGCTTATGGCTCCCGCTCGTATTATTTCCTTCAAATTTATAATAAATCTTGGCCGGGGTCTGCAGCTTTTTCTCCAGACAGTAGGCTCTCACCAGCGGTGAGGGACGGTACATCTTGTAAAAATTAACAATCTCCTCAGGAATGTCAATCCAGGCATCAGTATCATTCAATTCCTGCTGCACTAACTCATCACAGAACACCACGCCCAGCTCTTCCGCCGTCATGGGCTTCAGCGTTCCCGGATTCAGCAGCGGCGCCGGTTTATTTGCCATATCAGCCCGTACATTATACCATTTCTTTGGCATCTCACTCTCTTCCAGATAGATTTTATACGGGATCTCTTTGTTTGCCATCTCTTGTTCTCCTTTCATTACAGCTCTGTTCAGGCATAACTGCCATCCTGAATATTTTATCATGCTAAAGCGCCCCTGTCACGAAAAATTTACCAAATTCGTGCAACATACCACTTTTTCTGGTACACTTATAATAAACAGCACTTATGTCATGATAATGCCACATAGAAAATATTTAAGGAACACAAAGGAGGCCTCCATGAAAAAAACAGCTACCTATCTGATCCTCTATTCGTCAGCTCATTTTTTCATAGACTTCACCTGTGCCTATCTGATGTTCGCGCGGGTTTCCGGAAGCAGCCAGTTCGCTCTCATGCTCTTCTTCTATAATTTCTGCGCCTTCGCCCTTCAGATGCCATTAGGCCTTGTCACAGACCGTCTGAAGCGCTGCGGCAGCCTTTCGGCTGCAGGATGCCTGCTCCTGATCTTATCTCTGCTGCTGCCCTTCGGAGCTCTGCCTCTGACGCTGGCTGCCGGGCTGGGCAATGCTCTCTTCCACATTGGAGGAGGCACCGGCGTTCTGCGCTTTTACCCCGGACGCTGCACGGAACCGGGAATCTTTGTCTCTACGGGAGCGATCGGACTCTATTTCGGGACAATTGCAGGAAAACCCGCTTTTATGCCTGCCTGGATTCCTGCCCTTGTGATGGCCGCTCTTTTTTTCCTGCTGCTGTTTCAATCCGAGGAACGCGCTCCGGCAGAACCGGCAGTCGGGCGTCAGCCAAAGCGGCCGCCGTCCGCGCCGGATTCTGTGACAACGGCCCCTTCCATTGCCTTTCCCTTTATCTGCCTGATGCTGGTCGTTTGCATACGTTCCTATCTGGGACTGATTCTGAAATTTGACTGGAAATCTCAGACACCTTTTGGCCTGATCCTCATATTGGCAATTGTCTGCGGAAAAGCACTGGGCGGCGTCCTCTCCGACCGCTTCGGAAGCTGGCGGACCGTGCTCGTGTCACTGGGAGCCTCCGGCGTTCTGTTCCTTCTCTCAGGAAGCCCGCTGCCCGGCATCGCCGCGGTACTCCTGTTTAATATGACTATGCCCATCACTTTAACCGCCTTTGTCAGACTTCTTCCCGGACAGCAGGGCTTTTGCTTCGGCCTGTTAACCTTCGCGCTATTCCTCGGATTTCTGCCTGTAGCGCTCAACGCCGTACCGGGCGGGACGTCCATCGTCTTATATGCAGCCCTGGCATTCCTGTCACTGCTTTTGATGGCTGCTGCCTGGAAGAACAGGAGGTGGGACCGATAGATTTGTTTTATACCTTCGCAGTCTCATTTCTGCTCACTCTGGCGCTGGAATACCCGGCCGCCATCCTGTTCGGAATCAGGAACAGAAAAGACCTTCTATTACTGCTGCCGGTAAATCTTCTGACTAACCCGGCCGCGGTGGCGCTGGCCTTATTCCTGCGGCTGAACCTGGGACTGCCTGCGTTACCTGCACAGATATGCCTGGAAATCCCGGTCATCCTGGCCGAAGGCCTGCTTTACCGGCATTACGGCCAGGATCTCCCCCATCCATTGGCCTTTTCCCTGTGTGCTAACGGCTTTTCCTATACCATGGGGCTGTTGATTCAGACACTGTTCTAAACTCGGACCCTATGGTGAAAACTCATATCAATTTAGGAGGATAACTATGAATCTCAAAAAGAAATTTTCCCACATTATTCTGCTGTTTCCGGTATTTCTGCTGCTCCTGGCCGCCCCATTGACTGCCTGGGCAGACGTTATCTGGACACCGGAAAACAGTTTCTACGAATCCCATGAGAATGAATGTGAATACATTGACCGGCAGTACACGGCCAAAGCAGATACTTCACTGTATGAAGAGCCTTTAGCCCCAAAGGCCTCAGACACTTTGGAAGGCGGCGCCACCGTGTATGTTTCTTTTGTCTACCGTGATGAAGGCGGCCAGGAATGGGGCTACGCAGAACAATATTCTGCCAATCAGTCAGGCTGGGCGCGCATGTCTGATCTCACCCTGGTCTACGACAGCAAAGAATTTATGAAAGACCATCAGGCTGAGTTAAATGAAAATGCCTCAGAGACCCTTGAAGCAGGAGACACGTTCTACATCTGGACCTATCCGGAATCTGGAAAGAGAGACGACTCACTCTACACCCTAACTTCGGAGCTCACCTTCGATACTGCCTACACAGACTCCTCCGGCCGTCTCTGGGGGCACTGCGTTTACTGGCAGGCCATCAAAGATTTCTGGGTCTGTCTGTCCGCTCCCGGCAATCCGGACATCCCAGCCGCCGTAACTCCTCCCGCGACAGAACAACCCGCCGCGGAAACACCCGTCCAGCCTGAACAGACCCAGCCCGCCTCTACGTCTTCGGAACCGCCCGTTCCCACCGGCGAACCGGCGCCAAATACACCTCTGTCACGGCAGTCCTCCATCTCCTGGCCCCTGATCGTGCTGCCCATTGTCGGAGTCATCATTCTGACCTGCATCCTGTTGAAAATATTTTGGAAAAAGAAAGATTAAGCTTCAGGAAAAAAAGCAGAAATTATATAAAAGCCGGCCGGAATGAGAAGTTTTTCATTCCGGCCGGCTATATTCCGCTACGTCATTTCTGGTTGATATAATTAATCAGCCCTTCGGCTTTGATGATCTTCTGCATGAACTCCGGAAACGCCTGCCCCTTATACTGGGTTCCCTTCGTCCGGTCATAGATCATGCCGGAGTCAAAGTCTATCTCCACCTCGTCCCCTGCCTCAATCTCTCTTGCCGCCTCCGGGCATTCAATGATCGGGAGTCCGATGTTGATTGAATTCCGGTAAAAAATCCGCGCGAAGGTTTCCGCAATTACACAGCTCACCCCTGCCGCTTTGATGGCAATCGGTGCGTGCTCACGGGAAGAACCGCAGCCGAAATTCTTATTCGCAACAATGATGTCGCCCTTCTGCACCTTTTTCACGAAATTCCGGTCAATATCCTCCATACAGTGAGTGGCCAGCTCGGCGGGATCTGAGGAGTTCAGATATCTCGCCGGTATAATTACGTCTGTGTCCACATTGTCTCCGTATTTAAAAACTCTGCCTTTTGCCTGCATCCCTCTACCTCCTTACGCTTCCAGCTCTTCGGGTGAACTGATTTTACCGGTTACCGCACTGGCCGCCGCTACCGCCGGGCTGGCCAGATACACTTCCGAATCCACATGGCCCATGCGGCCGACAAAATTCCGGTTCGTGGTGGATATACAGCGTTCTCCGGCAGCCAGGATTCCCATATATCCTCCCAGGCATGGCCCACAGGTAGGCGTGCTCACCACCGCGCCGGCCTCAATGAAAATCTTCAGCAGCCCCTCTTCCATCGCTTGGAGATAAATCGCCTGGGTGGCAGGAATCACGATACAGCGGACGCCTTTCTTCACCCTGCGCCCCTTCAGGATCTCCGCCGCAGCCCTCAGGTCGTCCATCCGCCCGTTCGTGCAGGAACCGATGACGGACTGATCAATCTTCACATCCTCAGAGATCTCGTCAATAGTCTTCGTGTTCTCAGGCAGATGAGGAAGGGCAACCGTCGGCTTCAGCTGGCTCAGATCAATCGTATATTCTTCCTCATAGACCGCATCCGGGTCCGCCTCATAAATCTTGAATTCTCTCTGGGAATGCTCCTTCATATAGGCAATGGCCTGATCGTCCACAGAGAAGATCCCGTTCTTGCCGCCCGCTTCGATAGCCATATTCGCAATAGTAAAGCGGTCATCCATGGAAAGGCTGGCAACTCCCTCGCCTACAAATTCCATAGACTTATACAACGCGCCGTCCACCCCGATCATCCCTATAATGTGCAGGATTACGTCTTTTCCGCTGATCCACCTGGAAGGTTTGCCGACCAGACGGAACCGGATGGCAGAAGGCACTTTAAACCAGGCCTTTCCGGTCGCCATACCGGCCGCCATATCCGTACTTCCCACGCCGGTTGAAAACGCGCCCAAAGCGCCGTAGGTGCAGGTGTGGGAATCAGCGCCTATCACCACATCACCAGCCACCACAAGCCCTTTTTCGGGCAGCAGGGCGTGTTCAATCCCCATATCGCCAACATCAAAATAATTCGTAATCTCATGTTTACACGCAAATTCCCGGACACATTTGCAATGTTCTGCTGATTTGATATCCTTGTTGGGAATAAAATGATCCATCACCAGAGCAATCTTATCCTTATGGAACACATCCTTTTTTGCGAACTTTTCCATCTCATGAATCGCCACCGGGGAAGTAATATCATTTCCCAATACCAGATCCAGATCCGCTTCAATGAGCTGGCCTGCTTCTACATGATCCAGGCCGGCCGCCGCGGCCAGGATCTTCTGTGTCATTGTCATACCCATGTTTCCCATCCTCCTTACATGACTCTTTCTGTTGTAATTTTACCACACCTCGTGATATAATACCAATACATATAAATAATACTTATTATAACTCTAAATTATGTCCATTGCCGCACGCGACTATGTTAAGAAAGGAAATTCTAATGGATCAATATCTCCCTCTCTATCACATTTTCTACACTGCCGCCAAATGCGGCAATATCTCCCGGGCATCCCGAGAGCTCTACATCAGCCAGCCGGCCGTGAGCAAAGCGATCCGGAAGCTGGAGGAATCACTGAACACTACGCTGTTTAAAAGAAATTCCAGAGGCGTCTCCCTGACTGAGGACGGCGCTCTGCTCTTCCATCATGTACAGGACGCTTTCAGCTCGCTGGACACGGCTGAACAGCTTTTAGAGCGGAAACACAGTCTGGGCATCTCCCATCTTCGCATCGGCGTCAGCGCCATCATGTGCAAATACGTGCTCCTGCCGTATCTTCAGGATTTTATCCGCCTCTATCCCCATGTAAAAATTGCTATTTCCTGCCAGTCTACCTATCAGACTCTGGAGCTCCTGCAGGAACGGAAGGTAGATATTGGCCTCATCGGCAGCCCCAATTCACAGAAAGCTCTGGACTTCTTCCCTGTCCAGTCTATCCAGGACACCTTCGTGGCTTCGGAAACGTATCTAAACAACCTCTCTCTCCGCGAAAGTGATCCCAATCTCTTTCACACGGCCACCTTCATGATGCTCGACGAAGAAAATCTGTCCAGGCAATTTGTCAACGACTATTTTAAACTGCACGATATCGAGCTGAAAAACGTATTGGAGGTTTCTACCGTAGACCTCCTGATTGAATTCGCAAAGATCGGAATGGGCGCCGCCTGTGTGATCAAAGAATTTGTACGCCCGGAACTGGATAACCACGAGTTGATGGAGCTTCCCCTGGACATCCGTTTCCCTTCCCGTAAGGTCGGCTTTGCTGTCCTCAAAGAGAACAGGGAATTATACCCCGTCCGTGAATTTTTGGAGTTGACCCTCCAGTGAAATAAAAAGCAGCCAGAAGCTTTTGTTCAAGTTTCTGGCCGCCTATTAGCTTATGTTATTGCTGATGATCTCTATTAATTGTTGATCAGTTTGTCCTCATCACTCCAGCTATAGAGCTTACGTACTTCCTCACCAACGATCTCTGCCGGATGCTCGGATGCTTTTCTTCTCATCGCACGGAAATGAGCCTGTCCGCCTGCCGGCGACATATCCAGCAGGAAATCCTTCGCAAAGGTTCCGTCCTGGATATCTGCAAGGATCTTCTTCATGGTCTTCTTGGTCTCTTCAGTGATGATCTTCGGTCCTGTAATGTAGTCGCCGTATTCTGCAGTGTTCGAGATAGAGTATCTCATTCCTGAGAAGCCTGACTGATAGATCAGGTCAACGATCAGCTTCATCTCATGGATACATTCAAAATATGCATTTCTCGGATCATAGCCTGCCTCACAGAGGGTCTCAAAGCCCGCCTGCATCAGTGCGCAGACACCGCCGCAGAGTACAGCCTGCTCGCCAAAGAGATCTGTCTCTGTCTCTGTGCGGAAGGTGGTCTCCAGGACTCCTGCGCGCGCGCCGCCAATGCCCAGCGCATACGCCAGAGCCATATCCTGTGCTTTACCTGTATAATCCTGCTCTACGGCTACCAGGCAGGGAACGCCCTTGCCCACTTCATACTCGCTTCTAACTGTGTGTCCCGGTCCCTTCGGCGCGATCATGGTGACATCCACGAACTTGGGCGGAACAATCTGGCCGAAGTGGATGGCAAAGCCATGGGCGAACATCAGCATGTTGCCCTCTTCCAGGTTCGGTTCAATATCTCTCTTATACATGGCAGCCTGCTTCTCATCGTTGATCAGGATCATGATGATATCAGCCTGCTTTGCCGCCTCCGCGGCGGTATACACTTTAAATCCCTGTGCCTCTGCCTTTGCCCAGGACTTGCTTCCCTCATAAAGCCCGATGATCACATCGCAGCCGGAATCCTTCAGATTCAACGCGTGTGCATGTCCCTGGCTGCCATAACCGATAATGGCTATTTTCTTTCCTTCCAGTAATGAAAGGTTACAGTCTTCCTGGTAAAAAATCTTTGCTGCCATTTTGCATTTCCTCCACTTAATAAAATATATTGGTTAAAGGGCTCCCGCCCCCTAGCTCACGTCATCATCCCCTGCCATCACAGGTAGCGGACGTCATCCTTCCCCCTGGATAATCCAGTGATCCCGGTTCTGGCCAGCTCCAGTATCTCATAGCCCTGAAGCAGGTTCAGGAATGCATCCAGTTTATTCTGGGCCCCTGTCAGCTCTACGATCAGGGATTCCATCCCCACATCCACAATCTTAGCGCGGAAAATATCCGCTACAGATATGACATTCTGCCTCGTCTGCGCATCCGCCTTCACCTTCACAAGAATCAATTCACGGTTCACGCTTTCATCCGGCTTCAGCACCTTGATGTCTCTGACATCCACCAGCTTCTCCAGCTGCCGGGTAATCTGTTCCAGCACCAGGTCATCCCCGCTGGCCACCACTGTCATCCTGGAATACATCGGGTCTGCCGTCACTCCCACCGTCAGGCTGTCGATATTGTAGCCCCTGCGGCTGAACAGTCCTGCTACACGGCTCAGTACACCTGAAGTATTATCTACAAGAATTGATAAAATTCTCTGCTTCATATCACAACCAACTTTCCTGTTAATAAGCGATTAACATTTTTCTTATTTATTCTACACTTGAATAATTTGTTTGTCAAATAAAATGCGCACGAAAAAATCGGATATTTACGGCACATCACGCAAATACATAAATATCCGTCAAAAGAAACGTCTTCAGACATATCACAAAAAGGCGGAAAGCAGCATCGCCGCTTTCCGCCTCCAGTCATCGGGTTTCGTAGCTTTTTCAATCTCTGGAATCCGCAAGCCTTCCATAAAATGTGATCAGATACAGTCCGCAGATACCTACAAGCGCGTAAATGATCCTTGAAAGCCAGCTCATTCCTCCGAACAGAAATGCAACCAGGTTAAAGTTAAAAAATCCTACCAGTCCCCAGTTAATGGCCCCTATTATAACGATTGTCAAAGCAATACAATTTAATACTCTCATTTTGCACCATCCTTTCCTTTGCTTAGCTTAGTATTTCACCAATTCTATCAATTATACAAAGGATGGCAAAAATTTTATTTTTCTTCAGGCATTTTCCAGGCATGATGATCAGTATGGAGCAGATGGTGGGCTTTTTCTGAAAGCGGAGCGCCCAGATAATCCTCGTAGCATTTTATCACGGATGGATTCTCATGGGAGAACCTCAGATTATTGACGCGGTCCAGCCCATAGAGGATATCTACCCGCTCCTCCGCCATCTCATAACCATCGTGGATCGGCTGTCCGCCGCCTCCCGCACAGCCGCCGGGACAGGCCATGACTTCAACAAAATCATAGGAAACCTTGCCCTGCCTGAGGGATTTCAGCAGTCTTCCGGCATTGCCGAGGCCGCTGACGACAGCAACCTTAATCGTGCTTCCCGCCAGGTCAAATTCCGCTTCCTTCCAGCCCTCCATACCGCGCACGCTCCTGAAGGCATCCGGGTCCGGATTCTGCCCGGTTACCAGATAATAGGCGCTTCGGAGCGCCGCCTCCATGACACCGCCTGTCGCACCGAAGATGACTCCAGCTCCGCTTCCCACGCCCAAAGGCATGTCCAGCTCTTCTTCCTTCAGGCTCATCGGTACGATTGTTGAAGAGCGTATCATACGGACTACTTCACGGGTCGTAAGAGCCACATCTACATCCTGTCCTCCTCCCGCGTCGTTCATCACGGGAATCGCACATTCATGCTTTTTCGCGATACAGGGCATGATGGATACAGAAAAGATCTTCGAAGGATCAACTCCCAGAATCTTCGCGTAATAGGATTTCGCGACCGCCCCGAACATCTGCTGCGGAGATTTCGCCGTAGACAACTGATCCGTAAACTCCGGATAGTGCCCCTTGACATAGCGCACCCAGCCGGGACAGCAGGATGTGAACATCGGGAATTTTTCTGTGTCCTTATGCTTCAGCCGCTCCAGGAATTCGCTTCCCTCTTCCATGATCGTGAGATCTGCTGAAAAATTTGTGTCAAAAATATAGTCAAAGCCCAGCCGCCTCAGAGCCGCTGCCAGACGCTTCACTGTGGCAAATTCCGGTTTCAGCCCCAGCTCCTCGCCCCAGGCAGTCCGTACAGCCGGAGCGATCTGGACAACCACGATCTTCTCCGGATCTTCCAACGCTTCAAAGACCTTCTCCGTATCGTCCCTCTCACGGAGAGCTCCTACCGGGCAGTGTGTGATACACTGGCCACAGAGTGCGCATTCGGAATCCTCCAGGCGCAGGACCTTCGCCACATCCACCGTGGTCCTGGAACCGGTATTCACCACGTCCCAGATGCCGCAGCCCTGGATCTTGTCGCACACCTGAATACAGCGCATGCATTTAATACATTTTGAATAGCTCCTGATCAGCGGGAAATCCTTGCTCCCCTTCGGAAATGGAATCTGCTTCATCATCGGCACATCATAGATGTTCAGATCCCCCGCGATCTGCTGCAGCGAACAATTGCCGCTGCGGACGCAGGTAGCGCAGCTGACATTGTGCTGTGACAGGATCAGCTCCACATTCGTTTTCCTGACATTCCTGACTTTCCTGCTGTTCGTATGTATGACCATACCTTCTTTTACTACATTATTACAGGCCGTAAATAATTTATCATAGCCTTCTATCTCCACCACGCACACGCGGCAGGCGCCGATTTCATTCAGATCCTTCAAAAAACAGAGCGTAGGTATCCGTATGCCGGTTCGGGCGGCCGCTTCTAAAATGGTGGTGTTTTCGGGCACTTCTATCTGGTTCCCATCAATCATCAATTTTACCATTTCTCAACTCTGCCTCCTCTAAATACTCCGAATCCGAAATGATCGCAACGCAGACAACGGCCCGCTTCCTGGCAGGCCTCTTCTTCCGTCATTCCGCACTCCATCAGTTCAAAGTCCCTGGCTCTCTCCTCGGCCGGGCGTTCCTTCATATTAATCCTGCCGATGGTATTAAAATCATCCAGGCGTACAGGAGGTATATCCACATCATTTTTCATCCTGTGATGGAAGCCCAGATATTCGTCGATATTTGCCGCAGCTACCTTGCCTGCTGCAATGGCGCGGATAACGGTTGCGGGTCCTGTCACGCAGTCTCCTCCGGCGAACACCCCTTCCGTATCTTTCACACCACTCCAGTCAAAGGCCTCAATCGCCCCTCGTTTGATAGGAATTCCGTATTCTCCGAACCTCAGGGAATCTATCCCCTGTCCAATGGCCACCAGCACACGGTCGCATTCCATGCGCACCTCTGGCAAGCTGGAATCCACCGGCGCCGGACGTCCGCCCCTGATCTCTCCCACCATCTGAGGCTTCACCCAAAGCGCGGCCACTTTGCCGTTCTCATCCTTCTCAATCCTCAACGGGGCATGCAGATCAACAACTTCGCAGCCCTCTGCTATCGCGCCCTCGACCTCTTCCGGCAGAGCGGTCATATCAACCTTTCTCCTCCGGTAAGCAATCCGGACAGACTTCGCTCCCAGCCGCACCGCAGAGCGGGCCACGTCCATAGCCACATTGCCTCCCCCGACTACCACAACGTCCATGCCGGTGAAATCAGGCATTTCATCGTCGCCGATGTGGCGGAGCATCTCTACCGCCGAGAGCACGCCGTCCGCGTCCTCTCCTTCTATCCCTATCTTCTTGTCCACATGCGCCCCTATGGCCACATACATGGCGTCACAGGCTTCACGGATATCGGCAATTGAGATGTCGTCTCCTACTCTCACATCCGTATGTACCTCTATTCCGGCGTCGAGAAGCCCCTGGATCTCCCGGTCCAGTATCTTCCTGGGCAGACGGTAGTTGGGAATACCATAACGTAACATTCCGCCAAGCTGCTTTCGCTGTTCATAAATAGTCACCTCATGGCCGGCCAGCGCCAGATAATAGGCTGCGCTCAAGCCCCCGGGGCCTCCGCCGATGACAGTAACCTTCTTGCCCGTAGGCCGCATCTTCTTCGGAGGCAGGATCTCGTCTGAATGCTCCACCGCAAAACGCTTCAATCCCCTGATGTTAATAGGGTCGTCCACCATGGTACGGCGGCAGCGCACCTCACAGGGATGCTCGCAGATCAGGCCGCAGGTCGCCGGCAGCGGGTTGTCCTTTCTGATCAGCCGCACCGCGTCTGTATACCTGCCCGCCCGGATCAGCGCAATATATCCGGGAATATCCACTCCTGCCGGACACTGCGCCACACAGGGCACCGGCTGTTCCTGGGAACCGGAGCATCTGCCGTTCTGAATATGCTCGATAAAATCCCCTCTGAATCCTCTGATTCCCTTCAGAACCATCCTCGCAGCCTCTATGCCAATGGCACAGTCAGCCGAATAAAATATGCTTTCTGCCGTCTTCTCAATAACGTCAATGGTCTTCAGCTCCGCCTTCCCATCAAGTACAGATTCCATCAGCTCTTCCAGCTGTCCCAGACCAATACGGCATGGCACGCATTTACCACAGGACTGCGCGTGGCACATTCGTAAAAAAGAAGTTGCAAGATCGACCGGACATAGTCCGGGCGGGCTTGCAACTACTCTGCGCTCTAAGTCCTTGTACAACCCTTCTACTGTGGTCTGTGCCTCGTTTTGTGTAACAATACTCAATCTGCTCATGTTACTCCTCCGCTCTACAGTTACTTAAGATATGCACGAACCCGCTCATATACTCTTTACAATTATAATGTAACACGAGGCATTATAGTACGTCAATGGTTAAAATCTCACGGGGGATTTCCCTGTATTTTGTGAATTATTTCCAATTGATAGTGTATTATTTCAAATAATTCCTTTTAATCTAAATATTCAAAATACATACCGTATTTTCTCAATCCAACCGTATTTCAATCAGATCCGCATCCGGCACTTTCCTGCTGGATGCAGCTTTATATTTTTTTAACACCATCTGCGCTTCCTTTATGGGAGCGTTTGTCCCAGCTCCACCAATACAGCCTCCCGGACAGCCCATGCCCTCTATCAGACAGCCTTTGATTTTACCGGCCTTTGCCAGCGTGAGAATTTTCTTGCAGTCCGCCAGCCCTTCAGCGTGCTCGATATGCACCTCCACCTCCGGATAATACTCCTTCAGGCAGGCGCCGATCGCATCCGCAACACCTCCTGCCGCCGCATAACCTCTCCCGGCCGCCGTAGCGTCGTGAAAGGAAGAATCCTCTTCCAGCCCGGACGGACAGATATCCCTGGCGTCGAACATCCCCAGAAGCTCTTCAAAGGTAATCACAAAATCCACATCACTGCGGACGCTGGTCCGGGATGCCTCCAGCTTCTTCGCCGCGCAGGGACCTATAAACACCACCTGAGCGTCCGGATGCTCCTTTTTAATGCTTCGGGCCGTGGCGACCATGGGCGTCAGCTCCTGTGACACACTTTCGATGAGATCCGGAAAATATTTTTTAGCCAGCATAGACCAGGACGGGCAGCAGGACGTCAGAAGAAACGGAAGCTCTCCGGTAACTACCTTTTCCGCATAATGGTGCGCCTCCGCCACTGCCCCGATATCTGCTCCCAGGGCAACCTCGTAGACCTCTGCAAATCCCAGTTTGAGCAGCGCTGCTTTCAATTTCCCCGGTGATACCTCCGGCCCGAACTGTCCGATGAAAGCAGGCGCCACTTCAGCAATGATGGTTTTTCCCTCACGGAAAGCCTTCGACAGCTGAAAAATCTGAGATTTGTCAGAAATCGCCCCAAAGGGGCAGTTCACCATGCACATACCGCAGGAAACACATTTCTGAGGGTCAATCGCCGCCCGGCCCTGGTTGTCGCTTCCAATCGCATTCACCCCGCAGGCTCTGGAACAGGGGCGCTCCATTTTCGAAATGGCATCATAGGGGCACACAGCCTTACATTTACCGCAGCGGATACACTTTTCCTGATCGATGACGGACTTGCCCTTCTGTATCCTGATGGCGCCCTTCGGACACACCTGCTTGCAGGGATGGGCCACACAGCCGCGGCACATATTGCTGACCATGTATTTATTTGGCTCGCAGGCGTCACAGGCAGAAGGGATCACCTGCATCAGCGGCGGCTCATAATACTTCTCATCAATGTTGCTGTCTTCCATTCCCGCTGTGATATGGACCGCCCTGTTCTCTGGCCGCAGAGACATTCCCATCGCCAGGCGCACACGTTCGCTGGCCACGGCCCGCTCCCGGTAAATACTTTCCCGGTAAGTAGCCCTCTCCTGGACAATGTGATAGGGAATGGCTTCAATCTCGTCCTGGAAATTTTCAGGAGTGGATGTAAAGGCCACTTTTGAAATTTCTTTAAAAACCTCCCGCCGTATCTTTTTTAAAGGAGTATCCAGATTTCTCATCGCTGCATCCTCTCTTTCATGATAAAATTGTGTAAAAAAGCAGAGGGCACCTGTCCTCCGCTTTTTTCATGTAATTATTTCCTCTTACCGAGCTTCGACATGATCCAAACGCTGACCATGACAATCAGGATCGTGACAAAGATACCACCCATCCCCTTGCCCATAATCTCAAATGCTATCGCCACATTATTCATAGCCTGTCCCTCCTTACAAGAACTGGGTGACCAGATTAATTACCATTCCGCCTGCGATCACCGACGCGATCTGTCCTGATACATTCGCACCTGCAGCATGCATCAGAATGATATTCGTGGGGTCTTCCTCCATTGCCATTTTCTGAATGACGCGGGATGACATGGGGAACGCAGAAATACCCGCTCCTCCCACCATCGGATTGATTTTCTTCTTCCTGAACAGATTCAGGAATTTAGCAAGCAGTACGCCTCCGATAGTATCCATCACGAAGGCAAACAGGCCGATTGCCATAATCATCAGTGTATCCACCCTTACAAACTGATCTGCTTTCATGCTGAAGGATATGGTGATCCCCAGAAGCAGCGTGATCAGGTTCGCCAGGTTGTTCTGCGCCGTATCTGACAGAGTCTGAAGCACTCCGCATTCCCGTATCAGATTTCCGAACATCAGGAACCCGACCAGAGCCACCGACTGGGGAGCTACAAATCCGACGATGATTGTAACCACGATCGGAAATGCGATCCGCATCGGCTTGCTCACGGAACCAGGATTATACTCCATATGGATTCTCCGCTCCTTCTTGGTGGTGACCAGCCGGATGGCAAATGGCTGCACGATGGGCACCAGTGCCATATAGGAATAGGCTGCCACCGCTATCGCCCCCACATACCGGGATTGCAGCATCTGCGATACCAGAATCGAGGTGGGGCCGTCTGCCGCACCGATGATACCGATGGACGCCGCGTCCTTCAGGTCAAATCCAAAGACGCATGCCAGCGCAATCGCGGCAAATATACCGAACTGTGCGCCCGCACCAAACAGGAACATGATGGGATTGGACAGCAGGGGGCCGAAATCGATCATCGCGCCGATCCCGATAAACAACAGGATGGGAAAAACTTCTGACGCTTCTATTCCCACATGAAACAGCCATTGAATGATGCCAGGGGTATTCCCTACGCCCTCCAGGACCTGGTCAATCACACCTGACAGCGGCAGATTCACAAGAATCGCGCCAAATCCCATGGGCAGCAGAAGCGCCGGCTCATACTCCTTCTTGATCGCCAGCCAGATCAGCAGAATCCCGATCCCGTACATGACAACCTGCTGCCACGTGACGTTTTGAAATCCTTCAATTAGAAACTCCATACACTCTTTCCTCCAGATTTATTCTCTTTAGTCCAGGATAATTAATGCCATAAAAATCAGGTTGGATACCCCGGTATTCACCAGGGCGTGGCCGCTGCCACTGGGGGTAAAGGTCACGTCTCCCGGCTTCACCTGACGCACTGTCCCGTTATCGTCAAAATCTCCAAATCCCTGAAGGATATAGAAGGTTTCGCTTTCCCCATGATGTTCATGATAGCCCAGGGAACAGCCCGGCTCCACTGTAACCTCCGCATACATACGGCACTTACCATTCAATTCCTTCTCTCCCAGCAGGTCCTTGATGATCACATGGCCCTTTCCTCCGGCCATGTTCTCCACGCGTCTGATCTCCATCTTACTTCCTCCTTATTATAGTCTATATTTTAATTTTCATTCTCTGACTGCAGCATTCTGACCGCTTCTACCATTTCCCGGTAGTCTCGTTCCACCTGCTCCAACATGCCGGCCCCGTAATGGCCCTCCCCGTCCCGGAGGGCTTCTGTCAGCACGCTGCTGGATTCATACAGCCTGGTAAAACCCAGATTCTGGCAAACACCTTTCAGCGTATGAGCCGCGCGGAACGCATCTTCATAATTCTCTGACTTCAGGGCTTCACACAATTTCTCATAGCTGGGATCAGACAGAAATTTGACAGCGAACTTTCTGAGCCGCTCTTCACTGCGCAGCCTGCCCAGTACCCCCTCATAATCGCCGCCGACTGCGGCGTAGAATTCTTCAACCGTCATACGCTCTCTCCTTTCCCCGCACCGTCTATGGATGAGATAACAGAAAACATTTCTTTCATGGAATCATCGTAAAAATAATACCGCCCCCTGCCGTCCCGCTTACCCGCGTACAGAGCCTGATCTGCCCTCTGGAACAGCATCTCATAGGTTCTTCCCACGGTCTCTGTGCTGGCTATCCCCATGCTGACAGAAATCGGGAATTCCTTATACGCCCCTCCCAGGGACCGGAAAATCCTTTCCGCCGTAGCCTCAAGCCCCGTCTGATATTCCAGAAAGATCAGGAATTCATCTCCGCCGACTCTCGCCGCCAGATCTCCGCTTCTGATGCTCTGTCTCAGTTTGTCGGCCATATATTTCAGAACATGATCCCCAAACACATGTCCGAATCGGTCATTCGCATCTTTGAAAAAATCCAGGTCCAGAATCATCACCGCATACTGAGTGTCTGGATTTTTCCTGAGACTCTCACTGATGAGGGCTTTTGCATGGGTGTGGTTCAGAAGTCCCGTCAGCGCATCATGCGCAGCCATATGCTTCAGATCAATAAGCTGCGTGTGTTCCTCATGGATATCCACGACTTTGCCGATAACTCCCATATACTGAGGTGGCTCTTCTGCCGAATACATGACACGGCAGATAATCCGGTTCCAGCGTTTTTCCCCTCCGATGATCATCTCACAGTCAAACTGCACCACGGGTTCCTCCGGAGTGGCCTTGTGAATTACGCGGATATACTCTTCCATCTTCTCACGGTCCATGCTGACAAAAACCTTGCTGTCATTCAGCGGGTCCATGATGATTTCATTGAGTCCCAGCCGCCGGGCTCCCCAGCCGGATATGGTAACCATAGAAGGCACCGCCGAATACTCAAACTGTATTTCCTGTGACATAGAAGCAAAGAACTGGTATTTGGTCCGCTCATGCTCCAGCAGGCGCAGCGTCCTTTCAGAAACTGCCAGCTCTTCATGCTGCAGCATCTCCTCCGCCACTTTTCGCATCTCTCTCTGATTATTCCGGTCCAGGGAGCTTACCTGAAGCTCTATCTGTATGTTATCGGCAATATCTGTCATGCATTCCAACAGCAGCGGGCTGAAAGCCCCGCATTCCCCGTTCAGAATCATCTGGACCGCTTTTTCATGAGTATAAGCTTTTTTGTAAACCCTGTCGCTGGTCAGCGCATCATACACATCCGCCAGAGAGACCACCTGTGCTGAAATAGGGATCTCTTCCCCCTTCAGGCCATCCGGATATCCCCTGCCGTCATACCGTTCATGATGCCAGCGGCATATTTCATAGGCAACTCTGATCAGAGGCTCGTCCTGATAGACGGACAGCTTCTCCAGCATGGAAGCTCCGATCAGGGAATGCCGTTTCATGATCTCAAATTCTTCTGCAGTCAGCTTGCCCGGTTTGTTCAGTATCTTTTCAGGTATATCGATTTTTCCGATATCATGAAGGGAAGAGGCCGTACTGATCAGATAGACATCTGAACGGTTCAGGTGATAGGGATTTCCTTTTTGGATTAAACGGTTCAAGAGCAGTTCCGTCATCGTGTTGATGTGAAGCACATGCAGGCCGCTTTCTTCATTCCGGAATTCTACGATATGGCTCAGAATATTGATCATCAGGCTGCTGCTCTTCTGCCTCTCATAGATCTGATCCGTAACCAGATCTATGAGCTTCTTCTGCTTCGCATACAGCATGATCGTATTGACCACCCGGCGCCGCACCACCAGTGAATCAAAAGGCCGGCTGATATAATCTGTCACTCCCAGTTCATAAGCCCGTTCCACATAAGAAGAGGCATTCTCGGCAGAGATCATGATCACCGGAACTTCTTCAATCCAGTGATATTTGTTCATCATTGCCAAGACGTCAAACCCGTCCATTTTAGGCATTACGATATCCAATAGAACCAGGTCTATGTCTGTTCCGTAATTTCTCAGTTCGGCTACTGCTTCTGCGCCGTCTTCCGCTTCCAGGATCTCAAATTCGTCCCCCAGCATATCCGCCAGAATAGACCGGTTGATTTCAGAATCGTCGACAACCAGGATTTTCTGCCTGTTCTCTGTTCTTTTCACCATATATTACCGCTTTCTATAATATCACTGTAAAATTGGCAGTAACGCTATTATTATAAGTAATAAAGCCATAAAATGCAATATAAATAATCACCGGCCTGATGCAGGCAAGTCTGATCCTGCGATTTCTTTAATAATTTCTCCGGCGATTATCAGTCCGGCCACTGATGGGACAAAAGCCGTACTGCCCGGCACCGCTTTTGTCACGCCTGGGAGTCCGGTTCCCTCTGCAACAGATTTAACTGGCTCTTCTTGTGAATATACCACCTTCACATTTCGGATATTTCTTTTTTTCAGTTCCCTGCGCATCACTTTTGCCAGCGGGCAGACAGACGTCTCACTGATGTCTGCCACCCGGAATCTCGTCGGGTCCAGCTTATTTCCCGCCCCCATGGAACTGATGACCGGCACGCCCTCCTTTTTCGCTTTTTCGATGATCGCCAGCTTGGCGGTGACTGTATCCACAGCGTCAACCACATAGGTATACTCAGAGAAATCAAAAGAATCCTGATTCTCCGGCAGGAAAAAACAGCGTCTGGCCTCAATCTCAGCCTGGGGGTTGATGTCCAGGGCCCTCTCTTTCATCACATCCACTTTATATTTTCCCAGCGTGCTGTGGGTGGCTATGATCTGACGGTTCAGATTTGTCAGGCTGACCGTGTCATGGTCTACCAGCACCAGGCCGCCGACGCCGCTGCGGACCAACGCTTCCGCCACATGGCCGCCGACGCCGCCGACGCCGAATAGGATCACTCTTGCCCGCGAGAGTCTTTCCATGGCTTCCCTGCCCAATAAGATTTCTGTCCTTGTAAATGGACACTCCATGTATTTATTCTTCCTCCTGTGTTCACTTAAGTTCCTGGTACAGCTCTCTGACGGCCGGATAGATCTTCACGAACTTTTCATACCGCTCATCGTATTTACGCACAAGCCCGGCGTCAGGCTCTATCGTATCCACCACTTTAATCAGCTTTTCTGCCGCCTCTTCTACAGATCCGTATTCCCCGCAGGCGACTGCCGCCAGAATCGCGCCGCCGTAGGACGGGCCCTCTTCGGTCTCAATCACATCTACCTTCAGCCCCAACACATTGGCGATGATCTTCTTCCACAGCGGGCTCTTTGCGCCGCCGCCGCAGATCTTCGTCCGTTCAATCCGAATGCCCAGTGATTTGGCAATCTCAAAGGAATCCCGGATGGCAAAGGCAACTCCCTCCAGCACCGCCTGGGTCATATCTGCCCTCGTCGTATCCATGCTCATTCCGATAAACAAGCCTCTCGCATCCGGATTGTTATGAGGCGAACGCTCCCCCATCAGATACGGAAGGAAGAACACATGGTTTTCTCCCAGCTCTCTGATTTCCTTCTGCTCTTCCTGGTATTGATCTGTTCCAATGATCTCATCCATCCACCATTTATTACACGAGGCGGCTGATAGCATACAGCCCATCAGATGGTAATGCCCGTCCGCATGGTCAAAGGAGTGCAGGCCATTGTGCTCGTCCACCCCGAATTTTTTGCTGGATATAAAAATCGTGCCGCTGGTTCCCAGCGAAATATTGCATTTTCCGTCTCCAACAGTTCCTGTGCCCACCGCCGCGGCAGCGTTGTCCCCCGCGCCGGCCACGATCTTGACCTGTCCGGAAAACCCCAGCTGTTCCGCTACCTCCGGCAGGATTGCCCCTACAGCCTCATAGCTTTCATAAAGATCAGGCAGCATCTCTCTTCTGATCCCGCAGATCTGAATCATCTCATCCGACCATTTACGGTTCTTCACATCCAGAAGCAGCATTCCGGACGCATCTGAATAATCCGTACAGTGAACGCCTGAGAGCCTGTAGGCTATGTAATCCTTGGGCAGCATGATCTTCGCGATTTTTGAGAAATTCTCCGGCTCCTCTTCCTTCATCCAGAGCAGCTTCGGAGCCGTAAAGCCTGCAAATGCGATATTCGCGGTATATTCTGAAAGCTTTTCCTTCCCGATCACCTGATTCAGATAGTCGGTCTGTTTCGCTGTCCTTCCGTCATTCCACAGGATCGCCGGCCGTATGACCTGATCCTCCCCGTCCAGCACCACCAGTCCGTGCATCTGTCCGCCGAAGCTGATCCCTGCCACCTTATCTGCCGGAAAACCCTCCGTCAGCTCCTTCAGGCCGGCCAGCACCGCTGTCCACCAGTCCTCCGGATTCTGTTCCGACCAGCCGGGATGGGGAAAATACAGCGGATAGTCCTTAGAAACAATGTTCTCTATGTGTCCGTTTCCGCTCATGAGAAGCAGTTTTACAGCAGAAGTCCCTAAATCGATACCAATATAATACATATATTTCTCCTTTCAGAAAACACACTTCGTTTTTTATCCATACATATCATAGCATAATGTATCTGCAGTTTGCAAATACTTAAATACAGAACTCATTTTTTGTAAAACAACAAAGATATTGAAGAGGTTGTGTGCAATTATAGCCTTTTAAACGGTTTAATTTTCGACAAAATTATTATATCATTAAGTAAATGTAAAAAAGGAGGCAATCATGGACGAAAAGCGTTTTAATACTCTCCGGCTGCTGGGAATCACTATCTCTTACTACCGCAAAGCTCGTGGCTATACTCAGGCGCAGCTGGCTGAAGAAGTTAACATCAGCCGTACGCACATGAGTAATATAGAAGCACCGAATGCAAAGACCTCTGTCTCACTGAATCTTCTGATGGATATCGCAGATGCATTGGATATCCCGGTAAAATGCCTGTTTGATTTTGAGAGCAAAGAATTTTAACCGTTCTTTGCGTAACTTTTAACAATTTCAATCAGGAGTTTTACCGTAAGTTCCATTCCCTCCACCGTCACATGTTCGTAGGGACCATGGAAAGCAAGCCCACCCGTTCCGAGATTCGGACACGGTAATCCCATATAACTTAAACGTGCACCGTCTGTTCCGCCGCGTATCGGCTGAATCCTGGGAACAATACCGGCTGTTTCCGCTGCTGATACTGCTGTGTCTATCAGATGGAGGCATTTTTTTATCTTTTCTGCCATATTGCGGTATTGTTCCTGCCACTCCATCGTGACTGTGCCGGGTCCGTATTTCCTGTTCAGACTCCGCAGAATTCTTTCGAGGTTTTCCTTCTTCTCAACGAAATTATTCCAATCATGATCTCTGATGATGTATTCCAACTCTGCCTCAGCAACATCCCCGGTAAATTTCACCAGATGATAAAAGCCTTCGTATCCTTCTGTATTTCTGGGGGATTCCCGTTCCGGAAGCATAGCCTGAAATTCACAGCCCACAGCGGCTGCATTCACCATCGTATCCTTGGCCGAACCCGGATGCACATTGACGCCCTTAATATGCAGCTTCACGTCTGCCGCATTAAAATTCTCATATTCTATCTCACCCTCACGGCCGCCGTCAACCGTATATGCAAAATCAGCGCCAAACCGCTGGACATCAAAATGGTCAGTCCCTCTTCCCACCTCTTCATCCGGCGTAAAGCCGATGCAGATTCTTCCGTGGGGGATATTTTCCCTGACCAGCTTTTCCGCCATACACATAATTTCCGCGATACCCGCTTTGTCGTCCGCTCCCAGAATCGTCGACCCGTCGCTGGTAATCAGTGTCCTGCCCGCCATCTCTGTCAGATGCGGAAACATAGATGGAGACAGCACTCTTCCGCTCTCTCCCAAAACCAGATCTTTTCCGTCATATTTTTTGTGAATCTGGGGCTCCACTTCCAGCTCTGCAAAATCTGATACTGTATCCATATGGGCGATAAACCCGATGCCCGGCCTGTCCTCACAACCAGGCGACGGAGGTATCATTGCGTATACATAGCACTTTGCATCCACCTCTGTACGAATCCCCAGTTCCCTCAACTCTTCACCCAGCAGCTCCGCCAAACGGAACTGGCCGCCAGACGTGGGGACATTCCTGCTTTCCTCCCTGCTGGATGTATTAATTCTCACATATTTTAACAATCTCTCCCAGACTTTCAATCACTGTACCTCCATTCGTTCCAAAGTTTTCCATATTAACCATCATATCGTATTTCTATTTTTCCTGCAAGACGGGCATTCTATTTGCCAAAGCCAGATAAGGAAGTATTTATGTAGGGGATACTGTGCAGTCTCGATGAAGGGGCTGCGCCGTATCTTTCGTTACGCCACGAATTTGAAGTCCTGCGGATTGTTCCGTATTTCCTCCATCATGGCACGGATTTCCTTCTCGGTGGAGATGTTTATCATGCCCACCGCAGTGAAATAGATGTCAACTTTCACATGGCAACGTCCGCCATCTCCCGCAGGGTACGGAGGATCAGCCTTAAATCCACCGCCTGCTGAATCCGTCTGTATTCCTTCTGCCGCATGGCGCTGTTTTTCTTTGCCAGCATATAGAGGAATACCGGCTCATAGCAGCGGACAAAATCCGCAAGGTCGCTGATGGCTTCCAGTACAATCCTTTCCAGCACTACATCACGGATATAGTGGACGGTGCAGTTTCCCCGTCCCGATTTGTAATTGGCACAGCGGAAATGCTCCTAATTTCGCGTCATGCTTTTAGCGGCTGAGAAATGCAGCTTTGCACCGCAGTCGGGACAGTATACCAGCCCCGAAAACAGGCTCGTCCTTCCGGTCTTGGTCGGCCTGCGGCGGTGTGCGTTGCAGCATAAGTGCAGGGGCGATATGATGGGGATATAAGTCAAAGCACACAAAAAGCGAGCTGTAACTCACTTGCATAAGTACAGCCCGCCGCCTGTGTTGCTATATACCTTTTTGTCTTTTGAAAACCTCCGGAAGCATTTTTAATACCCTTTTCATTTTGATCTCCGTACCATAATTGCGTTCATTTTTAATTCTTTCTCCTTCTCAATATGATTAGTAGCTCAGCCGTCTTTTTCTAACAATATTCAATGATGTAGAATCTTTGCTGATTTCCCTATCGAAATCAGTCGGAACGGCTTACTTAGAATACTTTTTCTTCTTGGAATACGCACTTGTTCCGATCAGCATTCCACCAGATATGAACAGCACTGCAAACCACAGCCACAGATTACTGTTATCGTCTGTCTGAGGACTGTTGGTATTTTCATTCCCATCTCCGTTAGGATTGGTCGGCTCTGTAGGCTTTGTCGTTCCTGTAGCCGGGATTTCCTCTCCCTTTACCTCATAACTGCAAACCTTGCACGTCTTATCGCCCGTATATCCTGACTCAGTGGCTGTGGTATCCTTTGCATTTTCCACCTTCCAGTCATGTTCAGCTCTATCGCTGACAGCCCCACAACTACATTCGTGCCAGTGTCCATTTTCGTCTGACTTCCACTTGCTGTTATAATCGTGCTGGTGCGTATCGTCTACCGTCACCGTGATATTCAGCCGTTCGCTGTAATCCATACCGTCCTTATATGCAGCAATACGGAATTTTGCATTTTCCGTAATGGTTATCGGATCGGTATAGATTTTCCGGCTTGCACTGTTCTGACAAGGACAGGAATCATCCACCGTGTAATAAATGGTCACGTCCTCCTCAGCCGAAATTACAAGCTGTTCTCCGCTTTTTACCGTAATATAGTTTTCCTTCGGAGAATTTTCGTCAAATTGTATTTCTCCAATTACCGCTGTAGGACGCTTCGGGCGGCTTTCCTCTAACGCCACACGAAGTGTAAGCGTCTTTTCAAGGCTTGTACGCGCTACCCGTAGCGTAATATCTGTATATCCCGGCAGCAAAGCGTTTGCCGTAAAAACAACTTTTCCATCCGCATCCGTGACTTCTGAACCGGAAATCAGCGTAGCAGTCAATGTATTTCCAAGCTCAGCCTCCACAGTAACACCTTCCATGTAGTTTCCTTCCGAATCCTTTACCCGTACTGAAATTCCCTTCTCCGTACCGGCTTTCGCCAAAATAATGCTTTCATAATCCAAAACAATTTCTGCTGGACGGGCCGAAACAGTCAGTTCCCCGCTATTATAAGAAGCAAGCGCTTTTCCGGTATAATTCTGTGCGCCGTCAAGGGTAAAGGAAACCTTACTGCCTTTTTGGAAGCCGCCCGCCTTTGTAATGTGCAATACCTTTGAATATCCACTGTCAACGGACTGCCACATACCGGTCATGCCTGCTGGAAGTATGATTTCTTTTTCAGTATCCATATACTGGCTAAAGATTACTTCTATATAATCCGGATACGCTCCTACCGACGAAACCACTGGATTTTCCGTTGATTTCATGGGAACTTTCAATCCCATCCTCGGCGGCGGAACCTGCATCCATTCGGTCTGCGCTGCCTCATACCCATCCTTTTCAAAGCGAACCTGCCACCAGCCGTTCGGCACATCCCATGCAAATACTCCGCTGTTGTCCGTAATCTGCGGATTTATCTGCTCATAATTCTCCGCATCCCAGACAACTGCATTGGTTCCATCAGAGTTGTCCGCATAGTAAACGGTTGCCGTCACACCAGAAAGAGTATTGGATTCCACTGCCTCGTAAACAATACCGGACGGATCCATGACCGGCTGAATCTTTTGGGTCTTCTTCATAATGCGTTCCATATCCGTATCGTCACACTTCTGCTTCCGTTCCCTCGTCAGCCTGTCCAGTTCAGCGGAAAGCCTTGTAATCTCCGCAGCGCGGCGGACACCCGTAGCGTTGGAGCATCCGTCCCACATGGCGCTCAACCCGGTAGTTATCGGCGTTTTATCGGCTGCGCCGACAACTGTAAAGATTGAACCTACCCAGGAATTGGCATAGTAGCGATCCTTTTCCAGACCCATGTACAGTCTAAGATCCATTGCCACAAAGCGTTCTCTCATAATCGCATTGGAGCAAAGCGGTTTATCCTTGTAGCGTTCCTCAAACATCTTCAGTTCGTCAATGTATCCCTGCATATCCGCCTCGCGTACTGTATAGTCCACATAGGCTTCCGTATCCTGCATTGCGCCTTCGATACCTGTTGCTGCCCCAACAAGTCCTACGGTTGTAGACATTCCCTCTGTCAGATTCAGTGCCAGCTGACTGTCCGTCACGCCCGGCAGATGCATTACCTGATTCAGCGCCTCCGTCGCATTTCCAAAACAACCGATAAATGCATTACGGACTCCCTGATCAAAATTACCGGCAGCTTCTCCGTTATAATCAATTTCGTTTCCGTCGGCGTCAATAAAGGCGAATCCTCCGGTAATGCCGCTTACGCCGCCTTCCCGAGCCAGAGAAGTGTTCGTTGTTTTCATAAGCGCATTTGCCACCGCCCGAAGCGCCACAGGCTTGAATTCCTCCTGCACTTCTGCCGATTCTTCCGCATAATCCTTAAATGCGATAAATGTCCCGTCTGCGTTTTCGCACACCTCAAAACCATCCGCCCGGAGTTCCTCTGCTGTGCGTGTATTCTCCTTCATCGTAATGCCCATATCCGCATAGACTTCCTCCCATGAGCTGTATTCCGTGATGTTCTTTTTCAATCCCATCATCTCGGAGAAACTTTCCATCGCTTCATCAATTGCTTTCTCCGCATTGTAGAACGCCGCCTGAACCTCCGGCGTTTGTTTTGCGAACCACTCCGGCATGGTTTCCGACGCACGGTACTTTGCACCAAAAATATATTCGGACACATCGAAATTCGGGTCCTCCGTATAGGTAAGATTGTTCGTTTTCGCATATTCTTCCATATACCGATTCTTTGTTTCCGCAATAGTCTCTGCTAATTTCTCACTCTTTTTATTTCTCTCATTCGTAATCTCCGCCGCCTTTTTCTGGCTCTTTTCGGCTGTTTCTGCGTCATAAGTGAATGCCTCTCCCTGATCTACCCAGTCGATGGAAAACTCTTCCGGGAGCTGCGCCTCTGTAACAACTCCGCTTTCGTCAGATGGAAGCATAATCTCTCCCGCAAAGTTAAACCGATAGCCTGCGCCTTCTGTCAGTTCTTCTGTTTTGAAGAGCTGCATTGATATCGTATGTACCGTTCCGTCCAGCGTCTTCATATAAGTGATTACATTCTCCGGCGCTGATCCGCCTACAAATGCAGCGCATACGGTCCATGCATTGTCTGCTTCCTCATTAAATAAATACCAATAAAATGTCGGAGGATAAAAGGACTGTGACGCTGAATACAGGTATTCTCCATTATAAGGGCTACCCAGACGGTTTGTCTGATAAAAATTCCATGATTCTAACACCGCAACTGTTTTGGCATAGGTAACATTTGCAGAAACCCGTTCGTTACCGATGATTGCCGTCAGTTCAAATGTCTGTGCCGGAAGAGCATCGTCCGGAAGATTATAGGTAAATGTCACATTTCCAAGACCATTGGTTTTTCCTTTTCCCACCGGTTCCCCGTCCAGCAGTAGCGTGACATCACTGTTTGGCGCTGCACAGACAGTCACTTTATTCCCCGTCAGACTGTTCAAGTCTCCCGCCGCCGGGCGAATCTCATAATCATAGACAGTAAACGAGGTGCTTCCGATTGGTGCCGTCGTCTTTCCCACCGTTGCACCTGCAGAAAGACTGTATGTCCCTGCCTTGCTGCAGGAAAACCCCAAATAGAACACGCCCGTCTGCTTTGTTTTATTTATCGTAACCGTATTGTCAGAAGCCGTATAATCATCTTTTCCCAACTGTTCTGTCTCTGAACAGACATATTTCAGCGTCATATTCTCAGGAAGCAGAATCGATACCGTTCCCTTCTTACCCTCTGCAAAACCATAATAAACTCTTACCGCAAAAGTCTGTCCTCTAATCACATAACTCGTCTCGGAAACAACCGAGCATTTCTCTTTATTTAGGATACCGGACACGTCTGTTTTCAGCAGGGGAACCGTAATTTCCACCGGATTCGTCTCTCCATCGGAAACCTCCGCAGTTACCTTCGCATAATCGATTCCTTCTGTCAGCCCCATACTCTCCAGAACATCCAAGGATGCTACCACCGAGAAGTTATCGTTGGCGTTATATGCGACCACGGTATAAGTTCCGGCCTTCAGTCCGTTTGTCAGATAAAAGCCATCCTTTGCGATTTTGCTCTTGCCGACCAGCTTCCCTGCCTTATCAAACACAAGAATGTGATTGTCTCCGGCGAATTTACCGCTTGCGGTAAGTTCCAGTTTACCCCATGCGGTCAGCGGAAGTTCAAACACTCCTGTTTCGCGGTCTGCGGTTACGCTTCCGCCTGTAAATCCAAGGGCGTCTGCATCTACGGTCAATGTCAGATTTTCTTCGATAACAGTATCCTCCAGCACCACACTTGGATATTGCAGGATATAATCCGTTCCTTCTTTCAGTTCCCGTTCTCCTGCCTTCAGGCTGATTTCCAGATTACGGAAACTATTTACCGCCGCCTCGCCAAAGTCCACCCCCATCACACGATTCATCGGTAATTTGTCTCCGTCTGAAAATGCAATTTCTCCCAAATCCCAGTCTCCGTCAAGCGACGCCCGGATAAAATGCTTGCTGTAATATCCGTCTTTAGAAACTTCCGCCGTCACTTTTGATCCGGCATCTGCTTTTACAGAAAACTGATTATCCGTAAGCGTCACTGTCTTTTCTTGATTATCCTGATACAGTACTATCTTCGCGCCGGAAGGAATCGTTCCGGACACGGTAAATGTCTGTTCCGTCCCGTCCAGAGCTACGAAGGTATATCTTTTCTGGGCTCCATCCATGACGTCCTTCTGCGTCTCGTAAAACTGTTTCAGCATGGACGGATTCCCTTCTGAATCCGTCTCATATGCCCGGATTGTCGCTATACCGGCAAAGGGGTCTTCATAATCCACATCTCCGATAGTTACCCTGTCATAACTCGTCATTTCCGAATCATATGGCGTTAGTTTAAAATCCTGATTCGCAAACTCTACAATAATTCCTGTGTAGGTAAAGTCTTCCTCGCCTTCCGCCGGGTCATACTGCTTCGTACAGTCTGCAAAAGCGCCGCCGTAAATTTTCGTTACCGTGGCAGGCACGACTACCTTCTGCTCTGCCAGTCCGCAGCATCCCTTGAACGCATGCGGACCAATCGTTTCCACACCCGGCAGAATGGTAAGTGACGCCATATATATACATCCGTAAAAGGCACTGTCTCCTATAGTTTTAATATTCGATGGAATCGTCACATTCTGGAAAAAACACCCGTCAAACGCATAATATCCTAATTCCGTAACGCTATCTACCGACAATGCCTTTTCCAGTTCCGCGTCAGAAAGCGCCTGACAATTATCAAACCCTGTCAGAATCGTAAAATTTTCATTTTGCGGCCAGTCGATACTGGTCAGAGATTTACAGAAGGAAAACGCACCCATCCCGATCTCTGAAAGCGTATCCGGCAGGTTCAGCGATGTAATCCCCGTATATTCAAATGCTTGTACTCCGATACTCTCCACACTGCCCAGATTCAGAGACGTCAGATCTTCACAACTCCCAAATGCACCGTTTTCAATGCTCTTCACGCAGTCGGGAATGGTCAGTTCGGTAATTCCCGTGCCCGCAAATGCGCTAAGTCCTCCGATGGAAGTTAGTTCCGTACAGTTAGAAAAATCCACGGACGTAAGGAACTCATCCTGAAAAAACGCATATGACTCTATCGAAGCCAGCTTCTCCGGGAATGTAACTGACTGAACTGACGTCCCAGCAAACGCCCACTCTCCAATCGTAAGAGACTGCGTACACTTAGAAAAATCTATGTTCGTTAATCCGGGAACATCATGAAAAGCATACCCGCCAATACTGGTAAGGTTCGCTGGAAATATCACAGACGTTAGCGTCTCATTGTGTCCTCCCGAATTTCCAAATGCGCTTACTTCAATTCTTGTAACCGGCTTTCCGTCAATTTCATCTGGAAAAACGATTTCCGATACGGTATCATCACCTCCGGTAATCACAATCTCCTCGCCGTCTATCCGGTAATTCACATTTCCGCCGGTAGCAGCAAAAGTACCTTCTTCTATTGCCTTACCCGCAAGGTCAGTTCCCGCCGCCAGCGCACTTATCGGCAACAGACTAAGCGTCATGCACAAAGCTAAAACCAAAGCCGTAATTCTATACTTTTCCCTCGTAAGCCTTTTTAACCTTTTCACAGTGAGTCCTCTCCTTCCGCTGTCATCGCTTATTCAGCTTTCTGCGCCTGCTGTAAACGGTAACGCCTATCACACCGCCACAGGAAATGAACAATACGGCAAACCAAAGGGCAAGATTGCTGTTGTCGCCTGTCTTAGGACTGGTGACATCTGTATTTCCATCCGGTTTTGTCGGATTGGTCGGTTTTGTTGTTCCCGAAACCGGAATCTCTTTGCCCTTTACAGTATAACCGCATACTTTGCACACTTTGTCGCCGGTGTAGCCTTTTTCCGTTGCAGTTGCGTCCTTAGCGTTCTTTGTTTCCATATCGTGAGCTGCTTTGTCTGCGATGCTGCCGCAGGAGCATTCGTGCCAATGGTTGTCTGAGTCTGATTTCCAATCTGCTCCATAGCTGTGCGTGTGAGAAGAATCAAATGGCGTCATGGTCAAATCAGTTTCAAGCCACATGGTTTGCATATTGTCGTCATCGCCTACCCGCTTATAATTCACATATTGACCGTTGATTTTCAGCCTGGCATCGGGTGAGAAATTGCCGTAATATGCAGTCACATACACCCCGTAATGATAGGTCTTTCCAGCTTCAAAAGTAGTAATTTTGTTTTTATAAATTTCGCTTCCCCACTCCGGCTCAGTAGAAACCAGACCGGTATCGCTGTCCAGGCTCCACCACTCACACCGAAATGCGTAGTCTTTATTATCGGGTACATTGCCAGTAAATACAGGCTTATCACCATCTTTAAAAGTTATGGTTGCATTATTGATTTCTATAACTTCAATTTCCTTTGGCTCAACCGGCTTGGTCGGTGTAATTGTTGCAATACCAGTAACATGCACAGATTGTCCGTCCGGATTCACACTAATATTTTGCTGCTCAACCGTCCAACCATTTACAGTTACTGTCAGTCCCGAATCTGTTGCTGCGAAAGTCCGTCCGTTTTTCACTTTCAGCAGAATTGAATAGCGATAGGATTTCCCTTCCTCAAACGAAGTAAACCTGCCCCCGAAGTGTTCAGGATAATAGTCTTCATTCGAGTACCAAAAAGCATACTGCTCGGTTTCTGCCCAACTTTCATAAGCAATCTCATAGTTTGCACCGATATCTTTAGTCATAGCAGTAGCCTTTGGTGTATCTCCCTCATTATAAGAAAGCGTAGCGCCAATCACTTCAACATCTTTTATTACGGTATCGTCTGCCCCGTCGCTTACTATGACAGGCAGCAAAAATTCCCACGCAGTAAAGGTTTTCCCATTATCAGACACGCTTGTATTTGCCGTTTGTGCGGTATATGTTATTCCCTCACAAATAAAAGTCACATTATCAGAAAATACATATCCCTCTTTCGCCTTTAACGCAATGCTATACCAGTATTCTCCACCGGCAATCGGGTTACGGGAAGTATCTGTGCTTTTAATAACGTCTGTTATCGGGGTACTTTCACCATAAGTGGACTTCTCCCACGCTTCTTCCACGATTTCCACTTTTCCGCTGCAAGCAGAATTGTTGGGATTTACTTCCGCTGTAAACGCAACGGGCTGTGAAGAATCAAGTTTTTTCCAAACATTACCGATGTCAACTGTGGTAATAACCTCGTCGGTGCTGGCGGCAGGAAGATCGATTGAGTAAGGACTGTAAATACGCAGTTCCGTACTCATCTCTTTTATTTCAAGATTCGTGTCGGAACCCGCCTTACCCCACTCATAATCGCCTACGGAAACAATTGTATCGTCGCTGATAAAGTAGCCGCTATTTGTTTTAAGTACAATATTATAGGAATAATGGTGTCCTGCTTCAAACTGTGTAATCTGCTTGTCTGCTGCAAGAGACGCCATTTTACTCGAATCAGAATACCAATACCGTCCTGTACCTGTCCAGACACTGCCTTCTGTTTTTTGTTCTATTTCCCTCCAATACTCATAGGCAACAGAACATTCTCCCTCTGTCACCGACGCTGCCGCCTGCGGTGCATCGCCAGCTTTATAGTCCGGTGCGGTGTAGGTGACACTAATTTTGTCAATGTAATTGACTCCTGCCGCAAACGCAGTTATCGGCACAATGGTCAGCGCCATGCAGAGTACGAGCAGGATACTCAGCAGCTTCCTGCTGTGTCTTTTTTGATTCTTCATAATGATTTCTCCATTTTCTAAGCCTTGCAAACAGACTCATGTAATTTTGATCTTCTCAGCAAAGCATTCGCCAGCACTGTCTCATTTTCCAGATATTGTGATATCCGGTCGGCAACAGCAGTAACGGCTCGCTGTATTCCATCTGCGGACAAGTATTTGTGTGGACGCACCATTGAGACAAGCAACTGTGTTCCATTTGCCTGTTCGCTTACAGAAATAGAAAAGATGCTTTTGTTTCCATATACCGGTATCTCGGAAACGATTGTTGACGAATCTGTTTTCTCATATCGGACTCTGTCCTGTTCCAGTACCTCGTATATGGAAACGATGACATACTGCCGGACATATGGAAGTATCCTTTGCGTAGTATTCACGATTTAGCCTCCTTCCCCGGTACGCTTCACTTGTTTCGCATAAATACCGACTCTATTATGGGCAAAAGAGGAAGAAAAGTATATAAGGGAACTCCGCCAATCTGTCAACATGGGGTGGCGGAGTTCCGCCATTCTTCAAAATCAAGGCAAAAAGGTGATTTTTATCAAAAAAGGCATAAAAAATCCGCCCTCTGTTTCCAGAAGGCGGCTCGATGAATGCCGACGTCAAAAGATCATTTGTTGTAAAGGTTGAGCAATCCCACACGGGATTTTACGCCGGTCTTTTCGTAAATGGCGGAAATATGGCGTTCCAAAGTCCGTCTGGAAACATACAATTTTTCCGCAATCATCTGAATGCTATCCTCCGTATTGACCAGACAGTTAAACACTTCGCTCTCTCTTTCCGTGAACGAAAACACTTCCGAGAATTTCCGCAGCCTTTCTTTCTCATCAACCACATCGGCGGCATTTGTAATGAGCTGCTCCATAAAAGTTTTCTTTTGAAAGGTGTATATGACCGCCACGACGCTGACTGTCACAAACAAAATCAGCACAAGAATAATAACTGCAAGATTACTGTCAGAAGATAAAAGGGTTAAAACAAAGTTAGCGATCACAGCGGCAGCGATATTATTTACCGCCCGTCCCATACCTGCCCAAAGTTCCGGGATTCTCATATGGCGGGATATTTCCATAAAACCGGAAGTAAAGAACACGGCAAAAAATCCCGCTGACAGATAGAATACAATCAGCCCCGCCATAAATGGTCCGGCAAATTTCAGTATAGCGATGCAGATGGTGGACAGCACCATTATGCAGTACATCACTATCCCCATATATTTTCGGTTTTTTATATCAAAGATAAAGCCTGCCGCCAGACCGCTTAAAGCAAGCGGGATTCTCGGCCATTGCCCGATGTCCGTTGCTCCGCCGGCGTGGACAAGCGTTACCGCATTGTCAAGGGTACTGAACATACAAGTCATAAGCGCCACAAGCAGGATCATAAGAATACCAACGATATCGCCTTTTTTTATTTTCCCTGTATCTTCTTTGACTTTTTCTTCTGTCGAACCTTGTGTATTCTGTTCGTCCTGTCGGCAGTAAGCCGAATCATTTTTCATCAGCAGCCAGATAAGCAGCAGCGAAAACACGGATAAAATGACCGTTTCTGCAATTTCTGACCGAACAAGATTATTGTTTACAAATTGGAGCAGGATTCCCAGCGCATACGAAATACCCACAGTCCTCGCCAAATATCTGTCCGTTTTCATCATACGCATGGAAACATAAAACACGCCGCTGCCGAGTAAGCCGAGAAGCAGGAATAATACAAGTCCGGTTGTGAAAATCGCAGTATAAGCCGTACCCACCCCAATAAAAGCTATGCCCAAGACAGATAGCAAACCGATAAAAAGAAAACATATCGTTTTCAAACGTTCCTTGCAAAAGCGGTTAAACAACGGATACAAAAGAAACCCCGCCGCACTTACGCCCAACGCATAATTCTGCGCCAGCACAGTCTTATCTTCTGATACGATACGGGAAAGCACATCCACATATAAATACTCCGCACCTAAAAACAGAAAGGTAAACAGCCCCATAAGGACAACAGCATTTATGTAAGGAATTTTATCCTTCGTTTTGAAATTCACGCCTTGCGTAATTTTTGTTAAAATCGTGTCCACTTCAAAAATCTCCTTTACTTGCTGTCATCATTGAACTCCATGATGTCGTTGGGAGTACAGTCCAATGCACTGCAGATTCTGCCCACAATATCCACGGTTATATTTTCTCCCTTGTTCATCTTAGAGACAACATAGTTACTGATCCCTGCCGCTTTTTCAAGGTCTTTTTTCTTCATATCCTTATCAATGAGCAGCTTCCATAACTTTTTATAACTTACGCTCATATCGCTTTCCCTCCTTTCTGAAATCATTCATGTAATTGCAGCGGCAACTGGCAGAAGAAAACAGCCACTGCATTTGAATCTGGTATAGTGTACTATATTTTTTCGAGAAATACAAGAGTTTATAAAGCGATAGCTTTATTTTTCAAGAAATTTTTGTTGACTCTGCTTTGAATATTCTCTCTTTTCTGCTGTAATCACTTTTCAAGTGGGAAGTTCACTGCACCCGGCATGATGAAAGGTACCACCTGTCACCAAAAGACCGCAGTTGCCCCTTGGTGTAGGTGGCATTTTTAACCCCTTATTTTCCCTGAAGCATATAAAGCAGGCTGGTCTTGCGGCAGTTCCGCGCCATCGGCGGTCGTCGGCTTCTCACCGCACTTTCGGCTTATTGTCATCGGCGTCTATTTCACACTCGATACGCAGCGTATCCGCAAAGGGATTATATTTGCCGTACATATTGATCCAAGAGCCGTCATCACCATTCGTGTGCGTTCCGAATTTTTTGTCCACATCAAACCATGTTTCGATATATATAGTGATTTCCTGCCCAATGTCGCAGTCCACCTCCATCTCACGGTCGATGGCAAGGTCGGATTGTTCCAATTCATTGTTTTCTTTTATGGTAATTCACTCCCTTGCATAACAAAAGGACGCCGGTTCTTTCAGCGTCCTCTTTACTCTGATATTCTGTTGTTACATTCCCATTATAGGATCGGTTTGATCCTATTCAAGACTTACCGCCAAGTCAAGTGCCGGCGCAAGAATCAGATCGTACCTCGCCCTGATATAGTACTTGTAAAACTTTCTTTGCAGTTCGGACAGATACGGCGCTTCATCAATAAACGCGCCGATTTTATCCATATCAATCCGGGGGACAATCCGCTTTACCGCCTCAATGCAGCCCTCGTATTCCGCGCTCATTAAGAAATCACGGTAATTGATTTTCCTGTCGTTCTGCTTAATGGCGGAGGTCGGATACTGATAGATTCTGGAATGCAGCGCGTCCACGTTGATCAGCACCTCGTTCATGATCCTTTCGTCAGCCTGCGGCAGCAGACAGCTTCCGCAGTCATAGATGGGAGCAAGGCTTGTTTCGCCCGTACCTTCATCGAACAGGAAGCCCCAGTTTCCATTGTGGCGGTCAAAGTTGCCAAGCAGCGCGTCTGCAGTGAACACATCCCAAAAGTGTTTTTCCAGAGCCTCCGGCGATACATATTGCTGCTTTTCGATGGTATCGAGAATATCTTCAAGCTCCGTTCCCGTACCGTTTGAATCCGATTCCAGAATCGTATTTTTGATGGAGCAGAAATCGAAGAATCTCTTTCCGTCTGCCGTGAAATCCTTACAGGCACAGACGATTTTCTCTTTGCCTCCGACCTTAAAAGTTCCAAGCAGGGTTTCATGCGCCTTTACGCCGATCAGATTGAAAATGCTGCTGGCGATATGCTCGCTGAAACAGCTATTCGTATAGGAAAGCTCCGTGGGCTTATTTTTGCCGGAGGGCGGGAACTTCAGCATATACAGCGTCCCGTCATACTCCACGGCGATCTTCTTTCCGTTCGCCCCATTGTATGCTTTGCCGAGTACCACCCGGCACTCTGTAAAATCGATTGCGCCAGCCATTTTTCATCACTTCCTTAAAGATATTTTGCTCTCAGATAGTCGGCATGTTCCTTTGTGATTGCGCCGTCATTGATTTCTGCAATGTTGATGCTGCCGTACAGTTCTCCCCACAGGCAGTCGAGCAGCGGCGATTTGTTTTGAAGCCCTTCCTTATAAGCGTCCAGATCGTGCTGCAAATAAGCGGGCAGACCGTATTCATAGGATCGTTCCTTCTGCGCCTGCCGGATTCCTTCGGCAGTCAACAGTTCCATTGACACCCCGAGCGCCTTTGCCAGCTTATACACCGTTTCAGCGGAGCATTTTTCCAGCTTTGTTTTTCCGCTGCATATATCGTTGAGCGTAGCATGAGGGATTCCCGCGTCTACGGCTAATCTGTATTTGGTCATATTTCGCTTTTTCATCAGGCTCTCAATCATCATTCCGGTCACATCCTCTCTGTTAATATTATATCGGCATACCGAAATAATGTCAAGGGTTGCGTAAAAGTTAACCAAAAACCGTATTTACTTCGCCGCCCTTGCCACGGAGCGCGTCAGATTGGCCGCCGTTATGGTAGCGTGTACCACGCTCATCATATTGACTCGTACACTCGAATCAAGCCCGAACTGCTGGGCAATCCTCGGCACTTCGTTCGCGGCAAGCATGATGCCAAGCCCCAAGAGCATATTGCCGGGGAAGGTTAAGAGTCCGAGGAACAACAGGGCTGTCTGCATGAAAGCGGTTAAGCATATAGCCGCCGTATGAATTGGAAATCCCCAATACGCTGGAAGGCCAACAGCGTGCAGTTGACGGCTTAATTCAGTATATCAGGAATGAGGACGATACGGTTATTGTCATCAATGAGGAATCCAAAATCAATGGCATAGAGGACAACCGACGGATTGACGGTGATGTCCTTGTCGGCCCCGTCTTTATTGCCGGGGATACCGGAGAAAGCATCTGTTCTCTTACCGATGAGCAGATACAGAAATATGTTGAGAAGTTTGCAGAACCCGAAGAAATACCGCCTGACCTCGGCATGAAGGTCAGCGTTGATTTTTACTGTGATTCCTTTTTTTTCTTCATTCGGCAATTTCCTCACCTCGTTTCATAAAATTTTGAATTGCTTGTACCACAAGTTCTTCCTCTGTCAGACGGCAGAAGGAGTCCTCGCCGGGGACAAGGGAGAGTGATTGGCCGTTATCCCAAGAAATCCCGATCTGCCCGATAGCGTCCACATATTTCACCGTACCTCTTGTGCCGGGCGGATACATTTCCTTATACTGTTTTGCCTGCCGGCGCAGGCGTTCCCATTCATTCATACGCTACATCTCCATTTCATTTATGATTTCTTTCTCTGCTTCATCGATTTCCGCTGTGCCGTCAATTTCCATCTGCATAGGAATCAATACCTTCAAGGCTGTGCCCGTATTCCATAAAGACATAACCGCCGTCTGCGAGAAACTCACCGGAATGCTCCTGATGGATGTCTTCACCATACTGTTCATGATCGAAGTCTCCCGTCTTTCTGATTTTGAATTTTCTGATAGGTGTATCAATTACTTTGAGAAGCACATCGTCAACAGCGTCTGTGTATCTGCCATCCCCAAGCAGCTTGTTCCGCAACTCATTCAGACTGTTGATGATAATCCTCCATTCATTTTCGTCAAGTGCTATGTAGTATTTTCGATATCGCATATCTCTGACCTCCCTCGCCTACATTGTAGCAAGGAAACTTCCGCTTGACGAATGTGCGAATATGTTTTGGCATAAAGAAAGCCAGCGCAAAAAGCATTTCTGCCTTCTATGCTGGCTTTTGCCTTCGCTAACACCCGTAAGGTTGTATTTCGTTGATGATTTCAGATTACTTCCCTATGTGGCGTTAGCATTGTCATACTCCCGTTTTTTATGCTATAATACCTTGCGTCAGGCAGACACTCAGCGGCGCGGTCCGTCCTGCCGGGGCATCTTCATTACAGGGTACCCTGTGGGTTTTATTATTTACACAGAAAAGAGGTTTTATTATGCAAGGATATATTGACCTGCACGTGCATTCCAACTGTTCTGACGGGACCTTCGCCCCTGAAGAACTGGTGGCCCACGCGCTGAAAAAGCAGCTGCGGGCGTTCGCCCTGACTGACCACGATTCGATCGAGGGCATCAGCCGTGCGGAGGCCGCGGCCGAAGGGACTTCACTCACTGTTATCCCAGGCATTGAACTATCCACGGAATACCAAGGCAAGGACATTCACATCCTCGGTCTGGGGATCGACCCGGAAAATAAGGCGTTTCTGGACTATCTCCGCCGTTTCCAGGAAGCCCGGGACCTCCGCAATGAGAAGATGATCCGCCGTCTGCAGGAATACGGCGTGGATATCACCCCCGAAAAAATGCTGGAACAATTCCCCGACTGCATCTGGACACGCTCCCATTTCGCCCTCTATCTCCAGACCCACGGCTATGTCAAAGAAATGTGGGACGCCTTCCCTAAATACATCGGCAATAACGCTCCCTGCTACGTCCCCAGAGAGGGGATCACCCCCCGGCAGGCAGTGCAGCTCGTGCTGGAGGGCAAAGGGCACCCCGTCCTGGCCCACCCGATCCTCTACCGCCTGAATCCCTCCCGTCTGGAAGCGCTGGTCGCTGACCTCACCTCTGCCGGACTCCAGGGAATTGAAGCCATCTATTCCCAGAACCGCTACACCGATGAATCTGCCATGAAACAATTAGCCAAACGCCACGGCCTGGCTGTCACGGGAGGGTCAGATTTCCACGGAGCCAATAAAAAAGACATCGATTTGGGCAGCGGCAAAGGAAACCTGAAAATTCCATATGAACTGTGGGAGAATTTGGCAAGCAGATAAGCGTTACATCTGCCTGCCGATGGATCACAGTAAAACACCGCCGCTCTGCAATGGCCAGAGTCCGTCATTTCAGACCAGATCCTGAAGGGCATTGAATGCCCGGCTTCCATTACAGAGCGGCGGAATTTTATTGGTTTTAACCTTCTATTGGCTCCGCCGGTACGAACACTCTTTTATCCTGTTCATCTTTCTGAATTTTGGCCCGTTCAGTGGCTTCTTCGCAGAAATATTCCTGCGCGTTTACCAGCGTTTTTCCACGTTTGTCTATCTTCTCATAAATGCCGTCGGGCCGGAGGATATGCGCTTTCACATTGTCTTCCAGTTGAATGTCCAATATGTGCATGACCTCCTGCTTCAGCCGGGGATCTTCCACGGGGAATACAATTTCTACCCGTTTATCCAGATTTCTCGGCATCCAGTCCGCACTTCCCATATAGACTTCTTCATTCCCGTTGCTGTAGAAGTAGAAGATCCTTGCGTGCTCCAGGAAGTTACCGACGATGGAACGGACGGTGATATTTTCGCTGATTCCCGGAATTCCTGTCTTCAGACAGCAGATCCCGCGGATGATCAGGTCTATTTTTACCCCGGCGGCGGCGGCGCTGTACAGGGACGCTATGATTTCCCGGTCACAGAGGGAGTTCATCTTCGCTATGATGCGGGCTTTCTGGCCCTTCCGCGCATGCTCCTCCTCCATTCGGATCATGTGAAGGAAACGGTCACGCATCCAGATAGGCGCGATCACCAGTTTATTCCAGGAATCTGGCTCAGAATAACCGGACAGCATGTTAAAGACGGCGGTGGCGTCTTCCCCGATTTTGGCATCACAGGTGAGAAGGCCGCAGTCTGTGTACAGCTTTGCGGTGGAATCATTATAGTTTCCGGTTCCCAGATGGACGTACCGGCGGATTCCGGACTCCTCCCGGCGCACTACCAGGGTGATTTTACTATGGGTTTTCAGGCCCAACAATCCGTATATTACATGGCAGCCTGCTTTCTCCAGCATCTTCGCCCAGACGATATTGTTCTCTTCGTCAAAACGCGCTTTCAGCTCTACCAGCACAGATACCTGTTTTCCATTCTCGGCTGCCTGAGCCAGGGCGGCGATGATCGGCGAATTGCCGCTGACCCGGTATAACGTCTGCTTGATCGCCAGCACCTCCGGATCCCTCGACGCCTGGCGGACAAATTCTACGACCGGATCGAAGCTCATATAGGGATGATGCAGCAGGATATCTCCTCTGCGTATATTAGTGAAGATATCATCTTCATTCTGCAACGCGGGCACAGCTGCAGGGGTATAACGGGGAACCTTGTATTCCTCATAGCCCTCCAGCCCGTACAGCTTCATCAGAAATGTCAGATCCAGCGGCCCCGGTATATGGAACAGATCTTCCTCTTTGATGTCGAATTCGCTCTTCAAAATCTTCAGCAGTCGTTTATCTATTTTATCCTCCACTTCCAGCCGGATGACCTCTCCCCACTGGCGCTTCTTCAGCTGCTTCTGGATCTCTACCAGCAAATCTGCCGCTTCATCTTCATCAATCGTGAGGTCTGCGTTTCTCATGATCCGGTAAGGATGGGCGCAGATCACATCGTAGCTCAGAAACAGCTTTCCGATGTTCCTCTCTATGATTTCCTCCAGCAATATGACAGAATGGCTCCCATCCTCCTTCATCGGAAGCTGCACAAAACGCGGCAGCACAGAAGGTACCTGCACCGTGGCAAAATCCAGCTCTCCCTTCTCTTTTTTCCCGCCCTTTTCCTGCTTTTCTTCCTCTTTTTTCTCCTTTTCCTTCTTGGAGATCAGCGCCCCGATATTCAGAGTCTTATTCCTGACCAGCGGAAATGGGCGCGAAGAATCCATCGCCATGGGCGTCAGAACCGGATAGACATTTTCCTCAAAATATTCGTCCACATACGCTGCCTCTTCCTTCGTCAGATCCTCATGGGAATTGACGATGTGAAACTGAATGCGCTGCAGGGCCGGTATCAGGGATCTGTTATAGGTCCGGTACTGGGAATGGATCAGCTCATGGGTGCGGGCTGAAATCTCCTTCAACTGCTCCCTGGGCGTCAGTCCGGCGATATCCGGCTTATTATACTGTGTGTGTACCATGTCTTTCAGAGAAGCCACACGGATCATATAGAACTCATCCAGATTCGAGGCAGTTATACTCAGGAATTTTAACCGTTCAAACAGCGGTATATTCTTATCTCTGGCCTCGCTCAGCACCCGCTCGTTGAAGCTGATCCAGGAAAGTTCCCTGTTTCTGTAATATTCAGGTTTTAAATAGGGTGTATAATCCTTTTCCATTGCGGCACCTCCTACATTTGTCTTTTTACTTTAAGGACGGGCTGGATGCTGAATACTTCGTTGAAAAATTCTTCCTTGTCTGCAATCAGTCCCTGCTCCAACGTATAGTCCTGATTCACTACCAGGTTCAGAATCAGCTTCTGATCCTTCAGAACGGCCTTAACAGACTGTATCTTCTGCAGATGGCTCCTGTCCAGGGCATTCGTATAGCGGATGATTGCCGTCAGCTCGGCTACAATCAGATACTGCCGCTCATTGAGGCTGCTCTCCTGTACCAGCACGTCGTATTGGGGAAGGCGCGTGGTATTGTAGCGGGCGATCAGGGCCACCATCTCCCTTTCCGCATGGGAAAGGCCGATGATCTCATTGCTCATGATGATATTATAGGAGCTGTCTGCCACATAATTCAGGCTGATATATTTCCCCACGTCGTGAAGCATGACCGCGATCCGCAGTAATAGCCTCTCGCGTGGCCCGCAGCCGTGTACCTTTTTCAGGGCGTCAAAGATCTCCGCTGATGTCATATCCATGTTCTGGATGTGCGGACGGTTTACCGCATATCTTTTTCCGATATTACGGGCGGCCATAATGATATCATTTTCAAAATTATGAGCCACCTTCAGAAGCTTTTTTCCTTCTGCGTATTCATAAGCAAGACCACGTCCCAGGTGAGTGCCAGGCGTCCAGATCAGGGACGCGTCCATCTCCTCCACCAGACGGTGGTAAATGATGGCCGACGGCCGCAGCAGCGATGCATATTCAATCGGGACATCCAGCTTAACCGCCAGTTCTGTGGCCGACTGGCCGACCACCTTCTGATACCACTGCTGGAACTCCTGCCTGCTCAGTGTCCGGCTGGCCTTATCCTCTGTGTTCCTGAACACTATTTCAGTGAAAAAATCACCGTTCAACACGATATTTTCTATTCTGCGGTCTTTCAGATACATCTTCTTAAAACTGTACAGCTCGTTCTGAATCAGCTCCTCAACCAGACGCTCATAATGGGTGGTCTCGCTGATCACCGGCTGAAGCTTCTCGCGGATTCTCAGATTGCCCATCCGTATGTTCTGGGTCGTCACCAGGGCGTCCTTATCGAACAGTGAAATCTGTGTACTTCCCCCGTCCACATCCACAATCGCCGTTCCTTTTTCGATCATTTTGTTAAAGCGGCTTTCGATGGATGCGATGGCCTTATAGCTTAAAAACCTCTGCTCAGAATTGCTGAGGATCTCCACATTCAGGCCCGTCATCTGGCGGATCTTTCCAAGGATAAACAGGTTGTTTTCTGCTTCCCGCAGAGCGCTGGTAGCGATGGCGCGGTGGGCGTCCACCTGATAGCCTTCCATAATCCGCACAAAATCCTGAAGGATTTTGCACAGCTCCTCTACCATCTCCGGGCCGATCTTCCCGTGGGCATAGGTATCTTTACCTAGTTCCAGCCTGTGGCGGATTGTATCGATACTGTGAATCCCGGTTTTTTTTGATATTTCAAAAATTTCCAGCGTAACATCATACGATCCGATGTCAATCGCAGCAAATGTGGCAACCTGCATATTATGATTCCTCCTTTTCACCGCCGGATTCCGGCTAATAATTACCCAGCAGCCGCAGGGAACTGGCCTCCGAGGCAATCCCTCTCAGCGCATTCTTCACGGCCGGGCTGCTCAGATTCCCTTCAAAATCAATGAAAAACCTGTATTCCCAGTTCTGCTCCGGAATCGGCCTGGACTCGATTTTAGTCATATTCAGGTCATTGTAAATAAAATGAGCCAGAATATTATACAGAGAACCGCTTTCATGAGGCAGTTCAATGCAGATACTGATCTTCCCGGCGTTTCTGTCAAAGCATTTCTGATTGGATATGATGATGAAGCGGGTGGAATTTGATTCCCCCGACAAGCAGCCTTCCGCCAGAATATTCAGTCCAAAATGCTCTGCCGCATACCTGCTGGCGATGGCAGCTTGGGTCCTGTCCCCCTCCTTCGCCACCTTCTCTGCCGCCATGGCTGTATTCAGCACTTCCTCCTGCTTCCAGCCCGGATGCTGCTCTAAATAGTTTCTGCACTGGGCCAGGCCCTGGGGATGGGAATAAACTGTCCGGATATCTTCAAGCGATGCACCCGGAACCGCCATCAGGGTATGCTCAATCTTCAGGATCTGCTCCCCTACAATGTAATTGGGATACCGGATCATCAGATCATAGATATCTGACACGCTGCCCGCCGTTGAATTCTCAATCGGCAGGACCCCGTAATCCACTTTCTGTTCTGCCACCTGCTGCATGGCTTCCTTCCATGTCTCCACATGGGAGCTTTCGATGGTGTCGTCAAAGAAGGTCTTCATCGCAGCGAAGCTGTACGCGCCCTCCACTCCCTGGAATACTACCTTTGAATGGGAGAACTGCAGCGCGTCTGTCTGCCTGTAGTCGACTTGCTCATCCGCTCCATGCTCTGTCAGAAGCTGGTATTGCCGCTTCCGGCTGATAGACATCATCTGCTGAAAGACCTCCTGAATTCCTTTGGCGTTGAATTCATTGGAAGATTCACCTCTCAGCTTCTTTAGCTTGGAAATCTCTCTTTCCTTGTCAAATACGGGTTTTCCCGTCTCAATTTTATATTTTGCAACCTCTTCGGTCAGCTCCATCCGTTTTTCAAACAACCGGACGATCCCTTTATCCGTTTCGTCAATCTCGTCACGGATCTTATTCAGATCTATCATGTTCTTTTCTCCCTGTATGTGTTCACAATCCTGGTCAGCCCGCCGATAAATGACAGTGAGCCAAACGCCAGTATGACATCTTCCTGTTCTGCCGCCTCATAAGCCTTCCGCACCGCGTCCTCCAGCCCCTCACAGGCCTGCACGTTGGGATTGACTCCCGCAATTGCTTCCGCGAGCCTGTCCGCAGGCAGCGCCCGCCCGATGCCCGGAGTGGCAATCGTGAATATCCGGTCAGCCAGAGGCGCCATAATCCGGATGATCTCCGGATAATCCTTATCTGCAAATATTCCGGTGATATAGATTAAACGGCGGCCCTTAAAATAGGTCTCTACCGATGTTCTCAGCTTTCGGGCCGCATCGGGATTATGGGCTCCGTCCACAAAAAAATACGGGGCCGTTCCGATACAGGTGAATCTGCCGTTCCAGACAGCCTGCTTCATTCCTTCCCGGATCTGCCGGTCTGTAAGCTTCAGACCCTTTTGCCGCAGAACCTTCAGCGCCTCATAGGCAGTCACCGCATTTTCCACCTGACAGCTGCCCGGCAGTGAAATCTCCAGCTCAAAGTTCCGGTACAGAAATTTCTGTCCGTTCAGGCTGTCCTGCTTCATCACGACAGCAGATGGATCTGCCACAGTCAGGGTTACCTGCTTGCCGTCACATTCCTTTTGCAGGATCTTCAACACCTCTGGTGCCTGCCTGCCGGTCACCGCATGAGTGCCTTCTTTAATAATGCCTGCCTTGGCCGAAGCTATTTCTTCCAGGCTCCCGCCCAGATAACCCATATGATCCAGGCTGATGGACGCAAAAACCGCCAGCTCCGGAGTCGGGATCACATTCGTCGCATCGTCCCGGCCCCCCATGCCGCATTCCAGCACCACCCAGTCACAGTTCATCTGCTTGAAATATAGAAAACTTAAAACTGTCTCGAGCTCAAAGACGGACGGACGGCTGACGCCCCTGGCCTCCAGCCGTTTCACAGCCCCTGCTATTTCTCCAGCCAAAAAGCTGTAATCTTCCCTTGTAATCTTCGCTCCGTCAACCTGAAACCGTTCCCTGTAAGAATACAGGGTCGGAGATATATAACGACCCACCCGGTAGCCCGCGTGGGTGAGTACAGTGGACATATAGGAAAGTATACTTCCTTTTCCATTGGTTCCAGCGATATGAATATATTTTAAGGACCGTTCCGGATGTCCCAATTCTTCCAGAAGGGCCGCGATTCTCGAAAGCCCCAGCACAATACCGCCTGATTTTTCCTCTATAAATTCTCTTGCTGCTCTGTAATCCATGATACCTGCTGCTCCCTGCACCGTAAAGTAAAATTCACTGCTTTACTGAAATTTTACTATAGGATTTTACAATTATCAAGTAAAGTTATGGTAAAATAACGGAAAGCTGTTAACAGTTCAGCTTTCCGCTACTCGGTTTGATACAGCTTCTATTCTGACATCCCCTGCAGATAGGTAATAAACTGCTGGGCAGTTCTCCCGGAAATTCCTCCGTGACTCAGCTCCCACTTGTTGGCTTCTGCCTTCAGCTCCTTCTCCGGCATGGTAATTCCTGCCTTTTTGGCCAGCTCAGTGACTATATGGAAGTATTCCTGCTGGTTCGGTTTGGAATAATTGATGGTCACGCCAAAACGGTTCACCAGGGAAAGCTTCTCTTCAATGGTATCTGAACGGTGGATCCCCGCGTCATTCTCCACATCATCTCTGTCCTTCCAGGTTTCCTTAATCAGGTGCCGGCGGTTGGAGGTGGCGTAGATCAGTACATTTTCAGGCTTTGTCTCGACGCCGCCTTCGATGACCGCCTTCAGGAATTTATATTCTATTTCAAATTCTTCAAAGGACAGGTCATCCATATAGATGATAAATTTATAGTTTCTGTTCTTGATCTGCGCGATCACGCCGGACAGATCCTTGAACTGATGCTTATAGATCTCGATCATCCGCAGGCCCTGGGGATAAAATTCATTGACAATCGCTTTAATGCTGGTGGATTTTCCCGTACCGGAATCTCCGAACAGCAGGCAGTTATTCGCTTTCCGCCCTTCCACAAAGGCCTTCGTATTGTCTACCAGCTTTTTCTTCTGGATTTCATACCCCACCAGATCATCCAGCATAACCTTATCCATGTTGTTGATAGCGTGGAAGACAATCTCTCCGCCCGCAGAAGAGCCGATCCGGAACGCTTTGTTCAGGCCGAACATCCCCACACCAAAATCTCTGTAAAACCCTGTCACTTCAGCGAAGAATTCATTTTCATCTGCCGCCTGCTCCAGCTTTGCGCTGAGTGCCTGTACTTTTTCACTGACACTTTTATTGTACATCAGCTCCGGTTTCCCGATGGATCTGTAATTGGACAGACGTGAGAAACAGTCAATTCCCAATTCCTGCTCCAGCCAGGTAAAGTCATACCGGAACAGTGCCTGGAACGCTTTAAAATCGTTTTTCGCGAAAAAGTTGACGCTCCCCTCCCTGGCTCCGACCTTTTCACAGGTCAGGCTGAAGGGGTTTTCATCATTCATCAGAAGGAAGGTCAGGTAATTATGCCACAGGTTCCGGTCAAAGCCATAATCTGTAGCCACTTCCAGTATCCTCTTGACCTGCTGGAACACTCTTGTGACCAGCTCATCCCTGGTTTGGGTCCGTTCCCTTGCATTTTTACAGATATCTCCCAACTGCATCAGGATGCAGCCGGAAGGCATATCCCCGTAAATCAGTAATTTAGATATAATGTGATCCATGATACATCCCCTTATTTCTTAGTGCCGTGATATTTTTCCTCACAATAACGGCAGCGGTAAATTTCACGTTCCGGATCTGTCAGCACGAAAATCTGATCCAGTTCCTGCTCAATGGAGGTAATGCAGCGGGGATTTTTGCAGCGGATCACATTCACCACCTGCTTCGGCAGCTTCAGCGGCTTCTTTTCCACGATTTTCCCGTCTGAAATGATATTAACAGTAATATTGTGGTCAATAAATCCAAGAATATCCAGATTCATCATATCCACCGGGCATTCAACCTTGATAATGTCTTTTTTGCCCATCTTATTACTTCTGGCATTCTTAATAATCGCCACACAGCAATCCAGCTTGTCCAGCTTTAAATCCCTGTATATGGTCATCGCCTTGCCTGCTTTAATGTGATCCAGAACAAATCCCTCTTCAATCGCACCTACATTTAACATACCTTCACCTCCAGAAGAGTCAGAATTAATGCCATCCTGATATATACGCCATACTGTACCTGCCTGAAATAAGCCGCTCTGGGATCGCTGTCCACTTCCACAGATATCTCATTCACTCTCGGAAGCGGATGCAGCACATGCATATCCGGCCGCGCAAGCTCCATCTTAGCCTTATCCAGGATATAGAAATCCTTCATCCGCACATAATCGTCCTCATTGAAGAACCGTTCCTTCTGGACACGGGTCATATACAAAATATCCAGTTCCGGAAGCGCCTCCTCCAGGCGGATGACCTCTTCATATTCCACATGGTTTGCATCCAGCACATCCTCCCTTATGTAGGAAGGCAGCCGAAGCTCCTCCGGAGAGATCAGCACAAATTTCACCTTCGTATACCGGACCAGCGCGCTGATCAGCGAATGAACCGTGCGCCCAAACTTCAGATCTCCGCACAGTCCGATCGTGAGATGATCCAAACGCCCTTTTAAAGAACGGATTGTGAGCAAATCAGTTAATGTCTGAGTGGGATGTTGATGACCGCCGTCGCCGGCATTAATCACTGGAATAGAAGAAACAGAAGAAGCTACGAGAGGCGCGCCCTCTTTGGGATGTCTCATGGCACAGATATCAGCAAAGCAACTGATTACCCGGATTGTATCGGAAACACTTTCGCCTTTAGCCGCTGAACTGGAATCAGCAGATGCAAAACCAATTACGGAACCGCCAAGATTCAGCATCGCCGTTTCAAAGCTCAAACGGGTTCTGGTGCTTGGCTCATAAAATAAAGTAGCAATCTTTTTGCCGTCACAGGCATGTGCATATTTATCCGGATGCTTTTCAATGTCCCCGGCCAGATCCATCATACGATCCAGCTCCTCCACTGAAAAATCCAGAGGGCTCATGATATGCCGCATAGAATACCTCCTTGATGTGCTAAATTTTCTGTGTTCCATCATATAACAAAACCAGATAAAATGCAAGAAGGTTTGATTCCAAATTGAGCGTTCGGACACTCTGGGGAGGAGCCGCCGTACCGTCTGAAGCAGCCAGAAAAACAGCGGAAGCCGGGGCGTCATTCCTCTGGGCCGGACAGACGCCCCGGCTCCCGCTGTTTTTCGTCCGGGTATCCACCTCCCAGAATCACTCCTCCGGCATCATTGTCTTTATTTTTGCCGTCTCTGCCTGAATGGACGCCAGCTCTTCTTCTGACATCTTTTCGGGTTTTTTCGCTCTTGTCAGCTTCTGGATCAGGGAGATCTGATTTTTCAGGTCTTTTTTCGTCTCTTTGGAAAGTGTCTTTTTATTGTTATTCAGATACTGCTCTGCCGCCATCATCTGGATCTGTGCTTCGTTCAGCGCGTCCAGCTTTTCTTTTCTGGAGGTGTCCTCGCCGGCGTAGGCTTCCGCGTCGTGGATCGCCTTTTCGATCTCGTCTTCAGACAGTTTGGAGCTGGCTGTGATGGTGATGTTTTTCTGTTTTCCGGTTCCCAGGTCTTTGGCGGATACGTTTACAATTCCATTGGCGTCAATGTCAAAGGTCACCTCAATCTGAGGCACTCCTGCCGGGGCGCGTTTGATTCCGTTCAGGCGGAAATTGCCCAGAAGTGTATTATCCTTTGCGAACTGGCGCTCTCCCTGCAATACCTTGATCTCCACGGAGGTCTGATAATTGGCAGCTGTGGAAAACACCTGGCTGTGACGGGTCGGGATGGTCGTATTCCGATCAATGATCTTAGTAGCCACTCCGCCCACCGTCTCGATGGAAAGTGACAGCGGGGTTACGTCCATGAGGATAATCTCGGCCGCGTTGCCGGTGGTGATTTCGCCGCCCAGCTTGCCGCCCTGGATGGCCGCCCCCAGCGCCACACACTCATCCGGGTTCAGGTTCTTGGACGCCTCTTTACCGGTGAGCTGGCGTACTTTTTCCTGCACCGCAGGAATCCGGGTTGAGCCGCCGACCAGCAGCACCATTCCCAGCTCTGATACGCTGACGCCGCCGTCTGCCAGCACCTTTCGGACAGGAGTCTCCGTGCGAGCCACCAGATCTGACGTCAGCTCATCGAATTTACTCCTGGTCAGCTCCATCTCCATGTGAACCGGCTGGCCCTTGACCGTAGCCACGAAAGGCAGGTTGATCGAAGTGACGCTCTGGGAAGACAGGGCTTTCTTGGCCTCCTCCGCCGCCTCCCGTATCCGCTGCATGGCAACCACGTCCTTGGACAGGTTGATTTTCTCCGTCCTCTTATATTCCTCTACCAGATAATTGGCAATTCTCTCATCAAAATCATCTCCGCCCAGGTGGTTATCACCGGCTGTCGCCAGAACTTCGATTAAATTATCACCGATCTCGATCAGGGAAACGTCAAAGGTGCCGCCGCCCAGGTCATATACCATGATCTTCTGTGGCTGTCCGTGATCCAGACCATAGGCCAGCGCCGCCGATGTGGGCTCATTGATGATGCGGAGGACATTTAATCCGGCAATCCGCCCGGCGTCCTTCGTAGCCTGACGCTGCGCGTCGTTAAAATATGCCGGAACCGTGATGACCGCCTCGCTGACGCTCTCTCCCAGATAGCCTTCCGCATCTTTTTTCAGCTTGGTCAGGATCATGGCTGACAACTCCTGGGGGGAATAATTCTTGCCGTCTATCTTAACCCTGTAGTTGGTACCCATCTGTCGTTTTATGGATGAAATCGTCCGGTTTACGTTGGTAGCGGCCTGGCGCCTTGCAACATCGCCCACCAGCCGGTCGCCGTCCTTCGTAAAAGCCACCACCGACGGAGTTGTCCTCATCCCTTCCGCATTGGCGATGACTGTAGGTTCACCTCCTTCCATAACCGCCACACAGCTGTTGGTGGTGCCCAGATCGATGCCTATTACTTTGCTCATTGTCTTCTTCCTCCGAAAATTCTGCAATCTACTTAGTCTCAACTATACCGCACAAAAAATGGCCGGTCAATGCGGCCGGCCGTTTTTTTATGATTTCTTTCGAAAATTTCTTATTCTTTCATTTTTTTTCGAAATATTTCTTCAAATGCCTCTTTATAGGGAGCCTTCGCCACACCGTATTCCGTCACGATTCCGGTTATCAGGTCATTATCTGTCACATCAAAGGCCGGATTAAAAACCTTAACTCCCTCAGGCGCCATCCGCCGCTCGTACCACATCTCCGTCACTTCATAGTCTTTCCTCTGTTCGATATGAATATCCCCGCCCGTGGCTGTTTCCATATCAATTGTGGAGGTGGGGGCGCAAACGTAAAATGGAATGTGGTACCTTTTTGCCGCCAGAGCCACCAGGGACGTTCCGATTTTGTTGGCAGTATCCCCGTTGGCCGCCACACGGTCGCATCCCACGAAGACCGCGTTAATCCATCCGTTCCTCATGGCCGCCGCCGACATGTTATCGCAGAGCAGCGTCACATCCAGCCCGGATTCCTGAAGCTCATAAGCCGTCAGCCTGGCTCCCTGAAGCAACGGCCTCGTCTCATCCGCATAGATCCGGAAACCGTAGCCTCTCTCCTGTCCCAGATACATAGGGGCGGTAGCCGTCCCATATTTCACGGCGGCCAGCTTTCCGGCATTGCAGTGGGTCAGAAGGCCGTCTCCCGGCTTAACCAGGGTCAGCCCATTTTCACCGATCGCCCGGCAGACCCGGATATCTTCTTCCCGGATATTCAGTGCCTCCTGATGCAGGGCTTCCACAATCTCCGGAACGCTCCGTTCCCTGTTGGCCAGCACCACCTGCTCTTGACGCTTCAGTGCCCAGGAAAGATTGACTGCCGTCGGACGTGAGGAATCCAGGTAGTCCTTCGCCTCCTGGAACTGCCGGTAAAATTCTTCAAAATGATCTGCCTGTATCTCTCTGGCGGCCAGATAAATTCCGATCGCGGCCGAAACGCCGATGGCCGGTGCCCCCCGGACCTGCAGAAGATAAATGGCATTCCAGATCTCCTTCTGCGTGGTGAGATACAGGATTTCCGTCCGGTACGGGAGCTGCGTCTGGTCGATAATAGCCAGAGCATGGCGTTCCTCGTCCAGGGCCACGGTATCGTAGTCCATAATTGTTTTCATTTTTTCACTCATGATGAAATACCTCTTCCTGAATGTACAGTATCGCTATTCTTTTTCTGATCAGCTGTGTTTTTCCACCGCACGCTGGATAGCCGCCACGTAATCCGCCCCACAGATGAAACTTTCACGGTTCATAATGCAGTCTTTTGCAAAAGTGACCACAATTCGCTCAGCCCGCGCACGTTTGCTCTCATCGGAAATCGAAGTGATATCCTTCACATTCGCCATCCCGTCAATCCGCCGGATACCCTCTGTACCAGCCGCTCCCGCCGTATCTGCCAGAATCCCTGACAGGTACCAGGCCTTAAAGCCTGGAGTCCTGGCCATCAGCTCTGTCGAATATTCATCATAGACACTGTCATATTTCTGAACGAACAGGTCAACTGTATCGGCAATGGCATCAAGGCACCAGGTACAGAATTCTTCACGTTTTTCCGGTTCTTCGATCTCCGCATCCCCGTTGCACCATGCGAACAGCAGGTTGGCGATCACATTCCCGATATCATAACCCATCGGCCCGTAAAAAGCGAATTCCGGGTCAAAGATATACGTATGCTCCTGATTGATGAACACAGAACCTGTGTGCAGGTCGCCATGGATCAGGGCCTGGGCATGATTCATGAACTCAAATTTCAGTTTGGCGGCCTCCAGGCGCAACGATTCATCCTCATACAGCTCCTTCTGGATGAAGGCTTTGTTTGGTGGAAATACATGATTCCTGTCAAAGCAGTCCGTATATGGCTCCATGAAAACCAAATCCTCAGTAATCCCGCACAGATCCGGATTGATAAATTCCTTCACCAACTCTTTCTTTTCCTTATGGTTCATGACCAGATCAGAGGTGCGCAGCAGGCAGTTTGCCAAAAATGTTGTCACATGGTCCGCAAATTCCGGATATGTCTCATGATTCAGCAGCCCTGTCCTCATCATGGTGTGGCCGACCATGTCTTCCATAATCATCGCGCACATGATTTCATCATATAAATAGATCTCCGGAACCAGTCCCGGCGCGAATTCATTCTGTATTTTCAGAATCTTGGCCTCAATCCGGCCTCTGTCTGTGGAGACGCCCAGATCCGGCTCAATTCTGGTTTTGAGCCCTGCCTGCTTCACGATGATGGACTTTCCCGTATCCTGGTCCACCACACGAAATACATAGTTGATATTCCCGTCGCCGATTTCCGTGCCCGCAAGCCTGTGGCCCTCCGGAAAATAATTCAATTTCGCCTGTACATAAGCCGGCGCATCCTCCGGCTTCATCAGAAAATAAGACTGATACTCAGACATCGTCATTTCCTCCCGTATATACATTATTCATCTATTTCTTCGGCTTTTCCCTCTATCACCTTTTTGTCAGGAAAGCCTTCCTGCTCCCAGCGTTTACCGACCTGAAGAACACGGAACGCGATAAACAGCTCCGCTAATCCGTCGAAGATCAGAAAAATACCTGTCAGCACTGTCATAATGGCCGGAACCGCGATCGGCGACATCAGGATCAGTATGCCCATGAGAAATGTCACCGCGGCGCAGATCAGGCTGATCCACCATCTCTCGTCATTCATCCTCTTCAGGTTCAGCATCTCACGAAAATCATAGATCGCGTGAAGGAACAGGATGATCGCAAACAGAATGCCGACAAAGCCCACCACCGCTCCGGGCCGTATGACAATAAACACTCCTACGGCCAGCATCACGGCGCCCAGCACACACATTGCCACATCCCAGGTGCTGCCCGTCTCCCAGCCCTTCCGGGACAGGAACATCACAATCAGCACAATGCCGGAAATGAACAGGATACAGCCCACAATCCGGCAGACCGTCAGCACGGCGCCCGTGGGATTCGTAATCAGTAAAATCCCGAGTATGATCAAGAGTATGGAAGTCAGTGCGGTCATCAATTTTGTCCGCTGTAAAAATTCTTTCATCTTATATTCTTACCTCCCGGCAATTTATTGTTTTTCATACAGAAACTTCTCCGGCAGCCGGATGCGGAACCCCTCTGCCAGTTCCCTGAAATTATCCGGCGTGATGGTCTGCAGCTTCGCAGGGCTCATAGACAGCACCTTAATCAGTATCTCCGCTGATTTTTCCACCGTGTGCATCAGCCCGAAGGTCAGATCGAAGTCTTCTCCGGAACAGAACATTCCGTGGTGGGCCCAAATCGCCACGTTGTACTGCTCCATCAGCTTGCTGGTCGCCACGGCAATTTCCCGTCCTCCCGGAACCATCCAGCCCACAACGCCGACGCCCTCCGGGAAAACGACCGGGCATTCCGTAGCCATTTCCCACAGCTCCCTGGTGAAAACCTCATCCTTCAGAGGGAGCACGAAGGTGAGCGCGATTGTATTCGTTGTATGGGCATGATAGATCACCCGGTGTCTGCCTCCCGATACCCGTTTCTTAACCTCATGGTTCATCAGATGGGTGGGAAGCTCACTGGTCGGCCCTCCGCCTTCCACCAGCCCCCAGCGAATCCTGTAGTTCTCCCCCTTACCGTCCAGCTCGATGATCGCTACACAGACTTCCGGATCTACAATGATATTCCGAAAATACTTTCCCGTCCCCGTGACCATGAAAAATTCCCCGGCAAGCCCGGGCACGCTGGTCCCGATGGGAACCCATTCCCCTGCTGCGTTCAGCCTCGGCCGGATCGCTTCTACCTCTGATTCCTTCAGACGGTAGGACAGATTGCCTCCGTTCCGTTCATGCCAACCCTGCTGATAGCCGTCGTCCGCCATTTTGATAAATCCCCGTACAAACTTCATGTCCAAAATCTTCATAGATACCTCCCTGCTCTCATTTTTACCTCTGTTCAGTCAGCGTATTCTATCTTACCTCTCAGTTCCTGCATCCTGTAGTCCAGGGATGTGATCTTATCCGCACAATCCCTCAGCTCCCTGCTGATCTCCTCAGCGTTCTCCAGATGCTTCTTATACCTCAGCTGGTGCTCCAGGCTGGCCCAGAAATCCATGGCGATCGTCCGGAACTGTATCTCTACCTTGCGCGGCTTCTTCCCCTCCGACAGGAAGATGGGGACCTCAACGATCAGGTGAAGGCTCCTGTATCCACTTTCCTTGGGCTTCTTAATATAATCCTTAATCTCCAGCATCCTGATATCATCCTGATGAAGCAGCAGATCCGCCACCGTATAAATATCCTCCGGAAAGCTGCAGATCACCCGCACCCCCGCAATATCAGCCAGGTATTCTTCAACATTAAATATATTCACCTCCAGCTCCTTCCGGTGCAGCTTCTCCAGAATGCTCACAGGCTGCTTCAGCCTGGTCTTTATCGTCTGAATCGGATTCCGGTTATGGGTCAGGGCAAATTCACTGTTCAGCACATTCAGCTTCGTCTCAATCTCCATCAGCGCACACCGGAACTCCATCATCAGGCTGATAAAAGGCTGGGCAATCTCCTGAAACTCTTCTATTTCCTCTATCTTCAGCGCATCAATCTGTGTTTTAATATTCTTATCCTCTTCCAAAACTATTCCTGCTTTCTGACATTTCTGTACTAATTTTACAACTATGTACTATTATAACTGATTATTAAAAATTTGTATAGCCTAACCCACATTAATACTTGACCTTTTTGGTATAATATGTTAAAGTTTAATCAATCAGGAGGTTGACCATGCTTTTTACCAGAGAATGTGACTACGCAGTCCGGATGATCCGCGCATTGTCTTCCGGTGAGGTTTCCAGTATCAGCAGTATTGTGCGCCAGGAACAGCTGCCCAATGCCATCGCTTATAAAGTTGCCCGGAAGCTGGAGCAGGCGGGGCTTATCAAAGGCTACCGCGGCACCACAGGCGGTTATGCCCTGCTCTGTGATCTGGACCAGACGACGCTGTACGATGTATATACAGCGATTGACCCCAACTCCCTGCTGACTGACTGCATGCAGCACGGATATGACTGCCCTCTTAATACCCGGAAGCAGCCCTGCCTCGTGCATGGAGAGCTTTGCCGGATTCAGTCCAGTCTGGACCAGGAACTCAGAAAGAAGAGTCTTGCTGAAATTCTCCGGAAATAATTCAGACTTCGCCGGTTCCCGATTTTTTTATGCAGTTAATCTGCACTATTTTAGTAAAGTATTTTAAAGGAGGATGTATGCTCATGAATCACCAATGTTATGGATGTAATACCTGTAAGAGTGCCGACAAACCCCTGGAGGAATTTATCAGATCTCTTCCCATGGAAACCTCTCACCACCGGGTGGACACGCAGAAAACAAAATGTGGTTTCGGCCTCCAGGGCGTCTGCTGCCGTCTCTGCGCCAATGGTCCCTGCCGGATCACGCCCAAATCTCCCCGGGGAATCTGCGGCGCCGACGCGGACACGATCGTAACCAGGAATTTTCTGCGTTCTGTTGCCTCTGGCAGCGGCTGCTATATCCACATCGTAGAAAACACCGCCCGGAATCTGAGAGACACTGCCCGGGCCAGAGGTGAATTAAAGGGAATAGCCTCCCTGAATAAACTCGCTGATCTATTCGGGATCACTGATCCAGATCCCTATAAAAAGGCGGAGATTGTGGCCGACGCGGTGCTGGCTGATCTCTATAAGCCGGAATATGAGCGGGCAGAGCTGGTTGAAAAAATCGCCTATGCTCCCCGGACAGACTGCTGGAAAGAGCTGGGCATCATGCCGGGAGGCGCTAAATCAGAAGTATTCAAAGGCGTAGTGAAATGTTCCACCAATCTGAATTCTGATCCCGTGGACATGCTCACAGACTGCCTGAAGCTGGGAATTTCCACCGGCATCTACGGGCTGACCCTCACCAACCTGCTGAACGACGTGCTTCTGGGACAGCCGGAGCTTCGGATGGCCCCCGTCGGTCTGCGCGTCATTGACCCGGATTACATCAACATCATGATTACCGGCCATCAGCACACGATCTTCGTGGACCTACAGGATAAGCTCATCTCTCCGGAGGCTGTAAAAAAAGCACAGGCTGCGGGAGCCAAGGGCTTTAAGCTGGTTGGCTGTACCTGCGTGGGCCAGGATCTCCAGCTGAGAGGCTCTCACTATACAGAAATCTTTGACGGTCATGCTGGCAATAACTATACCAGTGAAGCAATTCTCGCAACCGGAGCCATCGACGCCGTCCTCTCTGAATTTAACTGTACGCTTCCCGGCATCGAGCCGATCTGTGAAGAGCTGAAAATCAAGCAGATCTGCCTGGACGATGTGGCGAAAAAAGCCAATGCCGAGCTATTGTCCTTCGATTTCCAGAACCGTGAACAGCTCAGTGAATTGATCATTGATAAAATTATCAGCTCCTACCAGGAACGCCGTGGTTCCGTACCGCTGAACCTGCTGGAGAATCATGGAAACGACCATACGCTGACAGGCGTGAGTGAGGGTTCCCTGAAAGCCTTCCTGGGAGGAAGCTGGAAGCCTCTCATCGATCTGATCGTTTCCGGGGACATCAAGGGAATTGCCGGAGTTGTGGGCTGTTCCAACCTGACGGCGGGCGGCCATGATGTGCTCACAGTAGAGCTGACAAAGGAATTAATTTCCAGGGATATTATCGTCCTCACAGCCGGATGCTCCTCAGGAGGCATTGAGAATTGCGGACTGATGACCCCTGAAGCGGCTAAATTCGCCGGCCCGAAGCTCCGTGCGGTTTGCGAGAAGCTGGGAATCCCTCCGGTACTCAATTTTGGTCCCTGCCTGGCTATCGGGCGCCTGGAAATTGTGGCTACGGAAATAGCCGCAGAACTGGGTGTAGATCTTCCTCAACTGCCTCTGGTACTCTCCGCAGCTCAATGGCTGGAAGAACAGGCTCTGGCTGACGGCTGCTTCGGCCTCGCACTGGGACTGCCGCTCCATCTGGGACTGCCGCCTTTTGTGACCGGAAGCCCGCTCACTGTCAAGGTTCTGACAGAGGACATGAAATCTCTGACCGGAGGACAGGTGATCATCAACCCGGATGCCAGGGAATCCGCCGATATTCTGGAGCAGATCATCCTGGACCGCCGCAGCGGATTAAACATCTAGGAGGTGATGCTGATGAAACGTATTTTCATTGATGCTTCCAAATGTGACGGCTGTCTGAGCTGCACCTTAGCCTGTATGGAGGCCCACCGGGCGGATGCCGGAACTATCTATGACCTGAACCTCCTGGATATCCGCAATGAATCCCGCAGCCACATTGTGCGGGATTCCTCCGGGAACTACAAACCAATCTTCTGCCGTCACTGTGACCAGCCGGAATGCGTGATGTCCTGCATGAGCGGTGCTCTCCGGAAGGACCCCTCCACCGGCCATGTGCTCTACGACGAAGCTCGCTGCGGCTCCTGCTTTATGTGCGTCATGAACTGTCCCTACGGTGTGTTGAAGGCGGACAGCGCCACCCGGACAAAGGTAATCAAATGCGATTTCTGCCAGGACCTCCCGGACGGACCCAGTTGCGTCGCCGCCTGCCCCAAACAGGCAATTTACATAGAGGAGGTGAACCTATGAAACATGTGATCATCGGCGCAGGAGCCGCTGGTATCCAGGCCGCCAAAACCATCCGTTCTCTGGAGCCTGATTCCAGCATTGTGATGCTTTCTACTGACCGGCAGGTACATTCCCGCTGCATGCTCCACCGCTATCTCTCCCACGAGCGGGAGGAAGAAGAGCTTTCTTTTATTCCGGAGCATTTCTTTGAAGACCTGAATATATACTGGGCAGGCGGCAGTACGGTATCTGCCATCGGCACAGACGAATATACCGTGACGCTGGAAGATGGCACCTGTTTTCTGTATGACCGCCTCCTGATCGCTACCGGCGCAGACAGCTTAATCCCTCCTGTAGGGCAGCTTCGGAATGCCAGCAATGTTTTCGGCCTCCGCCATCTGAGCGATGCCCAGGCAATCCGCCGTCAGGCAGACCAGGCGGAAAATATTCTGGTCATAGGTTCTGGTCTGGTGGGAATGGACGCCGCCTACGCTTTTCTCAGGCAGCGGAAAAATGTCACCGTCGTCGAGATGGCTGACCGCATCCTCCCTCTGCAGCTGGACAAAACTGCCGGAAACGCTTACCGCCGGCTTTTTGAAGCCGCCGGATGCCGTTTTCTGTTAGGCCGGAAGGCTGTCGACACAATTTCTAACGGCAGCGGCGGAATAAGCGCCGTGCTGCTGGACGACGGAACCCTCATTGAATGCGGCCTGGCCGTAGTCGCCGCCGGCGTCCGTCCCTCTCTTTCGTGTATCAAGGGCAGTAAAATAAAGGCAGACCGTTTTATAGAGACAGACCCCTTCCTGCAGACCAGCTGTCCCGGCGTCTATGCAGCCGGGGACGTCACCGGACTGTCCGGCATATGGCCCAACGCCATGAAACAAGGAGAAACAGCCGCCTACAACATGTGCGGCATTCCCGTTCAATACATCGACCGCTATGCCATGAAAAACACAATTAATTTTTATGGACTGACGACCCTTTCCCTGGGCCGCGGAACCGCTTCCGAAGGCGACACCGTAACTCTGCGCCAGGATTCCTCAGGATATAAAAAGGCGATCCTCCGGAACGGACGGCTGGACAGCCTGCTGCTTCAGGGCTCCATCGATTACAGCGGCGTCTACCAGTACCTGATTAAAAACGAGATAGATCTTTCCTCCCTTAAGACAGATATCTTCGATATCTCCTTCGCAGATTTCTACGGCACCGACAGCTCCGGGCAATATCAATATTCTTAATTGCTGTTTACTTCCGCTGCCGAAAAGCTTATAATGTCTGTAAGTCATTGATTGACAAGGAGGTGGAATTCAGATGACGAAAGTAATGATTAATCCCGGAATATGTGGGTTTGTGACTAGCGTTACCGCTGAGTCCGAAGATCAGATGGAGGTTCACGTTCATGTGAAGTCCGGCTGCAAGAGCGTTCACCAGATGTTTGAAGATCTGGGAGATACCTACGATGCTTATGAGGTATGCCTGCGCAAGCCGGGTGAGGGGCCGTTTTATGATTATGCTAAGGAACATTTCCCGGTACATGTGGCCTGCCCGGTGTTATCTGGCATCATTAAATGCATGGAAGCTGAATGCCGGCTGGCGTTGAAAAAAGACGTGACAATCGAATTCAAGGACTGACTGATGAAAAAAGAACTGCTGATGACATCCGTCCAGGCTGTTTTCTGCGCCAAAGAGCAATGGGCTCCGCGCCAGGTCTATGGCCCCGGAGCCCGTCCTCATTTCCTGCTCTACACAGTGCTGGACGGAAAAGGAATCCTTCAATATAAAAATAATATCTATCAGCTGCAGGCAGGGGATACCTTCTACTTCTCCCCCGGCGACATGATCTATCTGGAGGCAGATGAGTACACGCCCTGGCAGATCGCCTGGACAGCCTTTACCGGTGACGAGGCCGGAAATCACCTGGCCGCCTCCTGTTTTGCCGGCACGCCCGTGCGGGCCGTACCTGAAGATCCGGAGCGGCTTTTTTCCTATGCCCAGCACCTGGTAGATGTGTTTGAAAAAGAATGCTCAAACCTCGCAGAGATCAACGGCTCTCTGACCCAGCTTTTAAGTTTGCTGCTGCCCCGGCCGAAGGCGCGGAGCGCAGCTGCCCGTGAATGCTATCTGGCGCGCGCGAAGGAATATATTGAGAATAATTACTGCTATGATATCAAAATCCAGGATATCGCCCATCAGATCGGCATTGACCGTTCTTACATATACCGGCTCTTTATCGATCTGGAGCACATGGCGCCCAAGGACTTTCTGATGGCCTGCCGTTTGAAGCATGCCTGCGAAATGCTGGCGGAGGGCTGCTCTGTGGTGGAAACAGCCTATTCCTGTGGTTTCGTCGATCCCGAATCCTTCCAATACCACTTCCGGAACACATATCACAGTTCGCCGGAGGAATACCTCTGGGAGCGGGAGCGTCATGAGGGCCAGCCTCTCAGGCGCTGATAGACGGCCGCCACCGGAAGGCCGACGACATTATTATAATCACCTTCAATTTTCTCCACAAACTTTGCAAAAACACCCTGTATTCCATAGGCGCCCGCTTTGTCAAGAGGTTCTCCCGAACGGGCATATTCTGCGATTTCCTCATCCGTCATAGGACATACGGTAACAGAGGTACACGAAGAAAATGTCTCTGCCCGCACTATCCGGCCGGCCTTCACTTCCGCCAGTGTGACACCTGTATACACCTGATGGGTCCTGCCCTGAAGTCTCTGCAGCATCTCCTCTGCCCGTTTTAGCGTTCCCGGCTTGCCCAGGATTCTGCCTTCCGCGGCCACCACAGTATCGGCTCCCAGGACCATACAATCCTCTGCCATCCGGCCGGCCACATCCAGGCATTTCTGCCGGGACAGTTCTTCAACTACCTCCGCAGGCAGGGTTTTAGTTATCTTTTCTTCTACCTCACTGGGAACCACATCTGCAAAAATGCCCACCTGAGTGAGCAATTCTTTTCTCCTCGGCGAAGCCGAGGCCAGTATCAACTGTTTCATCTGTATTTTCCTTTCTCAGAACAAGCAGGGCGATAAGCCGGGTTATGTCATGTGTAATCATCTATCCAGGACTGCCGTTGCCGACAGCCTCAAGCGACCCACCTAAAAGCGTGACGGGCAGCCACATAGCTTTTTGTTCGGTCTTGCTTCGGATGGGGTTTACATGTGCCCGCCCTGTTACCAGTGCGGCGGTAGTCTCTTACACTGCCTTTCCACCCTTACCTGCTCCGCAGGCGGTTTATCTCTGTTGCACTGTCCCTGGAGTCGCCTCCGCCGGACGTTATCCGGCATCCTGCCCTGTGAAGCCCGGACTTTCCTCACCTGGCCCCTTTCGGTCCTGCCAGCCGCGATTACATGCCCTACTTGTTCTGATCTGGTCTTTTACTAAGATATCACAATTCCCTTCCCTCTGTCAAACATCGAAGCAGCTTCCGCCCACAAATTCACGCAAAATCGAATTCTTAGGTATATCTTCCGAAGGCATTCCCACAAAATAATCCAGGAATTTCAACAGACGCTTCGCTTCCATAAATTCCGGAGCTTCTTCCGGAATCTGGAACAGAAGCGGCTCCGCATAGAGCTTGAGCACTGCCAGCTCATAGATCAGTGCAGAATTAAACATCACGTCCGCCTGCTCCTGGTAGGGGAATATATTCCTCTCCTCCCCTCTCCGGACAGACCCCCACATGGCGATCGTATCCTGGGCTGCTGTGTTCCGCGTCCTGTGGTCCCGGACGATCCTGCGGATCAGCCGCCCGTCTGTGGTGGGAATCCTGTTGTGTTCGTCGATATTCAGCTGGGTCAGCGCACTGATGTATACCCGGAACTTTTTGTCAGAGGGGATCATATAACTCAGCTTTTCATTCAACCCGTGTATGCCCTCCAGCACCAGAATATCGTCAGGGCCAAGCTGCAGATAATCACCCTTGTATTCCCTTTCCCCTGTAACGAAATTAAACCGGGGCATTTCCACACGTCTGCCCTTCAGCAGCTCCGCCATATCGTGATTCAGAAGGGCGATATCCAGCGCCTCCAGGCACTCGAAATCATAATTCCCATTCTCATCCCTGGGCGAATCCACCCGGTTGACATAGTAATTATCCAGGCTGATCGGATGGGGCTGCAGGCCGTGGGCCGTCAGCTGGATGGACAGCCTGCGGGAAAATGTCGTTTTGCCTGATGAAGAGGGGCCTGCGATCATGACAAATTTCACCTCCGGCCGCCCTGCCACCATTTCGGCGATTTTCGCAATCCGGCTTTCCTGCAGGGCCTCGGCTACCAGCATGGTGTGCCCGATCTGTCCTTTGCTGATGCACTCGTTCAAGTCGCCGACCGTATCGATTCCAAGCCGTTCTCCCCATTTCTCAGATTCCTGCTGAACCTTGAATATCTTTGGAGAAGGAAGGAACGGTTCTACCTCTGCAGGATCACTCCTTCCCGGCAGCATCATCACAAAGCCTTCATCGTACAGACAGAGGTCAAAGTATTTCAGATACCCTGTGTGCCAGACCATGAAGCCATAAAAATAATCCTCGAAATCCTCCAGGCTGTATACATTCACCCTGGATACCCTCCGGTAGCGGAACAGCTTTTCTTTGTCCCTCATCCCGTATTCGGCAAACCGTTCCCTGGCTTCCTGGGTGCTGACACTGCGCTTCATGATGGGAATTTCCTGCTCCACCATCTCCTTCATGTACGCCTTCACCTTTCGAAGAAATTCCTCATCCAGCGTCACATTGCCCTTCAGCGTATAATAAAAGCCGTTCCCCACAGAATAATGAAGCACGACCTTTTCTATCTTCCCATGACCGGCCACATGATAGACCGCCTTTAATAACAGAAGCGTCATGCTTCTCTTATATGTCTTGTGGCCGATGCTGCTCCCCGCCGTGACAAACTGCAGCTCGCAGTCCTCCTTCAGCGTCTTGTGCAGTTCCCGGAGCCTGCCATTCGCCATGACAAGCAGAGCAGGCAGGCCGTCCGGAGACTGGAAATCCTTCACAATCTCCCCGTACGGCGTACCGGCCGGATATAAGCCGGACTGGCCGTCCACAATTACCTGATAAAAACCTTCTGCCATCTTCTATACTCCTTTTCAAACCTTCCGTGGCAACTTATATAACAGTATACGGCATCCTGACTGATGCCCCCTTCACCTGGCATTCGGGAAACATACGGCTCAATCTATCCGTCATATAGCTAATGAAACAATACTCCGTCCCGTAATGCCCGGCATCCAGAATATGCAGCCCCTCAGACAGCGCGTCTATCGCCGTATGGTAATCAATATCGCCCGTAACCAAAGCCTCCGCCCCGGCATCCAGCGCTTCCTGTACCACGCTCTTTCCCGCGCCGCCGCAGACTGCCACCCTCGCTATCGGAAGCTCAGAGGCTCCATAACACCTCACATCCGGAACACCCATGCACGTCTTTACGTGTTCCGCCAGGGCTGTCAGCGCCATTGGCTCTGCCAGTTCACCGATCCTGCCGATTCCCTCCGGTCGTTCCTCATTATCACCTGTTTTCATCAAAACACGAGCATTTACAAGACCCAGCTGCCGTTCGTTAAGCTCCGCCATTCCGCGCACATCAAAATTCGTGTGCATCGCGTAATACGACATCCGGTGCTCAATCAGCTTCAGTATTCTCCGCCCGATAAAGGTGTCTTCATTCACCTGCCGGATACTCCCGAAAATCAGCGGATGATGGGTGACCATCAGATCTGCGCCCCAGGAGCAGGCATCCTCCAGCGTCTCGTCTGTCACATCCAGAGCCACAAAGATCCTGCGGACTTCCCCGGAACGCCTGCCCACCAGCAGCCCCGGATTATCCCATTCCTCCGCACAGGAGGGAGGATATTCTACTTCCAGCCTCTTCAATATCTCTTCACATATCATAATATACATATGCAGCACGAATATGCTGTATTTCCTCCTGTATTTCTCTCAGCCTCTCTTCAGCACGCGGGCTTCCTGCCCTCTGAAGGCTTTCCTCCAGCCGCAGGCTGACTTCCTCCTCCCGGTGCAGATAAGCCAGCAGCACCGGATGGCGGTTCTCCAGAAGCCTAGGGCCGAACCTGAGCTGTTCCGCCGACAGCTCCTCTGACGTTCCCACCGGAACAGCCCTCATGACCGGATAAAATTTCCCATCTTCTAAAACCATATCTTCCGCTTCTATCTGGAAACCGGCTTCCATCAGATATTTCCTGAGTGCCGCCGTCTCCGACTGCGGCTCCAGGACCAGTTCCCGAAGGCTCTGCACAGTCCCCGGACTTTCACTCAGGATACGGACCATCAGCTTTCCGCCCATTCCGGCCAGAATGGCAGAATCCACTTCACCCGGCGCCAGCTTCTCCATGCCATCCGACAGGCGGGTCTGTATGTATTGCCCCAGCCCGTGCTGTGCAATGTTCGCCTTAGCCCGTTCCAGCGGGCCCGGGCGGATATCCATGGCCACAGCCCCGGCGATCCTCCCCGTCTCGAACAGCCAGATCGGAAGATAGCCATGGTCGCAGCCCACATCAGCCAGCCTGCCCCCAGGCGTAACCATGGAAGCGACGCATTCCATCCTCTTTGAAAGTACCATATTAATCCAGATAATCCTTCAGCTTGCGGCTGCGGCTGGGATGGCGCAGCTTCCGCAGAGCTTTGGCCTCGATCTGGCGGATACGCTCTCTAGTTACATTAAATTCCTTGCCGACCTCTTCCAGAGTCCTCGCCCGGCCGTCATCCAGGCCAAAACGCAGGCGCAGCACCTTCTGCTCACGCTCTGTCAGGGTACTCAATACCTCCTCCAGCTGTTCCTTCAGCATGGTAAAAGCGGCGGCGTCAGCAGGCACCGGCACATTGTCGTCCTGTATGAAATCGCCCAGATGGCTGTCTTCCTCTTCTCCGATCGGAGTCTCCAGCGATACAGGCTCCTGGGATATCTTCAGGATCTCACGCACCCGCTCTACAGACATGTTCATCTCTTCCGCTATCTCTTCCGGGGTAGGTTCCCTCCCCAGCTCCTGAAGCAGCTGTCTGGACACGCGGATCAGCTTGTTAATCGTCTCAACCATATGGACAGGGATACGGATCGTCCGCGCCTGATCAGCAATTGCTCTCGTGATCGCCTGGCGAATCCACCAGGTCGCGTAAGTGGAAAACTTATATCCCTTCCGGTAATCAAATTTTTCCACAGCCTTGATCAGGCCCAGATTCCCCTCCTGAATCAGATCCAGGAAGAGCATGCCGCGGCCCACATAACGTTTTGCAATGGATACGACCAGACGCAGATTGGCCTCTGCCAGGCGCTTTTTGGCACTCTCGTCCCCTTCTTCCATCCGCTGGGCCAGGTCAATCTCTTCCTCAGCAGACAAAAGCGGCACTTTACCGATCTCCTTTAAATACATCCGTACCGGATCTTCAATGCTGATGCCTTCCGGGACAGAAATATCGAGGTTTTCCATGTCAACCTCTTCTTCCTCATCCAGATTGATTTCATCATCGCTGATCAGAAGGAGGTCATCCACATCCGAATCATTTTCAGAGATACGGAGAACATCGATCCCATGAGCCTCCAGATACTCCAGGACCTTATCCATCTGCTCATCGGAAATAGGCATGTCCTGGAAATAGTCTGTGACTTCACGGTATTCCAGCATGTTCTTTTTCTTCTTGCCCATATCCATCAGGCCCTTCAGTTTCTCCATAAATTTCTCTTTATCCATTTCCATAGATTGTCCATCCTTTCCTGTCTATGTGTATTTTATCCTAACGTATGTAAAAATAATCCAATTACAGCGAAATCTCCTCAGGAAGCCCTGATTCCCGGAGTTTTTCCAGCTTTTTCTTTTCCTCCATCAGGTGCTGAAGCCCTGTCAGGTCCGTGGGCTCCAGCCGGGACAGGCGGTAAGTGATGCTGCTGTCCTTCATATTGCAGAGCACATCTTTCAGCGCCTTCTTCCTCTCTTCCTCTGTCTCCAGGGAGATCTGCGTGTGGAACAGGGCGGCGACTGCCGTCTGTTGCTCACTGTCTTCAAAATGGTTGATGATCCTCGCAGGGTTTACCTCTCCCGCCCGGAACTGTTCTTCCACCATTTCCGCGACCTCCCGGTACAGGGGCGTCGTAAAATCTTCTGGCTTCAGGTGGTTTTCCAGCCCCTTCAGGATCTCCGGATAGCTGGTCATCCAGGTCAGCATCAGTTTCTGCGCTTTATCAATGCCGCTCTCCTTTTCCTGCCTCTGCTTCGCGAAGATTTTAGGCTTCGGCTGCTCTGCCAGCCCTACTCCTTTCAGCGCCAGCTTATTCACCAGCTTTTCCAGCATATCTGCCTGAATGTGATACAGCCTGGCTACTGCCTCCAGGTAGCTGTTCCGTTCTATCTCATCCTCAAACTTCAGCAGCTTTCCCGCCACCTCATGGAAGAAATCAGTCCTGCCCTGGGGATCCGTGAGGTCATAATTCCCCTGCAGAATCCGCACCTCGAACAGAAAGCTATTCTCCGCCCGTTCCAGCCGCTCTTCAAAGGCCTCCATCCCTTCCTTCTGAATGAATTCATCGGGGTCTTTGTGGGGTCTCAGATTGACCACCTTCGTAGCCAGGCCCACAGACCTCAGCATGGGAATGGCTCTCAGAGCAGCTCTGACTCCGGCTTCATCGCTGTCATAGATGATCAGAACCTCGTCTGTATACCGCTTCAGCAGCCCCGCCTGCTGGGAGGTCAGCGCCGTGCCCAGAGATGCCACCGCGTTGGTAAATCCCGCCTGGTGCATGGATATCACATCCATATACCCTTCACAGATGATCAGATTCCTCCTGCGGGAGGTCCTGGCAGCATTAAGCCCGTAGAGGTTCCGGCTTTTATCGAAGATCTTCGTCTCCGGAGAATTCAGGTATTTCGGCTTGGCATCCCCCATGACCCTTCCTCCGAAGCCGATCACCCGGTTATTCACATCCATGATCGGATAAATCACCCGGTTCCAGAACTTATCATACATACCGTGCCGTTCATCCACATTGAACAGCCCGGAATCCTTCAGCAGCTCATCGGAATAACCCTTTTTCTTCAGGAACTGATAGAGGTCATTATTATATTTATCGGAATAGCCCAGGCCGAACATCCGGATGGTTTCATCGCTTAATCCCCGCCTCTTCAGATAAGCCATGGCATCAGCGCCCCCCGGCGTGCGAAGCTTGCAGTAAAAATATTTTGCCGCCTGCTTGTTAATCTCCAGCAAAAGCGCCCGCCGGTCGGCCAGCTCTTTCGCCTCCTTTGAATATTCAATCTCCGGCAGCTTGACCCCGGCCCGGCCGGCCAGGACCTTCACCGCCTCCTGAAAGGAATAATTCTCATACTCCATCAAAAACGTATAGACATTGCCTCCCGCCCCGCAGCCAAAGCAATAATACATCTGTTTGCCCGGACTGACGGAAAAAGAGGGCGATTTTTCATTGTGGAAAGGACAGAGGCCGAAATAAGAACTGCCCTTCCGCTGCAGCTTGACATAGCCTGAGATCACGTCCACGATATCGTTCCGCGTCCGCACTTCTTCGATAATGTCATCTGAATACCGCATGATGCCCCTCCTGTCGATCGATTGGAACTATATATCCCAATATCAATAAACTGCCCATGCCTTTGGAACATAGATCTCTTTAAATTTATGTATAGAATACTGATCTGTCATTCCGGAAATGTAATCACAGACTACCCGTTCCTTCCTCTCGCCCCGTTCGATCAGCTCCAGATACTCCCTGGATAATTTCTCCGGGTTGGTGCTGTAATATTCGTACAGCTCGGTCAGCATCCTCTTTGCTTTGATTTCCTCGTGCTTTGCCACGTCATTTTTATATACATTGTCGAACATCAGCTGCCGCAGTGTGACCATGGCCTCTCTGACATCCTCAGACTGGGAGATCTCATCCTTGTCCCAGCTATTCTGCACGATATCATGGATCAGCGTATTCAGCCGCTCCCTGCAGGTTCCGCCCAGAACGACGCGGATCGTGATCGGAATGTCATCCTCACTGATGATCCCGGCCCTCTGTGCGTCATCCATATCGTGATGAATATAGGAAATTTTGTCACAAAGCCTCACAACCTGTCCTTCCAGCGTGTTCGGATGGCCCGCCGTGCGGTGATTGAGAATCCCGTCCTTGACCTCCCAGGTCAGGTTCAGGCCCCGCCCGTCCCGTTCCAGAAGCTCCACGACCCGGATGCTCTGCCTGTAATGCGCAAAACCCTCCGGACAGACAGCATTCAGCGCCGCCTCACCAGCATGTCCAAAGGGGGTATGCCCCAGATCATGCCCCAGAGCGATAGCCTCCACAAGGTCCTCATTCAGATTCAGCGCCTTGGCAATAGTCCTGGCCGTCTGGGAAACTTCCAGCGTATGGGTCAGCCTCGTCCTGTAATGATCTCCCTGAGGCGACAAAAACACCTGTGTCTTATCCTTCAGCCTTCGAAAAGCTTTAGAATGAAGAATCCGGTCCCGGTCTCTCTGATAGACTGTCCGGATATCACATTCCGGCTCGTATACCACGCGCCCTTTGGAATTCCTGCTATGAGCTGCGTATGGACTTAATTCCTGAAACTCTTTTTCTTCAAAACTCTCCCGAATGTTCATAAGTGACCTCCATACTGACAAACTCTCCTATTTAACATATACGCCGCTTTTCCCCAGTTTCCTTTTATTAAATGAGATTTTTGACAAGTTTTACTTGTTACCAGGATGTACCAATTAGGGAAATATGCCATACGCCAGCTACCAGCCTTTTGGAGTCACACGCAGCGGCGTTCCCGCCGCCCTTTACCATCTGACTGATGGCAAAGGGCTGGAAGCCTTTAAAACAAACAGGAAGACAGCAGCCTCACCGCAGCTGTAAATCCCATGCAGATACCGATCCCTGCTGCGGCCGGAAGGAGCATGGCCGCTGCCGTCCATTTCCAGCTGCCTGTTTCTTTTCGTATGGTCAGGAAGGTGGTAGAGCAGGGCCAGTGCATGAGTGAGAACAGCAGGACGCTGACGGCTGTGATCCAGGTCCAGCCGTGACTGACAAACAGCTGCTTCATTTCAGACAGGGTTGCCAGCTCCAGAAGGCTTCCCTGGGCGGTATATGCCATTATAATGATCGGCACCACAATTTCATTTGCAGGAAAGCCCAGGATGAACGCCATTAATATGATGCCGTCCATGCCCATGAGATGGGCAAAAGGATCCAGGAACGAAGCACAGTGATTTAAAAGCGTCACCCCGCCCACCCGGCAGTTTGCCATCACCCAGATCAGGAGTCCAGCCGGAGCTGCAACAGCCGCTGCCCTGCCCAGGACGAACAGAGTCCGGTCCAGCAGGGAACGAAGCAGGATTTTGCCCACCTGGGGCCTCCGGTAGGGAGGCAGCTCCAGCGTGAAGGACGATGGCATTCCTTTCAGAACCGTATGGGACAATAGCTTAGTTGCCAGAAAGGTCATGAAGATACCGAGCAGGATTACGGCAGTAAGCAGTAGCGCGGGAACCACCGAGCCAAGGGCTCCGCCTGCCATACCGCCGAAAAACATAGTCAATATTGCAATCAATGCCGGAAATGCACAACCATTCTAAGCGCAACTTTCTGGAGAGGGCTTTTACCTCATGTAAATATGCAGCCGCTCGCCATCCCATAGTACCTTCTCAGCCATCAGACGCAGCAGCTGCCGTTTGTCACGGACAGACAGGACAGCTATCTGATCCTTCAGCGCATAATGCCCACCTGACAGGATGCCGGACGCCTCCTCCCGGTCATCCGGCAGACGGACGGCCTCCTGCCGTTGTCTCTCCTGAAGGAGCCGTGAGAGCTTTTGGTCAAGTTCTCCAATCCGCCCATTTACCTGCCGTATAAATGCAGAACAGAGCTGCCCTTCCGCCAAGCTGTTCATGAGCTGATTCATCTCTGCCCTGCATCTGTCAATCTGAGCTGCTATGCTGCCAGGCCGGTTTCCCTGAGGCTGCCTCTGTAACTGTTTTTGCAGCCTGTCTTTCAACCTTTCCAGCATCCTGCACAGCCCTCCGTCTTCTGACGCATATTCCCTCAGAAACCGGCATACTGCGTCATCTGCCTGCCGACCGCTGATGTTCTGGCAGCTGCAGGCCTTCCTGCCGCCCTGTATTTTGCTGCCGCAGATGTAGTCATACACTCTGCGGTTTGCTTCTCTGCCTGTACGGCGCTTTGCAAACATACGGCTGCCGCATTGGCTGCACCGTATCATACCTGAAAGCAGAGAATAATCATTTTTCACCGGGGCCGGACCGCCCTCTGCCGGCATATTTTCCTTTAAAGCATTCTGAACAGCAGCCCATTTTCTCCCCGGTATACGTCCTCTGTGCTTTCCTATGGCGATAATCCACTGGCTCACCGGCTGGCGGGGCGCATGCTTCTTTTTATAATCCCTCTTATTATAGGAAAGAAGCCCATATTTGCCCGTGCATTCCCCAGCCTCAAATGATACGTCGGAATGACAGGCTGTAAAGTAATCAAACGCATCCTGATCAGCCGCGCAGTAGACAGGATTCTGAAGGATTTGTTTGATTCCCTCCAAAGAATAGCTTTTCCCCTTCCTGGATCTGATGCCCTGGCCTGCCAGATATTTGCTGACCCCGGAAATGCTGTGCAATTCCAGGTATTTCTCAAAAATCAGATCTACAATACGGAGCTCCTCCGGCTGCTCTCTCAGCTGCCAGGAGGTCTTCATCCGGCCGTCGATAACGACTTCCTGCATTTTTTCAGAGGTATATCCTAATGGGGTGGTTCCTCCCAGCCACCTTCCGGTCCTGGCCAACATCAGCATATTATCCCGCACACGCTCTGCAATGGTCTCCCGCTCCAGCTGTGCAAAGACAGAAGCAATGTACATCATTGCTTTTCCCATGGGTTTCGACGTGTCGAATTCTTCTTTGATACAGACAAATGAAATATTCCGGTCATTCAGCTCTTCAATCAGCGCTGAAAAATCACTGACATTCCGGCTGATCCGGTCCAGCCGGTAACAGACCAAATAATCCGGCTTCTGCCGTTTCATGTCCCGCAGCATCTGCTGAAACTGCGGCCTGTCAGTATTCTTTGCGGAAAAGCCCTCATCCTCATAGACGGTTATGTCCTGTTCGCTCTGATCTGAAAATTTATTCTGTATGTACTGCTTACACATCTCAAGCTGGTTTTCAATGCTTTCACCCTTACCCGTATAGACGGATTTACGGCCGTAGATAAAAAAATGCATCCTTTCACCGCCCCATGCCGCCCCTGTGAGGCGGCCATTGTTTTCTCAGATCTATTATATGACCGTTCAGCCCCCGTCACGACGCAAAAAGGCCCCTCCGGCCTTCAGTTTAGCTTCTGAAGACCGGCAGGGCCCTTCTGTATTACTGAAGTTTCCCATCCTTCATCACACAGGTTCCATCTACAATGCAGGTGGGGCTTTTCATAATCAGGTCTATATGTACCGGCGTATCACAGGTTCCGCCATAAGACAGGTTGTTGCCAATGCCTATGTGCATGGTTCCAAGAACACCTTCATCCTCCAGCATCCGTCCGCTGAGCTTTCCGGCCGGATTCAGTCCAAATCCCACCTCCGCGGCCAGATACACCCTCTCGTCCCGGAAGCCTGCAAGCGTTTCACGAAGCAGACCTGCTTCCGCACCTCCCTCTATTGAGGTGATATATCCTTTCTCCACCTTTAAGGTGATCGGGTGCTCCAGGACTCCCAGGCCCGGCAGGGGAATGCTTCCGTCGATTACCAGAATGCCCTCCGCCGAATCGTCCGCAGGCCCCACGGCGCATTCTGCATCCGGGGGTGAAGAAGCCTCGCCCTTCTCTCTGGAAACTCCATAGCCGGTATCCGCATGGCGTCCCACAATAGACGTATGAAAATCTGTCCCCGCCGGGGTCATGATCGAAAGCTCTTTTCCCGTGATCCTGGTCTTCAGACTATCCACGATCCTGCGAACTTCCTCCCAGTCTGTAAACAGGCACCCTTCCTCCAGCATCTCCATGGAATAATCCGCCATATTGACGAACCTGGAGCCGCTCTCGCAAGCTTCAATCCTGGCAGTGCTGTTATATAATGAAAATGTTGTGGCTGAAAACATCACATCTGATTCCTTCATCGCTGCCGCAACGGCGTCCGTCGGGGCCTCGCCGTGAGTCGAACGGTCAGGCATACACACCAGGGTGGCATCGGTAAAAGCAGCCGCACATTCGTACATAGCTTCTCCGATAGCCTTGCTTGTATGATCAGTAATGACCAGGACCCGCTCTCCCTTTTTTACCGCTCCACAGGTATGCAGCAGAATCTCACAGCCTTTTCTCGCTTTTTCGCTCATCTTTACCTCCAAATATCTCGCAATATCTATGTTACTGTTCACTCAGCCAGTAACCAATCTATCACTGATTATAATTCACATAATTTGCTCCGATGAGGCGTTCGGCGCTGTTCTTCACATGCTTTTTCACAGCTTCATAGACTTCATCCTCATCCTGCTTCTCCAATGCATAAATGATCTCCAGATGTTCCCTGGTAGCATCCTCTATGATCGCAGCCTGCGTATCCTCATTGTCATACTCGGCCGCCCAGCGCAGCCGCAGAGAATGGGCTTTCATATTCTGCAACGTACTTTTTAAGAACCGGTTCTCCAGATAATCCACCAGCATTTCGTGAACCTCCAGATCGGAGTTCACATACTGCGCCATATCTTCGGGATGCTCCAACACTATGAAAAGCTTATTCTTTGCCTCTGCAATCTTTTCCGGGGGTATACTTTTCACTGACTCTTTTGCCGCGTAGGGTTCGAGAAGCGCGCGCATCTCCCATATATACTTGATATCCTCCTTCATTACCTCTGCCACGATCGCACCTTTTCTCGGAACGATCATGGTAAATCCATCCCGTTCCAGCATGTTCAGCGCTTCACGGATCGGCGCACGGCTGATATTCATTTCGGTTGACAGATCTTCTTCCCGCAGACGCGTTCCCGGCTTTAGCTCGCCATTAATAATTCTCTCCTTCAAATTATCGTAAACTAACTGTTTTAAAGACGGGCTCGAGCTAAAATCCATTGATGTCATATTACTACCCCCATTTACACACAATATAGGCGGAACCGCTGCATGGAATCCATGCAGCGTCTCTGTTCTCATTTTAGCATATTGTTTTGCTTACTTCAATGCCTTTGCCTTTTTCTTTTTTCTTCTCAGAGCCTTATCAGACAATATCCCCCATTGGGCTGACAGCATCGCCTTTATCTCTCTGGGCTTTTTGCCAAAGAGAGAAATGACGCCGTCCGGAAGGAATGCAAGTGTCAGTATTACGATTACACCATAGAGAATCATTCGCAGCTGATCGGTAGACCGCAGAAGCTCCGGAAGGAACGTCAGGATCACTGCGCCGACAATTCCACCTTCCAGGCTTCCAAGCCCTCCTACGATAGCCATGGACACCAGGATCAGTGACGGCTGCCAGCGGAACTGCTCGGGGCTGAGGTAGCCGATAAACGGTCCATATAAAACGCCGGCCAGTCCTGCAACTGCTGTCGCAATAACAAAAGCGATCATCTTATACTTCCTGGTATTGATACCGATCGACTGAGCCGCCTCCTCCGATTCCCGGATGGAAATGAAGAATCTTCCGAACTTCACCTTCACGATTCGTTTTAAAGCGAAATACACGATACATACGAAGGCCAGGCACAAGAAGAAATATGGCTGCAGATGTACAAAATTAACGGGGCCGACTGAAGGAGCCTTGATGCCTGTAATTCCAAAGGGGCCATTGGTCAGCCACTCCATATTCAGCAGCAAAACGTATATAATCTCTCCGAAGGTCTGTGTCACCAGCGCCAGATAAGAACCGCCCTTCAGCTTCAGCGTCGGAATAGATAAAATCCAGCCGAACACGCCGGCGATTACCATGGCCACAGGTATTGTGACCCAGAAAGAAATGCCGCACTTCGTCATGAGAATCGCAGATGTATAAGCGCCGATTCCCAAGAATGCCGACTGACCCAGATGGAGCTGCTTCGCATAACCGGAGATAATGACAATACCCATAACTGCAATGGCGTTAATCAGTGCATTAATTCCCACAAACACGAAATAGCTGTTAAAAGACAGGTAGATCATAATGGCCAGCACTACAACCAAAGCAATTAATTTTTTATGTTTTTTGATTCCGTTCATGTCATTCCCCCCTTAATGTTTTGTCTTTACGCGGCGGAAAATACCATAAGGGAAAAACGCCAATATGACAATACCCGCAACATATACAATCAGGTCCTTGTAAGCAGAAGAAATGTAGGTAGAAGCCAGTGATTCCGTCACTCCCACCAGCACGCCTCCCGCCACCGCACCGACAAAGTTGCCCAGTCCGCCAACTACCGCGGCGATAAAGGTTTTCAGGGCCAGGGAAGAGCCCAGCTCAATCGTCACTGAATACAGCGGGGATACCAGCATACCTGCAATACCTCCCAGCGCTGCGGTGATCGCGAAGGTCGCAGCCCTCGTGTTCAGCACCTTAATACCCATCAGGCTGGCTGTAGCCGGATCCTCAGACGCCAGGCGAAGCGACAGGCCGAATTTGGTCTTTGAGAAAAAGAGCTGCAAGATGACCAGGAACAGCACTGCAATCACAAAAATACATACATTATTAAAAGGAATGGACACGCCCGCAATCGACAGCTTTATATTCGGGAATACATTTGTCAAAGCTCTCGGCTGAGGCCCGAAGATCAGCTGGCAGATATTGCTGACCACCGTTGACAGCGATATGGATACCAGCATGAATGTCAGCGCCGAAGCCTTTCTGAACCGTTTGAAGATCAGTTTCTCCAACACAAACCCGTAGAACAGCATAAATACGATAACAATGGGCATTGCCGCCAAGAATGGAATATTACAGCTGAACACAACGGTATAAATGACGAAAGCGCCTATGGTAATCGTGTTGGAATGTGAGAAGTTCAAATATCCCAGAGCTTTATATACCATTGTAAATCCAAGGGCCGCCAAGCCATAAATCATGCCGATGGTGATTCCATTCACAATCTGTAAACTTAATAGTCCCATTTTCTCACCTCTTTCATGTTTTACAGCGGCTTTACGAGCTCGCCGTATAAATCAGGCCGTCTGTCGCGGAACACCGGCATCTGCGCCCTTTCCGTCAATAGCATGGACCGCTCCAGTGTGGCGTACAGGATCGTCTCCTCTTCTTCCGCTGTTGCGATCAGCTCGCCCAGAGGATCTGCAATCGCACTGTGCCCGAAAAATTCCATGCCGCTGTTTTCGCCTATGCGATTACAGGAAACTGCATAAAAACGGTTTTCAAACGCCCTCGTAGAGGTCAGCCTGTGAAGGATTCCCGGTTGATTTGAAAATCTCGGCATATTCCAGAGCATTACCAGAATCTCAGCCCCTTTCAGCGCGTACGTCCTGGTCAGCTCGGCAAACTGGTTATCATAACAGATTCCGATGCCGATTGTGCCGATTTCCGTATGAAACACATCCGTAGTGTTGGCAGGGATAAAATAATGCTTCTCATAGCCGGGAATATGTACCTTCCTGTGAACTCCCGCCACTTCTCCCTTTGGATCGATCAGCACTGCTGAATTATACAGAGTGGCCGGAATCTGCGGATGTGCTTCTGTCATTCCTGAAATGATATAGACATCGTACTTTCTGGCAATTTCTCCAAGCGCTTCCGTGAACTCGCCGGGAATCTTGTCAGCCCCCATCACATAATCGTGACCAAAGGCCTTATTCCTCTCCCGTATGTATCCAATGCTGCAAAGCTCCGGAAACACGACCAGATCTGCATTTTGCTCTTCCTTTGACCTCTTAACGGCGTTTTCTATATAATTCAAATTAGCTGCCATATCAAACAGAGTGATATCCATCTGGACCGCTGCTACAACTACTTTTTCTTTCATCGGCTTTTTATCCTCCATCTTCATTTACTGCCTCCCCGGGCCGCCATCTCTATAGCTGCTCCGGCGGATGCCCGCCGGAGCCGAAACTGCTGATTCCTGAACCGTTCAGTTGGTAGATGCAGAATCCAGGTATTCCCAGGTATTTCCCTCTACTGCCTGCACGATCATAACATCGCCGATGTACTCGCCGGTCTCAGGATCAATAGAGATATTCCCCTGCATTCCGTCGTAGTCCTTCGTATTCCTGATCGCTTCCTGAACCTTGGCTGCATCTGTAGTACCGGCAGCCTTTATCGCGTTCAGAAGAATCATTGTGGCGTCGTACGCACGCGCTGAGTTCTGGGAAGGAGCCTCTCCGAATTTCTCTTCATAACGTTTTACAAAATCCTGTACCTTTGGATCCGTGCTCGTTGAAGTAAACGGTACAGAATTAATGCAACCCACATAGGAACCGTCTGACAGAGAGAAGGTATCTTCATGGATGGTACCGGTCCCGCTGTAGAACTGGACATCCCAGTCTAAAGCTCTCGCCTGCTTCATGATCAGCGCGCCGGGGGTATACTGGCACCAGATAAACAGACAGTCGATGTTTTCACTCTTCAACTTGCTCAGCTGGGTCGTCATATCCTTATCCTCATTGGCAAAGGATTCGGAGGCTACTTCCAGACCTTTGGCTTCTGCGGCCGCTGTCAGAGATTTCAGGCCGCCCTGGCCGAAATCATCATTGGAATAAATAACGCCGATTTTCTTAGGTGTTCCCGTCGTCGTAATGTAATTGATCAGAGCGGAGCACTGCAGACCGTCCCCAGGGAAGGACCGGGAAATCCACTTGCATCCGGAGGTCAGAACTGTTTCTGCTGAAGAGCCAGGCGTGATCATCGGAATCTCATATTTATTGATTACTTCTAAGTCAGCCAGCGTACAGGCACTGTTATGGGCGCCGATAATAGCTACGACCTTATCCTGGTTAATCAGCTTTGTAACCGCTGACGCGGACTGAGAAGCGGATGAAGCGTCATCCTCTGAGAAAAGCTCCACTTTCTTACCGTCAATTCCACCTGCTGCGTTAAAATCTTCCACCGCAAGCTGTTTGCCTTCCAGTTCGTCTGTTCCGCCATTGGAGCTGTCACCGGTCAGCGGGCCTACGGCACCGATCCGGATTGTCCCGCTGTCACTGCCGCCACATCCGGCCAAAGACATTCCCATCGCAAGTGCTAAAACCAAACAACCTATCTTCCTCATTTTCGTCATACCAGTTCCTCCTCTACTGATTGATTATTCTATATACCCTCTCTTAGGGTTTATAGTGCATGGTTACTAGGCTCCCAGATATTTCTTCTGGACCTCGTCGCTGGCCAGAAGTTCTTCGCCCGTTCCTTCCATCGTCAGATGTCCTACTTCCAGCACATACGCATAATCTGCAATGCTGAGAGCCATTTCCGAATTCTGCTCCACGATGATGGACGGAAGTTCTGTCTCTTCATAAATTTTAACGACTGTATCGAATACGAAATCGATCAGATTCGGCGCCAGACCCATAGACGGTTCATCCAGCAACAGCAGCCGCGGATTTGACATCAGCGCCCGGCCAATAGCCAGCATCTGCTGCTCGCCTCCTGACAGCGTGCCGGCAAGCTGTTTACGCCTCTCTGAGAGCCTGGGGAAAAATTCATAGACCATCTCCACATTTTTCTGGATCTCCCCCTTATCCTTCAGGGTATAGGCTCCTGCCAGCAGGTTCTCATAGACGGAAACACTCTTGAATATCTTCCGCCCTTCCGGACAGACTGAGATACCCGTCTTGATAATCTCATGGGGCTGCAGATCAGTGATCTCCTTCCCCTCAAACACCACCTTGCCTGATGAAGCCGGAACCAGGCCGGACAGCACATTGATCAGAGATGATTTCCCGGCTCCGTTCGCCCCGATAATCGCGTAAATGCCTTTCTTCTCGATGTTAATCGTCACATCGTTCAGTGCCTGGATGACTCCGTAATGACAGCTTAAATGTTCAATGCTTAACATATTATTTCCCCCTTTTTTTGCCAAGATAGATGCTGATAACGTCTTCATTATTCTGGATCTCTGAAGGTGTGCCTTCTGCAATTACCTTACCGTAATTCAGCACTGTCAGCGTATCGCAAAGGGACATTACAAATTTCATATGGTGTTCAATTAAAAGGATGGTCTTTCCATTCTCCCGGAGCTTATGTACCAGATTAGCCGCTTCGTCGCTCTCCTGTTCATTCATGCCTGCCACAGGTTCATCCAGCAGCAGCAGCTTCGGATCTGTCGCAAGCGCCCGTGCGATCTCCAGAAGCCTTTGCTGGCCGTAGGGAAGGTTCGTAGCCTTAATCTCTTCTTTCCCGGCAAGCCCCACAAAATCCAGCAGCTCTCTTGCCCTGTCGTAGCATTGTTTTTCCTGATCCTTCAGTGCCTTTGTCTTAAATACCGCAGACGCGAGATTAGCAGTCTGATGGGTGCTGGCCGCAGTCACCACGTTTTCCAGCGCCGTCATCTCAGAGAACAGATTAATATTCTGGAAGGTCCGGCATAGTCCCGCTTTTGCCACTGCATTAGGCGTCTTTCCAGAAATCACCTGGCCGTCCATCTCTACCGTTCCCTTCGTAGGTGAATAGAATCCGGTGATGACATTGATCATCGTTGTCTTACCGGAACCGTTGGGACCGATCAGGCCTCTGATTTCTCCATCCTTTACTGTCATACTGACCTCGTTCAGTGCCACCAGGCCACCAAAGTGCATGGATACATTGTTCACAGCTAACATTCCGTTACCTCCCTGCTTATTGTATATAATCTATTGTCTACAAAAGACACTTTATAAAAAAGAGTTATAAAACTCTATCTTTTATAGCTCTTCCATTTAAAGTCATTCGTTGCAGCCCAGGCCTTTGTAAAATATATTAAAGATAACGCCAATATTTGTCAATACATTTCAAAAAAAATATAAAATAATCTAACAATCTTATGTCACACCCCTGGACTTAAAGCGGGCAAGCCCTTTTTTATACCTCGATCGTACAAAGAATCCGGCTTGCCGGACTCTCGCGCCGGAACGCGGTCGCCTCAGCGGCCATATTTCCTTAGCGCGGAGTGTGCAGCCCTTTCCTATGAAATAAAACCAAAAAGGCGCTGTTCTCCCATAGAAAACAGCGCCTTCGCCAAAATCTGCTATTGAGTGCAATTATAATGTCTTTTTTTTAGCCTGTCAACTGTTTTTTTCACTATATGCCATAATTAACCGCTCTGCCAGCTCACCTGCACGGATCAGCTCAGATACAGTTACCCGCTCATCAAGAGAATGGGCGTTGGCATTTCCCATCCCAAGGCTGATGCAGGGAATTCCATGAGCGGAGTAAATATTGCCGTCACATCCTTCCATAGTCAGGGACAGCCGGGGTTCGATTCCCATCTCCCGAAGCTGGGCACAGGCTATCTTAACCACATCATCATTTTCGTTATAGCAACAATTGCCATGCTGAATCTCATATCGGAACTTCAGCTCTGCCCCGGTTCCTTCAATGTGCGCTTCACAGTAGTCCTCAAAATACGCCAGGTAGTCCATCAGCTTCTGTTTGCTGACGCTCCTCGCCTCACAGCGGATCTGGACATAATTGCACACTGTCCCCGGCTCCTTCGGTCCGCCGTGGAACACTCCCAGATTTGAGGTGGATTCTTCATCCAGCCTGCCCTCCCGGATGCCTGCCAGCATATTGCAGGCTGCTTTGATCGCATTGACGCCCTTCTCCGGGCTGCCGCCATGGGCCCGCACTCCCAGGACCTCGATGTCTATCATCGCCTTGTAAGGCCGTTTGACATCAATCTGTCCGATAGGCCCTGTGCTGTCGAATACATAACTCATGTCTGATTTCAAAAGTGACGGATCCAAAAGCCGCGCGCCTAATATCCCGTCCTCTTCACAGATGGAAAGCACGATTTCCAGTTCCGAATGTTTTTTCCCGCTGGCCTTTACCCTGCGCAGCCCATCCAGAATCACAGCCAGGCCCGATACGTTATCAGCGCCCAGTATAGTGGTACCGTCAGAAACAATCTCTCCCTCTTCAGTGATGGAAGGCTTGATATGATACCCGTTGCTGACTCTGTCCATATGAGCGGACAGCATCAGGCAGCCTGGCAGCTCTCCGGGCAGCCTGGCAATCAAATTGCCTGTATTGCCCCCTGCCCGCTCCCCGGCGTCATCCTCAAACACCGAACAGCCCAGCTCTTCCAGTTTCTTCGTCAAATAATCTGCTACGGCCCTCTCATCCCTGGAAGCACCGCCTAACTTTACCATCTCTAAGAATTCTTCGATTATTTTTTCCATACAGACCCCTTTCTCCTATGGGTTCTTACACCAGTTCTCCCAGAGCCTTCTCCATCCTGTCCAATCCTTCCCTGATTTTATCCAGGGAATTTGTATATGCGATCCTCACGCACTTCGGAGCGTTAAAAGCCCCTCCCGGTACGATAGCCACATGAGCTTTTTCCAGTATATAGCTGCAGAATCCGAAGGAATCCTCCAGCTTCTTGCCGTCAAAGGATTTGTCAAAATAATAGCTGATATCGGGCAGCAGATAAAATGCGCCGTCCACGTTGGCACAGCTGATCCCTTTCATGGCCGAGAGCCGTTCATACGTATAATCCTTCCGTTTCGCGTATTCTCCCACCATCTCCCTGACTGTATCATCATTATGTTCCAGTGCCTCCAGCGCCGCCCACTGTACAAAGGTGCAGCTGTTGGACGTGGTATGCCCCTGGATTGCGCTGATTCCCGCCGCTACCGCAGCAGGCGCCGCCGTATATCCGCATCTCCAGCCAGTCATGGCAAAAGCTTTGGACATGCCGTTGATAATAATGCTGTGCTCATAGGCCGCATCTGAAAATGAAGCTACACATTCATGGACCCTGCCGTTATAGATCAGCTTTTCATAGACTTCATCGGAAATGATATAAAAGTCATTCCGAACTGCGAGCTCTGCCAGAGCTTCCAGGCTCTCCCGGCTGTAAACAGCCCCCGTCGGGTTGTTGGGCGTATTGATCAAAACCGCCGCGGTCCTGGGCGTGACAGCCTTTTCTATCGCAGCCAGATCCAGCTGGAAATTCTCATCCGTATCCACACATACGGGCACTCCGCCCACCAGCTTGACAATTTCTACATAGCTCACCCATCCAGGCATGGGAATAATCACCTCGTCACCTGGATTCACAACAGCCATCACCGCATTATTCAGCGCCTGTTTCGCTCCCGTTGACACACAGATCTGTTCCGGCGCATATTCCACATGATTGTCCTTCTTCAGCTTCCTGCAAATAGCGCGGCGAAGCTCAGCAATTCCCGGAACATTAATGTATCTGGTCTTTCCCTCATCCAGGGCCTTTTTACAGGCATTCCGGATGTTTTCCGGAGTGTCAAAATCCGGTTCTCCGGCGTTCAGGCCGATCACATCCACGCCCGCCGCTTTCATATCGGCTACAACTCCCTCCAGCTCACATGTAGCAGACGGAGTGATATTCTGCACGATTTTGCTTAACATGACAATCCTCCTTTATCCGTTTCTTTAATAACCGCCTGGTTTCTGATCTTCGCCCCCACAAACCGCACAGCTGCCTCAGCCAGCACAAGGGTGGGATCAATGTTCGGCCTGTCAATGTGGAACAGCTCAAAAGCCACCGGAAGCTCCGTACACCCGAGCACCAGCACCTCCGCCCCTTTTGCAAACAGGTCATCCATCGTATAGTAAAAGCCGTTCAGATCAATGGACAGATTTCCAGCCTTCACACCCTTGTAGATAACATCCATAACAGCCCGCTGGTTTTCTCCGGAAGGTACACACATTTCTACCCCTGCAGCATCAAACGCCGTCTTATAGACTCCTGACCTGCAAGTGCCGTCAGTCGCCAGAAGCCCCGCTTTTTTAATTCCCCTACACTTCAACTCCCTGGCCGTTTCCCTGATCATGTGGAGGAAAGGGATATCCACATAGGGCGTAATGCGGTCATAGAAAAAATGAGCTGTGTTACAGGGCATGATGAGTACGTCGGAGCCCATTCCCTGGAGGCGCACGGCGCTTTTCACAATTTCCGGAACAGGATCTTTGCCTCCGTTCAGGATAGCTTCCGTCCTGTCCGCAATCTCCGTATTATTGTCGATGCAGACACGGACATGCTCCTGATCGCACCCCGCATCGGTTGTGTCTATAATTTTCCTGAACAGGTCACAGGTTGCCAGCGGCCCCATGCCCCCTATGATACCAATGGTTTTTTTCATACTACCGCTTCCTTATCTTTTCAGTCATTCCACGTGAATAACGAAATCAGGGCAGGATGTCTCACACTGGCCGCAGCTTATGCAGTCTTCTTCTCTGACTGCTTCCACATAGTTATATCCTTTCTTATTCACATGATGAGTGATCTCAAACACGTTCTTCGGACAGATATTCATGCAGATTTTACAGCTTTTGCAAAGCTCCTTATCAATATATACCGCCATGGTAAATTCCTCACTTTCCATTTTCACACAATCAAAGACCGGATGGTCTCAACCATTTCAACAGGATTCTTCACCACATGAACGCCTGCATCCTGAAGCGCCGCGATCTTTGTCTTGGCGGTTCCCACATTGCCGCTCACAATAGCGCCCGCATGGCCCAGACTCTTGCCCTGAGGCGCATTCCTGCCCACAATCAGGGAAACCACCGGCTTCTTCACATGCTCTTTGATATAGGCTGCCGCCTCTTCCTCTGAACCGCCTCCGATCTCACCCAGCAGCACGATGACATCGGTGTCCGGATCTTCTTCATAAAGGGCTACGGCGTCTCTCTGGGTAAATCCCCAGATCGGGCCGCCGCCGATGGCAACCACGCCGGACTGGCCGATTCCAGCGTCTGTCAGCGTCTTTCCGATCTCATAGGACAGTGCTCCGCTCTTGGAGACTACGCCCACACGGCCCTTTGTGAAAAAACGGATCGGATGAGCGCCCACTTTGCACACGCCTGGAATGATCACACCTGCACAGCCCGGTCCCACCAGGACCGTATCATGTGCTTTTGCATAGGCAATGATCTCCACCACATCATGGAGAGCAATCTCCTCTGTGGTCAGCACCAGCACCTTAATGCCTGCATCAATCGCCTCAAAACAGGCGTCCTTCGCTCCTGCCGGCGGCACAAAACAGATCACTGTATCAAACTCATGTTCCGCCTTCGCCTCGGATATGTAATCATAGACAGGTACACCATAGACCTCCTGCCCGCTCTTTCCCGGCGTGACCCCAGCCACAATGTTGGTGCCCGCCTCCAGCATTACCTTGGTCTGCAGAGAACCGGATTTGCCCGTAATCGCCTGTACAAGAACCTTGGAATCCTTATTAATCAGGATTGACATTTCTCTGCACCTCCTTCAACCTGTTCTACAAACTCTTTTACCGTGTCCGTCAGGATGCTATAGGTAGGCATACCCGCTTTTTTCATAGTTTCAAGCCCCACTTCTTCCATTGTGCCGCACATCCTGGTGAATATGGGGATTTTCACATCGTGCTCTTCTACGTATCTGGTGATGCCGCAGGCCATATTGTCCATGCGGTTAAATCCGCCGATCAGCACAATAATCACGCCTTTCACCTCCGGATGCCCGGTCAGTGTCAGATCCATGGCCCGGTACATGACCTCTGCTGAGGTCATCCCGCCCAGTTCACAGAAGCTGGCCACATGGCCGCCCGCATCATTCAACAAGTCCAGAGTCAGCATGCCGGTTCCGGCCCCGTCTGAAATCAGGCCGAGATCGCCGTCCAGCGGTACATAGGTGATAGTAGTGGCTTCCTTCTCAGGCGCTTTATACGCATGAAGATTCTGGCGTCCTGATTCCAGCTCTTCCATTTTTGCCCGCATATGGCGGGCGTTGCCGTCGATGACAAATTTAGAATCCATGGCCACCAGCTTTCCGTCCACCAGCCCCAGGGGATTGATTTCCACCAGAAGGGCGCCCGCCTGGAAAAATGCATGCTGTACCTTCTGTACCATGGAACACAGATCCTTCTCGTCTTCTACCCGAAGCCTTTTTGCCAGATACTTCAACTGATATCCCTTCAGGCCCGTAAAGGGATCGATTTCCATCCGGATAATTTCCTCCGGATTCTCACGGGATACCGCCTCAATGTCCATGCCTCCCATCCGGCTGGCGATCAAAGTCGGCTTCGCCACTCCCTGCAGGGTGATGGACAGATACAGCTCTTTTTCTGCCTTCATCATTTGTTCGGCCAGAAGGCCGTGTACCTTGTGCCCCTTAATCTCCATGTTCAAAATATCATGGGAATATTTCCTGTAGTCCGCCTCGTCCCGGCAGACCTTGACTCCGCCTGCTTTCCCCCGGCCCCCTGTCATCACCTGGGCTTTCAGCACGAACGGATAAGCCATGGGCGCAGGCTCATTTTCACAGGTAATCAGATGACTCTCCGGTACGGGAATCCCATAGTCCCGCATCAGCTGTTTCCCTTCATATTCAAATAAGTTCATGGCTTCTCCTTACTTATAGTACAGATTGTGCTCTTTCGCATAGGCAGCGCCCATCTCAACAGCCTTGAAGTTCAGTTCTACAAATCTGGGATTTACATTATCTTTGATCACGTCCAACAGGTCCTGCTGCTCTGTGAGCCCAAGAGCCTCTCCCAGGAAACCGAGCATCACCATGTTGGCCGCCATACGGTTGCCCAGGTCTACGGCGATCTGCGTAGCCGGCACTTCCAGCGTATGGGCGACCGGGTGTGTGAGGTTAGTCACCAGATCCGGATCAATTACCAGCACCCCGTCCTCTTCCAGGGTGGGGATATATTTCTCATAGGCCGTCTGGAACATGGCAACCAGAAGATTCTTCTTCTCTGCCACCGGAGAATTGATGGCCTTTTTATCGATAATCAACTCCGCCTGGCACTGGCCGCCGCGGGCCTCGGAACCATAGGACTGAGTCTGTACTGCATATAAATTCCCCTTTGTAACGGCCGCGGTTCCCAAAATGACCGCCGACAGAATAATTCCCTGCCCGCCAAAGCCGCACAAAGTAATTCTCTGAGGATATGTAACCATTATCTCGCCTCCTTATATCAAATCGTTAGTGCCCTCATAGATGGGCTTGTCAACACGAATGTACTCTCCGCAGCGAAGCTTTCCTTCCAGCTCTTCGGGAGCCATCTTCTTTGCCTGCGCGTCGGTATAGGTGTTCTCTTTGATCCATTTGATCACCGCATTCGGATCACCGGTCTTTAATGCATACCGCCCGAAATGAGTGGGACACTGTGACACGATCTCAATCAGCGAGAAGCCCTTATGAGTCAGAGCGCGCTCCAGGGCCTTCTTACACTGGGCCGGCTGTGCGGTAGTCCAGCGTTCCACATGGGTTCCGCCTGCCGCCTGAGTCAAAGCACATACGTCAAACCTGGGTTCCGCGCTTCCGTAAGGAGTCGTCATGGTCTTGGCGTTCTCCGGGGTGGTCGGCGCCACCTGGCCGCCGGTCATGGCAAAGTTCATGTTATTGACCATCACTACGGTCACATCCAGATTTCTTCTCGCCGCATGGATTAAGTGGTTGCCGCCGATCGAAGCGATATCGCCGTCGCCCGCGAATATAACCACCGGCACATCTGGCTTCATCATCTTCACACCGGTTGCCCAGGCCAGGGTTCTGCCGTGGACGCCATGGAACATGTCTGTTTTAATATATACGGGAATTCTGGCCGTACAGCCCACGCCGGCAACGTGAACCATTTTCCGGGGGTCCATGTCCAGCTCTTCCAGAGCCTGCATATAATAATTAAGTACCTGCCCGCAGCCACAGCCGGAGCAGAAAAAGTGCGGAAGCTTTTCTGGCCTTAAATATTTTCTTCTGGGATTGACTTTCAGCTCGCTCATTTTACTTAACCCCCTTTTTGATCTCATTTAAAATCTCATAACCGGTATGTACCAGACCCAAATTCTTGGTCACAGGGATTACCTCACACCGCCCCGCGGCAACTCTTGCAATTTCATTCACATACTTGCCCATGTTCATTTCAACTGCAAAAATCTTGGAAACATTCTTCGACACTTCTGCGATGGCTTTCTCCGGAACCGGCCATACGTTGCAGAGCTTTAATACTCCTACCTTAATACCGCATTCTCTGGCTTTCTCAGCCGCTTCTATGGAAGGACGGACTTCACTGCCATATGCTACAATCGCGTATTCAGCATCATCCATCATGAAGGTCTCGGTTCGGCAGATCTTATCAGCGTTCTCACGTACCTTGCCGCAGATCCTCTTATACAGACGTTCAAACACTTCCGGGTCCCAGTCGATGCTTCCTTTCTCATCATGGGGATTCAGGGAATAAATCGTATGATAGCCCTCGCCCAGAGGCGCGAAATTAGGACAGCCAAACTCAGGAGCAGCAAAGGGCAGATATTCCTCCGGCGGCAGCGAGGTATAATTCCTATTATAAAGGTCAATCTGGGAAGCTTCAGGAATATCCAGCCGTTCACGCATCAGGGCAATCGTCGTCTCTGACATGACAATAACAGGATTCCTGTATTCTTCTGCCAGGTTAAACGCCCAGATCATATAATCGTAAAGCTCCTGTACCGACGAAGGACATACGACAATCGCTTCATAATCGCCGCTGGCCCCATACCTCATCTGGTAGACGTCCGCCTGGCTGGCATAGTTCTCGCCGCGGCATCTCTGCACATCCGCCACAACCAGCGGCGCTTCGATCGTGTACGCGTAGCCCAGCCCCTCCTGCATATAATTATAGCCGGCGCTGGCGGTAGCTGTCATAACCTTGCCTCCTGCCAGGGATGCGGCTGTACACGCAAAAATAGAAAACAGCTCGTCTTCCCCCTGCACGAACTTGCCTCCCACCTCCGGCAGCCTCTGAGACATTCTCTCCGAAATCTCATTGGCAGGCGTAATGGGATAGCCACCGAAGAAATTACAGCCGGCGCTGATGGCGCCTTCCACCAGTGCGTAATTCCCCAGCATAAAATGCACTCCGGTCTGCACACGGTCTTTTGATGCTTTTACAATTGGCATATTGATTCTCCTTTCTTGCTAATAGGAACAGATAGTATGTACTCCTAAAATAGCTTCCCTTTTCTGTCTATTATATATTGTCGACAATATATCGTCAAGCATTCCTTTCAGATTTTTACAAATTAATATCCCTAATCATTTACATCGTTATAGGACAACTTAAGATGCCTATACAATATATCGGAACACCCTTAATTGAAAGGAAAGAATTTTGAAGAAAAACCAAGTCAAGGACGTAATCATCTATCCATCCGCCTCACCTGACACCTGTTCCCTCGCCAATAAAATCAGTGAATTTCATTATGATCTCATAGAGCGGAAACTGGAACACTCCTCTCTTCCTACAGAACAGAAAATAGAAATCATCATCAATATACTAAATGCTTTAAAAAACGAATAAATTCCTGAATTCTTTCTGTTCGTATGGTTGCGGAAAACGGCCGTTGCAGGGCACGAAGCTGTTAGTCAGGATTGCCAACAGCCGTTCCCTCGGCGAATCGATGATCCGGCAGCCGATCACCCCGGCAGCGTTACATCCGAATCCCATGCACATGCTCAGAGACTGTTTGCCGCAGGCTCCGCATTTATGAAAGGGTTTATCCAGATTATAGGCAACTCTCGGAAGGTAACCCACGTCTTCCAGGAGGGTAAACAATGGAAAAAATATTGCCATGGGAGGCAGCATGACAGACACCACCCAGGCCAATACCCGGTAAACTCCCAGCACCAGCGCTCCGTGAAGCCAGGCGGGAGCATGCAGATATTCGAATAACAGGGTCAGTTTTTCCTGTATCCAGAACAGGCCTTCCGACAGCAGCCGGGAGGGATAGTTTGCTCCGGTAATCGTAAGCCAGAATATCACGGCCAGCAGCCCCAGCATCACCGGATAGCCCACCCATTTTCCCGTCAGCAGACGGTCTATTTTCCGGTCTGTTTCGTGATATTCATCTTTTTCACAGCAGACCACTTCCCGGCAGATTTCCTCCGCCTGTCTGACCAGGGCGGATACGATGCAGTCTTCCCGCTCTCCCTGGCCCATTCCGTTGTCAAGCAGAAGTGCGTCTGCCTTTTTCATGGCTTTAGCCACCGCCTCATCTTTTTCAAGCTGGATCCCAAGGCTCTGATCCATTTCACCGATTAGCTTTTTATCACCTCCCAGAAGCCTGAGGCTGGCCCAACGGCTGTTGATGTTCCCGCCGGCTGCTGCCCGTACCTCCGGTTCCAGAAGAGAAATTGCAGCCTCCAACGGCTGAGAATAAAGAATCCTGCAGCCTTCATCCGGCCCTTCTTTTTCTGAAAGCTGATCCAGCACATCGAGGATCTTCCGCACGCTGCGTTTGTCTCTCCCTGTCGTGCCTATGACCGGGACGCCCAGCTTTTCTGACAGCAGTTTCAGATTAATATGAATCTGCTTCCTTTCCGCCTCATCCATCAGATTGACGCAGACAGCCGCATGTCCGGTAATTTCCAGGATCTGCAGCACCAGATTCAGGTTCCGTTCCAGACAGGTGGCATCACAGACAACCAGGACTGCGTCCGGTCCGCCGAAGCAGATAAAATTCCGGGCCACTTCTTCTTCTGCCGAATGCGCCATCAGAGAATAAGTCCCCGGAATATCCACTAAGATATAAGTATTTTTATCTGACGTACAATACCCCTGCGCGTTGGCAACAGTCTTTCCCGGCCAGTTGCCGGTGTGCTGCTTCATCCCTGTCAGCCCGTTAAAGACAGTGCTTTTCCCCACGTTGGGATTACCTGCTACAGCTATAATACGGTCGGAAGGGCTGTGCCTGTGGATTTCAAGCCCAGAATCCACTGCATGCCTCCCTACAGAATGACTGGTCAGCCCCATAGTTTCCTCCTAACAGATAAAAATTGAGGCGCTGTCTTCCTCGCGGATAGCGATGACAGCGCCCCGGATCAGATATGCTGAAGGATCTCCCCCAGGACTGCGTCCCAGGCATTCTACAGCAGTACCTTTAATCAGTCCGATATCCTGAAGCCGCCGGCGCATTCCGCCTTCCATATGCAATTCTGCGACGACCGCTTTTTCTCCCGGCTTTAAATCTTTTAACGATCTCATAGATTCTGCTCCCCTGCTGTATCCTTCCTGTTTTATCATATGCGGATAGCTTCAGTTTGGTGAGGGGAAGCTGCTATTTTCAGATCAGAAGCTTTCACGCATTATGTCTGATACTTTATTCACAGAAACAATCTCCGCTCCTTCTACATATATTAAAATTGAATATTTTATTTAGTGAGGACAGACATGAAGAATGATCCCCGCGGAACTGTTTTTCAACAGGGAAATATTATGCGCATAGACAGCGCCCTGGTCGAAGACGTTTCTGCTCCCAATATGCCCAATGGATTCCTGCTGATTTCTTATGCCGTAACCGGCCCGAACAATACTGTATCCATCCAGAACCTGAGGTTAAATGTCCACAGAAATACGATCATCCTGAATTCCTTTGGACAGAATATGTGCCTTTGCAGCATCCGCAAAGGCATGTGGGTGAGCGCCGTGTTTTCTTCCCGGATGACCAGAAGTATCCCACCCCAATCGAACGCATTTCTGATTATCGTCAGAAGAGAACCCCAGGCTTCCTTTGATATAACCATCGACCGGATAGCTTCCATAAATGTCCGCAACCAGGTTCTTCACACGGGAAATCCCGGTAATATAAACAGCCAGATAAGATTTATAATAACAGATGATACCACGATTACCGGCCGCAATGGCCGCCCGGTGGATCTCCGCGCGCTCCGGCCCGGCCAGATGGTCCGAATCACCCATTCCATCGTGCAGACCACCAGCGTTCCGCCGCAGACGGTTGCTTTCCACATACAGCTATTATAGTATGCGCATAATTTTCCTGCACCCGGGACAGAATATTTCCGAAAGGCAGGTGTGATTATGTCAGATAAAAATAATACTCAGGAATTGCCATACGGCGACGGCAACACTCCGGAGATCGATCTTCCAAAGGAATCCTGGATCACGGAGCCATTGCCGGAATCTACCAGGCCTCGCAAAGACGGGCCCGGAGGAGAAGGGGAATCATAATGATTCCTCTTTTTTTCTGGCATTAACTGCCCTTTTGGTCTATATATTTGTTATAACTACTGCTTATGGAGCCAAGATGCAGAAAGTAACTCTCCATACCCTTGAAGACACTATGGTTTACAGGGATATTCCTGTGTTCACCTACAAAATTAAATATCCCTCGTTTACTACAAGCTGCAGTCCTGTTTCGGCCGGAATCATAAATGACTACTATTCACAGCTTGCACAGAACGCCGAAACTTACTGCCGCACTGTTCTTTTTACTCAGGCGGCGGAAAGCGCTAAATATATGCAGCCTGGCAGCGCTTTCAACAGCTATACATTCGACATGGATTATCAAATCACCTATAACGAGGGATGTCTCGTCAGCCTTTTCATGGACGCCTATACATATATGGGCGGAGCTCACGGTGAAACGAAACGCACCTCAGATACCTGGAATTTTAAATCCGGCACCCGAATGCGCCTGGCAGATTTCTATCCTTTTACTCCTGCCACGCTCTATCGTCTCCAGCAATCCATCGTCAGGCAAATTGAAGAAAGAATATACTCGTCTCCCGGTTCCTACTTTGAAAATTATAAGTCCCTGCTGCTTCAGACCTTCCATGTGGATAATTTTTATTTAAAGCCGGACAGCTGCGTCATCTATTTTCAGCAATATGATATCGCCCCGTATTCTACCGGAATCCCGGAATTTAATATTCCTATAGAGATTTCTGATCAATGGTCTTCTCCATAACGGAGTGTTTTATAAATAGTCGTAACGATCTCAGCAAGAGTTGCCACACATATGACGGCCAAAATAATGTCTGACACCAACGCCCCGTTCCAGTACCTCAGTAAGTCCGCTGCCCCTTCCATCTGTTCGCCGAGACGAACGCCCACTTCTCCCCAGAAAGCAGGATTCCAGAACGGAAATACTTTCAGCAGCAAGACAGCCAGCAGGATCTGAAGCCCTCCGCAGATGATATTGCTGAACATGACCAGCCGGCAATAGCATCCCACTACGAGCCGCAGGATCTCATCCGCCAGCCCAATCAGCAGGCTGGCTACAATCAGCGGAAGTATGATCCCCCACTGCTGCAGATTGAACACAGGTACCGTGACAACCGATCCGTCTTCGCTGAAAACCGCGGAGAAAAACTGCGGGGCAAAGATCAGCAGCACGCAGAAGATTACGATAAATACGATGCTCACGATGCTGTCACTTCTTTTAATAATGGCCTTTTTATGAGGTACCGGCGTCAGGGCTTCAGGAGTCCATCGTCCTTTTCCGCCGGAGTCCTCTCCGCCCAGATCATTCACAGACCACTCTTTCTCTTTCCTGATGTCCAGCTTCACCTTCTGGCGTTCCATCACCGCGAATACCAGCGTGACTCCGCCGAAGGCTCCGACACAGGATACAATACAGTTACCGATCGTATTCGCCAGTATGTGTATGGCAACAGGAACGGCAGCTCCCGCATAGCTGGCCTCATATCCGGCCAGCCCGTCTCTGATCCCTTCGATGACGGATACGGCCACTATTGGAATAAGTGTGCAGAGCAGGACAATTTTCAAAAACCACAGATAGGTATCATAATATTCCGGCCCGATTAGATGATGTGTATCATCCTGATACTTCTTCGCAAATTCGGCGGGATTCCCCAGCTTTTCCAGCGCCTCTTCCATGGAACCAGCCACATCAGCCATGTCACTGATCAGCTCCTGCAGCTCCAGGCTGACTTCCCGGCGCTGTTCTCTGGGCAGGCGCCGTACCACCTGATAGATATATCTCTCCATCAACTCCCGATCCATAGACGTCATCTCTCTTCCTCCTTCAACAGCTCACTCATTCCGGCAACCATCAGTTCCCACTGGCATCTCAGCCGCTCATATATCTGCGTGCCGTATTCTGTCCTCTGATAATATTTCCTGGGCTTCGTGCCGCCCGTCTCCCACTTGCTTACCAACAGCCCCTGGCCCTCCAGCCTTCGGAGGAGCGGATAAAGGGTATTCGGATCTATGGTCACACCCCTATCTTCCAGGCTCTGAACCAGCGCGTACCCGTAACGGGGCTCCTTCATCTGGCTCAGGACACTCAATACCTGGGTCCCTCTGCGCAATTCCATCAGCAAAACGCTCATCAGGTCTTTTTCCTCACCCAACGCTTCATCACCTCCTGAATTCATTATACTGTGTATCACACACTATTGTCAAGATTCTAATATTATAAGAAAAGCATCCACACCGGAAAATCCCAACTGGTGCAGATGCTATTTATTCACTGCTTATTTCTGTATCGGCCTGACTGCCCGTAGTTCAATATACCCCCGGCTGCCAAGAGGTTCCAGTTGTATGCGCGGGTTCTCGTCATCCCATTCGTAGCCGGCAAGAGAAGGATCATAGCGTCCAGCAGCTTCTTGGACAGCCGTTATCGCTTCGCAGTAATCTTCTTCCTGAAAAGGCTCTCCCTGAAACATCAGGTATTCCGCTGCCGGAAGACTGATGACATCAAACCCCTCCGGGACCGGGCCGTCATATCCTGCCTCTGCCTCCACTCCCTGAACATACGTAGAAGTGCCCGGCTTTTTATACCTCGCCGGCAGCCACAGGCAGACCGGCTCTCCACAGAGGGAATCCATGCTGGACAACAAACCCCATACATCACAACCCACTTCTTCACAGTAAGGGAAATAGTCTTCCGCGCTGATCCCCCGTTTCACAATTACCTTACGTTCCGGCTTCCGTATCACCTGAACAAATACATTTCTCACATCCATCATTTCGAATGACTCCTTTCTCAATTCTCTGAATTTAACTCCATAGGGGATGAAAAGCGTGACCGGGACAGGAGCTCTCACGTATTCTCCAGGATTACAGCCGAATTCCCTCTGGAATGCCCTCTGGTACCCGTCCACGCTTCCAAAGCCCAGCCGCAGAGCCACATCCAGAACGCGGTGTTCCCCCTTTTTCAGCAGCATGGCGGATCTGGATAACCTGAGACGACGAATATACTCAGACGGTGTAAAGCCAGTATATTGCCGGAAGAGCCGGTAGGAATGCCAGGGCGAAAAGAGAGACGCCCTGGCAAGGTCAGCCATCGTAACCCTTTCCTCCAGATGTCCTTCAATATAATCCTGCATCCTCTGAACTGCCATAATCTGTTCTGTCATCTCTTCACCTCCGGGATAATTGTATAAGAAACCCGGGAATAATTCTCGACTTTCTTTGCTGACCTGTACATAGCATTATTTATAAAAGAACAGGATGGACTGCGGCCTGCGAAGTCCATCCTGATCAGATATTTCTCTATTTATCAAATAGCCGAGTCCCTTACGTCCATCATCTTCTCATCAAAAAAGCAACAGCCGTCTCTGCCATGCTCTTTTACAAAATACAGGGCTTTATCGGCCTTTTTATAAAGCTCCTCATTATACCCATTATTCGAAAAAGCGACGCCCACGCTGAGCGACATCGGAGGCAGTCCGTCTGAAGGGTGTCTCAGGAACTCATTCATCTGTTCAACCTTCTTTTGAATAACATCCTTCTGATCTTCACAGATATCTGCCATGAGCACGACAAATTCATCGCCGCCTATCCTGGCAGATGTATCCGACGCCCGGAAGCTTGTAGTCAGAAGACGGGCCACCTTCTTTAACGCTGTGTCCCCTGTGTCATGCCCATAGCAGTCATTAATCTCCTTGAACCGGTCAATATCAATCAGTAAAAGTGCAGACGGCAGTTGTTCTTGCAGGCGGGCAAACTGGATAAAAGCACCCCGGTTCATTACTCCTGTGAGCGTATCATATTCTGCTTTCTTTTTCAGCATCGCCTGATTAGCTGCATTTAGCTCATAAATATTATTATACGTCAAAGCCAGATATTTAAACTCATAAGAACCGACGGTTTCAAACATCAGATTATCCTTAACACATTTTATATATATTTTCAATGGTCTGACCACCAGCATTGTGATAATCCCGAAGGTTATAATATTCATCACGAACAGTATGCTGATCCAGATTCTCTGCAGCGCCAGGGTCTGTTCCAGAGCTTCTGCGCTCTCCACATGATTGGTTTCTGTTGTCGCAATGATGCTGTCAAGAAACTGGGTGATATGGTTCTCAATCAGACTCTTAGCTTCCTGGTATCCCTCGTCAAATACCAGCTCCTGTGCTTTTCGTATTTTATCTTCCCGGCCTGACGTAATATCTTCCTCAGTCAGCTGTATACTCTGCATTTCTGCCGGAAGCAGGTCTGTTTCATAGCCCTGTGCCTCTGAGATCAGCCGCATGGAATAGATCTCCCTTTCCATCAGCCGGTTAGAACTGTCATGGGCTTCTAAAAGAGCTTCATATGCGCCGTCCTCCAACTGATATTCGGCCATCTGCTACAATGCCTTATCCCTGCTCCGCGTGACATTAGCCTCTTTAAAATACGCTTCCATGTACTCCGGCTTCATCGTGACTGCGTACAGCCGCACCTGCTCCGTCAATTCGTCAGAACCATCGTGAACCAGCGCAGCATTCTTTTCACAGGCAATATATTTCTGGGTAGCTGCAGTCATAACCCTGTATTTAATAGATATCTGCGCAGTTTCATAGATTAAAAACCCATATAAAATGCAGGCAATCACAATCATCCAGTAATTAAAGTTACGGATCTTAATCCCCTGTAAAGTCTTTTTATCTTTTTTATTCATCGCTATTCCTTCTTCAAATATCCAGGGGAGCCTGAAAATGATAACTCCTCCCTAATTAATATAGCCTGTGAAACGGTAATTTGCAACACACGTTTATGACATTTATCAAAAAACCACCAGCCGTTGTGTTCATCCGCCCGCCATGCTATACTTCAACGTATACCCTGAAAATCCTATGGCTGAGGCAGTTACCTTACAAAAATTGTAAGTGGCCTCCGGCCGGTCCGGCTGCTATAATTTATGGAACAGCGTAAGCTGTTCCGCCGCCCGACAGGGCCTGTATTGCGGGGTGCCCTGTGGATATACTTTGAAGTATCAACAAAAGCAGCAGACAGGAGGATGATTATGAATCTCAATAACCGCATTTTACAGGTTGATGGCCTGACAAAAACTTACGGTAAAGATACCACGAAGACAGAGGCCCTGCGAGGCATCAGCTTCGATGTGCTGGAAGGTGAATTCCTCGGCATTATGGGCGCCAGCGGCTCTGGCAAAACGACGCTGCTTAACTGCATCGCCACCATGACCAGGCCCACCTCCGGAAAGGTATACCTGCGGGGCAAAGACCTATCGGCCTTTACCAACGCTCAGCTGGCGGAGTACCGCGGACGTGATATCGGCTATCTGTTCCAGGAATTTGAACTGCTGGACAACCTGACTGCCAGAGAAAATATCGTTCTGCCGCTGTCTCTTCACGGCATAACCGGCAGAGGAGCCGAAGACCGCATCCGCCAAATTTCTGCCGTCCTGGACATCTCAGAGGTTTTGGATAAATTTCCCTCCCAGATGTCCGGAGGTCAGAAACAGCGTGTGGCGGCGGCAAGGGCTTTGATATCAGATCCTGACATCGTTCTGGCAGACGAACCGACCGGTGCCCTGGACAGCAGGAATTCCCGGCTGCTGATGGATAAGCTTTCCGCCATTAACCAGGAACACAAAAAAACAATCATGATGGTCACACACGACGCCAACGCTGCCAGCTACTGCTCCCGGATTTTCTTCATCCAGGACGGCCGCCTTTTTCATGAACTGCGGCGGAAAACAGACTCTGAGACACAGACAGATTTTTACGGCCGGATCGTAACCGTGATGGCGCAGCTGGGAGGAGGGAGTGCAAATGTTCTTTAAACAGGTCTGGAGAAATGCTGCAAAAAACCGCAGGGGCAATGGTTTATTTTTTGGCTCCCTGGTAATCGCCATCATAGCTTTTTATACACTCCTGTCTCTGGATAAGCAGGATGTCATGCGTTTTTTGAGCAAAATGGAAAGCGATGCTGTTCAGAAGCTGATGGCTCTAGTGCCCGTGGTCTACGTCCTCTCACTGTTTTTCGTGCTGTTTCTGGTTTATTTTGCCTGTAAATACCAGATGGACAGCCGCCGCAGAGAATTCGGCATGTATCTCATGCTCGGTATGAGGCACAGCCGGCTGTTCGCCATGCTGTTCTGTGAGACACTCTGGAGCAGCCTGGTCTCCCTGCTGATCGGCCTGCCGGCTGCCCTGTTCCTGACAGAGGGGATCAGTCTTACCACAGCGAAACTGGTAGGGCTTGGCATCATCGGGCACCGTTTTACCTTTTCCATACCGGCAGTCTTCTGGACTATCTGCGGCTTTGTTGCGGTACAGCTGATGTCCATGCTGTTTTTATGCATTAGGATCAGTAATCTGGAGCCCGCACAATTCCTTCAGCCAGATTCTGCTGAGAAGCAGGAGTCAACGCCGGTCCGGAAAGGCGCCTCTTATTTTGCTCTGGGAACTGCCCTGCTGGCCGCTGCCTACGCTCTCGGTGCCTTCTCACCCGTCAGCTTTACTCTGACCTTTCCGCTCCTGCTCCTGGCCGGAGGCGCCGGAACTTTCCTGTTCTACCGCGGACTCGGAGGGTTTCTGGGTAAGAGGATCCGCCGCAAAAGCAAAACATCTGCAGGTCTCACAACCTTCACCGGACGTCAGATCCAGGAAAACGTGCTATACCAGTATAAGACACTCACTGTCTCTTCCCTTCTGCTGCTCATGGCACTCTCCTGTATTTCCTATGGTATCGGGATGGTCGCCGGAAGCGGCACGGCCTCTGTGAGAACCACTGATTTTTCTATCATGGGCGACGAATCCGCTGTCACCGCGGCTCTCCAGGATCCTGAAACCGGCGCCATGATTGCCGCCGCTTATCCCGTATATCTCTCTTACACTGATGCACCACGGGATCTGAGCGGTCTGGCAGACGCGATAGCCATGCTGCCGCCCACAGACCAAAGGGATAACATCCTGGAAAACATCTCCGGAAGCTGTGAATACATCCTTTCGCTGGCCAGCTACAACCAGATGCTGGCAGCTATGGGCCGTGAACCTGTCACTTTGGAAGATCACGAGCTGGCGCTATACACCTCCATGTCGCGGGGAGGTGCTTTCAACAGCACTCTGGACGCCGCTTTAAAAAACCAGGCTTCCATCACAGTCGCCGGAGAAAACTACCGCCTGTTTCCTGAGCTTTTCTATGACAACATCGTTGCCGACCGGGCGATCACCCTGTACACAGCTCTGATCGTCCCCGACGGGCTGTTCGCACGGATCGCCGTATCGCCGGAGCCTTTCTGCTGGAATGTCCATCTGTCTCAAAGCCTTACAGAAGAACTGGGGCTCATGCAGGCGATCGAGAAAATGGACGCCAGGCTGTCTGCAACCGGCCTGGAATATGAAAGCTACCTGTCCGGCATAGGCCGGAACCTGTTCTACACAGTTGCCGCAAGCTACCTGACCATATACCTTGGCGTCCTGTTCCTGCTCATCTCCAACACCGTTATAGGACTGAAATATCTGATCCAACAGCGCGAGAACAAGCACCGGTATGTGACACTGCTGATGCTGGGGGCAGACAGAGACTCCCTTTACCGCTCCTCCAGAAAACAGATACAGGCCTTCTTTTCACTGGTCCTGGGAGTCGCGGTCATGAGCAGCATCTTTGCCATACTCTCCCTGTTCAAGAGCTTTACCAGACTGCAGGAAGGCACTTCCTTCACCTTTGTTCTGGCATTGTCTGCAATCGCACTCGCCCTGTTTGTGCTGACGGAGGCCATCTACCTGGCAATTGTACAGCGGGCGGCTTACCATGAAATCAAAACGCTGAAAGTAACCGATCGGGGGTGATACTGTTTGATAAAAATCCTTGTTGTTGAAGACGACGTTTACCTGCGGGAAGAACTCGTAACCGCATTCACCAGGAAGGGATACCACGCTATGGGTATCTCTTCCTTCGCTGCCCCGGAGCAGGAGATACTGACCCAATCACCCAGCCTCGTCGTGCTGGATCTCAATCTGCCTGGAAAATCCGGCTTTGAACTGTGCAAATGGCTGAAAGCAAGGGCTTCCTTTCCGATTCTTATTCTGACAGCCAGAGACACCCTGGAAGATGAACTGGCTGCAATCGGCCTCGGTGCCGACGATTACTTGACGAAGCCCTGTCATCCGGACCGCCTGGCCGCCCGCGCTAAACGGCTGCTGCAGACCTATGGGAAATTTAAGAATATCATCCAGGCCGGAGGTCTTTCCCTGGACACAGATACCTATAAACTGCTCTATAAAGAAAGATACATCCTGCTTCCTGACACTGAGGGGAAGATTCTCCGCCTTTTGATGGAAAAACACCCCTCTCTCACTTCCCGCTCTGAACTTCTCACCTATGTCTGGGGCACAGAGGAGTACACCGATGAGAACATCCTGCAGGTGAACATGACCCGCCTGAGGAAAAACCTTGGGGTAATCGGGCTCGGTGAAATCGTGAAGACTGTATGGGGACAGGGCTATTGTTTGGAGGTAACCGGCCTATGAAATATTTTCTAAAAAGATCCGGCCACTGGATAGTTCTTCTGGCCGCCACGGATCTGACGTTCATTTTTCTTACATGGCTTCTGCGCCCAAACGCCCTGAGAGGCGTGGGGATGTTCATCCTGCTGTTCACGGCGATCATCGTCTGTACCGGATGTTTTCTGGAACACAGAAGACAACTCCAATACCTGAAGACTCTGGAAGCCTTCTGTGACCACCCGGACGAACCCGCCATGCGGCAGCTCTCTTCCGTACTGGGAACCTTCTGGCAGCCATCTGTCCACAGCCTGTACCGTCAGCTCAGAGAACAGTCCGGCCTGCTCGAAGAAGCCCGTGAACAGCTGAAGAGCTACCAGGAGTATATCGAATCATGGGTTCACGAGATTAAAACGCCCCTTTCCCTCGCCACACTGGTTCTGGATAATTACAGAGATGAAATGAGTCCTCATGTCTACAGCAGAATGACCTATGTCCGGCATCTGATCAGCGGGCACGTGGATCACATCCTCTATTACGCCCGGCTGCAGGACAGCCACGCCGACTACAAATTTGAACGGGTTCTTCTGGACAGCTGCGTGCGGGATACGGCCTCTGATTTCCTCTCATGCGCAGAAGAACGGCATGTAACGCTCCTGCAGGAGCTAGAGCCTCTGACAGCCGTGACAGATCAGAAAATCCTTGTTTTTATCCTCTCGCAGCTTCTCAGCAACGGGATAAAATACGCCGCCCCGGAGAACGGGCGGGTTGCAGTCAGGCTGTGGAAGGAAAGCAGTCCCGGCTTAAGGGTCCACCTTGCCGTCCGTGACAACGGGCCGGGAGTCCCGCCCGAAGATGCTCCGTTTCTCTTTGACAAAGGATTTACAGGCAGCCACCCGGAACGCCAGAAAGCTACAGGAATGGGTTTATATTTTGTAAAAAAATATGCGAAGGCGCTTTCCATTGAAACCGGCCTGGAGACAGACCTTCCGCCTGGCTACGGATTTGGGATTGAACTGATCTTTCCGGACGTACAAGAGCCGCCTGCCCCGGTGTTTTTATGACAGCCCCCATTGCCTCTGCCCTTCTACAGATATTTCCCTAACAAACGCTGGTAATCCTTGTGCAGACCATAATAAGTATCTAATACAGGCCTGCAGTTTTCTTCCACTGTTTCCAGAACCTCTTCAAAATTTTCCTTCAGAACCTTGACCACCTGACAGTCCAGTTTCCCTTCCCGGGCCTGCTCTTCAATGATTGATAATGTCCTTTCCCGTGAAAATGCTCCCTTGTAGCTGCGCGTACCCAACAGGGCGCTGACAATATCGGAAACCGCCACGATCCTCTCCTCCGTCGTCAGCTCATCTCCCGGAAGCCTTCTGGGATACCCGCTTCCATCCAGTTTCTCGTGGTGCCTGAGGGCAATTCTTGTTATATCCTCCTCAATCGTGCCGCCCAGGATCTCTTCCGTCAGTTTAACATGTGTCTGCATGATCGTCATTGCCTGAGGGCTTAATTTGCCCGGATATTCCAATATTTCCACCGGAATCCCGATCTTGCCCAGGTCATGCAGCAAAGCCCCGTACCAGATTTTGCGCACCTGGCTCTCCGGCAGCCCCATGCACCTGGCTACCGAAACGCTGATGCTGGTGGTGGTGATTGTATGTGTCACGGTATGCTGGCTTCTGAAATCAATGGCATAAATCATCATTTTCAGATAATCCTCGCACTCTTGTTCTGTGAGCTGTATTTCCGGAAGTATCCTGCGAAAATCCTTCTTTTCCTTCAGAGAGCTTAAGAGTGAAAATCTCTGTTCTGCCTCATAAAACAGATCCAGGATGTGCCCGTCAAATTTTAAATCTCTCACCTGCTCCAGATAACGCAGCAGAGTTTCAATATCAGAGCTGCTCTGCAGATACATATCAATCCTGTCTGCTAGGCTGATCATCTGGGCCGTCTCGCTTATGTTCTTTTCCAGCGTGTCCGGCAGCCCGGACACCGGGACATGATGGAACATGACCGCCTTCGCCCATTCTTTCAGAGGAGAAAGCTCGTGGAGAAACAGATATCCATAGATGGAATGTTCCCACACGTCCTCTGATTCAAACTGTGTCATCCTGTTAATCTCTTCCGTCTTATAAGCGCCGATATCGTGAAGCATGGAGAGAATACAGATGTCCTGGACTTCCCTTGGAGTATATTTATCCTGCACTGTGAGCATTCCGAATACGAGGGACGCGACTCTCTTGCCATGATCCACCAGACGTGGATCCACATAATTTAAAGTCCGCTCAATCAGGCCACTGATGTTATTGCTGTTGACAACTGCTCTTACTTTCATGTTTATCCTCCGGCAGGCATATATGATGATTTACAAAAATCCCCGGCAGTCAAGCTTCCTTAACTGCCGGGGGCTCAATTATTTGCTCTCTCGTATCACCTATCATTTTATTTTATAGTATGAGCATTGCATCTCCAAAGCTAAAGAACCTATATTTCTCTTTCACCGCCTCTTCATACGCCCTCAGAACATGCTCTTTCCCCGCAAACGCTGAAACCAGCATAATCAGCGTGGATTCCGGCAGATGAAAATTCGTAATCAGCCCGTCTATCATCCGGAACTGATACCCCGGATAGATGAAGATTTCTGTCCACCCGCTTCCGGCTTTCAGAATACTGTCCTCTCCTGTAGCTGATTCCAGCGTCCTGCAGCTTGTCGTCCCAACTGCGATCACCCGGCCTCCCGAAGCTTTCGTATCGTTAATCATCCTGGCCTGATCCTCTTCCACCACATAAAATTCCGAATGCATATGATGCTCCGAGACATCCTCCACTTTCACCGGGCGGAAGGTGCCCAGCCCTACATGGAGTGTCACGTGCGCTATCTTCACACCCAACCGTTCTACTTCCTTCAGCAGCTCCTCTGTAAAATGAAGCCCGGCCGTAGGCGCGGCAGCAGAGCCCTCATTTTTCGCGTACACGGTCTGATAACGGTTTTTATCCTTCAGTTTATGGGTGATATACGGAGGAAGCGGCATTTCGCCCAGCTGATCCAGAATTTCTTCAAAAATCCCTTCATACCGGAACTGTATGAGACGGTTGCCGTCATCTACCACATCCAGAACCTCGCCCCTCAGAATGCCATCCCCAAAGACAATCTCCGCGCCCGGCCTGCATTTTTTACCAGGCTTCACCAGAGTCTCCCAGATATCATTTTCCCGGCGCTTCAGAAGCAGAATCTCAACCAGGGCGTCCGTACCGGACTTCCGTCCGTAAAGCCGCGCCGGTATCACCTTCGTGTCATTAACCACAAGACAGTCTCCGGGCAGCAGTTCCTGAAGGATATCCCTGAAATGCCCGTGCCGGATATCCCCTGTCTCCCTGTTGAGACACAGCAGTCTGGAGGAGCTCCTGTCCTCCAGCGGATCCTGTGCGATCAATTCCTCCGGCAGCTCATAATAAAAATCACTTGTCTTCATTTTTCTCCTCTTTAGCGGCATAATAATCCACACAGTCAGAAGCATCATAATAAATCTTATCTGATTCCAGCAGCACAGCCTTGCCATCCTTCACATCCACGATGCTAACGGCACAGTTCATCGGCACGCCGCCGTGCCAGTAATCCTCTTTATCCTCATAAACATTGCGCAAAAAGGCACGTGATGCGCATCCATGAGTGGAAATCAGGATCGTCTTATCCTGATATTCCGGATTGCCTGACAGCTCCTGATAAAAATCCGCTGTTCTCGCACAGACATCGGCGATAGATTCCCCTCCGGGCGCCGGCACGTAATTGAAAGGGGTCTTATGGAAAGTTTCTAAAAAATTAGTGCCGGGAATCTCTGAACGGCCCGAAGCACAGCAAAGGCCCTCCCACTCCCCGAAGCTTATTTCCATGATGCGGGGTTCTTCAATCACCGGAACATTTCTCCCTGCCAAAATGATCCGCGCCGTATGGGCGGCCCTTGTCAGAGGGCTTGTAAAACAAAGGTCAAACGGTATATCCTTCATGGCCCGGGCCGTCACTTCGGCCAGCCTAACGCCATTCTCATTCAGGTCTGCCCCCGCATGTCCCTGAAGCCTTCTCGCAACATTCCAGGATGTTTCTCCATGTCTGATTACATATAAGCGCATATTATCCTCCATTTATAATACCTTTGGAACAGCGCGGGCTGTTCTCCACCCCACCAGGGCCTGCTTTACGGCGCGCCCTGCGGGTACACTATGGGGAACAGCACAAGCTGCTCCCCACCTGGCAATTACACCCGCAGTACCTCAAAAACCACCATATTTACTGGCGCAGCTCGATTCCCAGCTCCGCCAGCCCGTTCAGAATCTTCTTCATGGCTGCCGAAACCTCCTGCTCCTCCAGCGTCTTTTCCTTGGAACGGAATACTGCCGAATAAGCCATGGATTTGTAACCCTTCTGAATCTGATCGCCCTCGTATATATCAAAGAGCTGGAGGCTCTCCAGAATCTTTCCGCCTCTCTGCAAAATGATGTGTTCGATCTGGGCTGCCTGAATATCCTTCGGTACCACCATGGAAAGGTCTCTGGTCACTGCGGGGAAACGTGCGATTCCCTCATATTTCCTGTCAAAAGTCGCGAATTTCAGAATCTCCGGCAGGTCAATGACCGCCACATAGGCCCTTCCGCCTATGCCGTAAGCCGCTGCCACCTCCGGATGAACTTCCCCCAGGAATCCTACCGTCACATCCTCATACTGTACCAGCGCCTGACGTCCCGGATGAAGAAACGGCTGTCCGGCATTGCTGTCATACTCTGGCCTTCTGTGCATTCCCACCTGATCAAAGAATTCTTCTACCACGCCTTTCATATCATAGAAATCACCCTTCCCATACATTCCGAGGGTAAATTTCATGCGCTCCTCAGGCAGTTCACTCAGCGGAAGCTGCTTCGGCAGATAAACATTTCCCAGCTCGTAGAGCCTGACGTCTTTATTCCTGCGGTTATAATTGGTGGCCAGGGAGGTCAGCATGCCGTTCAGGGACGTAGTCCGCATGACAGAAAAATCTTCTCCCAGCGGATTCATGATCGTCACGGTCTTCCGAAGCGGATCGTCAGCAGGTATGCGCAGCTTATCAAATACTTTCGGACTCTCAAAGGAATAGCACATACCCTGGGAAAATCCGCAGTATTCCGCCACATCCCTGGCTTTCGCTTCCACTCTTAACTCAAAGGGGAGTTTACCTGCCGTAGCTTCACCGCTGGGCAGCGTAGTCGGTATATTGTCATAGCCGTAGAAACGGGCTACTTCCTCAGCCACATCTGCCGTCCGGTGGATGTCCTGGCGGAAGGTCGGCGCTACGATCTCATTCGTTTCCTCATCATACGTCAGCTCCACAGAGCTTAAATAATCCAGCATCTGCCCGCTGGAAAGCTCGGTTCCCAACAATCCGTTGATTCTGTCCGGCTCAAAAATGACTCTGGAAGGCTCCCTCTTTACCGGATAATAGTCTACAATTCCGCCTACCACTTCTCCCGCGCCCAGTTCTTCCATCAGCTGGCATGCCCTGTCGATGGCAGCCTCTGCATTGTTGGGATCCAGCCCCTTTTCAAATTTCCCCGACGCGTCGGTACGGAGCCCGATTCTCTTGGAAGAAAGACGGATATTCGTCCCGTCAAAACAGGCCGCTTCAAAGAGGACAGTCCGGACCTGATCGGTAATCATGGAATTCTCGCCTCCCATGATGCCGGCAATGCCGACCGCTTTTTCCCCGTCACAGATCATCAGCACGTTTTCGTCCATCTGGCGTTCCTGCCCGTCTAACGTCACGAATTTCTCACCTGCTTTTGCCCTGCGGACAACGATCTCACGGCCGGAAATGGTATCCAGGTCATAGGCATGCATGGGTTGTCCGTATTCTTCCATCACATAATTTGTGATATCCACCAGATTGTTAATCGGCCGGATACCATTGGCCGCCAAACACCGCTGCATCCATTTGGGAGACGGCCCGATTTTCACATTTTTAACAACCCTGGCGCAGTATCTGGGGCAGAGTTTCCCGTCTTCCACTGTCACACGGATGTAGTCAGAGGCCTTTTCCCCATTTCCTGTCTTCGCCACAACCGGAGGCCTGAATTCCTTACCAAAGGTGGCTGCTGCCTCTCTGGCAATTCCTATCACGCTGTAGCAGTCCACCCGGTTTGATGTGATCTCATACTCGAAAATAACGTCATCCAACCCCAGGGCATGGACCGCATTGCTTCCCACCCGGGCATCCTCAGGAAAAATATAGATCCCCGACTCCGGGGCTTCGGGATAAAATTCCCTGGATGATCCAAGCTCTTCAATGGAGCACATCATGCCGTTGGATTCGATCCCTCTCAGCTTGCCTGCTTTTATTTTGATTCCGCCGGGCGTCGTACTGCCGTCATGACCTCCGGCCACTTTGCCGCCGTCCAGCACCACCGGGACCTTATCTCCCTCTTTCACATTGGGCGCTCCTGTGACGATCTGTATTGTCTCCGCGCCCACATTCACCTGGCACACAATCAGCTTGTCAGCGTCAGGATGGCGCTCAATTTTCTCAATCTGACCGATGACAATTCTGTCCAGATTCTCGTCCAGCTTTTCAAAGCCCTCCACCTTCGTGCCTGAAAGCGTCATCGCATCTGTATACTCCTGCGCCGTAACATCCAGATCCGGCACATACTTCTTGATCCATGATAATGATGTGTTCATATTTCCATTCTCCTATCCGATTGTTTCAATCTGATCTCCGCCCCTCGCTTATGTCAGCCTGGGTACGGCGATTATCCCGCCGCCCGCAGAGGCCGAAAAGCTATAATCCCGGGGTTAAAACTGCTTCAGGAACCGATAATCATTCTCATAAAGCAGACGCATATCATCTATCTCATATTTCAACAGGGCAATCCTCTCAAGCCCCACCCCAAAGGCAAAGCCCGTATACTTTTCCGGATCAATGCCGCACATTTCAAACACATGAGGATGAACCATCCCGCACCCCAGAATCTCAATCCAGCCGGAACCTTTACAGAAACGGCAGCCCTTTCCGCCGCATTTAAAACAGCTCACATCCATCTCAGCGCTGGGCTCTGTGAAAGGAAAATGATGGGGGCGGAATTTTGTCTTAGTCTCCGGCCCAAACAGTTCCCTGGCAAATTGTGCCAGAGTTCCCTTCAAATCCGCAAACGTAATATGCTTGTCCACCACGAGACCTTCCACCTGGTGAAAGGAAGGTGAATGAGTGGCATCTACCTCATCGGAACGAAATACCCTCCCCGGCGACAGCATGCGGATCGGCAGCCTGCCCTGCTCCATCACACGGGCCTGGCAGGGAGAGGTCTGTGTCCTGAGAACGATATCCTTCGTTATATAAAACGTATCCTGCTCATCCTTTGCCGGATGGTTAGCGGGAATATTCAGCTTTTCAAAATTATAGAGATCATATTCAACCTCGGGTCCCTGAACCACCTCATAACCCATGCCGATAAAGATTCGCTCAACTTCCTCAAGCGCAATGGTATTGGGATGGCGGTGCCCTACTGCAGCTTTTTTAGCCGGAAGTGTCACATCAATCACTTCTCTGGCCAGCTTCTGTTCCATGTGGACCCGCTCCAGCTTTTCCTTAACCTCTTCCAGCGTCTTTTCAATGGAACTTCTGGCATCATTGACCATCTGGCCGACCTTCGGCCGTTCCTCCGGCGCCACATCCTTCATCCCCTTCAGCACGGCAGTCAGCTGCCCCTTTTTGCCAAGCACATCAACCCTGACCTCATTCAGAGCGTCCAGAGAATTCGCTGTGTTCATGCTGGCCATCGCCTTTTTTACAATGGCTTCCAGCTTCTCTTTCATACTGTTCTCACTCATTTTCTTTCTCCTTTACAGATGATCCTCTTTGATAGCACAGGGAAACCCGCACCCGCCCTGAGAGCTTTTATTACACAGGAAGGCTGGAAAAAGCTATTCTGCGCAACAAGAAAGAATCCCGCAAGCGAGATTCTCCGCCTGCGGTGAGTTGCATTTGCAACACTCTTCCTCTCCGCCGCAGTGCGATCCGCACTTTCCTATGATATAAAAAGAGTTTCGCCCAAAAGGGACGAAACTCATAATTTCCGCGGTACCACCCTGATTTCCGGGCACACTGTCCGGACTCTCAATCTATGCTGTAACGTGCATATACGTCTTTTCCTACTTATCATACCCTGCCTGCGGTGCTGTCTGCACTCATGTCCTCTCAAGCGCACGTCCCTACGGATATATGTTCAAAAAAGAAGCTCCGGTGCGAATCTCAGGCAAAATCTGAACTTAAGAGAATTTTCAGCCGGTGATCCTCTCTCTCTGAAAGAAAATAAAGCCCTACAGACACCTTCCGCGCCTTTCAATATTCTCATTTATTCTAGCTGGATTTTTCGTCTGTGTCAAGATCATTTTTCATTCTTTCCTCATAATAATCATTAATTTCCGCGCCCAGCAGAATAATGTACATGCAAAAATAAATCCACAACATCAGTAAAATGATCGTAGTCATGTTCCCGTACATCCGCGTGACCCCCGGAAAGTATTCCAGATAAATGGAAAAACCTACGGAAAGTATCTCCCATGCTACCGTGGCAATCAGCGCTCCGGGCAGCTGGCCTCCAAGAGTAGACTTCCTGTTCGGGACAAACCGGTACATCAGAAGGAAAGCGATCACCAGGGCGATCATCGAGATCACCGTCCGCAGGCTGACCAGCACGGCCGTAAATCCAGCGGCGGCGGGAAAAAATTCAATGATACCCTTCTGGATGCTCTTCCCGAACACCAGCAGCACCAGCGTCACAATAAAAGCGATGATGAAAATCAGCGTATATCCCATGGAACGGAACCGGTTGACAAAATAATTCCTCGTTTCCCGCACATGATATATCGTATTCAGGCCATAAGTGAGGGAATTCACAGCCTTTCCCGCCGACCACAGAGCCAGGACCGCGGAGACCGGCAAGATCATTGCAGATCTCTGGTAGATATCAGAGATAATCGAGCTCACCACCCCATGAAAATCATTGGGAATGACCGCCAGAACCGCATGGCTGACCTCCGCCTCAGTCAGGCTCGTATACTGGATGATATTCAGGAGAAGCATCATAAACGGAATAAAGGAAAGCAGCAGGAAAAAAGCCCCCTGCGCCGCATACGCACCCACATGATCCTGTGTAATGCGCTCTGCAAACTCCTTTACCACCCGGATGAATTTTTTCGTTTTATTCTCTTCTAAAGGCTCCATCGTTTTTCCCCTATGCCTGAGCTGTTTCCAGTTGAATGTTCTCGTAAAAGTATTTTAATATATCCTGCCATCCATAGCCCTGCTCCGCCAGATGCGCGGCACCGTTCTGGCTCATGCCCACACCATGCCCGTAACCGCCTCCCAAAAATGAGAACCCGGTCAGGCTGCTCCCATTATAGACGGCGCTGCAGATAAAATAAGCGCTGGGCAGAAGATACATATCTTCTGTCACGGAACCATCATTTTTCGTAACCGCAATTCCCTTTACAGAAAGCAGTTCCCGAATCGCGTATTCATTATCCAGAGTCGTACTGCCCTGGCTCCCTGTTACCTGAAGACTGGAAACCGCTCCCCCGCTGCTTCGTTTCAACACCTGGAAACTCTGGATGGTGCCGATCTGATATTTTTCTATCCTCTGATTCAACGCCTCTGCAGGAAGCGTCACACTCCATCTGTACCATCCGTCAGAAGACTCCAGATCAGACTCATCCTTCTGCTGGATAAATGAAGCAAATACCTCTTCCGTCTGAACATCCTCCCGGTCATCGCTTCCCAGATATACGCTCTTCAGATACTCTTCGGAGCTTCCTCCGCTCCACACCTCATTGGTGCTGGTATAACCGCAGGAGGTAGAGAAGAAATAAGCTGTAATCGGTTCTCCGCCGCAGGTCATGATCTGGCCTGCCGTGTCATCCACCGCCTGGTCTGTGGCCTCCTGTCTGGCAATATTATTATATACCTGAAATGACACGCTGTCATCCACATGAGCATGATAATCCTCCAGAGAAGCATCCTGGATCTGGCGGCAGGCATACGTCCTGGCGCAGACCGCCTGGGCTTTCAGGGCTTCCGCCGCATAGGAAGCCGGCATTTCACTGGGCACCACGTATTTCAGATAACTTTCCAAGTTCACTTCGTTCACGAGGTAGATTCCCTGATCTGTTAGATAGATTTCCAGGCTGCCCTCATACACCGGCGGCCCCTGTGCCTTCTGCAGAGAAGAAACAGTGATTCCGGCCGAAGGATCCTCAGGAGTCAGGACAATTTTCCCATCCATAAAACGGCCGTCCCCATTTGTAATTGTCTCACTGGTTCCTGCCGGAATTGTCAGATCTGAACCTTCCAAATGAATGGCGCTGCTGCTGCTGACTGTCACGCTTTCCTGATAATAGCCGCTTTTTGAATTATCTGTCAGTAATATACGGATGAGCGGCGCCTGATAGTTTTCCGCGGCACCGGCTGCCTCCGGCGTGCCAGTGTTCTCCGGAACATCTGATACCTCCGGGGTATTCACTGCCTCCGCGGAAGGTTCCGGCTCTGTCTGTCCTGCCGATGCCGCTCCCGAAGATGCGTCCATCTGACGGTACATCTGCTGTTCCAGTTCCAGCCGCTCCTCCATCGCCGTGGCATCTTCTTTCCGCTCTGCAGTTGGCTCCATATGCTTCGCCGCCCTCAAAAATATCAGGAAAAAGAAACAGCAGATACAGATACAAAGTAATAATTTGTTTTCTTTTCGAATATCCATACCCTAGTATATGGAAAATCATAATAAAACATGCAGCTAACACACATTCTGAACAAGCCACTTTCCTATGATATAAAAAAGGCTGCTGCCAACAGGCAACAACCTCTTTTTTCTCTTTAGTAACCCCGGCATGCCGTTCCTGTCGTTTGACTCCTAGCGAGGCTAGGTGGGTAACCGCAGACGCCGCTTCTGCCTTCCCCTGCGCAATGAGGGCCTGACATCCACACGCCAATATAGGAATCCCTGTTTAAAGAAAATGTAGGTTCAAATTGACAGGGGATCGGACACTCCAGGAAATTACTATTTGATTTACATAAATTATACTCTAGTCTATGACATATTTCAAGAAAAATTCGTAAAAACCACTGGAAGGTTTTAGCGCTTCTGAAAGGAATAGCCGCATTTTTTACAGAATTTATCTTTTTCACCATGGACAGACCCGCAGTTCGGACAAGTCATAGGCTTGTGCTTATGCTTTTTTTCAATAAAAACGGCCAGGGCATTTAATATAACAAGAACCAGGAATACGACTACAGACCACCGGTAGCTTACCGCCACTCTGTGCCCTGCTGCAGAATTCATGGTCAGCAGACGGTATCCGCTGACACTCACATTGGCATAGATCATGTAAATACCGGATACTATGGTCAGAAGTGCCAGGATAAGCCTGAATTTTTTCATCGTCTGGACCTCCTTTTCCCTCTCACCAAAACCGTCGTTTCTATGATGATCAGAACGACTGCTGCCGCGCCCAGAATGATCCATTTCAGAAATTTCATGGACCAGAAGGGCCGTTTTACGGCCGCGGTATAACGTGTCTCATTGCCCGCGATGTCCTTTGCTACTACCTGTATCTCATTTTTTCCGTAGGAAAGAGGCTGCTTATAGCTGAAATAGCTTCCTGTCAGTTCTACCTCCTGACCGTTGCAAGTGAGTGCAGCGCCCGCCTCCGTATAGCCTTCCACATAAATATAAGAATCATCGGTAGTAACTCCGCTCAGATTCCGTTTCATCGACAGCTGAGGGGCGGTACTATCCAGATATAACTCCTTTAAAAAAGCCGCGGTATTACCCTTTTCATCGGTCACAAGAAAGACGACCGTATTATCGCCCTCTTCCAGTTCTATAGAATATTTCCCCTGTTCAACGCTGTCCTGCAGCATCACTTCCCCGTTTAAGGTCGCGGATACTGTACAGCTTCCGCTGAATACCACGTCCGCATAGACCGCCGCCTGATTGGTAGCGCTCTCCTCCGGAAACGTGACAGACGCATCTACCGCCTGTTCAGCAGACACTTCATACAGGTCAAATCTCCCCAGCCGCTCGTAATCATAGGACGCCGCTGCTGCCAGCACCTTTGAACTGCCTTCCGGCATGGCGGCCAGGCAGGTCGTATCTTCCGTAATTTCGCTGGCCAAAAGTTCTCCGGTATCCGGATCAAACAGCATCACCCGGTAAGTGCCGGCTTCCCCCTCCCAGCTCATGTATACATCGCCGTCCAGCAGCCCTGCCGTCACCGAGGAAAGCTTTTCCGGCCTTCCCTCGTTATCAAAGAAAAAGGGGGTATCGGCGTATCCGTAATTAAAGGCTCCGCTGTCAGCCGTAACGGAAACATAAAAATAATAATATCCGCTGTCCAGGTCCGGCATTGCAAAGTCCATCGCCCCAACCGGTCCCTGTCCCACTCCGCTCACTTCCGTGCCGTCGTAACCTGCCTTTGACCTGTTCGCGTAAATCCTGACGGACACATCCTCCGGGCAGTCCGAGATGGTCCAAGCAGCATGGTAATTCCCATTGCCATTTTCAGTCACAGTAAACGAATCCACTTTCATACTCTGGGGGAGCGACCCCACTGTGACCTCCGCGTCCCCCAGGCTGTCACCGGTCACCTGGACCGTCCATTCTCCGGCCTCGGCATCGCCGATATAAATATATACCGCTCCCTGCATTACCGTAGCCCGGTCCGGCGTCTCGCCGGTCCCGTATATCTCTCCCGAAGGAGAGATGATTTTCACAGATGCCTTTGCGTCCGATTCCTCCCATTTTACCTGAAAAATACAGTCACTCCTGGCTTCATCCAGATCTACCTCTATCGCCTGCGCCGCTCCGGCCACATCCAGCCGGAACACCAGCAGGCACAGCAGAACCGCCGCGAAAATCCCAGTCACTTTTTTCATCTGCTCAACCTCCAGTTACGGTATGTTTACGTGTAGTGCAGCTTCTGTATCAGAAGCAATTCTCCGTTGTCCTCGTACCAGAACCGGTGCTCATCTCCGTTCTGTGTGAGCGCAACTGAGAATTTTGAGCCGTCATACTTGACCAGCACCGTGACCTTGATGTCACCCTTCAGGTGCGCGTTCAGCATGTTGCAATCCACATGGCCGTCCACGCCAAAATCCACCGTCAGCTCCTTCAGAGAAGTGGCCAGTCCCAGGTCAATTCCGCCTCCCAGCTGGCATCCCAGCATTTCCAGTTCCAACTGTGCCCTGGCCTTCGCATACAGCCCCTCTGTGCCGATTCCCAGTGACGCATTGGCAATCTCATGCTCCAGAAGCGACAGCGCCGCCGTTATATCAAATTTCTTCTGAGTGAAATTCAGAGAAATATCCCCGTCCAGTGTGCCCAGCTCTCCCCATTTTGTCATATCCTCCGGCACATTCAGATGAAGGGACTTAAACAGATTCACATCTGCTCCCACGCTCCCCACAAGCTGGAAATCAGGCTTATTATCCTTCAGCGCATCCAGGTCCCGACCGTTAAATACAACCTCCTTAGCCTTATCCGATATCCAGTCAGAATCCAGTAACAGGCTGCTGACCCCATCAACCTTCAGGGACATCTCATCCACATACAGGGCATTATAAATCCCGATTCCGGGATACAGGTTGATACCCACTTCCATCTCATCAAACATCCAGTACCAGGAGGAAATATGAGCCTCCATTCCGGAAACGCCTGACCCGCCAAATCCCGGGATCATTGTCGAAAAGTCAATGGCTCCTCCCAGATACCAGTATTCCTGACTGTCATCCAGTGTATTAAACTTCAGCTTCAGCTCATTCAGCGCAAAACAGCCAAACTGGAGAGAGTCGTTCATATCCAGGGTAACTTCGCCGCCAAATTCTATATTATCCTGCTTCAGCGCCAGATCCAGGCTCGCAGAGGTATCCGAAATCCGGAACCGGAATGCTTCATCTCTGGACTTGGGCTTCTCCTCCTCTTTCTTCTTGGCCGCATACGCAGCGTCCTTCGCTTCTTTGATCACTTCCCGGTTTTTCTTCCCGGTCAACCCGTCTTTCACATCTTCATAGATCTTCTTAGGATTCAGCTCATCGATATGGACCTTTATTCCATCTGTCTCAAGGGAAAATTCACCCACCGTAACATTCGTCATACCCGGGATCGTCAGCTCCCAGGACTGATCCATGCTGGTGTCCATACCTTCTATATCAAACTCAAATTCTCCCTGGATCACCTCGTAATTCTTCCCGCCCATGACCAGGTTTGCAAATGATTGATTCTTACCTTCTCCGCCGTCGGCCTGGGCATAACTGATATAGAGTGTCCCGTTCCCGGACACCTGGCCGCTATTGCCCAGATACGCCGTCTGGTTCGCTTCCAGCTTCATATCCTGCGGAAGCTCTGCAGCCCTGATTTCCAGGCTGGAATCATAATGAAGGAAATCATTAATGAGCACATTCCCTGAAGCCACAAACTGGTTGTCGGAAATCTGTCCGATTGAATCTGCCTTTATGATCGTTCCGCCGATCCGGACGCCGGTTGTTACCCCGGCCCGGAATACATAAAACGCTTTATTGCGCACGCCGATCCGTCCATCCGGATACTGGGCCCTGACGCTGTAGCTTCCGGCCGACATGCTGCCCTTCAGAGTCCCCGTCAGCGTGCTGTCATCGGTCACCTGTACGTTCTGGAGCTCCAGCATACCAATGCTGATGTGCATTCCTTCCACAAAATTCTTGCCTTTAACCGTCACCTGAGATCCATTTTCCACATCCTCAACTGACAATCCGCCCGGAGTCACAGAGGTAACCAGCGTATCACTCTCCGTCACCGGCTTAATTCTGGTGCCGTTGATCTCTACTTCACTGCCTGCTCCGTCCGCTATGGTATATTCCCTCTCTCCCGCCACCTGATAGGCCGGAACAGACGCCATGAGATAGCGGGCTTCCTCTTCCGAATTATCAGTGACCGTATAAGTCAGCACATAATTATTAATAATATACTTTTGCAGAGTGACATAGATATCCTCCAGCTCTGTAGTATTATCCGCCAGGATATATTTTCCTCCGGTGCGCTGCGCGATATCCTTCAGATATTCCTCATTGACATCCCCAAGCCCGACCGTATAGACAGAAATGTCCTCACTGTCAGCGCGGCTGATCACTTCGTCCATGGCTTCCTGGCCACTATTATCCTGACCGTCTGTCATCAGGATCACCGCTTTTGTCCCGGCCTTTCCTCCTTCCAGGGAGTTCAGCCCTTCTGAAATACCCTGGGAGATATTGGTATCTCCTCCTGCCGAAAGCTGGCTGATACCAAAATTCAGCTTTTCCTGGCTGTCTGTCTTCTCAACCACCGTGCCCGCCTCAGAATTATATGAGACAATTGAGAGCTTCTGAACATCCGTGTCCATATTCTCCACACAGGCCTCGGCGGCCAGCTTGGCGTCCTCCAGAGGCGTCCCCTCCATGCTCCCGCTGGTGTCCATCACGATGGCGATATCTACGCCTGTCTTGCTGCCGTCAGCACTTACCTTAAAATCCTTAATCTGATACTGAGTGTCAATCACCTCGAAATCATCCGCATAGAACTCACTGGCCATTCCCCAGCGTCCTTCTTTTTTGCCGTTGATATTCAAATAGGCAGTGATTTCCGGATAATTGGAAGTATCTATCTTACTGATGAATATGCCGAGCTTGTCATATTTTAATGTTGATGCCACGTAGTTCGCCATCTTCTCATTCACTGTGCCATCCGAGACAGGGACCACATCCTGGCTCTGGGCCCCGACCAAATTTCTGACTGAGCTTTTCAAATGCGGGCTTGCTTCATCAGAGTCTGTCTGGTTGTAGGCGTCAATCACATCCATGAGAGGCTGTTTTACCGGCGAACTGTCAGACAGCAGAGCTGCGCCGTCCATAGACGAATACACCAGCTCCTGAGCCTTCTCCCGCTCATCAGCCAACAGATACAGCTTGGCCAGCTGAAGGTCGTACAATCCGGTGTCATCAAATATCAGCGGCCTTTTCGCCTCCAGGAAATTAATCGCCCTACGTATGTCCACATTGGCAGCTTCCTGATAGAGCTCTTCCGCTTCGTTCAGAAGCTTTTCCTTTTTCTCTTCCCCGTCATCATATTTTTCTGCTTTCTCTTCCAGCTTCCGGGCCTTATCTATGAGCGTCTGCTTTTCCGGGTCAGAGGAATCCTCCCGGGGAGCGGCATAAGCCTCCTGTGCGATTACATCCGTATAAATCACATAATTTTCCGCGCTGTGTCCCTTGTCAAGAAGCGTCCGGGCCAGCTCCTTTGCTTCTTCATAATCACTGGTCTGCACGTAATAGCTCATGGCCAGCTTGAGAATCTCCGTACTCTCTCTGTATTTATCCACGAGCCCTTCAACCTCTGAAGGGTTTACAGCGTCCAGCTGCCCCGAACGGATCTGCCTGTCCAGTTCGTAATATTCCTCCAGCTTTTTTGTCTCATTGAGTTTTTCAGCCTCATAGCATGTCTCAATCAGAGATGCGACCGGACTGCTCTTTCCCTGCCCCTCCGGTCCTCTTCCCAGAGCCGTCAGCTCAGCGACGGAACTGTCCTGATGCAGGTAAGCGGCCGCCATCTGCTGAAGCTCTTCTACCGCAGAGCGCTGGTCTTCATTCCTGATTTTCCCGTCCAGCATCTGGCGGGTCTCAAAATAGAGGGTCGGATAATCACCCTCCACCGCCGCCCCCAGTATATCGATGATTTTTTTCTGATGCTCATTCAGATCTGTATCATTCTCGACAGCCCTTCGGGCGTTGTCTGAATCCCCGTCCATCAGATAACGGTAAGCGAGATACAAGCCGGGGCGTTCGCCGCTATTGGCCTTAATCAGCCTGCCCACATTAAAAATCAAGGTTCCGGCCAGACCCACGCCTAAAAGGCATAAAAATATCCAATCAAGCAAATTCCGCTTAATCTTCATATTCCTATGCCCCAGGATATCAAAAAGTATCACTACTGCAAATAGTATTGTTGCTAGAACTGGAAAGAATTGATCCATTTATGTCCCCTCATTATCTGGTAATTTACGGCCGGATCAGCCAACTTTTGTACCGCACTCCGCACAAAACAGAGCATCACTTTCCAGTTTGGTCCCACAGTTCGGACAGAACTTCACATCCTCCGCCGGCTGTCCACTGCCCGGCTGCTCTGATCCCTGAAATTCCGGAACCTCTTCTACTGCCGGCTGCTCTGCTTGTACCTCTTCCGTCACTCCATACGCTGGCTGATTGTAATTATAATTCTCCTGCGGCGCCGCTTCTTCCGCCAGCAGGCTGGCTCCGCAGTTATTGCAGAATGCAGCATCAAAAGCCAGCTGAGTGCCGCACTTCGGACAGATACGGCCAGCCGCCTCATCAGCAGGCTGTTCTTCTCCTGCCTGGAAGGCGGACTGCTCAAAAGCTCCCGGCTGCGAAGCAGGCTGTTCACTGTTCTCCGGCTGCTGTATTGGCTGCCCGTACAATTCCGACTGCTGCGCAGGCTGCTCATAGACTGGCTGCTCATATGCCGGCTGCCCGTATTGCTGAGGCTGTGAGGCCGGCTGTTCATACACCGGCTGCTGTACCGGAGCAGTTACCTTCGCCCCGCATGTGGTACAGAACATCGCGTCCGCCTCCAGCGGCGCTCCGCAATTGGCACAAACCGGTCCGTTCGCCGGCGCCTGCGCACCCGCAGACGGCGGCATGCTGTAACCGCAGTTCCCGCAGAACATCACATTGCTGGCCACATCTGCCCCGCAGTTCGGACATTGACGGACACCCTTGATGATCTTGATCTGCTCCTGGCACTGTACGATCGTCTGGTTTAACATCGTGATCCTATCAAAAATGCCCTGGTATTCAGCCGGAGCATTATTTTTATTTCTTTCATAATAATTCTGTCCCAGCTGAGAATAGCAGTTGGCCAGTTCTTTTTTACACTCATCGATCTTAGCATTTAATGAAACAGTTTCAGAAAATGTCTGCGTACCTCTCTTCACGCCATTGCCAAAACCGACAATTTTCTTCCCTAGATTTTCAAACATAGTATTTATACCTCCTGCCCGTAATTACTTATTATATTACTACCATTTCCACACCCTGACAATATGCAAATATGAAAAAAACTGTGAACACATCCGGGAAGCGGCAACAGACGCAAGGTATTCATACAAACTGATCTATTATGATATGCCGGCTGCAGAAAGCCTGGAAGGGCGGATGGGGCGGGGGGTCTCCAGGCTTTCGTCCGGGTATCCATAAAACAGCCTCCATCGCCGCCAAACCAGAATAGCACAAATGTTCACGGAGGACAGACGGTCAGATAATAATGCAAACCATGCCACCCCTGCTGTCGTTAACAATTTTCTGCATGGATTCCTGAAGTTTTACCTGGCTGTCTTCTGTGATCTGTGCGATTTTTGTTCGGATTCCGTCTTCTACCAGCTGCTCCACCGATTTTCCAAAAATATTGGTTTTCCAGACGCCTTCATCCTGTCTGGCACTTTCCCGAATATAGGCAATCAGGTCTTCCGCCTGCTTTTCACTTCCCACTATGGGCGCTATTTCAGTCTCAATGTTAGCCTTAATCATGTGAATGGAAGGACTGGTTGACTTGATTTTAACCCCAAATTTATTGCCCTGGCGGATTACGACCGGTTCATCCAGAGTGATCTCATCCTTTTCTGGAATTACCACTCCATAGCCGCAGCCTCTGACGGACTCCATGGCATTCTGCACTTTCGCATACTCATCTTTCATGGAAGAGAGTTCCTTCAGCGCATGCATCAGGTCATATTCTCCCTGAATCGGAACCCCGGTCATTTCGCTGACCATATGATAATAATATTTTTCTTTCATTTCAACCTGTATGCGGACTTCCCCGCTGGCCAGATCGACCTGCATGACTGTGGTTAACTTCACATACTCGCTTTCCAGCCGGATGGCGTCTCTGCGGATGTCCCGGATATATTTCAATCCTGCCGTCAGTTCACGCACCTTCGTGAGCAGATCGCTCTTCAGAGGATCGCTCTGAGGTAATAGCTCCACCCATTTTGGTATGTAAAATTCGATCTGGCGGATCGGAAATTCATAGAGCATGCATTCCAGGATTTTAACGATATCATCTGCCCGAAGCTGGTCACAGTTAACAGCCAGAGCAGAAGCCCCGTATTTCTCGGACAGCTCCTTCGTCAGCTTCTGGGTTTCATCCTTATAGGGTTTCTGAGAATTGACTAGAATCAGGAAGGGCTTTCCCTGTTTTTTCAATTCAGCAACCGTTTTGGCCTCAGCATCCAGAAAATTATTTCTGGGAATTTCTCCAAAAGAGCCGTCTGTCGTCACAACAAGCCCCAGTGTTGAATGCTCTGAGATCACCTTTCTGGTGCCTATCTCCGCCGCCTGATGAAAGGGGATCGCTTCCTCAAACCAAGGGGTTTTTACCATGCGTTCTTTTTCATTTTCCATATTTCCCGTTGCGTCCGGCACCAGAAAACCAACACAGTCAATCAACCGCAGATGAATCGGGATGTCCTCTCCCAGACTGAGCTTCACAGCTTCCTTCGGTATAAATTTAGGTTCCACCGTTGTAATCAGCGTGCCGGAACCACTCAAGGGAAGCTGGTCCCTGACCTCTGCTTTCGCATTGTCCTCCATAGCAGGAAGTGCCAGCACCTCCAGAAAGCGGCGGATAAAGGTGGACTTTCCTGTCCGGACCGGTCCCACTACTCCAATCAGGAACTGGCCCTTCGTCCTGGCCTGTATATCCTTGTAAACAGCAAATGCATCCATAATCTGTCCCTGTCCTTTCCAATATACTGTTATACTATATGTGAAAACCTCCCTTCATATGTGTACAAACGCAAAAACAGGTGTCTGAAAACAGTAAATCTGCTCCAGACACCTGTGTGCTTTATTCCTTCTGACTCAAATTGAATATTTCCGCATTGCCGCTTCTACCACATGGCCCACCAGAACAGATGTGGTCACGCTGCCCACGCCGCCAGGCACAGGTGTGATCGCCTTTACCACTGGCTCCACTTTATCATATGCGACATCACCACAGAGCTTTCCCTCTTCGTTGACATTAATTCCCACATCAATGACCGTCTGGCCCGAAGAGACATACCTGTCATCCACAACGCCAGCCCTGCCGGCGGCTACGATTACGATATCTGCTTCCTTCACCACCGAAGGCATATCCACGGTCCTCGTATGGCAAACCGTTACCGTGGCATTTTTTTTCAGGAGCATCATGGCCGCGGGCTTGCCCACCACCAGGCTTCTTCCGACTACAACTGCCTTCTTGCCTGTGCAGTCAATGCCATAGTGATCCAGTATCTCCATGCACGCCTGTGGTGTGCATGGCGGAAATCCCTGCTTGGTCCCGGCGAACACGCCCACCATGGAGCCGTCGGTAATGCCATCCACGTCCTTCTCCGGAGCCAGGGCCTGAATCACGGCCGCCTCGTCCAGATGTTTCGGCAGGGGACGGAAAATCAGCACCCCATGGATCTTATCATCCTGATTGACCTGGTGGATCACCTCCACCAGCTTTTCCTGGGTGACATCTGCCGGAAGCAGATACTTCTCGCAGGCAACTCCCAGAGTCTCGCAGCGCTTGGTGGCTCCCCTCTCATAGGAGAGGTCGTCTTCCCTCTCTCCAACGCGCACAATTCCCAGTGTCGGGCTGATGCCCTTCGCTTTCAAAGCCGCCACATTTTCTTTGATTTTTTCATTCAGGGCGGCTGTTACTTCTTTTCCCAGTAATCGTCTTGCCATTTTCCGTCTCCTATCTGAGCTTCGCCAGGACGCTGTCAAATATCTCATCTGCCATAGGCCCGTATTTTGCCAGCATTCCGTCACACTCTTTGTTCAGTTCCTCCGCGTATTCACGGTTCTTCATGGATTTTGTATTGATATACACGTTCAGGCTGGCGCCTTTTAAGGCCCCCTTACAGCATGCAGCCGCCACTCCCGCATCGCTCACCGCAAGTACGGAACCTTTTTCCGCAAACACGCCGATCAAGTCGATGACTTCACAGCATCGTCTCATGATATCCATGGGAACGCTGCAGGCGTCCCTCAGGCATCCTTCCATCACCCGCGCCTTTTCTGCCCTTTCTTCTTCGGTTTCCTTCGGCAGCCCGTACGCTCTGGACAGAGGCTCAAAAACTTCTGCATCCTTCTCAATCAACTCCAGCAGCGCGTTCTGCAGCTCTGTGGCCTTTTCCATAAGCCCGGAAATCTCTGCCTCCACCGCTGCATACTTTTTCTTTCCTACAGTCAGACTTCCTACCATATTGCAGAGAGCCGTACCGATCGCCCCTACCAGGGCTGACGCGCCGCCGCCGCCGGGAACCGGTGCTTTAGATGCCAGCACCTCGACAAATTCCGTGCATTTCAAAGTCGAATATCCCATAATCACTTTCTCTCCTTTTCTGAGAGGACGGCTCCTGCGTCCTCAGTTCTCCAGGTATTTCCGTCTTATCAGAACAGGCCTGAAATCTTACCGTTCTCATCCACGTCGATCCGCTCGGCAGCCGGCCTCTTGGGCAGCCCCGGCATGGTCATGATATCTCCTGTCAGCGCTACAATGAACCCTGCTCCCGCTGATATCTTCAGGTTTCGCACCGTCACCTCGAAGTCTGTGGGCGCTCCCAGCTTCTTCTCGTCGTCTGTCAGGCTGTACTGGGTTTTGGCCACACAGATCGGGCAGCTGCCGTAGCCCAGGGCTTCCAGCTGGGCCGCCTGCTTCTTCGCGTTGGCTGTCAGCACCGCGCACTTCCCTCCGTATACCTTCTGTACAATCTGGTTCAGCTTGTCTTCGATGCTCCCCTCCAGTCCATAGGAGAAGCTGAAGCCGGAATTGTCCTCGTCACACAGGCGCACGACTTCTTCCGCCAGCTTCACGCCGCCTTCGCTTCCCTTGGCCCATACCTCCGACAGCGCTACGTTCACGCCCAGCTCCCGGCACTTGCTCTCCACCAGGTCCAGCTCTGCCTTCGTATCCGTCGGAAATGCATTGACCGCCACCACGCAGGGCAGATGGTACACGTTCCGGATGTTGCTCACGTGCTTCAGCAGGTTCGGGAGGCCCTTCTCCAGCGCTTCCAGGTTCTCATTGTTCAGGTCTGCCTTTGCCACGCCTCCGTTGTATTTCAGCGCGCGGACAGTTGCCACGATCACCACCGCATTGGGCTTCAGGCCCGCCATCCGGCACTTGATGTCCAGGAACTTCTCCGCGCCCAGATCCGCGCCGAAGCCGGCCTCTGTGATGCAGTAATCCCCCAGCTTCATCGCCATCCTGGTCGCCGTGACAGAATTGCAGCCGTGGGCGATGTTGGCGAAGGGGCCGCCGTGCACCACTGCCGGAACATGCTCCAGGGTCTGCACCAGGTTCGGCTTCAGGGCGTCCTTCAGAAGGGCGCACATCGCTCCTTCCGCATGCAGGTCGCCTGCCGTAACCGGCTGCTGCTCGGAGGGCTTGCCGTAGGTGTAACCGATCACCAGACGCGCCAGCCTCGCCTTCAGGTCCGTGATGTCGTTGGCCAGGCAGAGTACCGCCATGATCTCAGACGCAACGGTGATATCATAGCCGTCTTCCCTGGGAGTCCCGTTGGTGCGGCCGCCCAGCCCGTCAATCACATTCCGGAGCTGGCGGTCGTTCATGTCCACACATCTTCTCCAGGTGATCTTCCGGGGATCGATGTTCAGCTCGTTGCCCTGGAAGATATGGTTGTCGATCATGGCCGCCAGCAGGTTGTTGGCAGCGCCGATGGCGTGGAAATCACCGGTAAAATGCAGGTTGATGTCCTCCATGGGGACTACCTGGGCATAGCCGCCGCCGGCAGCGCCGCCCTTTACGCCAAAGACGGGTCCGAGGGAGGGCTCTCTGAGAGCCACCACCACATGTTTCCCGATCCGCTGAAGGGCGTCTGCCAGGCCGACCGTTGTAGTGGTCTTGCCCTCGCCTGCGGGCGTGGGGTTGATGGCGGTGACGAGAACCAGCTTGCCGTCCGGAGCGTCTGATTCTTTTAATAAGTTGTAATCAATTTTTGCTTTGTACCTTCCGTACTGTTCCAGGTATTTCTCATCGATACCTGCCTTTTCCGCGATCTTGACGATCGGCTCCATCGTACACTCCTGTGCAATTTCGATGTCTGATTTGTAACCCATATACTGCCTCCTTCTACTAGAAAAAATTTATCAAATACCAGATGGCTACTCTAATTCCATCCGGGTATTTACACATTAAGCAAGCATTTTCTAACCTATACACAATTAAGAACTATACGCTCATTTACTCATGGCCTTCAGTACGCCGATTGACACATCACCGACCACCGCCATATCCTCCCCCTGAACAAACGCCAGAGGAAAATTATCCGAGAACAGGATCTGAGCAGAGGGCGGAAATTCTTCATCCCCTTCCCATAAAAGGAATCTCAGATACAGATCATTCAGAAATTCAAACTCATATCCCGCGTCTCCATTGGAAATGGGTGCCGCACCGATATTATCCATAATCTCTTTAAACTTTTCCAGTTTATTCCCGAATCCAAAGGCAAGCCGGAAAATACACCTGCCCTGAAACTGCTTAAAATAAACCTCGCCCCAGGGAATCTCCCGATAAGTCAGAAATTTCCCCGTCGCAGGGGCGGCCGCCCCCTCTGTCAAATAACGCAGAACCAGAATTCTGGCGTTCGCCGCGTCCTCCAATGGGTAATATCCAATATCCTCCCGGTCCAGATGACGGGCCTCATATTCCGGCCACGACACCTGATAGGTGACTCCCATAAGCCTGATTGTGAACAGCCGCTTTTCTGCATCATAAGGGATATTTGCCCGGCTGGCCATGTCTTCCGGCTTCATTGACTGATAAATCTTTATATAATGCTCATAGGGAAGCCGTTCTTTACTGTCTTTTTCATAAGGAAAATCCATTTTACTGTACTCCTATTCTCTATCGCAGCACTACCGACGGGAAAATATCACTGTCCGTATGGGGCAGGAAGCAGGATGCCACGAATTCATCCATGTAAGTAGGCACGGTTGAAAGCTCCAGATATGTCATGTTCTGAGCTACCTCGTATGTCTTCCGCTCTGCCTGGGTGGACAGGATCATCGTATAGGCGCCCGTCAGAGAGGAGTTCCCGATATAATGGAATTTTTCTATTGGAATATCCGGGAACATGCCGATATTTACCGCATTCCGCATATTTATGCCACTTCCGATGCCCCCGGCCACATAAACGTCATCAATCATATCCACTGTGAAATCCAGGGAATTCAGCATCGTCCGTATTGCCGAGAAAATAGCTCCCTTAGCGCGGATAAAGTTATCGATATCCACCTCAGTGATCTCAATATCCTTCACACTGTCCGCATCTTTTTCATAGACCAGGACATAACTGCCCATCCCATATTTATCATGTTTAATCCGCTCGCCCTCACGGACGAACTTGCCCTTGGCATTGATGATCCCGTTAATGAACAATTCACTGATCACATCAATGATTCCGGATCCACACATACCGATTGGCTTTGTGCCTTCATTGCCGATAACGGATAAATGAGGCTCCATGGTATCCTTATCTATGGTACATGCTTCGATGGCTCCATCCGTTGCCCGCATGCCGCAGCTTATATCTCCGCCTTCAAAAGCCGGACCTGCTGAACAGGCGCAGCTCATAAGAAAATCCGAATTGCCAAACACCAGCTCTCCATTCGTCCCTAAATCAATGAACAGGGACATGGTGGGCTGATTCCAAATCATGCTGATAAATGCTCCTGCCGTAATATCCCCGCCCACATAGCTTCCAATATTAGGGGCCACGATAATGTGGGCATCCGGATGGATATCAATTCCGATATCTGAAGCAAACAGTGCATTTGTTTTATAAAACGTCGGGATATACGGTTCTTTCCGGATCGGATCTGCATCCACTCCCATCAAAAGATGGTTCATCGTCGTATTCGCCGCCACCGCCATCCTGAAAATACGTTCCCTGTTAAAATGGCTCTTCTGGCACATCTGCGCAATCAGCGGATTAATTGTCTCATCGATCACCGCTTTCTGCAGACGCCTTCCGCCTCCCGGCTTCTGCGATTCGATGATGCGATTGATGACATCCGCCCCATAACGGATCTGTCCGTTACCGGAAGAAGCCTTCGCTAAAATCTCTCCCGTTGTCATATCCAGAAGGATTGCAGATACAGTGGTTGTCCCGATATCTACCGCCAGTCCCCCGATCACGACTTCTTCCTCATGAGACATCACATCATAGACGAATACATCCTGTGAGGTCTTCCTCACCACACACTTTATATGAAATTGATTGTCACGCAAAACCCTCGCCAGTTTCCGGATCACCGAATAGGGTACGCGTACCCTGCCAACCCCTGTCAGCTTTTCCATAGCACGGCTGAAACGCTCATTATCCGGCATCGTATCGTCCAGCGTAGGCTCGTTCATTTCCAATTCGATAACAGACATGCTGTTCTTCAACACAATTCCAGCATCCTCTACCTGCTGCTTTGCCTTTTCAAAAATCTTAATTTCGTCTCCGGAGCTTAAATCTGCAACTTTCATCCTGCTCCGATACGCTGAAGCGATATCTGGCACTTCCACAGTCACTTCACCCGCAACGGTGCTGCAGCAGGCCAGGCGCCATCCCAGCGCGTACTCCTCTTCTGTAATATGACGTGTCTTCTTGGAATCCAACTCTCCGCTTATGAGTTTGACCCGGCATTTTCCACAGGATGCATTGCCTGAACACGGAGCATCAATGGCTACATTGCTCTTTCGGGCCACCTCCAGCAAATTCTCTCCTGCCTGCGCAAATGCTTCTACTGCATCGCTGTTCTCAAACTGAAATGTCACTCTGTACATCGTTTCAAACCTCTCTTTTACTTAATCGGCTGGTTCCATTTTCCAATTGTTACATATATAACAATATTATATTAGCATAACTACTGGTAATTTTCAATGATAATCCAGAACAACCTGCACAAATAATTGGATAAAATTATATACAAAAAGCCTGCCCAACACCATTTGATATTGGACAGGCTTTCACTATGTAACAGAACGAATTGCGCTAATTACAGTTCCAGATAAGAATCCGCATACAGCGTGTTACTCTTGAATACGTCACATGTCTTAATGGTCTCCATCAGCCTTAAATCATTGGGGTTAACAATGGCTGAAGTAAGTCCCTGCATCATACACATGGCGACAAGAGCTGAATCCATGATCGGACGAAGTGTCTTGGGAGCTCCGTTAGAGTTATTGGACAGACCGCCGGTAGAATTTAATCCCATGTCGGAAATCATCTTAATAAACTCAAGAACCTGCATCTGCTTGTCCTGCATGCCCTTAACTACTACAAACAGCGGATCAAACCAGATATCCTGATCCTCCATGCCATGCTCCAAGCCTCTCTCAAGCAGAGTGGTCAGATAAGCCATACGCTCGTCATTATCCTTTGCAATACCTTCGCCATTGCAAAGTGCGATAACAATAGCATCATTTGCCGCAGCCAGGTCTACATATTCAATACGTCCGGAAGCGTCTGCCGAGTTAACGATAGGTTTGCCCTTCGCTCTGTTGTAAACAGCGATACCAGCTTCAATCGCCTTCTTGTTGGCAGTGTCCAGAGCCAGCGGAACGTTGTCAAACTCTCCCTGCAGCAGTTCAACTGCCCATTTCATAATCTCCTCGCCGTTGTTCTCGGCCGGTCCAATATTAACATCCAGATAGGTAGCGCCCGCTTCCAGCTGCTGCCTTGCTCTGGTCAGAATCGGTTCCGGATCTTTTTCAGTAAAAGCGCGGTTAATGGAGGGTGCAGTTACAGAAATTCTTTCACCAATTACTACAAATTTAGCCATTTTTAATCTCCTTTAATTTAAATTTATAACTGGCCGTTAGCCTGCATATCTTTCAGGAATTTTACAAGCTGTACCGCTTCCAGCGGAGCTACGATTACTTCCCAGCCCGGAAGCTTCGCCTCAATATCGCCTTTGAGAACAGCCACCTTACCAGGTATGATCAGCTTTCTGGATTTGATCTTGTCTTCTACCTGCTCTGCGATGAATTTCGCTACAGAAGTAGAGGACAGTTTGCCGGCAGCCCATGCGGTCAGGACAGAAAGTCCGCCTGCGTCGGAGATCAGCAGGTTACAGGGAACACCGGAACGTTCCAGCTCGCCGGACACCAGGAAGTATGTCAGCGCGAAGTCTACCGTAGTCAGGCAGATAGAGTTCTCATCTGCTCCGTTCAGCGGATAGATGCCAGGCGCAACCTTCATCGGCTTCTGCGGGTCGGTAAACAGGTTCTGTCTCAGTCCATACAGCGGCAGAGCCATCGCATAATCCATCTCGCTTACCACAACAATTGAACCATATTTCATTGTGAAGGCAGCTGCAAGAGCTTCTTCCATAGCCTTGTCACCATCAGCCAGAGGCACCAGGTTAACAATTGACGGATATCCAAAGGTTCTGTCTCCGTCTTTGATCGCAGCACGGCGCACGGCTACTGCCGCTTCAAAGGTATCCTTCACGGTTCCCATGGTCACATCCAGAACCAGGTTCTTGTTGCCCAGTTTCTCCAAAGCCGCTACAGTATCGTACAGCTCGTCCAGGCTGGCGCCGGAAACACCCAGCACAACACCCGCCTCTGCAGCGATCTTACTCATCTCTTCATAGTTGGAAGCATCCGCTCCGTTCAGGACCGGTTTTCCGTCTTTGCATACTTCCAGAGCTGCTTTTGCAGTTTCCGGGCATTTACATCCCAGGACCAGAGTTCTTCCGGTTGCAGCTGCTTTCTTAACGATTTCCACATATTTGGAAGCATCGGTGTCTTTTGCGAAGTTCACATATACAAGCTCTGTAAACATACGCTCTCCGATACGCTCATAATCTACGGCTGAAACAGCAGCCAGCTTCGCGTCAACTGTTGCATCATCCATGCAGCTGCATACCGCTGCTGCATATCTGGTCTTGCTGACAAAAGTTTTTTCATGTCTGTACAGGACGGTCTCTCCGCCAAGGCTGTACTCATTGTCGCCGGTTCCGATCTTGATCGTCTTCATCGGCGGTGCAGTGGCCTCAGACAGCTGAGCCAGAGCGTCCTCGGACATATACGGGCAGGCGGAAATATCTACCGCGCCCTGGGCAACTTTCATAGAAAATGCCATACATGTAGGGCTTCCGCATTCCTTACAGTTTTTCTTAGGTGTCATTTTAAAAATCTGAATACCTGTTAATGCCATCGTTTTTATCCTCCTGTTCTCACATTACATTAATTCTTTAATCATTTTAGAAATTGTTGCAACGGACTGAGGATGTTTCAAAATAACGGCATCAGATCCGGATACCAGATCTGCTGCTGCGGTCTGAACTTCCATGGAGACACCTCTTTCTTCAACGGGTCCCCATCCCGGAGCATCCTCTTCTGAAGCAGTAGACTCTTTAACAGCCCATGTTTCAGATGCAACAGGAGTAATGATCGGCATCTGCAGCATCTTGTCATCCTGAGACAAAGCTGCCGCTCTCACACGGTCCATGGTAGAGATTACATAATCGTAACCATAACCAACAGTCGCAGTACCTACGTTCATCACAACGCTGTCAGCAGACACGCCCAGCTGAGTCATAACTACGTTCAGCTGTTTCGCAAGGTTAATATCAACGGCAGACTCTGCACCAACCTTCTGGTTGTACGCAAGACCTGCTGCTGCACCGATCGCCTTGTAATTTTCTTCTTTTGCAGACATTAACAGAACATTCTTTCCCTGAAGCGCCTCTGCTACCTTCGGAAGCAGCTCTCCATCTTTTTCTACATTCTTGCAGCCTTCAACTACAAGCGGGGCATCAACTGCATCTGCTACTTCTTTCGCAACAGCTACTAATTCTTCAACTGATTTGTTAGCCCCGTTCGGATCTCCGCCTTCCAAACGCAGTACGACAAAATCGGCACCTGGCATTTCAGCCGCCTTCTTAGCGATCTCTGCCATGGTGGTTGCACCTGCATAATAAGCCTTTACTCCTTCCGGCTCATGCTCCAAACCCATATCGGAAATTTCCACGCCGACCTTGGGTGCATTGCCAACGGTACCGTCAAAGGAATAGAACGGAAATACATTAGCCCCTCCGATTTTGACTGCCTTGTCACCGCATCCGATTTCAACTTCTTTGATGGACGCGTTAAACTTCTGTGGTTTACGATTAAACGGCATTGTAATAAGCCTCCTTACTGTATATTCTATCAAAACTAATGTAAAGCATTTCAGCAATATTGTCAAGAAATTCTCAATTAAATCAGCATGCAAAACCAAGACTGCCTTCCGGCACCGAAGTGCCGGAAACAGTCTTGATCTTTCTGATTGTTTCAATCAACTTCTGACAATTACATCATCGGGTCCATACCCAGTGCCGGGTGGCCCTTCTCTGTCAGGAATGCCACCAGCTCTTCCGGATCTGTTGCGATGGTTTCATCACCGATCATATCCACGAAATCATCGATTCCGTACAGCTCTTTCGCTGTCTTGTTCAGGTTATCTCTCACCTGCTCTTTCAGATCCTTCGGCATCCATACAATACGGCCCACGCCGCCTTCCGCCTTCATGAACTTCTTGGAAGCGATGAAATGCTTGCCGTGTCCCATGAATCCAGGAGTCTGCACACCGCCGCCTGTCATGGAAGCCAGCTCAGGGAAGGTCATTCCCAGAGGAGTCTGTCCTGCGTACTCACGGTTAGCAATACATACGCCATTGGAGAACGGTTCGATACCGCAGATACACTCGAAGCATCCGCAGGAGGTCATCGGCTTCTCCATGATGGAGTACAGGGATACGTCTTCCAGAGCACCCTGGGACAGCTTCTTAACGATCTCATTGACATCCTCGTACTCGCCGATTCTTTCGTCGATCACGCGCTCTTTGGTCACAACCTGGCACGGTCCGTTGGGCTGCAGCTCGTGGGTAGCCTTTGCATCAAACCATGAAACAGCTCCGCACAGTCCCAGACGCTCCGGCGTAACCACGCATACGTGGCTCGGAGAGAATGCCTGGCACATGATACAGCTATAATATACCGGAACAGCTTCGTCTGTCATGGAAGCCAGACGCTCGTCACGTTTGTCAAAGATCGGGATTGCGATCTCATGACGTACCTTGGTGCAGTCTTCCGGATTGGTGTAAATCTTAACCTGACATCTGTCAACAACTGCTTCAAACTCATTCTTAATCTGTGCGTACAGTACTTCTCCGATATGTTTTGCACGGAAGCCTGCATCATATGCATCTTTGCTCACACGAATACGGATCATATCACGCTGTCCGGTATGCATCACGCCTTCGATGCAGTTCAGATAGCTGTGGAACTTACGCTCGAATACCGGCTCAAAGTCAGCCTGCATGCTCTTGCCCGCTACCTCTACCACGTAAGCAATGCTGTGCTTGCTTCCCACTTCAAATTCATCCAGGTCAGGACCGATCAGCTCGATCTTGTGATCTTCCACTTCAGACATTTCTTTCATCGTAACCAGCTCGACGCAGTCCACACGGGAACCATCAAACTCTACCTGCATATCGCCCTTACGGATGATCTCACCTTCAAAAGCAGACGCAAAAGCAACCGGGATGTCAATGTTGGTGATCTTAATCTTGATATCGCGGGCCTCCAGAGAGGTTGCGTTAAATTTGGATACATCTTTCTGAACAATCAGGCTCTTCGGTACGCGGAAAGTCTCTTCGTTGGTGATAACCGGGAATCCCAGAGCGATAGCACCTGCTCCGCAAGCTACGATTACCGGATCCAGAGGAGCGAACGCATTTACAAATGCGGGAACACGCTCGAAGGTGTACTTCATCAGTCCAGCCGCGTCGCCCGGCTGAATATTGCCGAAGATCAGAGCTGCTCTGACTGCAACAGATACTACGTGGATAACACTGGTCACGTCTTTTCCAAGCGGGATCACACGTACGTTTGCTCCGGTCTTGTAGCCCAGCTCTTCGCACTGGTCAATGATTCCGCCAACCAGCGTTACCAGAATACCCTGTGCCTGATAGCTCTTAACCAGATCTACGCCTTCCTGTGCGGTGGGCGCTGCTCCGAGGATAACAGCTACGCCCGGGATGTCGCCGGTTACCAGCGGAACACCCAGCTCACGGATTACAGCGTCACCCAGATGCCCATAGCAGGGAGCCTCATAAGGTTCTGCACCATCAACATATTTCAGTGCCTCAATAAATTCTGCACAGAGTGCGGTTGCCACGCCGGACATGAACGCGTCATTCAGGCGTTTCTCTCTCGTCATCAGTGTCTTTACAACGCCCAGAGCCTCTTTGAGTTCCCCCAGGGTTGCGACCTTAGTACCTGTCACGCCATAGTAGCAGGGCAGGCTGTACGCGGTGTTCGGGAAGGAAACTGCCTTGTCAGCGCCGTGTTTTGCGATGGCGTCGTTGATGGCTCCCTCGGTCAGACCGTATACGGTATCATTTCCACTAAATACTACGTCAAATAATGTCACTTCTTATACCTCCAATCAGATATCTGAATTCTCGATTTTTTCTTTAATCTTCTTGATTTCGTTCACTGCAGTTTCGCTGAAATCATAGGGTGATTTTCCCTGGCGGTCCGCGTCAATTACTTCTGTATTATAATGAATGAATCCTAGTAAATCTTCCGCCGGGATGCGGGTACGGATAAATTCTTCATCCTCCTCATTCCTGACCTTGTTGGCGACAACCCGGACTTGCTTAACGCCCAGGCCTGCAGCCAGCCGTTTCACATTCTTATAGGTCTGAATGCTTCTGGCTCCCGGTTCGATGACAACTACAAATTGGTCCATTCCCTCTGTAGTTCCCCGACCCAGGTGCTCCAGCCCGGCCTCCATATCCAGAATCACAACGTCATCGCTTCGCATAACCAGATGGTTGATAATCCTTTTCAGCATCACATGCTCCGGGCAGACACAGCCGCTTCCCGCTGTATCCACTGTCCCCAGAACCAGGAGCTTCACTCCGTTACAGACTCTGGAATAAGCATCCGGAATGTCATCCACCTTGGGATTGATTTTATAAAACTGGTTATCAGCACTGGCGCCCGTTCGTTCTTCCACAAGCTTGCGCATCTTCGTAATCGGTACGATTTCTTCCAGCTCTTCTTCTGAAAAACCCAGAGCCAGTCCCAGATTCGCATCCGGATCCACGTCCGCCGCCAGCACATGCTTGCCCTCTTCCGCATACAGCCTCGCAAGGGTTGCGGCGAAAGTGGTTTTGCCCACTCCGCCTTTTCCAGTAATCGCAATTTTCATAGTAAATTCACCCTCTAATTATTTCTTCATACAGATGTCCGCGACCTGCCATGCTGCCCGCATCAGATTCCAATAGCTTCTCTCTTCTCTTCAATTCTGGCAATCATGGCATCGCCCAGCTTATCGATATCCTTTTCTACGGTATAGGCCGCTTCTACCCAGTCTCTGATTCCGCTTGTCAGCAGCTCAGCAACCTTATCGGAACCGGATACATACGGATCTACTCCGAGGAAGGTATCAAGGCCGGTAGCCACTACGTAGTTACCGATGGATACTGCTTTCTCAGACATCCATTCAGGAGCACAGCCCACTACCGGAAGCTGGGAAATGTTCAGTCCGGAATCCTTAGCCAGTGTTGCTGCCAGCACCAGCATACGGCTGATATCAACGCAGGAACCCATGTGCAGTACAGGCGGGATGTCTGCCAGCTCGCAGACTCTCTTCAGGCCTGCGCCGCAGAGATCTTTCGCCCTCTTATCCATGAGACCGGCCTTTGCCGCTGCCTGAGCAGAACACCCGGACGCAATGATGATTACATCATTAGCGATCAGCTTCTTCATCAGCTCGATATGAGCGGTGTCCGGCCTGATCTTCGGATTGTTGCATCCTACCATAGCTACTGCGCCGCGGATGACGCCGGATGTAATACACTCGATCAGCGGTTTCGTGGTACCGGTTTCGTCAACCTGAGAGTTGGTAACTCCATCCAGGACCTTGACAATTGCTTCTACAGAATAACCAACGGTGGCTTTCTGCTTTATATCCGGGATATGTACGAGCTCCGGTTTTCTATTTTCAAAGTTATCAATTGCCATCTTAACGATTGCTTTCGCGTTCTCACCTGCAGTTTCAGCGTTAAAACGAATAAATTCAGAATCTGGCATCTGTGCGATCGGAGAAGTCGTGACAAACTTTGTATGGAAGCATTTGCTCAGGGGGCCAAGTGCCGGGAAAATACACTGCACGTCTACGACAATCGCCTCACAGGCACCTGTCAGCACAACGTTTTCCTGCTGCAGGAAGTTACCTGCCATCGGAATACCGCGGCGCATTGCCACTTCGTTGGATGTACAGCAGACGCCGGATACAGTGATTCCTTTTGCTCCCTTGCTCTTGGCATATGCGATCATTTCCGGATCATCCGCATATTCGCAGATCATCTCAGAAAGTGACGGATCGTGCCCATGAACAACGATGTTTACATTATCTTTTTCCATAACGCCCAGGTTGGCTTCCGTGTCTATCGGTTTCGGAGTTCCGAACAGGACATCGGAGAATTCCGTACCAGCCATGGAACCGCCCCATCCATCAGAAAGTCCGGAACGAAGGGACTGTCTGATCAGCGCTTCCGGCAGGGAAGAACATCCCATATGGGTCATGTGCAGAGAACAGGACACCTCACGGTCGATCGCGCGGGGAGCGATCTCTTCTCTCTCCCAGATTTCCTGAGTGTGCTCAGGGGCTCTCTTTAAAAATCTCTGGGTTCCGAATACCTTGCCGTATTCCTCCAGTCCCAGTACAGCCATCTCATGAGCCAGATCGTAGATGTCTTTCCCTTCTGTCTCAACGCCCCATTCTTTAGCAATACGGATCAGTTTGTCAGGATCTTTTACCTTGTAGTTTCCATCCGGGCTTGTGCAGTACAGAGTATGGCAGATTTCACGGCCATGATCTGAATGTGTTGCTGAACCGCCGGCGGTAAACTTCAGATAATTTCTTGCTACGATGCCGTGTGCATCGCATCCACAGATTCCTCTCGGTGCTTTTGGGGTAATCCGGCACGGTCCCATCGAACAGATCCGGCAGCAGATACCCTGCTCGCCGAACTTACAGTGCGGGGTCTGATTCTTAACCCTGAACTGCCATGCATCCGCTCCTACCTTGGCGCCTGTCTCCAGCAGTCGTTCGGTAGCCGCTTCCATCTCTTCGACTGTCGTCAGTTTGAATTCACTCATCAATATTCCTCCTTAAAATTTAATTACCTCTTTTCCTCCGCAGGTATCCTCCCCCACGGGTTAAAATGTTTTTATTTTTACCCCTCCCGGAGGAGGGGATAAAAAACATCAAAAGCACCCATCTCTACTCTAAGTTTCTCTATACATTTTTGTTACAATCAATTTTCAGTTCAAGCCTAACTTTTCTACAATTCCCTTCAGCGCTGCTCTCACCGGCGAATCCGCCGGCAGCTGCACTGTCGGCTTCCCGTCGCAGTCATACTGATAGACCATATCATCATGCGGGACAACTCCCACAAGATTCAGGCCCTCTTTTTCAATCTCTTCCATGGTACCTTCATTTAACTTCCCACCCGGCGCACGGTTTATAATCAAACCCACATTTTTCGGATGCATCTCGCACTCCTTGATCAGTTCCGCAATCCGGCCGGCCGCCTGAACGCCTCTTCTGGAGCAGTCACTCACCAGTATGGCTGTATCCATACCCGGCAGGATTCCCCTGCTGATATGTTCCATCCCGGCTTCATTGTCCACCACAATGTACGGGTAACTGTTCTGAAGTTTCTGAAGTTCCGCCTGCAGAAGCCCGTTAACAAAGCAGTAACAGCCTTTGCCCTGAGTTCTTCCCATAACCAGCAGATCAAACTGATCCTCTTCTACTAATGCATTGCCAAACTTAAACTCAGCATAATCCGCCTTGCTCATTCCCGGAGGAATCGGATTATTAGCTGACATCTCCGCATGGGCGATTTCCTCACGGACATCACCCAGTGTGCTTTCGACCTCTACGCCAAGCACCTCGTTTAAATTTGAATTCGCATCCGCATCTACTGCAAGTATCGGACCCTTACCACTCTCACACAAATATTGAATCAAAAGTCCGGTTAAGGTAGTCTTTCCTACGCCGCCCTTGCCAGCGACAGCTATTACGTGCGCCATCGGCAACACCTCCTAACAAATTCTTGTAAGCGTCCTGCCGTTGCAAGACGCTGATTAAACAACCGTACGGATTCCTGCCCTGTTCAGTATCTCCGTAACATCTTCCCATTTATTCAGCGCATACAGATGTATGCCTTCAACGCCCAGGGACATGTATTCGTGAAGCTGATCCACAGTGTATTCAATCCCTTCTTCACGGAACGCCGCTTTTACCTCCGGAAGGTCATTTCCGTCCGGATCTTTGTCAAACCAGTGATGAGAGATCACTTCGGCAAGCTCTCTCGGAATTGCACAGCCGTTCCTGGAAAGGCACATATTAATCACTGCGTCTTTTCCTACAACCGGCATCACGCCCACGTCTACCGGCATGGTAATACCGGCCATACGGATTGCATCCAGCCAGTATTTGAACTGCTCCATATCGAACGTCAGCTGTGTCATGATGTAATCGGCACCCTCATCCTGCTTCAAATGTGCAATATCAGCTTCCAGGCTGCGGCATTCGATATGTCCCTCCGGAGAACCTGCAACGGCGATTTCAAACTTATCGCCAAATTCTTTCCTGACATAGGCAACCAGATCTGTGGCATAAGCAAAATCCCCGTTGGTGCCTGTCCAGCCATAGGGAAGGTCACCCCTCAGTGCAAGCATATGGTCAATCCCATTGTCCAGATAATTCTGGAGCTGCTCTTTCACCGTCTCCCTGGTATGTCCGATGCAGGTAAAATGTGTGACTGGAACGGTCTCGTTCTCCGCATTCAGGATCAGCTTGCAGACATCCATATTCTTGCCCACGTTACTTCCGCCTGCTCCATATGTACAGGAAATATAATCCGGATTAAACTTATACAGATGATCCAGAGTATCTGGAAGCTTCGCCATTCCCTTGTCTGTCTTTGGTGGGAAGACTTCAAAGGAGAGTGCCGTCCTTTCGTACATGATTTCTGTTAATCTCTTCACTGCGATTACCTCCGTTTTCTTATAGACTTTTGAAATCAATATTTATCCTACGGCAGGCACTGCCGATAGAATCACATTTATTCACAAACCAGCTTTACAATGCTGTTTGCCAGGTCCACCATCAGGATCTTTCCCTGAACCCTGGTTTCTTCTCCCATAATATCACGGATGATAACGCTGTCTCCGTCAACATCGATACGGGATACGTTCCTGCAGATTACAGTGTTATCGCTTTCTTTATAAACAGTTGCCAGGCACATCCTTTACGCCTCCTTCAAATGCTCTTTCACCAGTGTCAACGCCAGACTCAGCCGCATGTTCCCCTTCTGGAAATCGGACACGCCGTCTTTGATCTGCTTCGCCGCATCGGACATTCCCATCTTCTCCAGGTTATCAGCCATCTGATCCAGCTCGGCGGCATGCTGCTCGTTGTGCTGCTGCATGTAAGTCAGCAGGGCAACGGTCTCATTTTTGCATTTTTCTTCTGTATTGCAGGACCCTCCGCACTCGGAGGCGTGGGCGCAGCCGCCGTCATGGCTGTGCTCATGCGCATGTTCGTGGCAATGCTCATGATCATGGCCGCCATGCGGGATCGGATTACCATTTTCATCTTTTAATAAATGCATATTTTCACTCCTTTTCCAGGACTAAAAGTCCTTTTGAGATAAAATGACATACTTTTGTCAATCATAGTTATTATAAACCATTTGCCTAATGAAATCAATAGAGGCCAATCAAGTTCTGTGCACTATTCATGTATTTTTTTGGATACCAAACCAATAATTTAGGATTTTGCCAAATAAAAAATTAGCTTCTGTCATCCTGCCATTTATTTGTTAAGCCGTTAACAAAATCCCTGTCATATGGGTGTTTCTTTCATCCTCCTGTATTAAATTCTTAACAAATTTAACCCTAATTTGTTTAAAATTATATGATAAACTAAAATCTAAATGCAACCAATATTATTCAGGAGGTTTATCAAATGTCAGAAATACCTTCCATTACCTTGAACAACGGATATGAGTTGCCCCAGATCGGGCTTGGCGTATATAAAACATCCGGCGACACACAGATGAAACAGGCAGTAACAGCTGCTATCGCCGCCGGTTACCGTCTTTTTGACACGGCATCCGCATATAAGAACGAAGAATACATGGGCAGCGCGCTCTCTTCCTGCGGAATCCCGCGGAATGAGCTGTTCATCACCACAAAGGTCTGGAATAACGCCCAGCGGCTCGGAGACGTAGCCCGCGCCTTTGAGCGGAGCCTGGACCGCTTGAAGCTGGATTATGTGGATCTGTATCTGATCCACTGGCCCGTACCGGGCTGTTATCCCTCAACCTGGAAGGAACTGGAACGCATCCACGAATCCGGAAGGGCCCGTTCCATAGGTGTGAGCAATTTTGAAATCCCTCACCTGGAACAGCTCTTCCAGATTTCCGGAGTAATTCCCGCTGTCAACCAGATCGAATGTCATCCCCTCTGGAACAGGGAACCGCTGATCCAATACTGCCGTTCCCGCGGCATTGCAGTCCAGGCTTATGCCCCTCTGGCGAGGGGGGCTTACGCTGACCGCGAGATGCTGGCTGTCATCGGCGCCAAATACGGAAAGACCCCGACACAGATCGGACTCCGCTGGCTGGTACAGCAGGGACTTTCTATTATTCCAAAATCTGTTCATCCGGAACGGATTCAAAGCAATATTGATATACTGGATTTTGAACTGACCGATACCGAGATGAAGACGATCGCCACAATGGACGAACAGTTAAGAACAGCCGGCATACCAGAGGATCTGGCCGGCATAGACTGGAGCAAGTAAGCCTTATGTTTAGAAGAAAGACTGGCGGCGCCAGTCTTTCTTTATTGAATTCCTATATCTACCGTCTGATATCATCGGGGTCCCCCCTCTTGCGAGAGCCATTGTACCGTCTGGAACAGCCAGAAAAGCAGCGGGTATCCACAATCATCTCGCCTTAAAACCTTAATTTACCAGGCTCCCAGCTCGTCTTTTTTCATTCTCTGCATGAGTTCGTTCACTGCTACATCCGCAGGTTTCTCCTCAAACAGCACCTGATTTACTACTTTGATGATTGGCATTTCAATCTGGTATTTCTCAGACAGCTTCAGCCCGGCCCTGGCGGAATATACGCCTTCTACCACCATATGGACTTCTTCCATAGCCGCGGTCATCGAATACCCCTTCCCCATCAGATAACCTGCTTTACGGTTCCGGCTGTGGACGCTGGCACAGGTGACCACCAGGTCTCCGATTCCGGACAGGCCGAAGAAGGTGTTCGGGTGGGCGCCCATGGCGGTTCCCAACCGGGAAATTTCTGCTATGCCCCGAGTGATCAGAGCGGCTTTTGTATTGTCTCCATAGCCCAGCCCATCGGCGATACCGGCTGCCAGGGCTATGACGTTTTTCAACGCCGCCCCTATTTCTATTCCCAGCATGTCAGGGCTCGTATAGACGCGGAATACAGGATTCATGAACAGGCTCTGGATCAGCTCCGCCGTCTCTCTTCTGTGGGCGCCCGCCACGATTGTCGTCGGCAGTCCCTTCCCAACCTCTTCTGCGTGGCTGGGGCCGGACAGTACGGCAACCTCTGCCTGCGGTATTTCTTCTTCTATAATATCCGTCATCGTCATCAGGGTGGCTTCTTCTATTCCCTTTGCCACATCGACGATAATCTGGCCCGGTCTTACATGGGCTTTCATATTTCTGGAGGTGCTGCGCACGGCCGGTGACGGCACGGCGAGAACCAGAAGTTCTTTGTCACGGATGCTTTCTTCCAGATCGCAGGTAAAAACCACATCATCCGCCAGAACTACTCCCGGCAGCTTATCTACATTCTGATGATGCTGCCGGAACATCTCTGTTTCCTCGGTCAGGTACGACCAGAGAGTAATTTTATGCCCGTTATTGTGCAGCAGCCAGGCCAGGGCCGTCCCCCAGCTTCCTGAACCTATTACACCGATATTCGCCATCGCGTCATCCTCCTACAGATCTGATTTTTGCTTTTTGCTCAAGTATGTTTTTCTCTCTTCCCCGCGGATCAGGCGCACGATATTGCCCCTGTGTTTGAAGAAAGTCATCACCGTCAGCAGTACGATGATGAAATACATTTCATTCAATGCCGGCTGTTCCATATGGTACAGGCCCATCTGGCCGGATACCAGGACGCCGATCAGAAATTCCGCCGACAGCGCCAGCGAGCCCAGAGATACGTAATGAGTCGTCAGAAACAGGCCGAAAAAGCAGATCAGCCCGATCACGATCAGATGCCAGTCCAGGAATGCGATAATCATGCCTGCCGTAGCGGCTATTCCCTTTCCTCCCTTGAACTTCAGATAGAAGGGATAATTATGCCCCAGGATCACCCCGGCGGATGTGTAGATCCCCAGCAGTTTCGTGATCTCCGGATGTGAATTCCGGAAAATCAGCCAGGTCACCAGTACGGCCAGCAGACATTTCAGAGCATCACAGGCAAATGTGATAAGCCCTGCCTTCAGCCCCAGCGTGCGGAGCGCGTTGGTCGTACCCGCGTTGCCGCTGCCCTTAGTCCGTATATCTATTCCGTTGGCTTTTCCATATAAGTATGCAGTCTGAAACATACCAAATACATATCCTATTAACAGGCAGATTACTCGTTCCATGTCATTGTTCCTTCTCTCTTCTCTCTCTCACAATGAATTTTAATGCGGTACCCCGGAACCCAAAGGACTCCCGGATACGGTTTTCCAAATAGCGCAGATACGAAAAATGCATCAGCTTTTTATCGTTCACGAATACTACAAAGGTCGGAGGCTTCACAGCCACCTCTGTCATATAGTAAATCTTAAGACGTTTCCCTTTGTCTGACGGGGGCTGCTGCAGCGCGACCGCCTCTGTCAGGATCTCATTCAAGACTCCGGTGGCAACCCGCAGAGTCTGATTTTCCAGCACCATGTCTATAGTGTCAAACAGCTTAGGCAGCCTCTGTCCGGTCACCGCAGATACGAACAATATTTCCGCATAGGGCATAAAGGAAAGGATACTTCGCACTTTTCCGGAAAATTCGTTGACCGTTTTGTCATTCTTCTCGATGGCATCCCATTTATTGATGGCCACGATGATTCCCTTGCCCCGGTCATGGGCAATCCCCGCAATCTTTGCGTCCTGCTCTGTAATCCCCTCGACAGCGTCGATGACCACGATCACCACATCCGCCCTCTCGACGGCGGTCACCGTCCGTATGATGCTGTACCGCTCCAGCTCTTCCCGGACTTTGCTCTTCCGCCGCAGGCCGGCTGTATCAATAAACACATAGTCTTTCCCATTCCACCGGACCGTCGTATCAATGGCGTCTCTCGTGGTTCCTGCCACATCTGATACGATCACCCGGTTCTGCCCCAGCAGTTTATTAATAATAGAAGACTTACCCACATTTGGCTTTCCGACGATGGCCACCTTCGGGATTTCGTCGCCTTCTTCTGCCGAGCGGCTGTCTTCAAAATGAGCGGCCACCTGATCCAGCAGATCTCCGAGACCCTGCTTGCCCTCCGCTGAAATCGGGACCGGTTCGCCGATACCCAGATTGTAGAATTCATAGACATCCATCATCTGGCGTTCAAAATGGTCCACCTTATTCACCGCAAGAACTACCGGCTTGCTGCTCCGTCTCAGCATATCCGCCACCTTGGCGTCAGAATCAACCAGCCCCTGGCGCACATCTGTCAAAAAGATGATCACATCCGCGGTATCCATGGCGATCAGCGCCTGTTCTCTCATCTGGCTCAGAATCACATCGCTGCTCTCAGGCTCAATCCCGCCCGTATCAATGATCGTAAAACTGTGATTCAGCCAGGTCACGTCCGCATAAATCCTGTCTCTGGTAACGCCCGGCGTATCTTTAACTATTGAAATATTTTCTCCTGCCAGCGCGTTAAATAGCGTGGATTTCCCCACATTCGGCCGGCCGACAATTGCTACAATCGGTTTGCTCATACATCTGTCTCCTTCTATGCGTCATCACCGCGTTTTCTTCCAATACGGCTTCACAAAAATCCCATCCCCCGGTATCCACGACCTGGATCTGTATGCCCAGCTCCCGCTCCAGCTCCTCAACTTTTACATCATCCAGAAATACATTTTCTCCGTCTCTCAGCATATTGCAGGGCAGCAGCAATCGTTCGCCCAGCTCACGCCCCTTCAGCTGCCTCATCAGATCCTGCCCGGTGATCAGGCCGGATACCGTGATCTGTTCTCCAAAAAAATCATTCCGTATTTCATAAACACGCGCTGTCAGACGCGGATATCTCTTTTGAAGCTCTTCTGTCAGCCTGCGGATGTGAGGGCCCGCAAGCCTGCCAGTCGCTATGGTGACGCTGCGCTCTTTCTCGTCCCCGGCACGCTTTTCCAGTTCCGCCCTTACCTCCTCTTCCAAAAGCCTCAGCATACCCACTCCGTTCTCCAGCTGCAGATAACCATCATACCGTTCTTCTTCCGGCAGGGGCTGTTCCGCCAGCAGATACCACTCATCAGAGGCATGCACAAAATGGATCCCGTGTTCTTCCCACATTTTCTCCTGCCACCGGTGGATCACCGCCAGAACCTCTTCCGCGGCCTGCCGGTCAAATGGCTCCAGAGGATGCAGCCCGTCACGGAATCTCGTCAGTCCTACCGGCACCACTGAAACACTCTTAAGCTCCGGATAATATCCCGCCAGATCCTGCAGGCTTCTCTCCAGCTCTCTGCCGTCATTGATTCCCCGGCAGAGCACGATCTGGCCGTTCATCTCAATTCCGGCGTCGCAAAGCCGCCGGACCTTGCGGGAAAAGTCACCTGCAAAGCGGTTATTCAGCATTCTGCACCGCAGTTCCGGATTTGTAGTCTGAAAAGAGATATTTATTGGGGAAAGATGGTACCGGATCACCCGGTCGATGTCGTGATCGCTCATATTCGTCAGCGTCACATAATTTCCCTGAAGAAAAGATAATCTGGAATCGTCATCTTTAAAATAGAGGGTCTCCCGCATGCCAGGCGGCATCTGATCAATAAAGCAAAAGATGCAGTGATTCCGGCAGGAACGGTATTCATCCATCAGACTGTTCTCAAATACCACACCCAGGTCTTCTTCCTCATCCTTCTCGATCTCCAGAAGCCACTCTTCACCGGATACTTTTTTCAGCAGCACTTCAATGTAATCATCCTGTATCAGATACTGATAATCAAAAATATCTTCGATCGTTTCTCCGTTGACCTGGACGATCTCATCCCCCGGTTCCATCTGCATTTCCTCAGCAATGCTGTCCGGCAGAACCTCCCGGATGATATGCTTGTTCTCTCTCATACTGCCCTCCGTTTCATCCATACTATCATATCAACTTGACTATCAAAAAGCAAGCATTGACAGGCGATTTTATCCATGATATAACTAAAAACAGTAATACATTTGTACAATAATAGAAGAAACAGGGAGGCCCCCATGGCAAATTTGGACTATCTGGTGCACTCAATTCCCGTCGCACCTTTGAAAATCTGTGCTCTTTCAGGGTGCGAGACCCTCGCGCACACAATCGACCGGTTCCTGGTCGAATTCCGCAGGGATCTGATCGCAGACAGCCCTGAAAAGCAAGGTCTGTTTGGCTATTCTGCCGATACCTTTTTGTTAGACTGTGAATGTCCCCGCTTCGGAACCGGAGAATCCAAGGGAAAACTGATGGAGTCAGTCCGCGGCATGGATTTGTTCATCCTCGTGGACGTCTGCAATTACAGCATCACCTATAAGGTCAACGGGCATGTAAACCACATGTCTCCGGATGACCATTTTCAGAATTTAAAAAGAATCATCGCTGCAACTACCGGCAAGGCTCACCGTGTAAACGTAATCATGCCTTTCCTGTACGAAAGCCGCCAGCATAAACGCACCTCCAGAGAATCTCTGGACTGTGCCATGGCACTTCAGGAGCTGAATAACATGGGGGTTTCCAACATTCTGACGTTTGACGCCCATGATCCCAGAGTTATGAATGCGATCCCACTCCATGGATTTGATAATTTTTTTCCGACTTACCAATTCCTGAAAGCACTTTTAAAATGTGTGCCGGATCTGCGAATGGATAATGACCACCTGATGATCATCAGCCCCGACGAAGGCGCAATGTCAAGAGCCGTTTATTTCTCCAATATCCTGGGCGTTGACATGGGAATGTTCTATAAACGCCGCGATTATTCCGTTATGGTTAACGGGAAAAATCCGATCGTCGCCCATGAATTCCTCGGCGATTCCGTAGCCGGGAAGAATGTCGTCATTATCGATGATATGATCTCTTCCGGCGAAAGCATGCTGGATGTCGCCAAGCAGGTAAAAGAACGCGGCGCAAAGGATGTATTTGTATGCACCACCTTCGGACTCTTCACAGACGGCCTCGGCAAATTTGATGAATATTATCAAAAGGGCTATATAGCAAAGGTCATCACGACCGACCTGACCTACCGGACACCTGAGCTCATCGCAAGGCCCTGGTACGAACCGGCGGAAATGGGCAAATATCTGGCAAGCATTATCGACACTCTGAATCACGACGTATCTGTCGACAAAGTCCGGGACACCACCGAAAAGATCAATAAGCTGCTGGCCAAACACCGGTAAAGGCATACAGGCACATGAATCCGTATAGGATCATGTGCCTGTTGTATTTCTATTTGTCTCTCTGCTTCCGCCATCATATCATTTCAGCATTAAAAAGGCTCCCAGATTCCCCCTCTTTCCTTTACTGGCCCTGTGCGAAAACAATAACCCCGGATTACAGCAGGTACAGATTCCCGGCATGCCTATATTTTCATCTTTCACCCCTGCCTCCAGCAAAACCCTTCGGTTTGCCTCCCAGAGGTTTAACTGATATTTGCCATTTTCCTTCCGGTAAAATAAGGTTCTGTGAGAATCCGCCGCAAATTCCGCCGCAAATTCCCCGATCACATCCTCACTGACCTCGTAACAATCCTGGCATATAGACGGGCCGACCGCCGTCACCAGATCCTCCGGCTTCGTCCCAAACTCTTTCTGCATCCGCTCAACCGTAACCCGGCCCATCCTGTGAACTGTCCCTCTCCATCCGGAATGGGAGAGAGCAATTGCACGGCGCACCGGATCAACAAAAAATAACGGCACACAGTCCGCATAAAACGTAGCCAGCGTCACTCCCCTCTCCCCAGTCAGCAGCCCGTCAACATCGGTAAAATCCCGAGGCCTCGTAATACCACTTCCGCAGTCTTCCCTTCCCACCACACGGAGGTTCGTAGTATGGGTCTGGTCTGAGGTCACGATACTATCCAGAGGGAATCCGACAGCTCCGCTGATCCGCCGGTAATTCTCCATCACCGCCTCCGGGTTATCCCCCCTGCTGAAGCCTAAGTTCATAGACTCCAAAAAGCCCTTGCTGCATCCACCCAGCCGTGTTGAAAAAGCCTGCAGCACAATTCCCGTCTGTTCCAGCCTGGGAAAGCTGAGCCAGGTTACGCCATCCTTTTCTTTTATATCTAATTTCTCCATGTCTTTTTTCCATATAATATTCAAGCTGCAGCCTCCTGAAAAACCAGATTTTTTATTCTGCGTAAGAAAAGGCATTTTCGTAATGCCGGATCTCGCCGTTCTCTATGGCGATCACATCAAAACGACAGGGAGTCTCTTCCCCGATCCTGTATTTCACCCGGAAATAGTCTGCTGTTTTGGAAATTTTTCTCTGCTTCTGAAGTGAAACCGCTTCTTCCGGCTTTCCGCTGCTGCTGTTTTTCCGGTATTTTACTTCTACAAAAACCAGACAGGCACCCTGTCTGGCAATCAAATCGATCTCTCCATAGGAGCTGCGGAAATTCCTGCTGAGGATCTCATAACCAATGTCCTCCAGCCATTCCGCAGCTCTGCTTTCATACTCTGTTCCAATTTTTCTCGTGTTCATCTGACCTCTCTGGCCGGCAGTCCTCTATCAGCCCAAGCCCGGCCGGCGCCCCGCATCAGGGGATAAAATGTGTGATAAAGGTTTTGCGGTGAATCGGGCTGGGGCCGTATTTTTTCAACGCTTCTATATGTACCGAAGCCCCATACCCTTTATTGGATGCGAAACCGTATTCCGGCATGATTTTATCGTACTCCACCATCAGCCGGTCCCTGGTTACTTTAGCCACAATGCTGGCCGCCGCAATGGACTGGCTTTTGGCATCGCCCTTTATAATCGGTATCTGTGGAATGTCCACCCCGGGAATCCGCACAGCATCATTCAAAAGGAGCTCCGGCCGCACAGACAACTTGGTGATTGCCTGCCTCATGGCCTCATAGGTCGCCTGAAGAATGTTTATCTCGTCAATACGCGCAGGTGAAACGTAGCCGACTCCGACGGCAATTGCCCTTTCCATGATAATAGTATACAGCTCCTCCCGCTTTTTCCCGCTGAGCTTCTTAGAATCATTGATATAGAGAATCCGGCAGTCTTTGGGCAGGATTACGGCTCCGGCCACCACCGGTCCGGCCAGGGGGCCCCGGCCAACCTCATCAATCCCGCAGATACTGCCGTATTGCATGTACCTCTTTTCATATTCACAGAGTTTCTCCACTCTGTCCCGTTCCCGCTGAAGCTCCTCCGTTATTTTACGATAGCGGCCGATGAGATTCCGGACGCCTTTCCGCTCATCTTCTGCATACAATTCCAGCAGCCGCCCCCGTTCAGTCTCCGGAGCCTGCTCCAGCTCTGCCTTAATCTCTGAAAGTGCTTTCTTCATCTCATTCCGTTTCCTTATCTGTCACTGTGCCTCCGGAGCCTGCTCCAGGGTAATCCGCCCCAGCTTGCCGGACCGGAAATCATCCATCAGGATGCCCGCCGCTTTTTCATAAGACAGCTCGCTGCCCCTCACCAGGCATTTCCGGCTCTCCGCTATCTGTCTGAGGATCTCCAGCGGTGCGCCTTCTTCCTTCAGCGCATACCGCCCTTCCAGGATGCCGGGATAAGCTTCCATCAGAAATGCGATCAGCTTCAGGGATAGTTCTTCCGTATTCAATATTTCATCCCTCACGGAACCGATCATCGCCAGCCGCTCTCCCACTTCCGGATCATCGAATTTCGGCCACAGGATTCCCGGCGTGTCCAGAAGCTCCAGTCCCTTGCCCAGGCGAATCCACTGTTTTCCCTTCGTAACCCCCGGCCGGTTGCCGGTTTTCGCGCAGGCACGGCCTGCGTAAGAATTGATGAAGGTGGATTTCCCCACATTAGGAATCCCTGCCACCATGGCGCGGATCGGGCGGTTCTTAATTCCCCTTCTGGCGTCCCGTTCCAGCTTTTCCTTGCAGGCCTCCGCCACCAGGGGCTGGATCGAACGCAGGGTCGTCTTATTTCTGGAATCTGCCAGAAGCGCATAAAAGCCCTGCTTTTTGAAATATTCCAGCCACATCTGATTCTGACGCTCATCAGCCATATCCGATTTGTTCAGCAGTATCAGCCGGGATTTCTGTTTTCCCAGCTGGTCAATATCAGGGTTTCTGCTGGATCTGGGAACTCTGGCATCTACCAGCTCTATGATTAGGTCGATCAGCTTCATGTCTTCCTGCATCTGGCGTTTCGCCTTCGTCATATGTCCAGGATACCACTGTATATCCATAATTCACCTCATTTACTTTTTTAACAGTCCGAATTTATCAAAGGGGGACGTCACCATCCACAGCTTACCCACGATATTCTTCTTCTCTACGTTCCCAACATCCACGTGACGGCTGTCTTCGCTGCTGTTTCTGTTATCACCCAGAACAAAATACTCCGAGCTGCTGAGCGTCACCGGCTCTTCCGCAAGGCCAGGGTTCGTAATGGGCGGAAAATCCTTCTTTTCCATATAGGTCTCTCCGTCAATCAGGATCTGACCGTCTCTTATCTGTATGGTTTCTCCCGGAAGCCCCACCACACGTTTGATGTGCAGGCTTGTCTTCTCGTCCTCACCGGTACGGAAGACGATGATATCTCCCCGTTTGGGAGAACCAAGCTTATATGCCGCCGTATCAATCAGCACTGTCTCCCCGGCCGACAGCGTCGGCTCCATGGAGCCCTCCTGGACTACGATATTCTGGCAAAAATAGTAAGAGAACGCAAATGCTAGCGCCACAGCTACGGCAATCTCCAATATCCAGAAGAAGACCGCCCTCACACGGGACTGCCAGAAATAATCTCTTACATATCTTGCAGTAAACCTCTTCATATTTTCCTCCAACAGCACAGGTTCCTATTTTAAAACAGGGACTCTATACCGTTACGTATAAGTCCCTGTGCTTTCCATTTATTTTACTAACTCTTTTACCTTAGCTGCTTTTCCAACACGATCTCTCAGATAATTCAGTTTTGCACGTCTTACTTTACCATGTCTCACTACTTCAACCTTCTCTACGTTGGGAGAATGAAGCGGCCAGGTCTTCTCAACACCGATTCCGCTGGAGTTCTTGCGCACCGTGAAGGTGGCGCGGCTGCTTCCGCCCTGCTTCTTCAGGACAACGCCTTCAAACACCTGAATTCTCTCGCGGTTACCCTCTTTGATCTTGCCGTATACTTTTACGGTATCGCCGACACGGAATTCCGGCGCTTCTGCTTTTAACTGTTCTTCTTCAATTTTCCTGATAATTTCGTTCATTTCTATCTCTCCTTAAGTCTGCTATTTGGATGTTCATACCACCGATAAACGTGACAGCGGACCATCATTTTCCATTACAACAGTTGATATTATACTACATGTCAATTTGGATTGCAAGGATTTTTTTGCGTATTTCCAGGGCAATTCTCTCTATTTTCTCCTCCGGCACATCTGCAGGGACTTCAAAAACAGCCAGCTCCGAAAAGCCTTTTCTCTCCAGCTGCAGCCTTTCTTCCTCATCTGCCCGGCGTTCCTCCCCGCCGACGGTCAACAGGACAAACAACGTATCTTTTCCTGCCAGCCTCTGATACAGTCCATCCCCGGGCGGCTGTTCAGGCGGCTGTCCCGGGACCACGAAGATTACCAGGTCCTGTTGGCCAAACAGGCCTCCCTGACTCCTGAGCTTCCTGCGGTTGAAATTCAACACTTTTCCATACCTCGAAAGCTTTTCTGTCAGCAGCTCTGCCACACCGCCTGTCCTCTCATCTCCATGCCAGATGCAGGATACCCGGTAACTCCTCCGAAACAGGTCGGGCCTCCGGCTTTTGGTCCGCTCCAGAGACTTCTGATGGCGCCATTCTTCTATCTTTTTGTGGTCTCCGGACAATAGCACCGGCGGGACCTGTCTGTCATGCCAGATCTCAGGCCGCGTATAATGAGGATATTCCAAAAGATTGTCCTGAAGTGACTCAAACTGAGAAGACTCTTCATTGCTCAGGACGCCGGGTACAAACCTGGATATGGCATCAATCATCACCATCGCTCCCAGTTCTCCTCCTGTGAGTACATAATCGCCGATGGAAACGTAATCCGTCACCACCTCTTCCAGCACCCTTTCATCGATCCCTTCATAATGGCCACAGAGAAGGACGAGAGCCTCTTCTCTGGCAAATTCCTCTACCATAGTCTGATTCAGCACCCTTCCCTGGGGCGTCAGATATACGACCCGCATGGTACGGCCGGCCTTCTCTTCCACAGCGCGCACCGCCCGGTACACAGGCTCTGCCTCCATGACCATTCCGGCGCCGCCGCCATAGGGGTAATCATCCACCCGCATATGCTTGTTGGCCGAAAAATCCCGGATATTCACTGCCTCAACCGTTATAAAACCGTTTTTAGCCGCCCGCCCCAGGATGCTGGCGCCGGCGGCCTGCTGAATCATTTCAGGAAATAAAGTTAATACATAATAATTCATCAATTATAAAACCTGCTGTGTTATCATCGGATTCATCAGTAGAACAGATCGCTGAAATAAGAGCCATAGGTTCCGATTGCCTGCGCGGCAAAAACTGCTGCAATGCCCCAGATGACCAGGAATACAATCCCCAGAACCAGCCCTGCGATGGCCAGCCCCCTGCCGGTGACTCCCGGTTCCTTTGTTTTGGAGATTCCAGAGATTCCTAACAGAACAGCCAGTATGCTTGGCATAAAAAACGCAATGGCGATAATCCACATAAAGCCCATCCCTGGAAATGACGCAGCCGCACTGAAGGCCGCTCCCAGATAGCCCAAAAAAATGCCCACGAGCCCCAGTACCAGTGACGCGACCGCCATGCCGCAGGTCTTGCCCCCTTGTTTGTACGGCTGCTGATTGTACAGCTGTTGGTTATATGCCTGCTGATTGTAAGATGGCTGGCTGTACTGCTGCTGATAGCCGCCGTAATTCTGATTATAAGAGGAACTCTGATATCCCTGATCTGCCGGCTGCTGTCCGCCGTATCCGTATCCCGTATCCTGCTGTTGATAGTTGTAGGGGGTCTCTTCTTCAGCCGGTTTTCCGCAGTATCTGCAAAATTTAGCCTGCTCCTCCAGCTGTGAGCCGCAATGCTTACATGTCTTCATCTTCACTACCTCCTTCGTAATCTATCAGGCCCGGAAGCAAACGCACCGTCATTTTCCCAGCCTCCACCTCAACTTTTATAATACACTGTCTGATTGCAGGAATCAAGACTTCTCCATAATTCTTTGTATCCACAGAGTAGACGTCGTTCGCCCCTGTCTCGATCACATCCTTCAGAACTCCCAGCTTCTTTCCGTCCTCCAGACAGACCTCCATCCCTATGAGGTCTGCGATGTAATATTCATTTTCCTTCAGGGGAACCGCATGCTCCCGCGATACATACAGCTCGCACCCTTTATATTTTTCCACGTCATTGATGGAATCAATGCCTTTAAATTTCAGGATGGCAAACTGCTTGAAGAATTTAACACCCTGTACCTCCAGATCTAACCGTTCTGTCTTCGTCTGAAGATATACACGCCTGATAGTTCGGAAACGCTCAGGTTCATCCGTTGTCGGGTATACCTTGACCTCGCCCTTAATCCCATGGGTTGAAGTTATGACACCCACCTTCAAAAACTGCTCCATACATGTTCTCCTCCCGAAATCTAGTGTCAGCCATATGCAGGATAAATCCCCTTTCCCGTGAAAAAAATACGGCCGAAGAGTTTCATAATCAGAAACCTTCCGGCCGCACGCAACCAGGCGCTGCCTCACATGACAGCCCTGTTTCACTGCAGAATTTCAACCACAACTTTCTTGTCGCTCCTGGAAGAGGCGGCCTTAACCACAGAACGGATCGCTTTCGCAATACGTCCCTGTCTTCCGATCACCTTTCCCATATCAGAGGGCGCAACCTTCAATTCAATCAGCAGATCATTGCCGCTTTCCGTCTGGGTAACGACTACCTCATCAGGATTTTCGACCAGAGATTTTGCAATTACTTCTACCAATTCTTTCATTACAAGATACCTCCGCCCGTGAATTATTTTTCAATACCTGCCAGCTTGAAGATCTTGCCAACAACTTCTGTAGGCTGGGCACCATTTGCAAGCCATTTCTTAGCTGCCTCTTCATTCACGCTGTATACGCTCGGATCCTGGTTCGGATCATAGGTGCCGATTTCCTCGATAAATCTGCCGTCTCTCGGAGAATTAGCATCTGCTACAACGATTCTATAAAAAGGTGCCTTTTTCTGTCCCATTCTTCTTAAACGAATCTTTACTGCCATCTTCTTTCACCTCCCTGTGGAATTTTTATCTATTTGAGAACAAATTTCCGGCTAAAACGGGAATTTGAAACCTCCTAGTTTGCCTTTCTTGCCTTTCATCATTCCGGGCATCTGCTTCATCATCTTGCGCGTCTGCTCAAACTGCTTCACAAAGCGGTTCACCTCAGCGACCGTCACACCCGCGCCTTTTGCGATCCTGTTCTTTCTCGAAGGGTTCAGTAGATCGGGATTGGACCGTTCCGCCGGCGTCATGGAATAGATCATAGCCTCTTTTCTGGCCAGATCCTTCTCATCCACCATGCCTTCCAGATCCTTCATCTTGCCGCCCAGACCCGGCATCATGCCCAGAACACTGGAAATTCCGCCCATCTTCTTCATCTGATTCATGCTTTCCAGATAGTCATCGAAGCCAAACTGGGCTTTCCGCATTTTCTGTTCCATCTCTTTGGCCTTGGATTCATCCAGATTGGCCTGGGCCTTCTCTATGAGACTCATCACATCTCCCATGCCCAGTATTCTGGAAGCCATACGATCCGGATAAAACTGCTCCAGATCCGAAAGCTTCTCGCCCATGCCCACATAGAAAATGGGTTTGCCGCAGATGGCTTTTATGGAAAGTGCAGCTCCGCCTCTGGTATCACCGTCCAGCTTAGTCAGAACAACACCGTCAATCCCGACCTTTTCATTAAAGGTCTCCGCCACGTTGACCGCGTCCTGACCGGTCATGGCATCCACCACCAGAAGAGACTGATCCACATGCACCGCCTCCCGGATAGCAATCAGCTCCTGCATCATGTCTTCATCGATGTGAAGACGGCCCGCAGTATCCACGATTACCACATTCATTCCCTGGCCCCTGGCGTGTTCCACAGCCGCTTTGGCGATATCCACAGGCTTCTTCTTATCGCCCATGGCAAATACCTCTATGCCCTGCTTCTCACCATTCACCTGCAGCTGCGTGATCGCAGCCGGACGGTAAACATCACAGGCCACCAGAAGAGGCTTCCTGCCCTTGGCTTTCAGCTTCCCGGCAATCTTGGCCGCCGTAGTGGTCTTACCTGCACCCTGCAGGCCCACCATCATGACAACTGTGATCTCATTCCCCTGCTTCAGGGTGATCTCCGTCGTCTCTGAGCCCATCAGCTTGACCAGCTCGTCATTAACAATCTTAATAACCATCTGTCCGGGATTCAGGCCATTCATGACATCCTGTCCAACTGCCTGTTCCTGCACAGAGTTAATAAACTGCTTTACAACCTTAAAACTCACGTCCGCTTCCAGCAGCGCCATCTTGACTTCCTTCAGCGCGCTCTTCACGTCGGACTCCGTCAGCCGCCCCTTGCTCCTGAGCTTCTTAAATACATTCTGCAGTTTCTCTGTTAAGCTTTCAAATGCCATGAATTATAATTCCTCCAGAATATCCGAAGAGATTTCTTGAATCTGCTTCATGCGCTGTCCCAGGCTGCCCTCATCCTTCTCAGAAGTCAGCGCCTGGATCTGTCTCACATTCTCTCTGATATGCAGAAATTTCTCCACCAGATGCAGTTTGGATTCATAGTCCTCCAGTATCCTGCCGCACCGCTTGATCATGTCATGAACACCCTGCCGGCTGATACCGGCATCCTTCGCGACTTCACTGGCGGAAAAATCATTGAATACCACTTCCTCATAAACACGCCGCTGGTGCTCCGTCAGCAGCTCTCCGTAAAAATCATACAGAAGAGACTGCACTACAAACCTTTCCATCTGCATCACCTTTGTCATCATACTATAGCGCATTCAACTTGTCAAGTAAAAATTCTTGACATATATACACCTCACAAACCATACCCAGTCAAATTTCGGGTTTGCTTACAAATAGGTCGGTGAGGGGAAGTGTTTTGGATCCCCGGACGAAAGGGTGGGGGGAGGCGGGGCGGAAAAGGGACGGCGCCAGTATTTTTTTGCCGAATTTCAAATTCTACCGCCTGAGACCCTCGGGGTTCCCCCTCTGGCGAGAGCCACTGTAACGTCTGGAACAGCCAGAAAAGCAGCGGGAGACCGGCAGGCCGCAGCCCCTGGAGGTCTCCCACTGCTTTTCGTCCGGGTACCCACACACCGCTCACCACAAACCCAAAATTTATCTCTCTTCCAGCTCGGCATATTTTTTGTGATGTCCCACGTATTTATAAGCCGGACGTATGATTTTGCTGGAATTTACCAGTTCTTCTATCCGATGGGCTGACCAGCCGGATATACGCGCGATGGCGAACAGCGGCGTATACAGTTCCTTTGGCAGGCCCAGCATGGTATAGACGAATCCACTGAAGAAGTCTACGTTTGCACATACCGGTTTCAGAAGCCGGCGTTTTCTGGCAATGCATTCTCCGGCGATTCTCTCTACCGTCGTATACAAGGTATACTCCTTTTCCAGATTTTTTTCTTCCGACAGTTTCTGAGCGTACTCCTTCAATATTACCGCTCTGGGATCAGATTCTGTATAGACTGCGTGGCCCATGCCATAGATCAGGCCGGCATGGTCAAAGGCCTGCTTGTCCAGGATCAGGTTCAGATAATTCCGAAGCTTTTCCTCGTCTTCCCAGTCAGTCACGTGCAGTTTGATGTCTTCAAACATTTCCTGCACTTTCAGATTCGCGCCGCCGTGTTTCGGGCCCTTCAGGGAGCCGAGGGACGCTGCCACGGCTGAATATGTATCGGTTCCGGAGGAGGAAACTACATGAGTCGTGAATGTGGAGTTGTTACCGCCGCCATGTTCTGCATGAAGTACCAGTGCCACATCCAGCACCTTCGCTTCCAGCTCGGTGTACTTGCCGTCAGGATGAAGCATCTGAAGCAGATTTTCTGCCAGTGACAGCTCCGGTTTCGGATTCCTGATGACCAGATTGTGGCCCTGGAAGCAATGGCGGTATGTGTGGTAGCTGTATACGGCTAACAGAGGCATCTTTGCAACCATACTCAGAGATTGCCTCAATATGTTCTGAATGCTGGTATCCTCCGGGTTCTTGTCATAAGAATAGAGGGTCAGCACGCATTTCTGCATAGAATTCATCATATTAGTGCTGGGCGCCTTCATGATGACATCCCTCGTGAACGCTTCCGGCAGCTCACGGAAGCTGCCCAGTATCTCCACGAAATCGTCCAGCTGGTGCTTTTGCGGCAGCTCCCCAAACAGAAGCAGATAGGTTATTTCCTCAAACCCAAACCTGCGGTTTCTGAATCCCCGCACCAGTTCGGATACATCGTATCCCTGATAGTAAAGCTTTCCGTTCGCCGGAATCTTCTCTCCCTGTTCCGTCACTTCAAAACCGATTACATCCGAAATCTCCGTAAGCCCGGTCAGCACTCCTTTCCCAGCGGAATCTCTGAGCCCTCTCTTGACATCGTACTCTGTATAAAGCTTCATATCGATCTTGCCGGATGTACGGCTGAACTCCACCAGTTCATTTAACTTTTCTTCCATATTATCTCGATCTACAGTCATACCAGCATTCCTTTCTTTCAGCGGCGAACTCTGTGATGTGTCTTCCTGGTGATCCCGCGGCTCATTCTCCCGCACGCACATGACCCAGAACAGCGCCGCACATTATATCGTATACCCGCCGGACACTTTCTAATGCATGCCCTTACGGCAATGTATACCCGCAGGGCACACCGCAACACATGCCCTGCCGGGCGGGGAACAGCTTATGCTGTTCATAAGGTATACTCCAGAGTATCCCATAACACATGCCCCTGGCGGGGCGGAAGAACAGCCTATGCTGTTCCATAAGGTGTACTCCAGAGTATCCCATAACACATGCCCCTGGCGGGGCGGAAGAACAGCCTATGCTGTTCCATAAGGTATAAAAGAAAGAGATAATTCGTATATTCCAAATTCTTTCCTGAATTATCTCTTTCTCAATATTACTTTTTTTTATTTTTTTTGTCAACCAGAATTCTCCGGTCAAATGCAGATTTACCACATAAAATCAGGTATTTATTTAAAAAAGCTTTATGATTGCTTTTACCACGCTCTCCGCGTCCCCCACCGCAGTATCAAATGCCTCCTTCGCATCTTCCAATGTAAATTCATGAGTGACTACCGGCAGGACATCAATTTTTCCTCCCGCCACTGCTGAAATTGCCACTGGATACAGGTTTCTGTACCGGAAAACTGTTTTAATTGTCAGCTCTTTCCCTATCGCGGCTCCTATGTTATATGGCAGTACAGACCTGGCAGACAGGCCCACCAGCACGACTGTCCCGCCGCTTTTAGCCAGCGGCGCAGTCTGAAGGACTGTTTTTTCAGAACCCGCAGTTTCTATGACGATGTCTGCGCCTGTTCCTCCCAGCAATCTTGCGATCCTGTCCTCTGTGTCCTCTTTGGCCGCACAGACTACGTTTGTAGCGCCCATTTTCAACGCATACTCCAAACGTTTTTCAAACAGATCCACAACAATTATTTCCGATGCACCCATTGATTTGGCAGCGGCCGCAGTCATCAGCCCGATGCAGCCGCTGCCCAGTATTACTACCGTACTTCCCAGCGTAACGCCGCCCTGCCTGCAGGCATGAAGGCCTACACACAGAGGCTCGATCAGCGCTCCCTCTTTTGTGGATACATGCTCCGGAAGCCTGAAACACATATTTGCCGGATACACAATGTAATTCTGCAGGGCCCCCTGCACAGGAGGCGTCGCAAAGAAACGGATATCCTTACACAGATTATACTTTCCCCGCTTGCAGTTATCACATTCCCCGCAGCTTAATCCCGGCTCCAGAGCCACGCGGTCTCCCACGTTCAGATGGCGCACAGCACTTCCTGTCTCCGTCACGATTCCGGCAACTTCATGTCCGAGGATAAAATCACCCTCCACTGCATAGCTGCCGATTCTTCCGTCTTTATAATAGTGCACATCCGATCCGCAGATGCCGCAGTATTCAATTCTGACCTGAACCTCTTCAGTCCCGGGAACCGGTATGGGAACCTCCTTCAGATAAAGTGTCTCAGGTTCTCTCATATATGCCGCCAGATTCTTCATCTTTAGTATCCTTTCTCTTTCAGTCTCTCTCTGACCATGGTATTCAGAAATACCGCGAAGACAATCAATGCCCCGCGCACCACATACTGCCAGTAATCATTGACTCCCAGCAATGTCATGGAATTCATCAGCACGCCCGTGAACACACAGCCTACCAGAGTTCCCCGGATCGTTCCGGCCCCGCCGGCCAGGGAAGCTCCGCCTATTATCACAGAAGCGATCGTATCCATTTCATAGCTGGTTCCCACATTGGGTGATCCGCTGTTCAGCTGGGCGGATACCATGACTCCTGCCAGGCCTGCCGCAGCGGAGGTGAGCATGAATACCATACTTTTAATGCGGTTAACATTCAGCCCGCTCAAGGCCGCCGCCTCCGGGTTCGACCCTACAGCGTAGATCGAACGTCCAAAGGGCGTCTGCTTCAGAATGTACCAGGTGATAACCAGAAATCCAATGAATATAATAGCCGGGAACGGAATCGGCCCCACATACCCGCTTCCAAGAAATTTAAACCAGTCCGGATAGCCCTGGATCGGAAACCCATTCGCAATCAAAAGCGCCGCTCCCCGAAGCAGCTGCATTCCAGCCATTGTGACGATGAAGGACGGAACCCGCAGCCTGGTGATCACCAAAGCCATCAATACTCCCACGCATCCGGAGAGCGCTACCGCAGCGATAATACCGATGACAATTGCCGGAATTTCACCCATCCCTGCTCCCAGCAGCATTTTATTCACATATGCAGTGATCACGCCCGCAAAAGCCACTGTCGAACCGACGGAAAGATCAATCTCTCCTGAAATAATTACCATCGTCATAAAGCAGGCAATAATACCTTTAAATGATATATTTCTCAGGATATTAAACAAATTCCCAACCGTCAGAAAATTATTAGCTGTCAGGCTAAAAAGGATAATCATCACCAGAAGAATGATCTCTAACAGCCAGTCTGTAATTTTAAATTTTCGCGTCTTTGCTGTGTTCATTCTGCTCCCCCCATACTTAAAGAATAAATGGATGTAACATTTAATTCAGATACCGTCTTTTCATCCACCAGAAATCCATTTCTCATAATTAATATTCTGTCGCATACCTCCAACAGCTCTTCCAGTTCACTGGACACCATGATAATGCTTACTCCTTCCGATGCCGCTTTCCACATAACCTGAAAAATCTGTTGTTTTGCATTTACATCAACTCCGCGTGAGGGTTCATCCATAAGCAAAATGTTCGGTTTCGTATTCAGCCAGTTTCCGACAACCACTTTCTGCTGATTACCACCGCTCAGCAAACTGACCGGCAAATGATAATCCGCCACCTTGATCTCTAAATCCTGGATCTGCCTTTCAATAAACTGTTTTTCGAGTTCTGAACTCACCTTATTACCGGGACTGATTTCCTGAAGATTAGCCAGCACCAGATTATCCCCGATGCTCAGTTGCTGGCAAAGCCCTTCTTCTTTCCTGTTTTCAGATGTAAATCCACACTTCATTCTTCTCATCATGCTGGGATTCCATTTGTGCATTCTCTTTCCGTAGAGAATCAGCTCTCCCTTGTCTATCTGATCTAACCCGTAGATCGCCCTTAAAAGCTCTGTCCGTCCTGCGCCCAGCATTCCGGCGATCCCGAGGATTTCTCCTTTTTTCAGCTTCAGGCTGATATCATGCAGTTTGAAGTTAGTAATTCCATTTGCCTCTAGTACGATTTCATCCTGGACCCATGATCTTTCTTTCGCGTTATGTACGACATTTCCAAACATCATCTGTATCAGGCCGGCCGAATCCAGATTTTCCACTTTTTCTGTGCCGACCAGGTGACCGTCCCTGAGAACAGTTACCTGATCGGCGATTTTAAATACTTCCTGAAGCCGGTGAGAAATAAAAAGTATGATAATATCCTTCTTCTTCAGATCCTCAATTACCCGAAACAGATTTTCACATTCTTTATCCGACAATGCAGAAGTAGGTTCATCCAGAATGAGTACCTGCGGATTGGCAAGCATGGCCTTGGCAATTTCCACAAGCTGCTGCTGTCCCACAGTCAGATCACGCACATAGGCTTTAATATCCAAGTCTATCCGGAGATATTCCAGGATTTCTCTGGCCTTTTGATTTACCTTAGCCCAGTCAATTCTGCCCTTTCTTTTCAAGGGTAATTTCCCGATCATCAGATTTTCTGCCACCGTCAAATCTCTGATAACGCTCAACTCCTGATAAACTGTTACAATTCTTTCCTTTATGGCCGACTCTGCTGATGACAGGTTCAATTTTTTGCCATCCAGAAAAATTTCACCTTCCGTAGCCCGGTATACCCCTGAAAATATTTTCATTAACGTACTTTTACCTGAACCATTTTTCCCCAGAACTGCATGCACTTTTCCCTCATCAAATGAAACTGAAACATCCTGAAGCGCCACTGTTCCCGGAAATACTTTCTTAACACCTTTTGCTTCCAAAATGTGTTTAGACATAAGTATCCTCCTCCTGCCTCTGCCAGATCCCACTGCCTTATTTTGCGTGTTCATTCCAGTCTGCCAGCCATTGGTCCACCTTATCCAGATCTGACCGGGTCAGCAGAATACAATCCGCATGGAAATCCTTCTCTTCCGGCTCAACTCCGTTTACTACGTAATCATAAGTCGTTTTTACCGCATAGGTTCCCAGCGTATAGGGGTCCTGCGCCGTCGTGCCCTGTAAAATGTTCGCGTCAGATTTCATCATATCCACCAGCTGTTCACTGCAGTCAACACCGAAAACTACGGTATTATTGGGATTGCCGGCAGCTTCAATGGCATTTACACATCCGACCACTCCATTTTCGGAGGCGCAGAAGAATACGTCAATATCACTGTTTTTAGTCAGGATATCCGTCGTCACATTATAAGCCTTATCAGCGACCTCGCCCTCCTGGCGCGCTACGATATTTATATCATAATCGCTGAGCTGATCCAGGAATCCGGTAATGCGCGCGTCTGACCCTGTCATATCCTGGCCGTCATAGGTGACAAGAGCCACATTAATTGTCTCATCCTTGGAAAAATGTTCTTCAAAATATTCTTTTGCATAGATACCCGTTGATTCTCCGAGATCGTAGCAGTCATTCACTCCCGAAGCGAAGACCGCATCCGAATTCAGGGTAATGGCACAGGCAAATACTGCCGCCCCTTTCTCAGCCGCCGTTTCTGCGATTGCCGCTGAAGAGTCCGGATTCACGCATTCGATGATGATCCCTTTGGCTCCTGCCTCCAGCATATTGTTAATCTGGGATGTTTCTGTCTCAGACGAGTGCTGGGAGTTAGACGTAAGTATCTCGATTCCCAGCTCTGCCGCCGCATCCTTATATCCGTTAATCATAACCTGGGTAAACTGATCCTCCTGCAGGCCGGTTGCCCCGAGAATGACCTTCACATCCTCTGCTGAACTCGCGGACGCTTCTGAGCTGCTTTTCTCCGCGCTTTTTGAGGTACTGCTCTCAGCCTGTGACGATTTTCCCGAAGAGCTTGTCTCTGAATTGCCGCCGCATGCCGTCAGTGAAACGGCACATGCCCCCACCATGAGTAGCGCTAAAATCCTTCTTTTCATACCTTTATTCTCCTTTTCATATTGTATTTAAAACATGCGCGATGCATATTTTTAACAGATATCCGTTTGCTATCGGATCGGATAGTTCCCATATTTATGTGCATATTCATACATCAGAAAGAAATTCTCAACAGGCACATCACACTGGACATGGTTTGTGGGCGAGAGGATATAGCCGCCTCCAGGCGCAAAGCCTTCAATCCTCTTTTTCACTTCTTCCTCCAGCTGTTCCGGCGTCCCCGGCAGGGCATACTGGATGTCGATGCCGCCGTGGAAACAGACCTGATCCCCGAATTCACGCTTCAGAGCGGCCGAATCCATGTCCCTGGCAAAGGGCTGCAGGGGATTGATAATATCCACGCCACAATCCAGCAGGTCCGGAATCAGCTTATGGAGAGAGCCACAGGAATGAAACCAGATTTTAATGTTGGGATGCTGTTTTTTGATTGCGCGGAACATTTCTGTATGACCCTTTTTAAAGAACCGGCGGAACAGCTCCGGAGATATAAACAGGCCATTCTGAGTGGCAAAGTCTTCTGTAAATTCAATCCACTCACAGTAATCTCCCACGTCCTTCAGATAATTCAAATGGATTTCCGTCACCACCTCTGTCAGCTTATCCACCAGCGCATCCACATACTCCTCGTCCTCGTACATGGCCATCATAAAATTTTCTGTCCCGCAGAGGTATTGGCAGTTTTCAAATACTACGCCGGAGACCGCAGAAGTCGCAGTAATCGCGTAATCCGTGTGATCGTTCCAGTCTTTCGCTATCGCTCCAAGCCCCCGTGTCCTCCCCGGATCGGAAGGGTCCGGCCATTTATGTTTTCTCAGCGTGTCTATTTCCATATCCGCCAGAGGATTCAGCGTAATCGCGTTAAAACCCTGAAACAGTTTTCTGCCGATCCCCCACTCATCAATAAGGTTGCCGTCCGCATCCTCATACTTCTGAAAATTCTCTGGCTGGCGGATGTTGATATGGCGGAAATCGCTGCCTATACGGTCTGACAGACGGTAATCCACGTACTGTGTCGTCGTGCCTGGCCGCAGAAGATCGCTTTCTCTCACTTCCCAGCCCAGCTGCTCTGCAATCTTTTGATACTGCTCTGTATGTATCCTGGACGCGGAACCCCACAAGTCTACCGGAACTCTGTCCGGTTCCTGATGATTCAGCGCCATTCTCACTCTCTCTCTCGGTGTCATCCTTTAAGCCTCCTTATTTAATAGCGGGATTGAAACTCTGATATTTTTTCAAAAACCCTCCCCTGCTCCAGGCTTTCGTATGCCCTGCAGTAGATCCCATACATCTCATCATACAGATCAGCGGTTTCCGGTTTCGGCTCATAATGTTCTTTGACTTTAATCATATTCCTTACGCCCTCCCGGATATCTGAAAAGATTCCGACGGCCGCTCCGCCCATCAAAGCCGCTCCTATGACAGCCGCGTCCTCCACCGCTAAGGTGTCGCAGGGAAGCCTGTACATATCCGCCTGCATCTGGTTCCAGATCTTGCTGTTCGTGGCACCCCCGATTATCCTGACTGACTTGATCGGAATCTGATTTTCCTTCATGTTCGTCAGAATATCCTTTTGCTCCATCGTGATGCCTTCCATACAGGCTCTGGCCACGCAGGCCCGGTCATGGGCGAACGTCAGTCCCAGCAAAGTCCCTCTCGCTTCCGGGTTCCAGCGCGGAGAAGCGGCAGATCCGAAATAGGGGAGCATAATCAGGCCTTTGGCTCCAGGCGGAACCTGTTTGATTTTCTCATTTAACAGCTCATAGATGTCTGTGTTTTTCCGTTCTGCTTCCACCCTCTCGGCATAGCCCAGCTCATCACGATACCAGCGAAACACAGACGCAGCGCCAATCTGATATCCTTCAAACTGATAATAACCCGTGATCGCATGGCAGGTAACACACGCCGAAGCCTTCGGATCTCTGTACGGATAATCCATACAGGCGATGGCCATACCCCCGGTCCCAAGAGACACCGAAATCATACCCTGTTCCGTGATCCCGGCCCCGATACTGGCACTGTTCTGATCTCCGGCCCCTACACAGATCGGCGTCCCTTCGGCGAGCCCGGTCAGGGCTGCCGCCTCCCTGCTCACTTTGCCCACCATGGTTCCACAGGGTGTCGGCAGGGGCAGCAGCCTGCGGTCAATGCCTGCTATGTCCAGCAGCTCATCCTTCCACTGATGCCCGGCGGAATCAAAACATCCATAGAGGCAGGCGTCCGGATAATCGATATAAAAATCGTCTGCTCCCAGCCTGCGCAGGAAATAATCCTGTACCTGAACGATCCGCCGCACCTTTTTCCATGTATCTGGTTCGTTCTTCTGCATCCACAGTATTTTAGTAATTATCCAGGTTGTGTTCAAAGGAAGACCGGTCATTTCGTAAAAACCGTCCTTGCCAGTCTTTCTTTCGATTTCCTTCAGCTCATTTCCAGTCCGGTTATCCTGCCAGGAAATTGTTTTTAACACCCTTTCTTCCTGATCTAAAAATATAGATGTGGTTCTCTGGGTGGAGAGGGCAACCGCTGCCACCTGCCCCGGGCGGATGCCTGAACGTTCCAGCGCTTCCCTGCAGCTTGAGAATGCTTCAGCCAGTACCATGTCTATATCCTGTTCAACCCATCCGGGTTTTGGATAACTGCAGCTATATTCCCGGTAAGCTTTCCCCTGCAAAGTACCATCCAGCGCAAATATCATGGTTTTAGTCCCGGTTGTCCCTACGTCAATGCCGCAAAGAAACAAAGGCGCTGTGCCTGTTGTATTCATAATATAAGAATCTCCTTTCCCGTATCCGCTGTACTGCCTGACCGACATTCTCGTTTATGATTCATTTTCTCACTTATCTGAAAAACAAACGATGTACTGCCGCTGCAGATCATCGGTACATCCCTGTTACGCTTCCAATATTATCATGTTATCAATCATTCTGCAATTATATTTTAGTTTTTCTCTCATTTTCACAATTTAATTTTCTCATATTTGTGCATTTTTCTCTTTTCCCAACGATATTTTGTCATTTCTTTTAATTATTTTATCATATTATCAATTTTCTGATAGTTTTACCATTGACATTTTCTGGTTTATATGAAATAATCAATAAGGATTACAGGAAAAGAGGTGAAGACTATGAAAGAGCTTTCTAAACAAAAGCAAAGACAGAACTTCTTATTAGACATTATTAAGAGAGAACAAATGATCAGTACCACCGAATTGGCTAAGCTGGCGAATTGCTCCTATCCCACCCTCTGCCGGGATCTCCAGACGCTGGAAAACGAAAAGCAGATTACTCATTTTCACGGCGGGGTACAATTTACCGGCAGCAATATCAATCAGCTGACACCTCACACCCTGGCCTGCTCGGACTACTACCTGTACGATACCAGAACCCAGCTGAACCGGACTGAAAAGCAGGCAATCGGACAGACAGCCGCTGCACTGGTGCAGCCAAACGATATCATATTCATCTCCCACGGAACCACCACTTCTGAATTCGCAAAAGCGCTTGATCCCAATATGGTTCTGACAGTCATAACCGACGGCCTGGATATCATCAATATATTTCAGGACCATCCCAATGTGAGACTATACACCACCGGAGGGACGATGAACTACAATTCCATGCAGATTGAGCATAACCCTTACATCTCCTGCGATATTTCAAATATCAATCTGACGAAGATATTTATCGGCATCGGCGGCTTTTCTTTTTCAAGAGGCGTTACTTTTTACGATTTCAACAGTTTTGAATTTCTGCGGCAGATTATACCGAATAACAGGGAGCTGATTGTTCTCGCAGATTCTACCAAATTTGAGTCCATCGCGCTTGCGAATTTCATCACGATTGATCAGATCTCCATGCTGGTCACAGACTGGACCATAGACCCGCTCTATGTAAAACAGATGGAAGATATGCATCTGCCTTATTTAATCGCCCCAAGGCCGGCGCCTTACGGGAATAGCCAGTGATCTGCCAAAAGGAGCGTACAAACGGCCTCACCTGAGGAGCTGTCCGGAATACCCACTGCAATGCTTCATACATAAAGCGAAAGAAGGGAGAATAAAATCAGTCTCCCTCCTTTCTCAGCGCTCTCTGTCATTTGAGCTTAATGCCTTTTAACGCATCTGCAAATGCCTGATTCAGCGGCTGTTCTGCTTCTTTCTTTTGCTGTGCCAGATATCTGGCCACTTCCTTTTTATTTACTCCTCCGCCTTCTTTTTTTCTGCGCTCCTCAAATTTCGCCAGTTTTTCTTTATGTCCACAGGAACAGATGAACACGGCGTCTTCTCCTTTTCCCACCATCTCCATCCGCTTGTGGCAGACCGGGCACCGTGCATTCGTGGTTCTGGACACAGTTTCCCGGTATCCGCATTCCCTGTCCTGGCATACCAGCAGCCTGGCGTTCTTCCCATTGACTGCCAACAGCCGTTTCCCGCAGTTGGGGCATTTTTTATTTGTCAGGTTATCATGGCGAAATACCCCTTCCTCTGTCCTGATCTCATCAATCAGTTCTCTGGCATAGCTGCGGATATTTTTCATGAAATCGCTTCGTTTCAGACTTCCCTTCGCCATATCAGAAAGCTGCAGCTCCCATTTGGCTGTCAGTTCCGGCTTCTTCAGGTCTTCCGGCACCAGCCCCAGAAGCTGCCTGGCTTTGGAAGTGATATATATGTCATTTCCCTTCTTCTCCAGCAAAAAGCTCCGGAACAGCTTCTCTATGATATCCGCCCGCGTGGCTACCGTTCCCAGCCCTCCGGTTTCCCCCAGAGTCCTGGCCAGCTGTTCATCCCTTTTTTCCAGATAACGGACTGGGTTTTCCATGGCCGACAGAAGCGTCGCCTCGTTAAACCTGGCAGGCGGCTTTGTCTTGCCCTCCGTCACCGTACTTTTCAGGACCTTCAGCCGCTGCCCCTGCTTTACATCCGGAAGCACCTGGTTTTTTACGGCGTCCGCCTCGGCCTGTTCTACTTCCTCCGGCTCACTGCCGTAGACCTCTTTCCATCCCTCTGAAACAGTAATTCTGCCTCTGGCTGTAAAGCTTTCCTGCGCGCAGATTCCTGTCAGACTGGTTTCCTCATATACATAAGGCGGATATAGAACCGCCAGGAATCTTCGCACCACCAGGTCATAGATTTTCCTCTCGTCAGACGTCATATTGGCAAGCTGCACAAATTGTTCCGTGGGGATGATGGCGTGGTGATCTGACACCTTGCTGTCATTGACAAAAGCCAGTTTTCCCTTCAAGTCTGCCTTTTTCGCCTTCCCCGCCAGCGTCTTATACGGCCCGATGCTGATAGCCTCCAGCCTTTCCCGAATGGTCGGCACAATATCCGCCGTCAGATACCGTGAATCCGTTCTGGGATATGTCAACACTTTATGGTTTTCATACAGCCGCTGCATCAGATTCAGCGTTTCCTTTGCTGAAAAGCCAAATTTCCTGTTCGCGTCTCTTTGCAGCTCCGTCAGATCATAAAGCTGGGGAGCCGGAGTGTTCTTCCTCTTCTTTTCCACCTCTGCCAGCTGCAGGCATCCGGAAACCGCCTTCTGCACGGCCTCTGCCCTTTCTCTGTTCCCCGTCCGGGTGCTTCCCGACTTCTGGTTCTTCCAAGTGAAGCTGATTCCCTCCGCCAGCACCGTCACCCCATAAAAGGGCTGCGGCACGAATGAACGGATCTCCTCTTCCCTTTTAGCTATCATGGCCAGAGTGGGCGTCTGGACACGCCCGCAGGACAGCTGCGCGTTATATTTGCAGGTCAGAGCCCTCGTGGCGTTAATGCCCACCAGCCAGTCCGCCTCCGCTCTGGAAACAGCCGCCTCGTAAAGATGTTCATATTCCCGGGCATCCTTCAGATGCGCAAACCCTTCCCGGATCGCTTTATCCGTCACGGAAGAAATCCACAGCCGGCGGCAGGGCTTATTACATCCGGCCTTCTGAAGAATCCATCTGGCTACCAGTTCCCCTTCTCTTCCGGCATCCGTCGCTATGACAATGTCCCTTATATCCTTCCTGCCCGTCAGCTCCCTTACCAGATGAAACTGCTTTCCGGTCTGTGGAATGACTTTCGTCTCCAGCCTCTCTGGCATAATCGGCAGAACCTCCAGCTTCCATTCCTTATATTTCTTATCATAATCCTCCGGGTCCTGAAGCGTCACCAGATGCCCCATGGCCCACGTGACTACATAATCCTTTCCTTCCATGGCCCCGCCGCCCTTCTGTGAACATCCCAGCACTCTCCCGATATCCCGCCCTACAGAGGGCTTTTCCGCAATGACTAAAGTTTTCATAATACCTCCAACCTGAGCTGCATATGCCGCTCTCGTAAACTGTCATCAAACACATCATATTCTAACAGCTTTTCAAACCTTTTACAACTTATACTCAGGAGAACCGGTCTTGTGGCGAGGCAGGGGTGGATACCCGGACGAAAACAGCGGGGGACCTACAGCTGTAGACTTTGGAGCAAACGAAGAAATACTGGCGCCAATAGATTACAATCAGCCAGTGGTTGCCGTCTGAAACTATACCGATGACACTTTAGGTGGGACTGGGCGTAGCGTTTCAGAGCACCTGAAAAGCTGGGTATCCAAACACTCCGCTCCTAACCGATCAATTGGAAACAATACCGAAATTTTAATAATATACTTGCCATAAAACGCAATTGCATGATATAATTCATTTGAATAGTTTTCCTCTGTCTGAACGGAGGAGTATATGAGCTGTAGGAAGAAGTTAAAAGAACTCACTATAAAAGACAATTTTATGTTTGGGGCTGTTATGTCCATGGAAGATAACTGCCGTCAGTTTTTGGAACTGGTGATGAAGCTCAGGATCGGGGAAATCTGTATAAGTTCAGAAAAAAGCATTTTGTTCCATCCAGAATACAGAGGGGTCCGTCTTGACGTCTATGCTGTTGATGACAGGAATTCACATTATAACGTTGAAATGCAGGTGATACGCAGGGCTGAGCTTAGTAAACGCGCCCGTTATTACCACAGCCAGATGGATATGGAGCTGCTCCGGCCGGGGAATGATTATGCGGAGCTTCCTGATACTTATGTGATTTTTATCTGTGATTTTGATCCTTTTGATCAGGGGCTTTATTGCTACACCTTTGAGAATATTTGCTTGGAAAATGGGATACTGAAGCTGAATGAAGGCTGCCGCAGCATTTTTCTCAGCACTTGTGGAAGAGTCCGGCAGGGTGTTTCCGAAGGTCTGGTTCAATTTCTCAGGTTTGTCAAGGCAGATCTGAGGGAAAGTCAGGAAGAGTTTGAGAACGATTTTGTTAAGCAGCTTCAGGCATCTGTAAAGAAAGTAAAATCCAGCAGAGAGATGGAGGAACGTTTTATGGTTTTAGAAGAAATGTTAAAGGATGAACGCGCAGAGGGAATTAATCAGGGAATTACTCAGGGAATTGCCCGGGGGACTGCTGAATCATTGCTGGGACTTCTGGAAGCTAAGGGTACGGTGCCGGAAGAATTAAAAAACAAAGTGCTGTCTGAACCAGACCTGGATTGCCTGAGAACTTGGCACAGGATTGCGATCCATGCCAGCTCTGTTCAGCAATTTATGGCAGAAATCCAGGCAGTTAAGTAAGATACAGTAATCACACATTTTCGCTGTCGCGGACCTCACCGGTCATGATAGCTGATTGCCTCTCAATTTGTGCTTCTGCAATCACAACAGCAATACCACGGCCGGAATATTGGGGGCACGCGGGGAGCATATCACGAAGCGTGCTCCCCAGTGCCGTCTCATCACGTTTGTGGAAGCAGGTCTCATCACCTGATGTCCACGTCTTTCAACCTTATCTAACTATCAATGCCAGCTCTGGCAATTTCAATCATCTAAAGAACAGAGGAATTCTATTCACTAATCCCATCTATGAATACCTGGCCATACCGGCTCACACTTCCAATGTCCTTGGCTCCCGCATGCAAGCCCGTTTCGCCTCACTGCTGACGTCCAAAGTTTTCACAGTAAACAGGTGTGTTTACTGACGCAGGCATCGCCAGTTTTGAAAAACAACTGCAAAGAACCAGATAAAGGCTACGCACATGTGGCAATTTCTGCCTTGATTATATTTCAGAATCTGATATACTTTATTCCTGAGGATTTTTTCATGGTACAGGTCGGGCAGCACCATCTAATGAACTATTTGTGGAGGCACTTTCCTTTTCCTGTATTGTACAAAGAGTCCGGCAAGCCGGATTCGAGTGCCGGAGCGCGGTCACCCCAGCAGCCATATTTCCTTAGCGCGGAGTGCGCATCCCCCGGAGGGTTTTATATCATAGGACGTACTTTCCTATGATACAAGAAAGAATCTCGCAAGCGAGATTCTCCGCCTGCGGCGGGTTGCATTTGCAACACTCTTCCTCTCCGCCGAAGTGCGATCCCCCGGAGGGTTTTTATATCATAGGACGCACTTTCCTATGATACAAGAAAGAATCTCGCAAGCGAGATTCTCCGCCTGCGGCGGGTTGCATTTGCAACACTCTTCCTCTCCGCCGAAGTGCGATCCCCCGGAGGGTTTTTATATCATAGGACGCACTTTCCTATGATATAAAAAAGCCTGCAGCCAATGGCTGCAGACTCTGAATCAGCCGGAAATCAGACTCGAACTGACGACCCCTTCATTACGAGTGAAGTGCTCTACCAACTGAGCTATTCCGGCACTGTGCGTTTGCACAACGTTTATTATACATGATTTTCAGAAAATTTCAACACCTAAATTTATAATTCATTAAAAAACAGGAGATTTTTATGAGCGACATCGAAAGAAGAAACCTGGATATACTCGAACAGCATTTTCGGGATGGTTGCAAACTCAACTGTATCCAGAAGCTTGGCGTAGAGATCGAGCATTTTATCGTCCATGAGGACACTGGCGCCAGCGTGACGTATTATGAAGAATGCGGTGTGGAATACCTGCTTCACGAAATTGAATCTTACTACCCACGCCATTACTACGAGGGAGAACATCTGCTGGGACTATATAACAACGACTGTTCGATCAGCCTGGAACCGGCCGGGCAGCTGGAGATCAGCATTGTCCCCAAAGAGAGCATACGGGTGATTCAGAAGATTTATCAGACTTTTCTCAGGCAGCTGCTGCCAGTTCTCCAGCGCTGCGGATATCGTCTGGTTACTTTGGGATATCAGCCGGTCAGCCGCGCAGACGACCTTCCGCTGATCCCTAAAAAACGGTACGATTACATGGATCAGTATTTCCAGTCCTCCGGCACCAGAGGGCGCAATATGATGCGCGGCACAGCAGCTACCCAGGTCTCTATTGACTACTGTTGTGAAAAAGATTTTCAGCGCAAATATAAGAGCGCCTATCTGCTGATGCCTGCTTTAAAGCTTCTGACCGACAACACTCCGGTATTTGAGGGCGCGCCCTATCAGGGCTGCCTGGCCAGAACCTACATCTGGAATAATGTGGACAGCGTCCGCTGCGGCATGATCCCAGGCACTTTCCGGCCTGATTTCGGCTTCCGGTCCTATGCGGAATACCTCTGGAATCTTCCGCTGATATTCCTCCCAACGCCGGAGGGTTCTGTCTACACGGGCAGCCGTCCTGTGAAAGATATCTGGAAAGACCATCTGATCACACCAGAGGACGTGGAGCATATCCTCTCCATGACCTTTCTGGACGTGCGCGTGAAGCACTATGTGGAAATCCGCGGCGCAGACAGCATGCCTTTTGAATATGTCATGGCCTATCTCGCCCTGATTAAGGGACTCTTCTTTAAACCTGAGGTTCTGGAAGAGCTTTTGGCACAATATCCTGTCACAGAACAGAATATACTGGATGCAGAGAACCACCTGATGAAAAAAGGCTATGACAGCGAAATATACGGCCAGCCGGCTTCCGTATTCCTATGGAAGCTGCTGGATCTGGCCGAAGACCATCTGGAAGACGGAGAGGCGCTCTGCCTTCTGCCCTTCCGCAAAAACATTCAGAAGCGTATGACGCTGGCAAAGGAGTATTATGGAATCTATCCGCAGACAATACCAACAAATCATAGAAGAAAATTTTGAAGAAAATTACCAGGCTGCTTTGAAGACTAAGGACTATCTGGAACATTCCTCTGTGGCCTACCATGGACGCTGCGTACGGACATTGCAGATCCCCAAGGTTTTCACACCTGAGGTTGCTGAAAAATACGGGGAAATTGTCACCGTCACTTATGGGATATTTGAAAAGGTGATCCGGGAATATCTTGAGAATCCGGAGTATCGTAAGCTTTTCCCTTTTTCCAGAGAACTGGAAGATCTGATCCTGGTTCCCCGGGGATACGACAGCTTGCTTCCCATTGCCAGGTTTGATATTTTCTATAACGAAGAAGACGATTCTTTTAAATTCTGTGAGATCAATACAGACGGGACCAGCGCCATGAACGAAGACTACGTTCTGAATCAGGCTCTGGAGCTGAACCCGGCGCATCAGGAGATGAAACGGCGGTATGCATTTTCATCCTATGAGCTATATGATTCATGGGTTCAGACCTTCCTGAACATCTACGGTACTTACAAAGGCAGGGTGGATCATCCCCATGTGGCGATCGTGGATTTTCTTGAAAACGCATCCATTACCGAATTTGAAGAATTCCAACGCCGCTTTGAGAAAGCGGGCGTTTCCTGCGAGATCTGTGAAATTACAGAAATGACTTACCAGAACCACGTGCTTTATTCCCCTTCCGGCCATCCTGTAGACGCCGTCTACCGGCGGGCGGTCACGACAGACGTATGTGCCGCTTCTGCCCGCATTCAGCCCTTTCTGGAGGCCGTACGGGAACAGGCAGTATGCCTGATCGGAGCTTTCTGCACACAGATCATCCATAATAAATGGCTGTTCAAGCTTATCCGCGAAGAGCCCACACTCTCGCTGTTAGACCCGCTGGAGCGTGATTTTGTCAGAAAACATATCCCCTACACGAACCTGCTGGATGAACGATACTGCTCTAAAGAAGAGATTTTGGCGGAAAAGGACCGATGGCTGATAAAACCCCTGGATTCTTACGCATCCAGGGGTGTCTACGCCGGCTGTGACGACACTCCCGAACAATGGCGGAAGCATGTGGAGGCCAGCTTTAATCATGGCTATATCTACCAGGAATACTGTCCTCCCTACCGGACGAAAAATATTTGTTTTGTAGAAGATCCAAGGTGTTTTAAAGAATACACCAATATGTCGGGCCTTTTCGTCTATGACGGTAAATTCTCCGGCATTTACTCCCGGCTTTCCGACGGAGGAATCATCTCCAGCCAGTACAACGAGAAGGCCGTCGCCTCTCTGCTGCTGGAAAAAACTCTTTAGAATTTCTTAGTCTTATAGGCTCCTGTGCTGGCGCGGAACATCCCGTAGATGGTTCCCGCGCTGGCCACCGCCGTAAGGATATATCCTATGATCAGATCTTTATAATAGACAGCACTGATCTCACTGTCCTTCAGGAATTCAGGTATCGCCCTGTAAGCGTCACCGAAACCGATGTCGAATTCCGTCTTATAAGCGCCGTATATTTCCAGCGCAAATGCCACATTGTTAGCGAAATAGATCATAACGGCGACCATAGCCAGGCAGACAATAATTCCGATCACATTCAGATTGCCGGCAAACTTCTCATATCCCTTCAGCGCCAGAACTGCCATCACCAGTCCCGCCAGTCCTGCTATGTATCCCAGATGATAAATCAGTACCCATAGAGCCGCTCCAATCAGCGCTCCTAAAAACGCTCCTACAATTCCAGCCACAGGATTGCCTTTAACCGCCTTTTTTGCCTGACGGTTCAGCTCCAGTGACTGATTCACCCTGCTGAAGCAGTCCGGACAGAGAAAATCCATCTCTCCATTGACGCTGCAGAGATTCAGCGCCGCATCCTGCCTGCCGCAGCTTCCGCAGCCGGAGATAAATCCGTTTTCAGCCAGATAATGGACCGCCGTATCCAGGTACGTCATCAGTTTCGCAACAGTCTTATCCGCAGAGTTCTTTCCCTGTATTCTCGCTGACAGATGAGCGCCGGTACAGCTGTATCCCCGGTCTGCCAGCTTCTGTGCGGCCATTTGCCCCAGAAATGCCTGTGCCGGAAGGCCCGGCGGCACCGTCGGAACAGCGTCAATCACCACTGTATAGATACCGGTCGTCCCGTCCCAGGTCATATTCACAAAATAATCCCCGTAACGCCCGCTCAAGACTCCTTCCGGATACTCCTGCAGGCCTGTATAATTCATAATTCCCTGCTGTACTTTAGCTTTCCATTTCATATCAGGCCTTCTTGTTCAGATATGCTCCGACCACAATCAGAATAGGGCAGATGAATCCTAAAATCACAGCTCCGGCAGTAACCGGATTAATGAATCCTGCGAAAATCGCAGCAGCCCAGATCCAGTCGATCACGCGCATCACGACAACCGCGATGCCCAGCTTAAACACCAAATCCGCTTTATCTTTCCGGCCGCACCACACCAGCGCACAGATACCTGTGATCAGCATGACAATCGAGAATATTATCTCAAACACAATCGCTCCCGCAAACCCGGTGCCGGCAAAATAGCCTAAGTATCCCAGAGACTGCAAATCAGAAACGAGTGTTATAATACCGCCGATCAGTACAAGAATACCGGCGACTATCAGCATCACCTTACCAGCGTTTCCATTCACCCTGTTGTTCGGGGGATTATACCCGCTTCCAGGCTGATAGCCATACTGCTGATTCTGACCGCCGTATTGCTGAGTATTCTGGGGCGGAACGGGAGTTCCCTGATTCGACGGCTGACTAACCTTTCCTCCGCATTTCGGACAGAATACAGCATTGTCTGCTATCTCTGCTCCACAGTTTTTGCAAAACATAACTATTCCCTCCTGTTTCTTTTTTCTTGTTCTACATTATTATGAATGAATAATTGTAATATTGCAAGCAATAGATGTGTAAAATTAAAATTTATACTCTGACCCTGGTACCTTTCCCGTCTCGTTTCCCCAGCTTCAGCTTGTTCAGGACCAGCTCTCTGTCTTTGTAATGGATCGTGAAATCAATCCTGCTGGCCAGCAAGTACGCGGCTTCCACCTGATCGTCCTCGCCGAGGCGGATTCCCCGGACGCCGATGGCTGCCTTCTTTTTCTCAGGGATCTCTTCCAGAAGGAATTTAAGGAAATACCCTCCCGCACTCTGCAGCACGAGATAATCATTCATCTCTGCGATCCCCACCAGCATCAGCAAATCTTCTTCTCCGGACAGCTTGGTAGCAGCCACCGTCCGCTTCGTCACGTCGAATTCACTGCCGTCCACCACCTTTACCATGCCCGCTTTTGTGGCAAATACCAGCTTTTTATCTCTGATTCCGGTCAGACAGTCTACATAGATGGCCTGTTCCTTTTCACTGGAATAATTGCAGATGTTGTCGACAGGCGTCCCCTTATCCCTGAACTTTCCGAATGGGACATCCAGGACCTTTACCGTATGCATTTTGCCCTGGTCTGTGAACACACAGATTTTATCTGTATTCATACAGCGGATCACATATTTATTCTCCGCATCTGCCGACTCCCTGTTCCGCTCATAGACAGAAGGATCAATTGTCCTGGCGTATCCGAAACGGTCCATCAGGAACACCACCTCTGTCTCCTCTATGGGCGCTTCCTCCAGCACGACTGCCTCCGCATTCATGATGACCGTCTTCCGCTGCTTTCCATAGTCCTTTTTGATCTGCTCCAGGTCGTCCATGATCACCCTGGACATGGAGTCATAATTATTTAAAATATCTTCGTACCTGGCGATTTTCTTCAGCGTCTCCCCGTGTTCCTTCATCAGGGCTTCAATTTCCAGACCAATCAGTTTATATAAGCGCATTTCCAGGATGGCTGTGGCCTGTCTCTGGGTAAAACACAGTTCTTTGGCAGCCTTTTCACTGGATTTATGTTTAAAGCGTATGCCCTCGGTGATTCCCATCGTCAGGCAGTCTTTTACCTGCTTCTGATTCTTGCTGCCTCTCAGGATCTCAATGATCAGGTCAATGACGTCGCAGGCCTTCATCAGTCCTTCCTGGACCTCTTTCTTTTCCAGCTCCTTTGACAGAAGGTTCTGGTATTTACGGGTTGCCAGATCAAACTGAAAATCCACGTGGTATTCGATGACCTTCTTCAGCCCCAGCGTTTCCGGCCTGCCGTCTGCAACTGCCAGCATATTCACGCCAAAGGTATCCTCCAGCCTGGTCTTCTTGTACAGCAGGTTCTGAAGCTTTTCTGCGTCGGCGCCTCTGCGCAGTTCCAGCACAATCCGGATTCCTTCTTTTGACGACTGGTTGGAAATATCGATGATTTCCGGCGCTTTGCGGCTCTCCACCAGATCGGCCACGTCATTAAGGAACTTTCCGATGTTTGCTCCGATCATGGTGTACGGGATCTCCGTGATGACCAGATACTGCCTTCCGCTCTTCCCCTTCTCAACCTCCACCTTGCCCCGCAGGCGGATTTTTCCGCATCCGCTCTCATAGATGGCCGGAAGGTCATCCTGATTCACGACAATGCCTCCGGTTGGGAAATCCGGTCCCTTGATATACGCCATCAATTCCTCTGTTGTGATGTCCTCATTCTGCATATAGGCTTTGACTGCGTCCACAACCTCCCCCAGATTATGAGGCGGTATGCTGGTGGCCATTCCCACGGCGATGCCGTCCGCGCCGTTCACAAGCAAGTTCGGCACTCTGACCGGTAGCACCTCCGGTTCCTTCTCTGTCTCATCAAAATTGGGCAGAAAGTCCACAACTCCCTTATCCATATCCTTCAGGTAAACGTCCTGCGTAATTTTCTGCAGGCGCGCCTCCGTATAACGCATAGCCGCGGCTCCGTCACCCTCAATAGACCCGAAATTACCGTGACCGTCTACCAGCGGCTGGCCCTTCTTGAATTCCTGCGCCATGACCACCAGGGCGTCATAGATCGAGCTGTCGCCGTGGGGGTGATATTTGCCCATGGTATCTCCCACGATACGGGCACATTTCCTGTAAGGCCGGTCATAATAGGTGCCCAATTCCAGCATGTCATACAGGGTTCTCCGTTGAACCGGCTTCAGCCCGTCCCGCACATCCGGCAAGGCTCTGGCTATGATAACGCTCATGGCATAATCAATGTATGATTTCTGCATCAGCTCCGAATATTCTGTTCTGATAATCTGTTCTTCCATCTCACCGCTCCTTCATCTGTCAGACGTCCAGTTCCGCATCTGTAGCATGGTCATAGATAAAAGCCTTCCTGGGCGGCACTTCAGTCCCCATGAGAATCTCCGTCACCTCAGAAGCCATGCGGGCGTCCTCGATCTCCACCCTTTTCAGCCGCCTGGTTCTGGGGTCCAGCGTCGTCTCCCAGAGCTGGTTCGCATCCATCTCGCCCAGGCCTTTATACCGCTGCAGGGTGAACTTCTGGCCGCTGTGCTTCTTCCGGTATTTCTCCAGAGCCTTATCATCATAGAGATACTCTTCCTCACCTCTTGCCGGTATGGCCTTATACAGCGGCGGCATGGCGATATAGACATGCCCTTCATAGATTAGCTCCGGCAGAAAACGGTAAAAAAGAGTCAGCAGCAGTGTGGAAATATGAGCGCCGTCCACGTCGGCATCAGCCATCACAATGATTTTGTCATATCTCAGTTTGCTGATATCAAAATCATTTCCGTATCCCTCGGAAAATCCACAGCCGAAAGCGTTAATCATGGATTTGATCTCCGCGTTTGCCAGCACCTTATCAATGCTGGCCTTTTCCACATTCAGAATTTTACCCCGGATGGGCAGGATCGCCTGGAAGCTCCTGTCCCTGGCCGTCTTTGCGGAGCCTCCCGCAGAATCCCCCTCTACGATAAAGATTTCACAGACAGAAGGGTCCCGTCTCTCACAGTTGGCCAGTTTCCCATTGGCATCGAAAGAATATTTCTGCCTTGTCAGCATGTTCGTTTTGGCCTTTTCCTCTGTTTTCCGGATCTTCGCAGACCGCTCCGCACAGGAAAGCACCTGCTTCAGCGTCTCCAGATTCCGGTCAAAATAACGTACCACTTCCTCGGCGGTCACCTTGCCGGTAACTCTCGCGGCATCCGGATTGTCCAGCTTCGTCTTCGTCTGTCCTTCAAACCTCGGGTCCGGATGTTTGATTGAGACCACCGCCGTCATTCCATTGCGGATGTCCGCTCCGGTAAAATTCGCATCCTTTTCCTTCAGCACGCCAATCTCCCTGGCATAGCTGTTCATGACCGTCGTAAACTGGGTTTTGAACCCGGTCAGATGGGCACCGCCCTCTGCATTATAGATATTATTGCAGAAACCCAGAACATTTTCCTGAAATTCATTGATATACTGAAAAGCGATCTCCACTGTGATCCCTTCGGATTCTCCCTTGAAGTAGACCGGTTCATGAATCGCCTCTTTTTTCTTATTCAGATCCTTCACAAAGCCGATAATCCCGTCCGGCTCATGAAATGTCTCCCGCTCATTTTTTCCTTCTCGCCTGTCTTCATATTCAATCGTCAGCTCCGGGTTCAGATAGGCCGTCTCATGGAGCCTGCTCTTCAGCTCCGTCGATGCAAACCGGGTTTTCTCAAAGATCTCCGGGTCCGGCAGGAAATTCACACGGGTGCCGGTCTCCCGGGTCTTACCGATCTTCGGAAGCAGACCGTCCTCCAGGGCGATCACCGGAACCCCTCTCTCATAGCGGTCATGATGGACAAAACCTTCCCTGCTCACCTGTATATCCAGATAGGTGGAAAGAGCATTGACTACAGAAGAACCCACACCATGAAGCCCGCCGCTTGTCTTATATACCGTATTGTCGAACTTGCCGCCGGCATGCAGTGTCGTGAATACCAGCCGCTCCGCCGGTACTCCCTTTTCATGCATTCCCACCGGAATTCCTCTTCCGTTATCCGTAACAGTACAGGAACCGTCATCCTCCAGGACAACCCGGATCTGTGTGCAGCAGCCTGCCAGATGCTCGTCAACCGCATTGTCCACGATCTCATAGATCAGATGGTTCAGCCCTTTCCTGCTGGTGCTGCCAATATACATACCCGGACGCATTCTGACCGCTTCCAGCCCTTCCAGAACGGATATACTGCTGGCATCATATGTGTTCTTGCTCGCCATACTTTCCAACCTCTTCTACTATATTTTGTATCTGTGTTCCCGGCCAGCAGCACATCTGGTTGACCGGAAAACGGCGTAAATCCGTGAATATTATAACAAAAGCTTTCCGGAAATGCAATCATAATGGAATCAGCCATTTTCCCCGGTCAGTCTGTCGAAATATCCGGCCAGGCGTTCCGCCTCCCGGTATCTGGGATCCTCCTTCACCCGCGTGAGCTCCGCCAGGGTATGCCGGACTCCGGCCGTACAGAGTCGCGTGTATTCCTGCAGGATCTCTTCCAGCATGATTAATTCTCCTCTTGTCAGAGAGAGCGGGATCTCCTCTTTATTTGCCTCTTTCTGCTGCTCCAGGCGATAGGCCTCCCGGCGTTTTCTGTCCGCATCACGGAAGATCTGAGAGGCGCGGCCGCTGCTGATTCCGTATTTCTCTCCAATTGCCCGGAAAGACAGCTTTTCTTCCTCATGCAGCTTTAAAATCTCTTTTTCTCTTACCGTCATATCAAATTGCATGTCCTTTTCTCCTTTTATCGTTCGGTTTAATAAATTAAATTGCACAAAACAGATACACTTACTTTGAAGTATACCATAAGTACACTTTAATACAAAAGAGGCATAAACGAAAGAAAAAAAGCGCCAAATCCCGCGCTTTTTTTACAATTTTCTACAATTTTCCTTTTTCAGCCCCTTATCCGGATCATATCAGCTCTTCAAATGAATGAATATAGACATCCGATTCCTGCTTCATCTCCTCATAACTTCCCTTATACTGGCGCTCATAAACGCCGACGGCCAGGAAGCCGCCTGCCTTCGCACCCCGTATGCCTTCTATGATGTCTTCATATACCGCACATTTCTCCGGTGCCAGCCCCAGGTCGCCGGCAGCCTTTTCATAGATATCCGGAAACCCTTTTCCCCTGCTCACATCTTTTACTGTCACAACTGTATCCAGCATGGGGAGCAGCCCTGTGCGTTCCAGGGCAGGCATCACCAGATAACGTTCGGAGGAAGTGGCGATCGCCAGCCTGCGTCCGGTCTGATGCAGCTTCTCCACATAATCATAGGCATAGGGCTTCAGCGGAAGCAGTTCACTGTACGCCTCATAAGCCATATCAAGCCACTCCTGAATCAGCCCGCCAGGCGTTTCATCCAGTGCAAATCGTTCAATCGTATACACAGCGGCGTCAAAGGAACCCATGGGTGTAATCACTCTCTGATAATCCTCAGGCACTTCAAACCCTCTTTTCGCCAGAAAGTCCACATCAATCTGATGCCAAATCCCCATAGAATCCAGCAAAGTACCATCCAGGTCAAAAATCGCCCCTTCACATTTGTTAATCATCTTCCTTCTCCTCGTATTCACAATCTGTCCCACACCCTCTGCTGTCATAGCTCACATAATCCAGAAACAGCCCCTGAGCAGGCGCCGTAAAGCCTGCCTGTTCTCTGTCCCGGCTTTCCAGCAGCGCCTCCATATCCTCCGGCCGCCGCTTTCCCATGCCCACCTCCAGAAGTGTGCCCATGAGAATCCTCACCATATGATAAAGAAATCCATCGCCTGTAAATGTAACGGAAGCCATCCCATCTTTTTTATGCACCTGAATGCCTATCCGCCTGACCGTCCTCACAGTAGATTTCTTCATGTGCTTATTGGCACAGAAGGCGCGAAAATCATGGGTTCCCTCCAAAAACTTCGCTGCTTTCTCCATTTTTTCAAAATCCAGAACCTCTTCCACACGGTATACCAGCTTCCGTTCAAACACCGGCTTCGCCTCTCCGAAAGCAATCTGGTAATGATACACCTTCCAACAGGCGTTCAGCCTGGCATGAAATCTGGGCGGCACCCTCTCAATCCCGGTCACGGCAACATCCTCCGGCAGATACCGGTTCAGATATTTCTTCAGTTCTCCGTCTGTCAGTTCCGTATCCAGATGAAAATTCGCCACCTGGCCAAAGGCATGGACTCCCGCGTCCGTACGGCCCGCCCCGTTTACTTCTATTGTCTCTCCGGCCAGCCGCGACAACACCTGCTCCAGTTTTCCCTGAATCGTTTGTTCTGTATGCTTCTGCCTCTGCCAGCCGTCATAACGGGTTCCCTCATATTGAAGAATGATCTTATAATTCATCCGTTTCTATCCTCATATCTGTTTTCTAACCACCGCGTATTCATCTCCATTCCTGTAATAAGGGCAATCATAATAAGTATCCTGGAGAAACCTGACCATTTCGTCCTCATCCAGATCCATCTCACAGATATAACACTCATAATCCTCATCCCAGGCATAGAAGGCGCAGTTCTCACAGCTTGTTCCCATCATCCTCAGCCTCCGTCTGATCTCTGACCACCCGTATCTGGCAGGCTTCCATTGCCTTCAGCGCCCGCTCATGGCTCTCCTCCGTCACCCCCGCACAGCAGCCGGCAATCACTGTGATCCTGCACTCCGGAAAAAATGCCTTCAGAAGAATCGCATTGGAGATCACACAGATATCCGTGCACAGGCCGACCAGCACAATCTCTTCCGGAGCCGCACCACTATCCTGCAGGTACTCTGCCATATCCTGGCTTCCGAAAGAAGGCTTATCGAAAATGACGGCATCCTCCGCGTACTCCCGAAGCTCCGGGCAGATCTGCCACCCTTCACTCCCTTCCAGGCAGTGAAGGACCGGAAGGTTTCTCCCTTCCTGCGTATCCTCGTATCCCACATGATGCGTATCCCGCGTGAAATATATTTCTCCCCGCCTCTCCGCACGCCAGCGCCCCAGGAATTCCTGCACGCGCGGCACAGCCTTCAGAGATTCCGGCGTACCCAGCGGCCCTGTGATAAAATCATTCTGCATATCTACTACGATTAGAATTTTTTCCATCTTGTCCTCTCCCGTTTTCCTTCACTGACCGCCGGCGAGTGCTTCTACCTGTTCTTTTTTCTCAAACAGGACGCATCCTCCCGCATGATCCTCCATCAGAACCCCCTGCTCCCGCAGCCCTGTGAACAGCCTGGACTGCAGCGCTTCCCGGATGGAGGACTCCTTTACACTGATATCCGAATACGGGGAAAACGGACAAGGCTCCGCACCTCCGAACGCATTGATGTGGAAGAAGCCTCTTCCAGCCGCCAGGCAGCCTCCGGAGCTTTTCTCATCTCCCGGAAAGGAAATGAACAGCATATCTCCGTATATCTCCCGAAGCTCCAGAAGCTTCTGATTCATATATTCCCTTTCCTCTTCTTCCGGCGCCATGCCTCTGGCTTTTGAATTTACAGGCACAAACTCTATGTAAAATATGGCTTTACATCCATGGTGGCAGAGATTGTCAAGAAACTCCCGGCCTGTCACTTCCCTGAGATTCTCCTTCGTCACTGTAACGGAAGCGCCGAACAGTATCCCGTCTTTATGTAACAGCTCCATGGTATTCTGCAGCTGGCGGTACATTCCCCGGCCTCTCCTGTCATCCGTGTTGTCCTCGCCGCCCTCGATGCTAAGCACCGGAAGCAGATTCCTGCTTCTGTTAAAAAGCTTCAGATAATCCATGTCAAACATCGTCCCGTTGGTAAAAACGGGGAACAGGATCTCCTGGAATTTCGCCGCCGACGTCAGGATATCCCGGCGGAGCATCGGTTCACCTCCTGCCAGAAGAATAAAGCCAATGCCCAGGCCCGCCGCCTCAGCGAAGACCTTTTCCCAGTCATCGTCACTCATCTGACCCTCTGCCTCTGTATCCAGGCAGGCATGGTTCGCTCTCGCGTAGCAGCCCGCACAGTGAAGGTTGCACGCCGTCGTGACGCTGGCAATCAGAAAGGGCGGTATATGCTCTCCCCGCTCCTCCGCACTGCGGCGCAGTGCGGCTGCCTTCCTGCTGGCCACCAAATAGCGGGCCACAAACAGGCTTTCCCTGTGATTCTTCAGCGAAATTTTCATTGCGCCTTTTACGATGTTCTCAACACCTGCTGTTAAATAGCGTTCCAGGTCAAATGGTTCCTTCATTGTGTCTCTCCTTTATCCGCCGGCTTTCCGGCCCCGCTTTTTTTATTTTATGTTCCATCTTTGCTCTGGCCATCCCGCGGGTACGCCCGTTATCCTCCAGCAGGCTCGCCCGGATCACAGCGTCCTCTCCAAAACGCAGCTTCAGGCTGTCCATCGCCCGGTCCAGCTTTTTCTGTTTTTCCGTCTGAGGGTCCTGAAACAGGGACATCTGCTCGTATTCCTCTCTGGCAGCTTTTCCTCCGGATACTCCGATCAGACGAACCGGCGTACCGTTCCACATTTCTCTCATAAGTCCGCAGGCGGCCTCATAAATCTCGGCCGTCACATCTGTGGCATGTCCCAGAGATCTCTGATGGGAGCGCTTTTTAAAATCATAATCTGTCACCTGCACGGTAACCGTACTCACTTTCATGGAATCCAGACGCAGCCGCATGGCGACCGTCTCGCACAGGGGCATCAGCATCCGGCAGGCCGTTTCGCAGCTGCCGATATCCTGAGAAGTCGTGATGCTGTTGCCGTAGCTTTTCTCCTTAGTCTCCCGCTGAACGATGGGAACAGACTCAATCCCGTTGGCATATTCCCAGATGACGCCTCCCTGGAGTCCCATATCCTTAACCAGCCGTTTCCGGTCCATTGCCGCCAGTTCGCCGATCGTTCTGACCCCGTACTTCAGCAGCTTTTTCTCTGAGCTCCCGCCCACTGAGAACAGGTCCCTCACCGGAAGCGGCCACATTTTCTCCCGGATCTCCCCGGCGAACAGAGTATGCACCTTGTCCGGCTTCTCAAAGTCCGAGGCCATCTTTGCCAGCAGATAGTTGGAAGAAACGCCGATATTAACAGTAAACCCTAACTCATCCCTGATCTGATCCTTCAGGCGGCAGGCAGCCTCCACAGGCCTGCCCATCAATCCCTCCATACCGGTCATATCCAGAAACGCTTCATCAATGGAATACTTGTAGATATCCGGCGAATACTGGCTCAGGATCGCCATCATGGCACGGCTCTTTTCCACATACCAGGGGAAATCCGGCTTGATGATCTTCACGTCCGGGCATTTTCTCCGGGCCTCGAACAGGGACTCACCCGTGCGGATTCCATACTTCTTCGCCGGAAGGCTCTTCGCCAACACGACCCCATGGCGCTTGGATTCGTCTCCGCCCACCACACAGGGAATCTGCCGGTAATCTTCTCCGCCGCCTCCGGCCAGGGATTTGATCGCCGACCAGCTTAAATATGCACTGTTAACATCCACATGAAATATAACCTGATTCATGCTCTCCACCTCTGGTGACAGTATAACACAAAGAAATGATTTTGATAACCCTCTACATCTGTCCCCTTACCATCAGCGCCAGATAAAGCAGGTAACCGCCCAGCAGCAGCGCCCCCTGTACCCGTCCTGCCTTTTTCCTGACAGCAGAGGGTAAACATAAAAGTGCAAGAAACAGGAAAATAAAGGGAAGCTCCAGCACCATGATACTGGCCGGATATCCTGCCGGGCAGATCATCGCTGAAATACCTCCCACCAGCAGAAAATTCAGAATATCAGCCCCGATGATGTTCCCCAGCGACAGGGAGGAATGATTCTTTTTCAAAGCCACCAGTGAGGTAACCAGCTCCGGAAGAGAGGTTCCCAGCGCTACAAATGTCAGCGATATGATCACCTCCGGCACTCCGAGGGAACGAGCCAGCTCCGGACCGTATCTGACCAGGAAGCTTGCCCCCAGATAGATCGCACCTGCCTCCAGTATCATACGAACGACATCAGTGACACCAAAGCGCTGCTGATCCGCAGCCTGTATCTGCCCGCAATCCCCATTTTCCTCCTGACCGTTTTTCGCCGTCCGGATAAAGAAATAGACACAAACCGCCAGAAGCAAAGCTCCCGATATACGTGTCAAACCTCCCGCCAGCGCCCCGCTCAGGGCATAGACCAGAAATCCCGTTCCCAGGAAAAAGCTTCCGGATACCACATTTTTGACGGAACGCCCGTCCAGTATAATAGGTCTCAAAACCAACAACAGTCCGGCAATCAGCCCTGTATTACACAGTATAGAACCCAGCGCGTTGCCCAATGCCATGTCCGGCAGCCCGTTTACAGAGGCCATGGTAGAAAAGAGGACCTCCGGAAGCGTCGTCCCCAGACTCACAATCGTAGCCCCGATCAACACCTCCGGCAGATGAAATCGCTTCGCCAGAGCCACCGCACTGTCCACGAACAGGCTGCTCCCCCAGATCAGCAGCACCAGGCCCAATCCAAACATGAGCAGATTATATCCAACCGTCATCCGCAACCTCGTCTTTCTTCAGAACATTCTCTACAATATATGAACACCCGCTGTAAAATATGGCAAAATCAAAATCAGAGAATACTATAAGAAAAAAAGGCAAAAAGCCGTGTTCCTTAATATATTCCTTCTTGTTTTTGCCTTATGCCTGGACACATTCGTTGCCAGCGCCGCGTACGGCACCAATCAGGTGCATCTCTCCGCAGGACAGATCGCCGTGATTAACGGAATATGCAGCCTCTGTTTAGGCGTCTCGCTGATGTTCGGCACTCTGCTGGACAGCTGGATACCTGAGAGCTTCACCCGGGGGATCTGTTTCATCAGCCTCATGCTTCTGGGCTTCCTGAAGCTGGCAGATTCCAGCATTAAACGCTACCTACGCCGCCACAGGCAGCTGAATAAAAATATTCGTTTTTCATTTTCACAGCTGCGTTTCATTATCAATATCTACAGCGATCCCCTGGAAGCTGACGCTGATGAGAGCCATGATCTGACCTGGAAAGAGGTGATTTTCTTTTCCCTCGCCATGTCCATCGACAGCCTTGCCGCCGGGACAATGGCCGCATTCATGAAAATATCCGTTCCGATCACCGTGATTACCGCTTTTGTGATGGGCGTTTTGTTCACCTGCATGGGCCTGCTGCTGGGCCGGAAGATCAGCGCACATTGCCCCAGAGATCTTTCCTGGATCGGTGGGTTCCTCTTTATCGTTCTCGCTATATTGAAATTCTGACCAATCCGGATAACAAAAAAAGCAATACAAGGCTAAAATAACGATAGCTTTGTATTGCTGTTTTTTGCTGAGCAGTTGATAGGGGAATCGAACCCCTGTTTCCGCCGTGAGAGGGCGGCGTCTTAACCGCTTGACCAATCAACCGTGCTTGATTATAATACCTCATTTTTACAAAAAATGCAAGCACTTTTTTAATTTTTTTCTCCTAATTTAGGATATTGTTAATAATCATCCACGTCAAATTCGCGGTCTCTGTAATAATACTTCCGATCTTCCTCCGTGATTTCCCGGATCACACGGCATGGATTCCCGGCATCTAACACACGGTCAGGGATATCCTTTGTCACCACGCTTCCCGCCCCGATTACCACGTCATTGCCGATATGCACGCCGGGCACAACCACCACATTGCCTCCCAGCCAGACATTATTACCTATCGTGACTGATATCCCGTATTCATATCCGGAGTTACGCGATTCCGGATGAATGGGATGACCTGCCGTATAGATAGACACATTGGGAGCGAACATCGTATGATCGCCGATGATTACCTTACCCACGTCCAAAATTGTCAGATTATAATTAGAATAAAAATTTTCACCAACTTCTATATTAAACCCATAATCACAGCGGAAGGGTGGTTCCACATGCACCTGTTTTCCTGTCTTCCCCAGTATTGACCGGATCAGGCGGTCCATCTTCTCTGTCTCATCCGGGCGGCACAGGTTATAATCATAGATTTTCTGCAGCACGGCCAGATGCTTTTCCGGCAGCCCGTCCTCTGTAATTTTATAGGGTAGTCCCTTTAGCATTCTCTCTTCCTGATTCATTTTACTTTTCCTCCATTCAGTTTTAACCGAATTTCAATGTATTTATTATATAATAAAATTTGATTTTGACAAGTCCTACTTTTTCAGCAAAGCCCATCCTTCAAATAAAACAGGGAAAATATTGGTTTTACCAATACTTCCCCTGTTTTTTTCTCCAGAGAATAGCCGTAGCGGCGGCACACACGGCCGCCAATAATCCATAGCATGCGTACCGGTTGTAATCTCCCGTTTCAACCTCCTCATTTTGTCCTGATGAAACGGCAAATATAACAGCGATTGTCCCGCTCTCCTGAACGTTCTTTAACGTCCAACTCTGTTTTTCTATCTGGTTTTTTATCTCTTTTCCCTGGTAAAGGACACTCGTCAGCCGGCTTCCTTCTGCCGGGTGGAATCTGAAAACCACATCCTGTCCCTTTTCAACGAATACTGTGCCTTCCTGACGGATAACCTCCGTATTCTCACCATTCTCTGCCGTGATACTCCCGTTTCCCCGGATTTCAACAGAAACTTCTGCTTTTTCCGGAATTTCCAGCGTGATCTCCGTGGAATTTTCCGCCGCACGGGCCGGCACAGCGCCCAGAGCCGCACACAGCAGGAACAGGAGGGCTGCGGTCCATTCCCGCATACCCCTCTTACGCATCTTCCAGGGATATGCTGTAGTTGATGACGCCACTGTAGCTGCCCGGCTGAATATTTTCATAGTCTACAGCTTTAATTCTTCTGTTCTGTGTTCCCCAGTTGCTTCCCGTCCAGCTGGCAACCTCGTCTCCTATGCTGTATCTTCCGCCGGCCATCGCGTCCGTTTCGTAGATTTCATAAGATGCTTCTTGCAGCTTACTGCTGTCCCAGACTGCAAACTTATTCAAAGTTCCCGGATAACCAGCGCTGACAATTTTCACAGATACCTTTTTCCCGGACGGAATAAATTCGTCATGGTTCTCCAGGTTCATAGAGAAGCTCAGGTTCTTAGCATCCTTGCCGATCTCCACCTGCGCCGGCACGTCAACCGTATAGGTAGGCACCACTTCAGCCGTTTTTTCGAGCGTTACCTGCTGCTGTACGCTGGCGTCCGGAGTTTCCTCACTCACCACCGCCGCCAAAGCAGAAAGGGGGCTTATAGCGCTAACCAGGCCCGCTGCCGTCACCATTGCCAACACTTTAGATTTCTTCATTTTTTTCCTCCTTGATCATTATACCTCTGCCTCTATAATAAATAACCATTGGTTAAAGACAGGCTTTTTCACTCCACATGGAGCCCTGTTCGAACCGTTCCCCCGTTCATGGCGCTCCTGTCATTCAGCGAGCCCGTCGCGATCTGAATCAGCAGCTGATAATCCCCTGATCCCAGCGCCTCGTCAAGCCCGATTCCCCTGATTGCACTCCCAGGTTCCACCCAACCGCTATTCAGCAGCTCCTGCCCGGTCTCTTCAATCGTTACCCGAAATTGAAAATAGCATGGATTTCCTTCCGGGTTTGTCAAGACAATCGGAATTTCCATTTCCTCACTCCTCACAGAGATTTCCGGATAGCCCGGAAAACGGATAGAAACCTGTTCATTCTCCACTGCGTCAGCATTCCCGGAAAAACTCACCGCATTTTTATCCAGCTGTACCCCTGAATTTCCGCTTTCGGCGTTATTTGTAACCGCCATATGTATAATTCCTGCCCCCAGCAAAATTCCTGCCAGGAGCACCAGTATTCCCACAAACAACCGTTCACTTTTCCTTTTCGCTGCCATATCAATCACCTCTGTAGACTATTTAAGCATTTTAAAATGTGATTTTCTATCTTACCCAGGCTAAATCTTCGTAAAATCGCAAAGCGAACGCTACAGCACATCCGACAATCCGAACGTGAAACGGATATTTTATTTTTTCGCCAATTCTGCTATAATACCCACAGGGCGTCTCAGACACCTGGAAGAGGATTACGACTCTGGAGGATATAATGAATGAATAAAAAAGAAATTTTGGAAATCAGGAAACTATTTGTAAAAGACAACTGCCGTATCAACCGGATCTGCGGCTGCTACGTGGATGGTCACAAAGAAAAAAAGCTCGAGATGAGAGAAGCCTTCCTCTCCCTTCCCGATGAAGAAATGTTTAAATATATTGATATCTTTAAAAAAACCCTGTCCGGCACCATCGGCAGGAACCTTCTGAATCTGGAATTTCCCCTGGAAGAGGAAATGCCCGGTGGGCATCAGCAGGCTCTTCTGGCACTGAGGGACAGTGAACTCAAGGATGACGTCATGCTGGACGCTTTCTATGACAAGGTTATCACCACTTATCTGTATCCGGAAAACTACCTGATCCTGCTGATTCACGGCAGCTATGATATTCCCTCCCGTTCAAAGGATAACCAGGAGATGTTCGACGCTTCCGATTATGTATATCAATTCCTGCTCTGCAGTATCTGTCCCGTAAATCTGTCCAAACCAGGACTTTGCTACGACGCGGATTCTAACACAATCGTCGACAAGATCCAGGACTGGATGGTCCAGATGCCCGATCTGGGCTTTCTGTTCCCGGCTTTTAACGACAGGAATACGGATCTACACAGCGCACTATACTATTCGAAAAACGCAGAATACCTTCACCCGGAAATTACGGAAGAGCTGCTGGGATGCGCTATGCCCCTTCCGGCCAAAGATCAGAAACTGACCTTCAATACAGTGGTCGAGGAAACCTTCGGAGAACAATGCGGCTTCGAAATAGCCCGCACCCTTCACGAGAATCTGAACACCCTCCTCAATGAGAAAAAAGAAGATCCGGAACCGCTGTCGCTGGACAAGGCCGATGTAAAACGGCTGCTGGCAGATTGCGGTGCCGGACCGGAACAGCTCACCCACTTTGAAGAGGAATTCGATTCCCAGGCCGGTGAGCAGGCCAGCCTGATCGCGTCCAATCTGGCCAGCACCCGGAAGTTCGAAGTCAGGACACCGGATATCACGGTTAATGTGAGCCCGGAGCGGACAGATCTGGTAGAAACCCGGATCATCGACGGGCGGGAATATCTTGTGATTCCTCTGACTGACGAAGTCGAAGTCAACGGCATACGTATCCGCTCCGCCCAGGCCAGAGAGTCAGATGATCTGCTCTGACCGCCACATGTGGTCCAGCGGCCCGCTGCCTCTGCCCAGATCCAGCCCCGCGGCGATGGCGCACTGTACATATTCTTTTGCCATCGCCACACTTTCCGGAAGGGAACGCCCTTCTGCCAGGCCGCAGGCAACCGCTGATGAAAGGGTGCAGCCGGTGCCATGAGTATTGGGGTTCTCAATCCGCTCCCCCGGATACCAGCGTCTCTCTTCTCCCGGCCGCACCAGCAGGTCATCTGCCGAATCTGACAGATGGCCGCCCTTCAGCAAAACGCCTCCGCCTGACAGCCCGGATATTTTCTCTGCCGCCAGGATCATGGTCTCCCGTCCGGTGATCTGCAGGCCACTCAGCACTTCTCCTTCCGCAAGATTCGGCGTGATCAGATCCGCCAGAGGAAACAATTCTTTTATCAGGCACTCACAGGCCTCCTGATCCATCAGTCGGTTTCCGCTTGTGGACACCATTACCGGGTCCAGCACCACCCATTTCGGGTGGTATGCCTTCAGGCGCCCGGCTACGGCACGAATCATTTCACTGTCTGACAGCATCCCTATCTTTACGGCGTCAGGAAAAATATCCTGAAATACTGCGTCCATCTGTTTTTCCACGAATTCCGGCGGAATCACATGGATTCCTGAAACTCTTATAGTATTCTGGGCGGTCACAGCCGTTATAACACTCATCCCATAGAGGCCGTGGGCCGCAATCGTTTTCAGATCTGCCTGTATTCCCGCTCCGCCGCAGGAATCTGAGCCTGCGATTGTCAAAACTGTCTTCATAGCCCTGTCACCTGCCCCGCCAATACATTCAGCCTTCTGGCCGCGGCCGCTATGTCCTCCGCCGCAAAAATAGCCGATACCACCGCTGCTCCGGAAATCCCTGTTCCTCTCAGCTCCAGAAGATTGCTGCTGTTGATTCCGCCGATGGCCACCACCGGAATGCTGACTGACCGGCAGATCTCCTTCAGGATCCCTTTTGGCAAAGTTATGGCGTCGGATTTCGTGGAAGTTCCGAAGACTGCTCCTGCCCCCAGGTAGTCCGCGCCATCCTTTTCAGCCTGCACCGCCTGTCCGACTGTCCTGGCCGACAGGCCGATGATTTTATCCTCTCCCAGGATCCGGCGCGCTTCCTGAATTCCCATGTCCGCCTGACCCAGATGAACTCCATCGGCTCCTGATCTCAGGGCGACCTTCACATTGTCATCGATGACAAAGGGCACATGGTACCTGCTGCATAACTCTCTTATTTTCAACGCTTCTTCTAAAAATTCCTCTTCCTGCAGCTGCTTTTCCCTGAGCTGCAGGAAGGTAACCCCGCCCTGAAGGGCTTTCTCCACCTGCTGCACGAGGGTCTCGCCCCGCAGCCAGCTTCTGTCAGTCACACCATACAGCCGCAGAGATGCCCGAAGATTTTCTCTGATTTCATTCCCGCTCATCATAAAATGTCTATGTACTCCCCGGACAGTGCTTTATTCATGCTGCGGACCGCACAGAACTTTCCGCACATGGAGCAGGTATCCTCATGTTCCGGGCTTCTGTCATCACGGATAGCTTTCGCCGTCTCAGGATCAATGGCACATTCCCACTGGCCTTCCCAGTCCAGCCTCTGCCGGGCGTCCGCCATCCGGTCATCAATATCCCTCGCATGAGGTATATGCTTGGCGATATCGGCCGCATGGGCCGCAATTTTGCTGGCAATGATACCCTGTTTTACATCCTCCACATTTGGCAGCGCCAGATGCTCCGCCGGAGTTACATAACACAGGAAAGCGGCCCCTGCCGCGGCAGCCATAGCTCCGCCAATCGCTGAGGTGATGTGGTCATAGCCGGGCGCGATATCTGTCACCAGCGGCCCCAGCACATAGAAGGGCGCTCCCATGCAGATACTCTGCTGTATCTTCATGTTCGCATCGATCTGGTCGAGAGCCATGTGGCCCGGTCCCTCCACCATGACCTGGACATCCTTTTCCCATGCCCTTTTCGTCAGCTCGCCCAAGCGTACCAGTTCTTCTATCTGGCAGACATCCCCTGCATCCGCCAGACATCCAGGACGGCAGGCATCCCCCAGGGAAATCGTCACATCATATTCCCGGCAGATCTCCAGGATTTCATCATAGTATTCATAAAACGGATTTTCCCCGCCTGTCATACACATCCATGCAAATACCAGGGAGCCTCCTCTGGACACTATATTCATCTTTCTCTTATGCTTACGGATCTGTTCGATGGTTTTCCGTGTGATCCCGCAGTGAAGCGTGACAAAATCTACGCCGTCCTCCGCGTGAAGACGAATCACATCTATAAAATCCTTCGCCGAAAGCGTCGCCAGATCTCTCTGATAATGGATTACAGAATCATAGACCGGAACAGTCCCGATCATGGCCGGGCATTCTGCCGTGAGCTTTCTGCGGAACGCCGTTGTATCGCCATGAGAGGATAGATCCATGATCGCTTCCGCACCCATACCCACCGCTGCCATCACTTTCTTCATCTCCACATCATAATCCTTGCAGTCACGGGAAACTCCCAGATTGACGTTGATCTTTGTCCTCAGCATAGAGCCCACACCGTTAGGGTCCAGGCAGACATGCCTTTTGTTAGCGCAGATCGCGACCTTTCCCTCCGCCACCAGCGAGCGGATTTCCTCCGGCGGCCTGTGCTCTTTCCTGGCGACAGTCTCCATCTGTGGTGTGATAATTCCCTGCCTGGCGGCATCCATCTGTGTCGTATAATGCTCATTCATAATTGTATCCTTTCTGCCTGTACGGCGGCCGCAATTTCTTCCTGACGCTGCGCCGGTTCACCTCTCCGCCGAAGTGCTGCAGCTTTTCTTTGCCTGTCATGTGCATCCTGTTAAAGACTTTTTACTTTATAAGAAGTTCTATTTTCTGTAAAATAAAAAGCCGTCCTCATTCTGAATAATTCAAAATGAAAACGGCTGTTGTTCCTTCTGCACATTCCCTACGTTGGCATTATCCAAATCAGGTATAAGGGTCGAAGTTGATTACTTCCTCTCAGCCTGCACACAAGCTCCCCGCGGTCTTTAATTTGAGTTCATTGTAACATACCTTTACAAATCCGGCAAGATTTTCATACAATATTTCCTATTTTTCTTCACCTGCTTCCCCATACCGTCTTCTGCCATGTGTATCATTTCCGGCTCCAGCATAACTGCGGACAGCAGTGCGCCCTTGCCCGCCTTTCCGATGGACGGGAGGAAGGTTGTCCCCGCTTCCAAACAGTGAGATATATAACCAGCGCGGAGGTCTCCCGCTGCTTTTCGTCCGCGTATCCACCCCCCACCTCGACAAAAACCATACTCCAGAGTATACCGCAACTCATGCCCCTGACGGGACGTGGAAACAGCCTACGCTGTTACACAATGCATAATTAGACTGTGAATGCTTACAATGTCTTTTTCATACAAAATAAAATGCAGACAACCTGCCATCTTTTATGGTATAATCGCAAAGACATATTTTCCCAGCCTTAAAGGAGATATTTATGAACAACGGATATAAAAAAACAATCATCGCCTGCTTTACCGGCTATATCGTGCAGGCTATCGTGAATAATTTCGCTCCGCTGCTGTTTCTTACCTTCCACAGCAGCTATGGAATCCCTCTGTCTAAAATAACTATGCTCATTACCATCAATTTTGGCATCCAGCTGGCCGTCGACCTCCTGTCTGCCGGATTGCTTGACAGGATCGGATACCGTGCCTCCATCGTTTTTTCCCATATCTGTTCGGCAGCGGGGCTCATCGCTCTCACCATACTGCCCGATTTATGTCCTGACGCATTTGCCGGGCTTCTGGCAGCGACTGTCATCTATGCTGTTGGCGGAGGCCTGTCTGAAGTTCTGGTAAGTCCGATCATGGAATCCTGTCCCACGGATAATAAAGAGAAGGCCATGAGCCTGCTGCACTCTTTTTATTGCTGGGGCTTGGTGGGAGTTGTTCTGGTCTCTACTGTATTTTTTCAGATATTTGGAATATCCCGCTGGAAAGTGCTCGCGCTGCTGTGGGCCATCCTTCCGGTCGTTAATGCTTTCGTATTCGCCCGGGCGCCGATCGGCACACTGATTGACGAGGGTGAACAGGGCCTGACCATAAAACAGCTGTTCTCTAAGAAAATTTTCTGGGTTCTGATGCTGATGATGCTATGTGCAGGTGCGAGTGAACAAGCCGTCAGCCAATGGGCATCCACTTTTGCCGAAAGCGGGCTCGGAATGAGTAAAACCCTGGGAGATCTGGCCGGTCCCATGGCCTTTGCCGTACTCATGGGCCTTTCAAGAGTTTATTATGGCAAACGCGGGGACAGGATAAATCTCGACCGTTTCATGTCATTTAGCGCAATTTTATGTATCGTCTCCTATCTGTGCATATCCCTGGTGCCAATGCCGGCCCTGGCGCTGGCGGGCTGCGCACTGTGCGGCCTGTCGGTGGGCATTTTGTGGCCGGGTACTTTCAGCAAAGCGGCGGCTTCGATCAGGGGCGGCGGTACCGCCATGTTCGCTCTGCTGGCCCTGGCCGGCGACGCCGGATGTTCCGGCGGACCCACACTGGCCGGCATGGTATCGGGAATGGCCGGCGACAACCTCAGGCTTGGGATTCTGGCGGCCATCATCTTTCCGTTTCTTCTGCTGGCCGGACTTCTGATCTGCAGAAATCTGAAGGCAAAGAGCCGCTGAATCCACTGTTACCAATTAGAAAAGCAGCAGGCTATACACTCTGCTGCTTTTCTATTAAACTCCGGAATATCCATCCGGAGGCTCCTGGGCCTTACCGTCGTTTTCCGGAACATTTTCCTCATCCTTCCAGGTGGGCACCAGATTCTCCACGAGCCGGTTTTTCTTCCCCTTATGCTTCAGGGAAAAATATCCGATCACTGAAAACGTAAACGCGCCGACGAAATTCACCAGCAGATCGTTCATCGTATCGATCAGCCCGATATCCAGATATCCACCCAACCCCAGCTCTTGTCCGTTGACCACCACGCTAGTGATCCCGCGTATCGCCTCAGGCCGGTTCGCACCTGTGGGATTCAGCATTACAGAGCTGATCGCATGCACTACTGTATCTTTCTGCATATCCAGCCCAAAATTCATATCCATAAAATACTCGAAAAATTCCCATACGACACCGATCGTCATGGAGAAACAAAACGCCACCACTGCCAGGAAGACCGGAGATAGCTGAAAGGTGAACCTCTGACTCTTATTCAGCAGATTCACCAGCGAAAAGCCGATGGCTGCCGCCAGGAACCCGTTCAGTGTGTGCAGAATTGTATCCCATTGGGGAAAAATCAGATAATATTTATTAATCTCTCCCAAGATTTCTGCTGCAAAAATGAACATATATATAATTGCTTCCAGGACATCCGGAATATCTATGGACAGCCGCAGCTCCACAACCGAAGGTATGCAAAACAGCAGTAAAGTCAAAAGGCATAGAAACACATTCTCATAGTTCTTATTCAGAAACTGGGCTACCATCACCAGGATAACCAGTCCTCTGAGCACCATATACAGGATAAAAAGCTTCTTATTCTTCTTGATATTCTCCCGCAGCTCTTTTTTCCGGAGCGGCCTCGGCTTCTTCTTGTCGTTCTCCATATACTTCCCTCACTTGTCCTTTCTCATGCGCCAATCTTTCTGAAATACAACTGCAAGCAGCATTTCCTGTCCCAGCCAGTCTAAACACCAGAGATCATGCTGCTCAGGATTCTTTAATCAGAAACAACGCTGTATATGTAACTGTATTTGGTCCATAGTAATACTTCAGATCGTTATCCTGGCAGACCTGGCTGACCAGTAGTCCATAGCCCTCCATAGCCGAAAGCGCTTTATCCGGAAAACGGCAGGGTTTCTCCGGATAAGTGCATTCCTTGCAGAGGTCACAGCCCGCGCTGCAGAGAGGCAGAACGTCTGCATAAATCTCTCTCAGCTCCTTTAAAAATGCAATGCTGTTCTCCTTCTGCCGCTCCTGGCCCTCCATCATTCCCTCATAATCCATGCTGTCTTCCAGCTCTGCCGTGGTCTGAACCAGAATTCCCCAGTCGTACTTTTTCATCCGTTCCGCACATTCTTCAATGGTTCCGCAGCCCGGAGGACATGTCCATGTACGGTCATAGGCGTGGCATTTATCCACCGCGCACATATCACGCACCTCAATCATTGGTTTCAACGTCTCAATCCTGGCCAGACCTGCATGGGAAAATCCCAGTTTGATCGCATCCTGGACCAAATTCTCCTTTTCAAATGCCATAATGATTCATCCTTTCTCATTGCTATTCTATTCCTTCACGCCTGCATGCAGACGGTACTTCCTGATCCTATTTTACCACTGTATCAGTCTCTGCACCAGTGCACATATACTGTTACACAAAGTATACCCACAGGGCACCCCGTAACACATGCCCTGACGGGCGGGGGAACAGCTCATGCTGTTACACAAAAAATTATTTTATCCAGACAGTCTGCCAGTATTTGGTTTACTTTGTCATTCTTCCTGCAGGTCTCTGCCAGCTCAGGAAAAGAGCCGTTTTCTGCGGATTCCCCGCAGATATCTGCCCCAATCACCGGCACGGTGCTTCCAATATGTCTTAACCATCTGATAAGAGTCTCCAGTGTCATATTCCCTTGATCCCAGTTCGTCGGCGCATCTTCCTCTCTCAGTACATCTTTATCAATGGACAAATAAACCGGACGCCTGTTTTCCGGAGGCAAAAGCCGCTCCATCCCCTGTCCAAGGACCGCTTCCTGTTCACCGATAATTTTCACCCGGTCACGATACGCTTCCGGTATCTTCTGATATACCTCCTCCGGCGGGCCGATCAGCCACACATCCTGTAAATATTTCTGCTCCTCCAGAACCTCCAGCAGCCAGCCGCCGCAGGACGTCAGGGGAAGCAGCCCCGGCGGCTGCAGGTCGCTGTGCCTGTCAAACACAGCCAGGTCAAAGGGGCTCCGGATTTTTTCCAGCCAAAACTTTGTCACATAATGGTAATTGCCTGAGTCAAGGAAATGTATCCCTCCTCCCGTATAATCAGACAGCACTCGGCGTATTTCTGATGCCGCCTCTTCTGTACAATAACCGTCCGTCCCTTCCAGAGCAGTAAATGAAATCCAGCAGTCTTTCCGGCTGCACATCCAGGGTTCTCTTTCATAGATGCCGGAAAAATTCAGAACTGTCAAACTCCCCTTACCCTTCATATAATTTCCGCCTTCCATCAGATCAGCCCCAGCCGTTCAAACGCTTGATACAGCCCATCTTCATCTACGCAGCCTGTCACCAGATCGGCAGCGGCTTTCAGGGAATCCGCCGCATTTCCCATAGCTACTCCCGTCGCAGCATATTGAAGCATTTCCAGATCATTTGGACCGTCCCCGATAGCCAGCGTATCCTCCCGGCTGATACCGGAATACTCCAGATACCGTCTCATCCCTTCCGCCTTGTTAATGCCCGCACAGGTAACTTCCCCATCCGACTGGTTCGTCAGTTCGAAGCTGGACGCTGTCACGCAAAAATAAGGGCCCAGAGCTTTTTTTACCTGCTCCACTGTCTCTTCAGACTGATAATAGACCAGCTTTTCCACATCCGTCCGCATACCGGGATTCATATCTTCACAGACTTTGCCGAACATTCTGTCCCTTTCGGCCTCCGCCATAACATCTCCGGCAAATATCCTGTTCCGCTCATCAATCACCCACCTGGATGTATAGATGGCCTGCACCGCCTGCAGGTAATAGGGCGTTCTCTTTGTCTCAAAATACTCTACAGCCTGTGTCAGACGGCCAGGTTCGAGAAAATGGTGAAAAACCACCTGTTCTCCTGCCCTCACATAGGCCCCCGCCCCTGAGATCAGGCCTGCAAACGTACCCTTCAGCATCCATGGGAATATCTGGGAATTCGTCCTTCCCGTACATGGTACCAGCAGGTGTCCGTTCTTTCTTGCCCGTTCGAGCGCGATCTCCGCCGATCTGGGGAATTCCCCCTTAAAATTGGTCATCGTCCCGTCAATATCTAAAAATATTACTTTATTCCTCATATGACTCCTTTTGTGCCAGTTCTCTGCTGCCGTTCATTAATTTTTTCAGACTTCTGAAAAATAGCGTGGCCGTGGTGCTCACCGCAATCAGATCAGCCACAGGCTCCGCCAGAAATACCGCAAACACCTGGTTGCTGATGATCTGCGGCAGGATAAAGATAAGAGGAATGAGCAGAATGACTTTCCGCAGCAGCGCTAAGAACAATGAAACTTTCGCATTTCCCAGCGCTATGAAGGTCTGCTGGCAGGCAATCTGAATGCCATAGATACAGCTGGCTGCCATGTATACCCGCATGGCCCATATTCCCATCGATATATACTCCGCATTCTGCGTGAACATATGCATGAACATCTGTGGAACGATCATCGCCAGCCCCCACAAGACTGTTGAATAAATCACACAGGCCCGTAGCAGGCAATAAAATGCCTTCTTCACCCGCTCCATATTCCCTGCCCCGAAATTGTAGCTGACAATTGGCTGCGCCCCCTGGGTGAGCCCCTGAAGCGGCAGCATGGCAAACTGCATGACGCTGGACAGCACTGTCATCACCCCGACAGCCATGTCACCTCCATATTTATACAGAGATACATTAAAGCTGACAATCAGGGCACTTTCCGTAAACTGCATGATAAAGGGCGAAGCCCCCAGCGCCACGCAGGGCCACAGGACCTTACCGGACAGCTTCAGATATTTCTTCCTGATCCGGAGAAAGCTTTTTCTGGAACACAGGAAATACAGCACCCAGGCAGAGGATACCCCCTGCGAAATCACAGTCGCGACCGCCGCTCCCTGAACCCCCATCTGAAAACCGAACATCAGGATCGGGTCCAGCAGTATATTGCATCCCGCACCTATCATGACGCTGAGCATCCCTGTTTTTGCATAGCCCTGGGCATTGATGAACGCATTCAGCCCAAGCGCCAGCTGAACAAAGATCGTCCCCATGGAATAAATCTGCATATAACTCCATGCGTAACCGATCGTATTCTCACTGGCCCCGAACATCATCAGAACCTGGTAGCCGAATACCTGGAATACAACCGTCAGAACCAGGGCAATGCAGACCAGCGCCGTTGTACAATTCCCCAGGATATTCTCTGCCGCCTCTTTTTTCTGCTTTCCCATCATAATTGATGCTCTGGATGCTCCACCCATGCTGAACAATGCGGCAAAAGCCGATATGACCATAATTACAGAGAGCGTAACGCCGACTCCCGTCAGCGCGGCCGCCCCCACTTCCGGCAAGTGACCGATATACATCCTGTCCACGAGGTTATATAAAAGGTTAATGATCTGCGCCGTTATGGAAGGCACCGCCAGCTTCAGCAGCAGCTTCCCCACGCTTCCCTGTCCCAGATTTACCTCATTACTCATTTTAGGATTACCCACCCGCTGTTTACTCATCGGACGCTTCCCTGCTCTTCCTGGGTTTGACAGGAACCGCTATTTTCCTGACCTCATCACTGAATTCCCTTTTTTCATTTTCTTTCTTAATCCAATCCAAAATTATATCATAGCTCTCCGGCCTGTGCGGATAATTGCACCCCGAACAGTCTTTGATAATTTTCTCTTCTGTTTTCAAAAACCTGGGATTCCCCGGACATTTCTCCCTGAGATAAAACGGGCAATAACAAAAAAGACAGTTAAAATCCTCGATACCTTCATGACAGGGATAATACTCACAGTCCCGGTTCGCAAAAAACCGGCAACAATTTTCCATCTGGCAACACCTCCTGTGCATCATAATCAGACAGCGCCCCATGCGCTGCCATACTATTAAGAATAATACAGCGCGAGTCAAATGTCAAAACATAAACGTTATCAAACAGTGTATGCTGTATAATGATTCACTCTGCAACCAGAATCCTGGTTCCACGATGAATGGAAATCATACTCCTCAGCATAATTTATGTGTCTTCCCAATTCCTGGGAATGGGAGTATACTATTAGTATATTGAAATAGAAGAAAGGAGCACTGATTTATGGAAGAAGTTTTAAAATTTCTGAAAGACAATCCCACTTATTACCTGGCCACAATGGATGGCTCCCAACCCAGAGTGCGGCCCTTTGGTACAATCGCTCTGTTCGAGGGTAGGCTTTATTTTCAGACCGGGCACGTAAAGAATGTTTATGAACAGTTGATTGCCAATCCACAGATTGAAATCTGCGCCTCCTCCCATCAGGGCGGCTGGCTCCGTATTACGGCGACTGCCGTCCGGGACGACAGGAGAGAAGCGCGCGCTGCCGTGCTGGCAGACTATCCTTCTCTGCAGGACATGTACGCTCCTGACGACGGGAACTGTGAAGTTTTCTATCTGAAGGACGCCACTGCTGTCTTTTCATCTTTTACCGCCGAACCCAGAACAATTACATTTTGACCCCCGTGTGTCGGGTGCGCAGGATAAATCATTGGGAATTCCCCCCCCCAAAAAAAACTGCATACATAATTAGCGCCGGAGAAATTCTCCGGCGCTAACCTTTTCAACCGTCTTCAACGCTCTTTGCTGCCGTACAGAGTTAGCCGGCAGACATCTGTACTTCTTTTAATTCATATACTGCGTCCGCAGATACTTTTTCTATTTCCATTGAGAGCAGTATCCCTATTTCGCGTTTTCTGATTTTTATCCACATGTTCAAAATGAGGTACAGAATAATCAATACTCCAAGTATAGAAGTGATAATTAAAAATGAAGATAACCCACTCATGCCTCAGATTGATAGCGGGTTTCCATACTACTGAAATACTGCTTAAGCTCCTCATCATTTCCGCGTTCGATCAAGATTCTTCACTACATGGATGTGTGTTGAAATATCATGACGCAGTTCACGCAGGGATTTAATAGAATTTTCAAGCTCTCTATAATCTTTGTTAAGTTATTTTAATTGTACTATTATTAAATTGGCAAACCGAACTTATCTATGTACGCTGCCTCACCATTTATGTACGCATTCCGTAAAATGCCAACTGAACGGCAGCCACGGGCAAGGGTATCTGCGCTCGCCGCGGCCTGTTTTGTGTCCTTTTACCACGATATATTTTAATAGGCCGATGTGATCCATTTACAAAAAGTCTCATAATTAATTATACTAAAAAACAGCTGAAGTCTCACGACCAATGTCATTAAGCTAAGACATTGCAAAGAGAGAGCGAATAAAAATGAGATCATTTCTAGAAAAAAGAAATGGTCTCTTTTTATGTTTTGACACGACAAAAAGACAGACTCTTTGCCTGTCAAAAAATCATATTCAATTATTGTATTTTATGCTACTCTATAATAGAAACTGGTTGTTTTTCTTGGCGATAGATTGCGTGGCACACTTCTGCCAGGTCGGATGGGCAGAATTAACCTCGCAATCAAAGTTTCAACAGTAGGTGGAGACATATTTCCGCGGAAATATTGCCGACAGATATGAGTAGCAGTAGAAAAATTGGCCTGGTAAGCATATTTTCTACTTTTATTTTCTAAAATCACGTGTGAGATAATCATTTCTGTAAAATTGTACATAATCATTCGAGCAAAAATTTCCTGATAAATGTACTCCACCTTTTTTGCATGAAAATGTAATAGTCCGATCGTGTATTTGAGTTTTCGGAAAGAAGTCTCTATTCCCCAACGCCTTGAATACAGTTTTTTTAATTCTGCAGGCGGGAACTCTTCCATGTCTAAATTCGTAAGGACTGTTTCTATGGTGTTATCAGTTAGTTTGAATCTGACAATTCTAAAAGGTAAAAAATATGGCTTAACAGGAATGGATTTTTTGTTTTTAACTGGCAAATAATCAAAATCTTTGGTAAGCCTTTTGTAACAGTTCTTATCTTTTAATAATTCTTTCATTTCATTGGTTTGCTTTCTAGTAAGATGCATATGAAAGCACAAATCGAATTCCTCTGTATTCGGTAAATCTAATCCACTTGTTATGCCTCCGGTTCCATCTTTTACTCTAAATAGAAATTTCCACCCTTTTTCTTGGATATGAGCGAGACAATTATAAGATTCATATCCCCGATCAGCAAGTACAATAGCGGATAAGATGTTAGTCCGATCAACCATTCGATTCAATGCTCTTTGCTCATTGGACACTTGTTGACCTTCCACAAAAGCATCTACATATGTATGAGAAAGCAAATCATACATAGCATTTAAATGAAGCTGATTATAGGATTTTTTACGCTCTGCATTAGGAAAGTAAGAATTCTTATCTTCTGGATTAATTGGTATTTGAAGTACAGATCCATCTATAGCCAAAAGTCGAAATCCTTTATAGGTTGAGCAAGGATTACAACGAGAATTGAATTCATGAAATAAAAATTCCAAAGTTTCTGAAAGTAATTTATTTCTAGGCTGAACAAATGCAGAAGCTGAGGGAATATCTTGTGCACATTGAAAATAGTCTAATAATTCATTTGGGATGCTTTTACTAGCAAGAGAAAGAATAATAGAAAGTGTTTTCTTAAATCCTAATTTCGATTTTCTTGAAAAATCGCTTTGTGGATTATTAGAAAATAGCCAAGAACATTCGTCCATTTCATCAAGAATGTCCCTGAAGGTTGTTTGAAAAAACGTTAAAGGTTGTGCCATGATGTGCCTCCTTGTAATACGAAATATGGTTCTTAATTACAAGGGCTTGCTTTCGCTCTTTTTAGCGAAAGCAAGCCGCACAATTCACACTGTTTGTCAACTGAATTTTAAAATATTACAAAAAAACACAGAGTACAGTTTTAACTCATACTCTGTGTTTTTTTCTGCTATGCCTCTAATGTCTTAGCTTAATGACATTGGTCTCACGACCTCAGCTGTTTTTCTTTTAGAGGAGTTTTTTCAGTCTTTTTAATCATTCACCAGCATGGCGCAGATACCTCTGCTCCTCTGCCTTCTGAAAACAGCCGATGATTTTCTGTTCCATCTCCCTCCTCTCCAGCCCGAAGGAGAGAGACAGCTCACCGTACAGCCGTTCTTCCGCCTCTCTCAGATATCTCTCATCCACCGCGGTAAATTTCCGGCCCTGGGCCATCCTCTGTCTCCGTTTGAAATAAAGAGTCTTCATCATGCCGATCCACTGCCGGCAGTCACATGCTTTCATGACCTCTTTATACTTTTCTTCCCGGAGCTTCTCATTGGGGATCCAGATCTGTTCAATATCAGGAATCTCCTCCAGCAAGGCTTCCGCCTCCTTGCGGGTCAGGATCTTCCGGATATATACTTTATTGTTGTCCACAGGAGAGTAGATCTTGCTCTCCCTTGTACCCAGCGGCTGAAGCACATAATACAAGCGGTTCCTGTCGCTTCCGGGGATGTCCAGATGGGACACATCCTCTATGAAACAGGCACCGTTGTTCCCGTGAATGACATATTCGCCCTTTTGAAACATTTTCCACACTCCTTTGTCTGAATTCCACTATCGCCAATTAAAGATTCCTGCGCTGACAGCGGCTCTGTACACATGTACTTTCACCATGCCGCCCTGACATAATTTTACCAAATTATCAGGCTTCCCGTAAGCGGTTTTTCTGATTCAGAACAAAGTTTGTTAACTTTATGCAATCAATCTCCCACTCATATTGTGCATTTTTACACTGATGTTTCCTTCCTGAAGCCCGGAATCCTCCTTCTCACACAGAGATAACAGACCACATGGGCCGCGAAGGTGAGAATCCAGGAGATCGGATAAGACAGATATATGACGGTTATCGTATGGTACCCATCCATCTTAAATATAGTGGCCAGCCACAAGATACGGAATCCACAAGCGCCGATCAGCGATACCGCCATCGGCAGGATAGAATATCCGATCCCGCGCAGCACGCCTACCATGACGTCCATCATCCCGCACAGGGCATAAGTCCCCGCGATGACCCGGAGCCGTCTCATTCCCGCCTCAATGACCATACTGCTGGATGAATAGATGGACAGCAGCTGATTCCCGAAAAGTACGCAGAGATTTCCCATCACAACGCCCACCACAATTACACACAACTGCCCTGACAGCAGGATTTTGTTAATTCTCTTGAAATTTCCGGCGCCCATGTTTTGGCTCGTAAATGATATTTCCGCCTGATAAAGGGCATTCATGGCAAAGTACACGAAGCTTTCAATATTTCCAGCCGCCGCATTGCCTGCAATGACCGTCGCCCCGAACCCGTTGATGGAGGACTGGATCAACACATTAGACAGTGCAAAAATAACGCCCTGCAGCCCTGCAGGCAGGCCTACCTTCACGATCTGTACCAGCTTATCCCGGTCAATGGCCAGCTCACGCAGCACCAGCCGTATCCCGGTCTGCTCCTTCATGAGGCACCGGAGAATCAAAAGCGCAGAAATACACTGGGAAATCACCGTAGCCAGCGCAACCCCCGCCACGTCCATCTTCAGGACAATTACGAAGAACAGATTCAACACTACATTGACAATTCCCGCTCCCAGCAGATAATACAGCGGCCGTTTCGTATCCCCGACCGCCCGCAGAACGGCGCTGCCGAAATTGTAAATCATAGTAGCCGGCATTCCTACAAAATAAATCCTCAGATACAGTGATGCCAGTCCCAGCACCTCCGGCGGCGACTGCATCAGCTCCAAAAGCTGTCTGGCAAAAGCCAGGCCCGCAGCCATCAGGATGATTCCGCTGTATATACTCAGCAGCATGGCGGTATGTACGGCCCTGTGCAGCTCTTTCTCCTGTTTCGCCCCGTAGAAGCGGGCCACAAGCACATTGGCGCCTACGGAAAGGCCGATGAATAGATTAGTCAGCAGGCTGATCAGCGAAGCATTGGAGCCGACCGCAGCCAGTGAATTATCTCCCGCAAACTTTCCAACCACCACAATGTCGGCCGCATTGAACAGCAGCTGCAGTATACTGGAACACATCAATGGAACCGCAAATAACAACATCTTCCGGAGGATGGGACCATTGCACATATCAATCTCATATCTCCGGCTCCGCTTTTCATTCATAATTCTGTTTATCCCCCTGGGATTTTATTTTAAAAATCCCTCGACTATCTTCTGTTCTGCTTCTTCTTCCGTCAGGCCCAGCGTCCGCAGCTTGATGATCTGTTCTCCGGCAATCTTGCCGATTGCCGCTTCATGGATCAGAGAGGCGTCAATATCTCCGGCATACAGCTCCGGAGCCGCATTCACCTTTCCGTTCCCGATCAGAATTGCGTCGCATTCCGAGTGACCGGTACAACGGCAGTTCCCCTGGATCCTGGAATGATACTCCTGACAGGAATCACCCTTTGCCACTGAACGGGAAATCAGATCCACCCCGGAATCCTCCCCGTCCATGGACACTTCAAAATCTGTCGCCGCCCGTTCACAGCCATCTGTCAATATCCTCTCATGAATGATCAGCCTTGCGCCCGCTCCCAGGACTGCCCTCGTGGTTCTTCTGGTATCATCCACCCCGCCGATCTGTATGGTATCCATCTCCATTACAGCTTCCTCTGCAAGATTCGCGTCCGTCACCGGATTGATTTTCTTAAGCCCGGTTCCCGTCCCCGTTCCTATGTGCTTCTCTTTATAAAGGACATGGGAGCCTTTGCCCAGGAAAAACCGGTGGATGCCGTTGTGTTTGGCCTCTCCCTCATTATCCGTATGGACACCGCAGCCCGCCACAATGGTGACGTCCGCTCCCTCACCCACATAAAAATCATTGTATACCAGATCGTCCACATTACCTTTCGTCACACAGGCTGGTATATATACAGTCTCCCCACGTGTATCCGGGCTGATGTGGATGACCAGTCCTGGTCCGTCCTCTTTAGACTCGATCCTGATATTTTCCGATGACCGGCGTCCCGCGCACTGGCCGTCTTCCCGGATATTATAAGCTCCCTTAAAGTTTCCCTTCCAGTCAGAAACTGTCTTCAGCAAAGCTTCTGTGATTCTGTTCATTTCGCACAGCTCCTTTCCTGTTTCTGGGGACAACGGCTGGCCTTCTCTTCTGCCAGCAGCCTCGGGAGAATGATCTCCCTGTCGCCCGCCGTGCGGACTTTCCCGCCGGCAATGACCACGATACGGTCTGCAATCTCCAGAATCCGCTCCTGATGTGAGATCACCAGCAGCGCCTCTCCCTTCTGCTGCTTCAGCCGCTGGAACACTTCAATCAGATTCGTAAAGCTCCACAGGTCAATACCTGCCTCCGGTTCGTCAAATACCCGAATCCTGGCGTTTTTCCGTGCCAGCACTGTGGCAATCTCTATCCGCTTGCCCTCGCCTCCTGACAGGCTGGCATCCACAACCCGGTCCACGTATTCTTCCGCACACAGTCCTACTTCCCCCAGATACCGGCAGATCCTCTCCATGCCCAGCTTCTCTTCCGCAGCGATTTCCAACAGGTCCCGGACGGTCAGCCCCTTAAAACGGACCGGCTGCTGAAACGCGTAGCTGATCCCATGCCTGGCCCGTTCTGTCATGTCCCAGGAGGTGATATCTTCCCCGTCCAGGCACAGCCTGCCCTCCGTGGGCATAGCAAGCCCGGCTATGATCTTGGCCAGAGAGGTCTTTCCCCCTCCGTTCGGCCCTGTTACCACTGTCATCTTCCCGTCCGGGACTTCCAGGGTAATATTTTTAAGGATTTCGTCTCCCTCAGGAAGCTGCCATCCAATCTTATCAAGTACCAACATATGTGTTCCCTTCTTTCTTCTTCCTGTATCAACCTCATTATAATCACACCCCTCAGACATCGTCAAGGGAAACCGCAAATCCTTCTTCCTGTAAGATTCTTTCTGCTATTTCGGCGGCCTGGCCGCCGGTACAGCCGTCTCTGCCCTGGATGTAAGAGACGAATACAATCTGCTCCCCTCCGGATTCCAGCATACCCGCAAACCAGCCCCTGATATCTTTTCCGTCCACCCTTCCTGTCCCTGTCTTTCCATAAAGAGCCAGCTCCCCATTTTTCTGGAGGCAGAGAGCATTTTTCAAAGTCCGGACGTGTTCCGGCTGAATCTCTGCTTCTCGGCTGAACACCTTTCCCAACAGAGCCGCCTGCTCCAGCGGGGATATTTTCAGTGAGGATTCCAGCCAGCTGCTCTGGACGCCGCCGGATAGGTCCTGGTTTCCATATCCCAGCTCCTGCAAGAACTCTTCCAGCCGTACCATTCCGGCCTGGCCGTCCAGCCGCTGAAAGTACCAGTTTACTGAATCCGCCATGGCACTGTTCAAGTCCTGATCCCTCTCCCAGCGGGCAAACGGCTGCTCTGTCCCGTCCCATCTCCGGAGAGAATTCTCTCCGGAGATGTGGCCTTCCTCCAGAGCCAGGAGCGCGCTGTATATCTTATAGGTAGAATCTGGCGAAACCCGCGTCCTGCCCAAGACCTGGTTGTACACCTGGCATTGTCCACTCTGCGGATGATAGAGCACGAATGAGCCTTCCTGTCCTTCAAAAGCGTCTTCCCACTGTTTTTCCTCCTGGATCACCCCGCTGATTTCCCCTGGAACCTCCGGCCCGGCCGCCGCTGTTTCCCCGTCCGCCAACCAGGGCAGCGCTGCTGCCAGGCATGCTGTCAGGAACAGGAGCATCAGGCAGCCTTTTCTCTTATCTGCCCTGGATTTTCTTCGATATCCGGCAATCTGCAGCGTTCTTTCCCGTATCTGCTTAGCCGGCCCGCCCCAGTCCGCCGCAGCCTGCAGAATATTCCCGTTAAATCTCTCTGCCAGCTTCAGCAGCGTATAGCCGTATTCCAGCCCCGCTTCCTCCGGAAGCTGCTTTAAGACCCTGGCGTCACACGCTGTCTCCATATCCCGGCGGAACTGCTTCAACCCCCATTTCACCAATGGCTGATACCAGTACAGTACCCGGAAAATACCCATGCAAAAAAGGGTCAGCAGATCTCTGTGCGCGCAGTGCTCCAGCTCATGGAGCAGCACATACTTAAGATCCTCCTGACCAATTTTCCTCTCCAGGCCTTCCGGTAAAACCACCTTCGGCCTGAGAAGGCCTGCTGTGAACGGAGATTTGACCTGGCTGCTGCTCACAAGAAGAACTCTTCTTTCTGCGCCCGTCTGCCTCCTGCAGCAGCTGAACATTTCCCGCATCTTCCCGTCTCTGACCTCTCTGGCAGAAGCCAGAATCTTATGTAACCTGAGTTGCTCCCTGCACACCAGAGCCAAAGACACAGCCAGCCCCGCAATCCACAGCGCGAAAACTACCCTGTCCCAGTCCGGCAGTCCCCCGCTCCGGACAGAAACTGCATAATCATCAGATAACCCCCCCCCCGCTGCTTCCACACCTCCGATGCTCGTTGCCCCACCCGGTCCTCCGGCCTGTCCCCCCAGGAATTCCTGCCAGGGATACCATCCGGACAGCCTCTGAACAGGAAGAAAAGGAAACAGCAGCGCCGCCAGATACAGATACCAGAGACGGCAGCGCTCCTCTGCCATATTCCTCCTGCAGAATAAATAGCGCACCAGCAGCAGAAGTCCCAGAAACGCTGCCAGAATCACATGATTTTCAATCCATTGCCATACGATCCCCGGATTCATCGATCAGCCTCCTGTCCCTTTCTGCGGTCCAAGATCGCACGCAGTTCTTCCAGCTCCTCCCCAGACACATCTTCCTCTTCCAGATAGCTGGCGAACAGCGGCATAATGCTCCCTCCAAAATACTGTTCCAGAAAGCTTTTACTTTTCTGGCCCAGATATTCTTCTTCTGAAATCAACGGAAAATACTCAAACATCCTGCCCCGCTTCCGGTAATCCAAGACACCTTTTTTTACAAGCCTCTTTAACAGCGTATGGACGGTGTTGGGCTGCCAGTCTGTCACCGGAAGAATCCGTTCTACTATCTCATTCGTACCGGCCGGCGACTGCCGCCAGACCGCCTTCATCACTTCATATTCCGCCTCTGAAATCTGCGGCAGCTTCTTCATTGTTCCCCTCCTCTGTACACAGCCCGGCAATCTCCGGAGCTTTATTTCGTCCATGCAGCCAGCAATTCCTTTTCCTGGCCGATTAAGTAGTTACTTCCGCCCCGGTCCTTCACATCCTCTGCCATGCTGACCAGCAGAAGGCCATTCTCCCGTGCCGGGTCCGCAGTAAATACTGCAAGCCATCCCAGCTCCGTACCCCCGGTATCTTCTTTGCTGTCCTTAATCTCAGCCGTGCCTGTCTTAGCCGCCAAAACGACTCCTTCCACACGGGCGCCATGCCCCGTCCCATTCTCTGACTCAATCACCTGGATCAGACTGCTGCGGACCGTCTCTGCCGCTTCTGCGGTAAACGCGTCCCTGATCCAATATTCTGGCGCGCCCGTCTCCGGATATTCCAGCACCGGACGTATCATGCTGCCTCCGTTCACAAAAGCCGAATACACTGCCGCCATATGGATGGGATTCACCAGCACTTCCCCCTGACCGTAACCTGTGTCCGCCAGCAGTATGTCATCTGACAGACTTCCCCCCTCATTCACATATTGAGAGGGAGTTGTTCCAAACACAAAGGGTACCTCCTCCTGAAATCCAATCCTGTCAAACTGTTCTGCCAGAACATCCCCTCCGATCTGCAGAGCTGCTTTGGCAAAATAGATATTGTCCGAATATATCAGCGCATTTTTCAGATTGGACGGCTCAGGATATTCATGCATGGTGGTGACCATATAGCTGCCCCAGCTGTCATCCTTCTGCCAGCTGGTCCCGCTCTTGCCCAGATCCGCATCCGGGTCCAGCTTGCCCGTGGACAGCCCGATGGCCGCGATCACCGGTTTAAAAGAAGAACCGGGTGCAAAGGACGCCTTAAAACGGTTATACATCGGCTGATCCGGATTATCATTCAGGGCGTTCCACTGGTTTTCCGACATCCCCAGGACAAAAGAGCTGCTGTCATAGGAGGGAGTGCTGACCAGGGCGAGCACCTCGCCAGTCTTCGGGTTCATGGCCACATGACAGCTCTTATCCTGGGCGAAAGCATCATACAGGTCATTCTGCAGCTGGTAATCAATCGTTACCGTGATGTCTTCTCCGTCCTGCTTCTCCCGGTATGCGAGGTTTTCCTTTTCCTCCCCGTTCTGGTCCTCTATATAGATCCGGCAGCCATCAGTACCGTGAAGCCGGTCTTCATACAGCTTTTCAAGCCCTGCCTTCCCAATCCGGCTCTGGCTGGTATAACCCTTATCCGGATTTGCCTCCAGGTCCTCAGCTGTGACCGCCTGCACATAGCCCACCAGCAACCCCGCTTTTTCTCCCAATGGATATACTCTGTCTTCAGTATCTGTAATCATAACTCCCGGTATGGCCAGTAATTCCTGCTCCAACTGGCTCCCGGGCGCGCCTGCCTCCCCCAACAGGGCATTTTCCACGCCGCTTTTCTTAATCTTTCTCACCGGGACAAATGTATCCTCCTTCACCCAGGATTGCTGCAGTGCCTCCTGAATCCCTTCTTCTGTGGTATCCAGCAGCCCTGCCAGCCTTCGGATATCCTCCGATGGTTCCTCAGACATTTTACCGGGAATCAGTCCCACCGAAGAAACAGTCCCCTGCCCAGCTAGCACCAGCCCGTTTCTGTCATAAATTGTCCCTCTCTGAGCCTTTAATTCCTCAACCCTCACCCTGTCTGTGGACAAAAGATCCGGAAAAATCAGGCTGTCATCCCACTGCAAGTAATAACCGTCTTTTTCCTTCGTAAAGCGGGCATGATTATTAAATGTAACTGTGCCGGCTTCCGTCTCCATGGAAACGGAATAAGCCACTTCATTCTCTTCTGATTCCGCACCGGATATGGTGACCTGAAGTCCGGTTGTCCCGATGCCCTCATAAATATTCTGGTTCCTAGAGATGAAATCTTCCCGGCTGATGATCCTCCGGCTCGTATCATCCAAATACTGATACATCCTGTCATAGTCCTTTTCCAATATACAGCTCATATATCCTTCCAGAACCTCGTCCGCTGAAGGAAAGCTCCGGAATACACCACGCAGCATCAGCGCGGCTGCAACCACCACAACCCCGACAGCCAAAAAGATGGTGAATACTCCTATTTTTCTTTTTTTATGTTTCATTATCCGCCTCCTAAATATTACACTTGTAATATTTAGAAACATTTTATTCTAATTTTTGTACAAAGTCAAGTAAAAAAGGTATTCACAAAATCAAATCTTTATGTTATAATGAGCGCTAGTGAGACTCATGGGGCATTAGCGCAGCTGGGAGCGCGCCACAATGGCATTGTGGAGGCCACGGGTTCGAATCCCGTATGCTCCATTATATGATACCGCCTGAAACAGGCGGTTTTTTAACGTTTTAGAGACATGATATCCCATTCGTCCAGTTTAATCTCTTCTCCCGTATATGCCTTTAATGATTCAAGCATATCAACTATAAAAACAAACCGATTGCCAGGTACATTATCAATTTGCTGTATCATCCACTATTTTATTTGACGCTTACGACATATCTATTTTTGTATTGATGATGCAAAAAATATTGGAAAATTTCATATACATTATATATTTGTCAATTGAGTATGTCTACAAAAGCCCAATAGCAAATCATTACTTTGCACATTTTTTAATATATTGAATAAATGTATCCAAAATCAACAATTAACAGTTTAAAATGGGCATCTATATTTTTATATTTATCCAACAATCAGAAAGTTTAAATCCTGCACAAACCCCTGTTTTATACCTCACTGCCTCTAGGATTTCCAGGAATATATTTTTCAAAATCTGCAAACAAAAACAGCGGAAGCTTTGATATATTAGCGTTCCTGTCATATGCACCTGGCTCGCTCATATGAGTGAGATGAAAACCCTTTTCTGAAGCGAGATTGAAATAAACAGAAACAGGCCGGTGAAAATGGGTCGTCTTTCCGCAAAATTCATGTTCTATCTGATAAATGTCCGTATAATCTCTGATGATTTTGGCACTCTTTATATTGTTTTGATTACTGATCCAATCACCTGGATAAACTGCAGGATGTATGATCCCCAGATAAAGGATTCCGTTCTCTTTAAGAATTCTGGAAAACTCTTGTAATACGGTACGGATATCAGGAATATCCATGAGCACCTGGTTGCAGAACACCAGATCAAACTGTCCGTCGCTATAAGGCAGCTTTTTCTGGAGATCCGTCAGATGAAAGGAGCATTCCGGATATTTCTTTTCCGCAATTTTTAACATTGCAGCCGAACCGTCACATCCGACCGCGTCAGCCCCTATCTCCCTGAAATACTCTGTAAAAACACCGTATCCGCATCCGGCATCCAGCACTGTCTTACCTTCTAAACCGGTGAACCTCTTTCTCACCTCCGCTTTGCTCAGTTCAGCATTCACAGACGACTCCTGTTCTGCCGCATACCGCTCCGCTGCATGATTCCACTGTGCCAGAATTTCATTCATAGCTGCCCTCCTCAAATTTATTGTTTTGTCTTAATAGATACTTTGGAGTCTACCCAAAGGGCATACACCGCGGATAAACTGGAGTATATTTTTACAATTGCAACTTAACATCTTATATGATACGATAACTAAATCAACATACAAAAAGAGTGTATACAAATATGGATGAAAAAACAATTCAAAAACGCCTGAAGAAAACCATTATTTTTGTCGCAGGCATTATTATCATGCTATTGATGATCAGCGGCCTGCTGATCACTTTTTTAAAAAATACTATGACGGATGCTGCCAATACCCAGATGCATTACGAAACTGTCGAGTATAAAAACAGGCTTTTTAAGCAAATAGACGCCGACTTCCAGAATCTGAACACATTGTCCAGCTTCATTGAATCCAGTCATCTGACGACGGCCCACGCTCTGGCCCCGATGCTTCAGAAGGCCAATACATATAATGCCTTTATAACCATGGGTTACTTTGAAAAAAACGGAACCGGGGCTATGGCGATTCTGGATGAAGCCGTGCGCACGGGAGTCGATGTCAGCACCCTCGATGAAGAGGTCATCGAGGTAATAGAAAAAGCCTGGAACGGGGAAAGAAGTGTGTCCAAACTTTTCGAGAGCCAGGCCATATCAGAGAGAGTCTTCGTGTACGGCGTACCCATTTGCAAGGGTGATACAATTGTCGGCGCCCTTGTTGCCAGCGACCATATTGATATTTTTACTGATATCATAAGCGGTAACGGCGTCTTGGGAGGAGACGGCTATATCCATATGCTGGGATCAGAGGGGAAGATTCTGATCCGCGCTCAGCAGGATGTTATAGAAGAACAGATGGACACTATTTTTGACGGTCCTTATTTCAATCCCAACGAGGTGGAAAATGTTAAAAATTCTCTGGATCAGCAGGAGACTATTTTCTCCTCCTTTCAGTACCAGGGCGTCACTTACCAGTTCCTGCTGGAGCCAGTCGGGCTCAACGGCTGGTACCTGCTCTGCGTGAGCACCACTCAGGAGAGCAGCCGTGCGGTATACCGGGTCATCCGGGTAATGGGAATGACCTTTGCTGGAATCCTGGGGCTGATTCTGTTCCTGCTGTTTTATGGTTACCACATGATTCAGAAAAGCAACAGAGACCTGATCTATCTCGCCTATCACGATCAGCTCACCGGAGCAGACAATCTGCCCCGTTTCAGGCAGAACCTGGCAAACGCACTGGAACAGGGCCATTCCTGCAGTGTCGCCGCCCTCAATGTACACCAGTTTAAATTCATTAATGAAATATTCGGGTCTGAACAGGCAGACAGGCTTCTGTGCTATATTAACCAGATCTTGAAGTCCCGCCTTTTACCAGGAGAATATTGCTGCCGGGATACGGCGGACCTCTTTTATCTATATCTGAACGAGACGAAGCAGGAAACCATTTTCACGCGGCTGAGGGAGGTCATAGAAGAAATCACACGGCTGTCCGGAGGCGGCCATGGCAATTACCGGGTTCTGCTGTACTGTGGAGTCGCGGTCTTTTCCGGTCATTCACAGGAAAACTATGATGCCAACAGCCTCATAACACATGCCCTGTTCGCTCTTGCAAGCGCAAGAGGGTCTTACAGCAACAATATACGCTTTTATGACTCCCAGCTGCACAGACAGGAAACACAGGAAAACTATATTGTCAGCCATATGCACCAGGCTCTGCAGTCCGGTGAATTCAGACTCTATCTGCAGCCAAAGATCGACCTGTCCACCGACACTCTGGGCGGCGCAGAAGCGCTCGTCCGCTGGATCACGGAAGAAGGCACTATGCTCTTTCCCGATCAGTTCATACCTCTTTTTGAGGGCAATGGCTTTTGCGCCCGGCTGGATCTCTACATGGTGGAACGCGCCTGCTGTCAGATCCGGGAATGGATCGATCTGGGCATAAAACCGGTCGGAATATCCGTCAACCAGTCAAAGCTGCTGTTTTTTGAGCGCAGCTATATTCCCAGCCTACGCGCATTAATCGCAAAATATGACATTCCGGCCAATCTCATCACTCTTGAGATCCTGGAAGGGCTGGCCCTTAAAAATATTGAAGAGCTGAACGCTCAGATCAAGGTCCTGCAGGAAATAGGATTCTGTGTGTCCATGGATGATTTCGGCAGCGGTTATTCTTCACTGAACACACTGGCTAGGCTTCACATTGATGAATTGAAGCTGGACAGGGGGTTTTTACTGGAAAGCTCATCCGGGAAAAGCGACCGTTCCCGGATTATCATGGAACAGATCGTCCAGCTCTCCAAACGATTGGGCATCTCTACGGTCATCGAGGGCATTGAAACCTCTGAACACGACCGGCTCAGCAAATCCCTTGGCTGCGATTTCGGGCAGGGGTATTACTACAGCAGGCCTGTCAGCGCTGCAGAATTCAACCTGAAGTATATGGGTTATGATGCTGCCGATCCGGACACAGACTGAACCAGCGTCCGGATCTTCGCCCGGTCTGCATGGTCAAAGGAGCTTGCCAGCAATCGCACCATTTCAGCTTCTCTTTCAGTCTTATTTTCTTTTTTTGCCAGAGACTTCCGGACAATCCGGAGCAGCATTTTTTGTATAAAACCCAGCCTTTTATACCGGAGACCGCCTTCCAGATAATAGAACGGAAGATCTCCGGTTTGATTGGCCGACTGTATTTCCTCTCCTGTCTTCTCATCTTCCGGAGACGCCCCCACTGCAAACACCACCAGCCGTTTTGGGTTCATTTTCTTCATCCTGCCCAGTCCCATGATCATATTCCCCATAACCCAGCCGCCGTAAATGATCAGATCATATTCACCGGCCATCCGCGCAGACACTTCTTTTACCGGCTTTACAGGGCAATTCAAATCTTCTCCTATCCATTCTGCATACTGCCTGGTAAAACCTGTCCCGCTTTCATATACGACCATCACCCGCATGATGCTTCCTCCTTTAAATTCTCATCCATCCGGAGAATTGTCCGGATGGTAATTTCCACTTCCCCGGGGTCAACGTTCTGATAAATTTTCTTAATGAAAGCATCGCTGGGCCTCTCATATTTTTCATCAAATTCCCGCATCTTCTCCGTGCAGACCACCCTCTGCTTTCTCTTGTCCTCTGGATCCGCAGTCATTTCCACGAATCCGGCTTTTTCCAGCTTCAGCAGCATCTGCTTCACATTTTGATGGGAACTGCCTGCTGCCTCCGACAGTTCCTTTAATGTAGGCGGTTCTTCAAACAAATTAATGCAGATCATCAGAAAACACTGTTTCCAGCTGATTTCTTCAAAAAATGTATCTCCTCTCGTCTGAAGCCGGTTTACGAATTCGCTCAGCAAACCGATCAGAAAATAAAGCGAATCCATTCCCTTGAAATCCATCCGATTATCTTTTATTTTCTTTTTCCGGTCCTCCATAACACTTCCTCCTGTTATCCCCACAGTGCAAAATGATTCACCCGCCAGGGCTTGTATGGCGGAACGCCTTGGCGGATATGGCTTAAATCTCCCGACGCAAAAATAAGTAATACATTACCTATATATGTAATGTATTACTTATTCACCCGTTTGTCAATCATATTTTTAACATTACTTCACAGCCTTTATCGAAAAAAGCGGCGTAGGATTATAGAATTCATCCACTCTGCGGTAGATTCTCTCACTGACGCTCAAATCCAGCTCCATCCTCTGGAAACCGGCCTCTTCCAGCTTCTCCACATCCCAGGCCGGCCGCACGCGGCGGCTGACTTCCAGCTGATCCTTAATCCGGTTGCATTCTCTGCGCAGGCTGTCCGCTATTGTCTTGTGTGCGTGATTGTCCGGAAGCTCTTCGTCGCCCTTCGCAAAATCTTCTCTGCCATAGTTTCCGTCAAAATTTAGCAGCAATCCACCCTTCTTCAACACTCGATACCACTCTCTGTAGGCCCGTCCGGGATCTGGTAAAGTCCAGGTCAGATTCCTGGATAATACCACATCAAAGCTCTCATCCGCATAGAGCAGGTTTTCCGCATCCATCACCCGGAATTCCGCACCGCTCCCGGTCTTCCTTCCGATCTCTTCCGCTTCCTCTATCATAGAAGGCGTGAGATCAACGCCTGTCACCCGATGACCCTTCTGTTCCAAAAGGAATGCAAAAAACCCACTGCCTGTACCGATATCCAGTATCCGCAGGCCAGGGATATCCGGCAGATGACGGTCTATCTCTTCCTCCCATAACCGCGCCATGGGACTGTTCAGTTCCTTCACTCGCAGCCTGGCAAAATCATGGCTCCGTTTCGTCCAATAACTTCTGATCTGTCGTTTCGTATCCTGCTGCAGCAACACGATGTCTGACCTCCCGTTACCGTATTCCCTTGATCCGGAACATCGGCGTAGATCCGTAATTTATTTTCTCCACCTCTGACCAGACATGTTCCCATACGTCCATGCTGACCGCCACCTCTGAAAATCCCAGCTCGTTCAGCACATACTGATCCCACTGAGGACGCATCGCCCGGCTCAGAGGCACACGGCGGGCAATCTCTTCCATCGCGTCGATATCGGTGCAGGTATAATGGTCTTCCAGCGATGCTGCGCTCACCTTTTGGCGGTCTTCTTCATAGGCCCGCCGCTTTTCCTCATCAAATAGGTGATGATACCAGTTGGCGTCATAATTCAGCAACACCCCGCCCGGCTTCAACACTCGTTTCCATTCCCTGTATGCCTGGATTGGATTTTCCAGGTTCCATGTGAGATTTCTCGTAACAATCACATCGAAAGATTCATCCAGGAATCCCAGGCTCTGCGCATCCATCCTGTAGAACTGGATGTTCCCGGCAAGAGCTCCCGCATTCTTTCTGGCCTCCTCCAGCATGGCTTCCGTATAGTCAACGGCTGTCACATGATATCCCTTTTCTGCCAGAAGGATAGAGAAGAAACCCGGTCCGGTACCAATATCCAGAATCTCCAGCTCTTCTTTTCTCCCTGAAGGGATCTGAGCCTCCAGTTCCCGAATCCAATGGTATCTGTTTTCTCCCGCAAGCTCCTCCTGATTTACCTGCGAATAGCCTTCTGCCCTGTTCGTCCAGTATTTTTCAATATCTCTTAACAGCTCCATAAAAACTCTCCCTGATAAAAAATCAACATCCAACAGTAACAGGATATCATTTCATCAGGTACGCCACAAGCTCCCCCCAGGGATATTATTCTTCAAAAAAGCAGGTTTCAGACTCCTCCTCTAACGTGATGCTTCCTCCCCTTAACGTCTCTTTTCTTCCGTCTGCGCGCCGTATGATCAAGCCTCCCAGTTCATCCAGGCCTTCCGCGTATACGGCCTCCCCCTCATACACCACGTTTTTTCCCAGAACTAAAGATCGTTCCCGGTATTCATCCATATATAAGTCATGTTCCAACAGATCCATCCTGAAAAACTGACCGGCGATTTCTGCCGCCAGACGGTTCCTGCTTCCGGCTTTCATCCCCAGAGAGATTGCCCTCTTCCGGATATCCGGCGGAAAATCCTTTGTCGTCACATTCAGCCCGATGCCAACCACTGCTTCCTCAATTCTACCGGATTCCAGGTCGGTCACAGCTTCACTCAGTATCCCGCCGGCCTTTTTCCCTTCCAGAAATAAATCGTTCACCCATTTAAACTGGAGGCGCAGTCCGCATAAGCTTTCCACAGCTCTTGCCACCGCCACCGCGGCTGCAATTGTTATGAAAGAAGGAGGTTCCGGCAGCGGTCCGCCGGCGGTCAGCATCGTAAGATAAAGGCCAGTTCCGGACGGGGAGTAAAAACGGTTATCCCCCCTGCCCCGTCCCGCTGACTGGCACTCGCTGACCACCAGTGCTCTTCCGCGGAATCCGGAGGCCAGCATCCTCTTAGCTTCATTGTTCGTCGAATCCAGTTCCCGGAACGCATACACAGCCGGTTCCCCTATCCCCGGCTCCAGATGAGCCAGAATGCCCTCCCGCGACAGCCTGTCACTATCCGTAGCCAATATGTATCCTCTGTTTTGAGCTGACAATATCTCATAGCCTTCTTCCTTAAGGGCATTCACCGCCTTCCAGACAGCATTTCTGGACACGTGATACCTTTCCGCCAGAGCCTGCCCGGATATGGGACAACTTCTGTTCATTTCCAGTTCCCGCAAAATCCTGTTCTTTAACATACTATCATCCTATCTATAACGCTTTTACACCCCGTTCCCGCACAAACATCCCGGAATGGTCCGGCCGGCTGAACATCTTCCTGAACCAGTTACATTTGATCAGAAACAGATAATAAATGTTCATCCCGCAGCCACTCAGCGTCTCATAATTTCCCTGCCCTTTGGCCAGTATCACATCGGCACCCCTCAGAACCGCCTCCGCCTCAGAAGAAATGCTGTTCAGGTCTGTTCCTGCCACAGGCGAGCCGTTTGGTACCACACGGACAATCCTGTCCAGCCCCGTCTGAACTGCATCTTCAAAGGTCACATCATTACTGACCGGGAACCCTCTCACCAATGCAGTGAGTGAAATTTCCGGAAACCTTCTTTTCAGCTGTTTCAGCACCAGTTTATCCAGAACAATCTCCCCACAGTTATCCAGAAGGAATACAAAGCTTTCCGCCTCTGACAGCTCAGCCAAAAAGCTCTTGTAAACATCCTCATCCACCGGTTCCAGCGCCTCCCTATCCAGCATGGTCAGAAGCTTTTCCTGCTCTACCGTATGCTGCGAACCGAAGTCTATATAATTGCCGGCCCGTGAATAGGAAAGGGCCATAGCCAGACTGTCCGGAGCGGCCTCTATTTTTCTCTCAATTTCAGGTTCCAGCCTGAGCATCAAATCGTTATATTCTCTTTTAATCTGTGAAAACTCCGGCAGGGGACCACACATATCCTCAAAGACCTCTTCAATCCTTTTCACCATCACCGGAGCGGTACTGTCATCGTCACAGGAGGCCAGTATTTCCATAACCTTCTTCAGATAAACACGCTTCAGCTCCTCGTCTTCCAGCTTATCAAGCCTTTTTGCCTGCACATCCACAATACATTTCATGCAGCTCGCACTCATTCTCATATCGCCACACACCCTCTTTTCTCTTCATCTGTTTTCAGGCGCTTCATACAGGCGCCGGGGCACACAGATGTGTCCCCCGGCGCCCTTGTTAGCCGATAAATCCATATGGCTGCGAATAATAACAGATAATTGGTATATCCGTGTTCATAATCTCATAGATCTGCTGGGCTATACGATAAGGCAGATTAATACAGCCATGAGAACCGGAATTGATATATCTCGTGCCACCAAAATAGGGATTCCATTCTGCATCATGCATTCCGATTCCACCGTTAAAGGGCATCCAGAACTCAACCGGGGTCTCATACTCGTAGGTTCCGTCCGCTTTCTTCTCTCCCCTGAGAACCTTGTCCCTCTGCTTGTAGTACATTCGGAATATGCCAGCCGGGGTATATCTCTTCTTAGTCATCTTACCTGAAACAATATCTGACTCCACTGTCAGCTTTCCGTCCAGGTACAGCCACAGATGCTGCCTGCTCAAATCTATCTCGACGTAGGTATACCCAAAGCCATTATTTTCAGTTGTAACTTCACGACTCTTGTACACAGGCTCTCTGGTGGTAACTGTCCTGTTAGCAAGCTCTTCGGTCAGCTGCCGAATCTCACTGCTTTGATCGATCTTCCAGCCGTAGACTCCGCCTCCTACCGTAATCTCTCCCAGGCCCGTTGACTGGAACTGCCTGTCTGTTCCCACTGTATCCACTGCCGCTGCCATATCTGCAACGTATTGGGCAATGTGCTGATTCCAGGTATCTTCATCCTTCACATAATTTCCGGCCTCATCTCTCATCAGCCAGTCCTTCATGATGTTGCCGTCCAATGTCTGGCTGCCCGTCGGAAGTTCATAGGTGATACTGGCTGAAACCAGCTCATTTAGCTGGGCTGCCTGTTGGTTGAGGCCGGCATCCTCCTGCCTGAGGGCCGGCGCCGCATAGGCATTACCTATCTCTTCCGCATTCAGCTCTCTCTGGCTCGACCCGACTGCTTGCTTCACCGCCTCCAGTACCAGGTCTTTATCCAGGGTATTGCCATAAGTTTCCGCAACCACCTGAAATCGGCCGTCCAGATAATCCACATAGGCATCCGTCGGGGGAGTCATATTCCCCTCCTGCAGCTCCGGCAGGCTGTATAGCTGCTGCTGCAGCTTTTCTTCATCATACCTCGTCTGTACCGTGGCCTGCTCATTGCTCTTAATAAAGTAACCTTTGATCCATTTCCAGGATTTCTGCCCGTCCTTAATCGCCTGGACACTGCCGTCAGATACATATTCGTATCCGATTGCCTCTCCTTCCAGAGTTTCCCTGGCGTCACCCCGGAATGTCAGTTCAATCGAATAATCCTCAACCTTCTCGGCCAGTATGTCTTCAACCTGCTCCACTGTCAGGCCGCTGCAGTCAATCTGATTAATCACCGTCCCTTCAAAAAATCGGCCGCTGTAATAATTCGCATACCCCACATAGACGCCGATGCCGACAGCGACTGCCGTCAGGATGATGACCAGGAGCACTATCTTAAAAATCTTATGCTTCTTCCCCGGCGGCTCCGCAATTTCAGCTTCCTGCCCCGGACCGTTCTTTTCCGGCTTTTCTTCCTCTTCGGCTGCCGCCTGGGTTTCTGCTTTCTGTGCCTCGATACCGGATTCTGATTCCATCAATGCTTTCTCTGACTGTTCCTCCAGCCCCTCCTCGAACCGTTTGTCATTCATATTCTATACGCTCCTCTTTATCTCCAGCCGCTTTTCAACTGAGGGTATTATAACAAAAGCTTTTCTGCCTCGTATATCTTCACTATAGAATGACCGATTCTGAAGTTCTACATACATCCCTTTACGATCTGGTTCATAATTCCCATTTTTTCTTCCATGTCCCTGACCAGCTTAAACTGGTTCCTGGCTCTGTCCAGATTGTGACTGGGATAATCAATTTTAAAATAAACATCTCCTTCCAGATAATCTGCCAGAAAACGCATTCCGCACTCGTAAGTCATCATCCAGGCTCCCATGGGAAGCATCTCCGTCTCCTTCGCTGTCAGCCGTCCGGCGCAGCCCTCCAAAAAGCCTCTGGTATACAGGCGGAACAGTTCCATATCGCAGGTAACTTTCGACAGATCCGTCTCATCCTCGAGTGCCGTGCTGGCCCCAAACCGGATCGAATCGCCATAATCATAGGCAGCGAGACCTGGCATGACCGTATCCAGGTCAATGACACAGATCGCCTTTCTGGTATCGTCATCTATCATGATATTATTCAGCTTTGTATCATTATGGGTCACGCGCACCGGCAGTTCCCCGCTTTCACGCATCCGGCAGAGGACTCCCGCCTGTTCCTCCCGCTCTTCCACAAAACGGATTTCTCCTGCAGCTGCAGCCCTGCGGCCGCAGGCGTCTTGTTCCACAGCGTGTTTGAAATCCCTGAACCTTTTCACGGTATTATGAAAATCCGGAATTGCTTCATGGAGTGTCCCAGCCGGATAATCTGACAACATCTGCTGAAATCTGCCGAAAGCCAGACCACACTGATAGAAATCATCCGGTTTTTCTACCATGTTGTAGCTGGTCGCCCGTTCTATAAAAAGATACGCGCGCCAGCAGCTGCCGTCTTCATCCTGATAATAGGCAGCTCCGTCCTTCGTCTTCACGATGTTCAGCGTCTCTCTGGCAGGGTCGCCGCCGTCAGCCTGGATCTTCTTTTTCATCCATTCTGTAATTCCCGAAATATTCTCCATCAACTCGTCCGCTTTAAATATATTTGTATTAATTCTCTGAATGATATACCTTTCAACCGCATGATCCTCTTTTTGACAGGTAACCCGGTAAGTATCGTTGATATGGCCGCTGCCATATGGTACGATCTCTGTCAGCCTGCCTGAGAACGGAAATTCCCTGCTAATCATCTTCGCGATTTCATCTACTTTTTTCATTTGCATCTGCTTTTCACACCTTCCATATTTTTTATATAAAGCGGGCATGCCCATCGCCACCGCCTGTAAACAGCCTGTTCCCTCTATGCGCCAATGTACATCTGCCTGTGATTGTACAGCAATTTTCTACGACATAAAGGCCCAGATGACGTTTACCCTTTATCAGGATTTCACGTCACCTGGGTCTATCATAGCACTGATCCCTCACAGATGTAAATATGGAATTTATTTACGGCCAGATACCTCTGGCTTTCTTCGCATCAACAACACGTTTTACAGCGATCAGATAAGCGCCCATGCGGAGTGTAGTCTGTTTCTCCTGGGTAATATCCCATACAGAGGCAAACGCGCGGTCCATGATATCTTTCAGCTTACTGTTGACTTCTGCTTCTGTCCAGCTGACAGACTGAATGTTCTGTACCCATTCAAAATAGGATACAACCACGCCGCCGGCGTTGGCCAGAATGTCAGGCACTACCTGGATTCCCCTCTTCTTCAAAATCTCATCTGCTTCAGAGGAGGTCGGGCCGTTGGCTGCCTCTACGATCAGCTTCGCCTGGATCTTATCGGCATTACTGCCATTGATCTGATTCTCCAGAGCAGCAGGAACCAGGACTGTCGTCTTGAGTGTCAGCAGCTCATCGTTGCTGATGCGGGTAGCTCCTTTCAGTTCCAGACCGGACAGCAGGTTGCCCCTCTTAGCTGTAATATAGGCTTCAATCGCCGGGATATCCAGACCGTTCGGGTCATAAAGCCCGCCGGAAACATCGCTGACTGCGATTACCTTCATTCCCTCTTCGTGGAGAAGCTTCGCGGTTACGCTTCCTACATTTCCCATACCCTGTACAACCACATCCGTGCCTTCTACAGGGAGGTTCATCTTCTTCAATATATTCTTAACCGTGAACATAACGCCACGGCCTGTAGCTTCATTTCTTCCCAGAGCGCCGCCCAGATCAATCGGCTTGCCGGTAACAACACCCGGTACGGTATGGCCCTTCAGCATACTGTAAGTATCCATCATCCAGCCCATTACTGTAGCGTTGGTTCCTACATCGGGTGCCGGGATATCTACTTCTGGTCCGATCAGAGGAGCGATTGCAGCTGTAAATCTTCTGGTCATCGCGCGCAGCTCTCTGTCCGACAGCTTGGTGGGATCACATACAATACCGCCCTTGCCGCCGCCATAGGGAATATTAACCACCGCACATTTGAAAGTCATCCATGCGGCCAGAGCCTTTACTTCATCTATATTAACGTTCTGGTGGTAACGGATACCTCCCTTAGCCGGCCCTCTGGAAGTCGAATGCTGTACTCTGTACCCTTCAAACACACGTGTAGTCCCGTCATCCATCTCAACCGGTACCGCAACCTTTAATTCTCTCTCCGGATATTTTATAGCTTCACAATCTCTCTGAGGATATCCCAGGATCTCAGAAGCCTGTTCAACGACTTTCAATACATTATCATACGGATTATATTTTTCAGACATTTTGCCTTCCCCTTTCCTATGTAGACCCATAATCGTTAATTTCAGTTTCTGAGCGCTCTTTCAACTTGATTTTATTATAGCGGACATTTATAATTGAATCAAATACAAAAAATCATATATACGTTATAGATTAAAAGTTATATAGAAAGTAAACTTATACAGGGGGAATTATATGTTTGAAGGAATGCAATATGTATTTGCGGTGTACCAGGAGCAGAGCTTTTCAAAGGCGGCGCAGAAATTATACATTTCTCAACCCTCATTAAGCGCCACCATAAAAAAGATTGAAAAAAAGGTGGGAGCTCCTCTCTTTGAACGGAACACCACCCCTATTCAGCTCACGCGCTGCGGCGAAGAATATATTAAGTGTGCTAAAGAAATCATGGATATCGAGAACGGCTTCACTAATTTCGTCAGCAATATTGACCAGCTGAAGGCCGGAATGCTGTCAGTAGGCGGCAGCAATCTCTTCACCTCTTACGTTTTACTTCCGATCATAGCCAAATTCAAAGAAACCTATCCCGCCGTTGATATCCGGCTCGTAGAAGCCAATACCTCTCTGCTGGAAAATCACCTGCAGAGCGGATACCTGGATCTGATCATTGAGACCTATCCCTTTAATCCTCAGCTCTTCGCAAGAGATGAATATTGTGCCGAATCCCTTCTGCTCGCCGTGCCCAAAAGGTTTGAAATCAACGACCGGTACACAGAATATCAGCTGACCGCCGAGGATATCCGCCAGGACCGCCATATTTTGCCGGAGACTCCCTGCGTGCCTCTGGTACAGTTCAAAAATGAACCCTTTCTCTTCCTGAGGCACGGTAATGACACACGCATCCGCGCAGAAAAGATCTGCAAAAAACACGGCTTCAGTCCGAAAATTGTCCTGTACCTGGACCAGCAGATCACCTGCTATCATGTCTCCTGCTATGGAATGGGTATCAGCTTCATCAGTGATACGCTCATCAAGCACGTAAAAGATGATGCCAACATCATCTATTACCGGGTTGACGGACCGAATGAGGTCTGCCGTTCCATTTACTTTTATTATAAGCAGGGCAAGTATATCACACGCGCCATGGAAGAATTCATCCGGATAGCCAGAGAGGACAGGAAAGCAAAATAACTTCTATTCTTCCTGGTCAGCTTTGATATCTTTGATTTTTTTCATGATTTCAGTCCACATTTTTTCCTTTTCCTGATCGGAGAGTCCATCTTTCCGGCTCTCCTCTTCCAGGATCTCTATCTTTTGGTTGAATTCACCCAGAAACCTGCGGTGCTTCTCTGTGAACTCAGAGTATAACTCATCACATCCCAGCTGTATCATTTCACGGATACAGATTTCGAACCCTTCCTGGGTCATTGGACACTTTCCCGTAAAATATTTTAAAGCTTCGCTGCTTCCTTTTGACAGAAATTTGTCAATTTCCGGCATTGTCTTTTCATCACTCTCCCTTCTACTATACGCTCTTGTTTTCTCTCTTTTTCCATCCATTGTCCAGTAGCCTCCCCGATCCGGGATTCCTGTCACAGACATAAAAATAGCCCAAAAGTTGTAACAATGCTTTTGAGCTAAATGAATTCATGTTCTGGATGCAAGACCTTTTAGATAAGCGACAGCTATTTCCCGTTCGTGAATTGACAAATGCCTGTAGATATCCAATACCTCTCTCTGGTCATCCGTCAGATCCAAATATTCACCTTCCGCGAAAAACTGCGCCATGGTAATACCAAACCCATCGCAGATTTTCATTAATGATATAAATGAAGGCACTGTCACCTTGTGAAGAATGTTATGGACGGTTGAATTGGGTATACCACATTCCTTCGCGAGCCTGTATTCTGTCCAGCCCTTATCTTCACATATCCGTTTGATTTTCTCGTTCACATAGCTCTCGTCCATGGATATTATCCTCGTTTATCTTCAGATATATCCATTCTAACGAGTTTTCAGCATTTTATACAGTTTGTAAATGTTGAAACAGTTCATCCCATATTATGACATACAACTCTTTTGTATATCATCATTTAATACTATATTATTTCATTTTGTGGTAATAGTAAAGACAAACCTTCATTTTTTCTGCTCTACTTAATGTCCTTCGCGTAAAGCAATTTCAAGATGATTGGCGTCAGTATGCTTGATACCACAATCAGCAATATAACCGCGCTGAAAAACTCCCCGGTCAGAAATCCGGCGCCCAGTCCCTTCTGGGCTACAATCAGTGCTACCTCCCCTCTTGTCATCATTCCCACACCAATTTTCAATGAATCTCTGCTGTTGAACTTGCAGGCTTTTGCCATCAGGCCGCAGCCGATGACCTTTGCAACCATACCGGCCAACACAAAACACAGTGAAAACAGCAGAAGCTGTCCTGTCATGCCGCTGATATTTGTCTTCAGTCCAATGCTGGCAAAAAAGATCGGGCCGAATATCATGTAAGAACTAATATCCATCTTTTCTTCTATGTAACCGGAATCATTGATAGAGCACAGCATCACGCCTGCCACATAGGCACCTGTGATATCTGCAATCCCAAAAAACTTCTCTGCCACATAGGCCATGATAAAGCAGAGCGCCAGGCCGAGGATGGGTATCCTCCGTGTATGGGGAAAACAGTCGTCCAGTTTTTTAAATACTTTATAACAGATAAAACCGACAACAATAGCACAGACGAAGAACAACAGAGTTGAAATGCCGACCTTCAGGGGGTTTGAGGCAGGATCCTTGAACCCAATCACTACAGTCAGCACAATAATCCCGATCACATCATCGATGATTGCGGCATTCAGAATAGTTGTCCCGACTTCCGTCTTCAGCTTGCCTAATTCCTTCAGAGCCTGTACCGTTATGCTCACAGATGTGGCTGTCAGTATTACGCCGATAAAAACTGCCCGGTAAAAACCATCTGATCCCCAGGGAGAGGCGCCATAGAATCCCATATACACGAGGGCTCCTGCTATCAGCGGAACAAAAACCCCTGCGCACGCGATCATGAGAGCCTTCACCCCCGTTCTAAGCAAATCCTTCAGATTTGTGCCCAGTCCTGCCGAAAACATCAAAAGGATTACCCCGATCTCAGCCATCTGATTGAGGAAATCCGATTGCTGCACCAGCCCGAGAAGACTTGGCCCTATCAGAATCCCGGCGATGATTTCTCCCACCACCTGAGGAGCCTTGCACATTCGGGCTAAAATCCCGAACAGCTTAGCCACGACAATGATAATTGCCAAATCTCTCAGTATCGCATACGTTTCCACTTAATTTACCCCCTTTTATATAATTTCAGTTATAGTCTAGCAGATTACACCAATAAATTCCATAGAAATCCCGTCAAAAATAAAAAAACAGCAGGGCTCTGGTAATTTTTTCCACCCAAAAATACCGGCTCAAAATGCGAGCCGGTATTTCCGCATGTTACCAATCATTTATACTTCCTGTGCTCAGCCTCTGCACAAGGTTCTGAGCTTGCCGAGAATAGAACTCTTTTCAAACATCAGATACAGAACACTTCCAAATACTATGCCACACACGGTCTGCCCGGCAAGAAGCGGGATTTCCGCAACGGCTCCATACTGTCCGTACAGAGGGATCTTTACCAGCGTATAGAGAACAATCTGAACCAGCCCGCCCGTTACCGCGCCGGCCAGCCATCCAAAACGCACTTCCCGCATCAGCTTATACATAAACAACCCCATCAGTAATGCCCAGATACCTTTGATGGCCGCTGTCGGCAAGACCCAGATCATATACCCTCCCAGAAGATCTGCAAGGCCTGCTCCAATCGCAGCGGCCAGCATTCCCCTTGTCATGCCAAGGACACATACTCCCAGGATGATCATACAGTCTCCCAGATGTGCATATCCGCCAAAGGGCGACGGTATTTTAAAGAAATAAGTCCCTGCAAACACCAGTGCTGCCATCAACGCCGTCGCTGTTACCGTTCTTGTCTTCATTTCTGTCCTCCCTCTCCGCCAAGCCCCATCAGGCGGGCCGCGTTATGATAAAATACATTTTCCAGTTCACTGTCACCCAGGCCGCAGGACAGCACCCGCTGAATCTCCACAGTCGGATGGTGAAACGGCGAATCAATTCCGAACATCACCCGGCCGCTCCCAACCGTCTCATAGGCATTTTTGATCTGACAGCCCATGGGCATTCCCGAGCATTCCAGATACAGATTGTCATATTTCCTGGCCATTTTAATCGTGCCGTCTATGTACACGCCATGGCCATGGCCCATATGAAGCATGACCATCGGCACATCCGGATGGCGTTCCGCCAGCAGCCCGATCTGCCATGGCAGAGAATAGGGCGGATGGCCACAATGGATAAACATAGGCTTTCCATACTTCCTGCAGATTTCCGCCACTGGATCCACACATTCGTCATCAGCCGTATAGGCATCGAATAACGGCTGCAGCTTGGCTCCCACAAAACCCTCATCCCTGATATAATGCTCCAGCATATCGTAAGCCGTCTGGCCCTCAGCCGGATTCACCCAGACTACCGGAAGGATTTTGTCCGGATGCTGGCGGTATGCTTCTGCCGTCTCTTCATTCAGATGGCAACCCGCCGCGCAGAGAATTGTCTTCTCAATCTGATAGGTATCCATTTGCTCCGCCAGCCGGTCCACATCAAAATCAATGTTAAAAGGATTGCCAAACTTCCCTATGTGGGTGTGCGCATCAATTTTCTTGAATTTACTGAACTCATTCATTACTCTCACTCCTTTTCGCTTTACTGCTGAGTATACACGAGATATGGCACGACTAAAATATGCAGTTTTGAATTATTTAACCAGTCCAGTTTTATTACACAAAAAAGACTGCCGCAAGCGAGATTCTCCGCCTGCGGCGGGTTGCATTTGCAACACTCTTCCTCTCCGCCGCAGTGCGATCTTTTTTATCATAAGACACTCTTTCCTATGATATAATAAAACAAGGCACGGAATCTAATGTTCCCATGCCCTGAATGTTCATTTGGATTTCTGTTATATCAATTTTTAACTGATTCTGCGATTGCCTGGGCCAGAGCTTCCACTTCAGCCATCTGCTCTTCCTTTAGGCTGGACTTGATGGAGACACTCTGCTCCAGAATCTCTACATTCTTCATTCCTGCAAGAATATCTTTCATCTGTTTTCCTGCCTGGGCAGACCAGCTTCCATTGTCCATGACCGCAACTGTGCGGTTCTGGAGGTTATGGGCCTTCAGCTCCAGCAGCAGATGTTCCATATTGCTGAAAATCCCGCCATTATATGTAACAGACGCAAATACCAGATGGCTTCTGCGGAATGCCTCCGACAGGATATAAGACGGATGAGTTGAAGAAACATCGTAGACAGCGATGTCTCTGACCCCCAGATCAGCCAGACGTGACGCCAGTACGTTAGCCATATTCTCCGTATGCCCGTATATGGAACCGTATGCGATCAGCACCGACGGCTTCTCCGGGGTATAGGAACTCCATTTCAGGTACTTATCCACAAACCAGCCGATATTCTCCCGCCAAACCGGACCGTGAAGCGGACAGATCATGCTGATCTCCAGGCCGGAAGCCTTTTTCAGCAGCGCCTGAGCCTGAGTGCCGTATTTCCCCACAATATTCGTATAATATCTTCTGGCGTCATCCAGCCAGTCATGTTCAAAGTCCACTTCATCGGCAAAAAGATTGCCGTTCATGGCGCCAAACGTTCCGAAAGCATCGGCTGAGAAAAGAATCTTGTCCGTCAGATCATAAGTGACCATAACCTCCGGCCAGTGAACCATAGGCGCATTCACAAAGGTTAACGTATGCTTCCCTGCTGAAAAAGTATCCCCTTCCTTGACCAGGACAGCTATCGCATCAATATCAAAAGAAAAGAACTGCCTGATCATTGCCGCTGTCTTAGCATTGCAGATAACTTTTACATCCGGATATCTCCTGACAATCTCTTCAATCATGGAACAGTGATCCGGCTCCATGTGATTGACAACCATATAGTCAAGAGACCTGCCGCCAAGCACATACTCCACATTCTCAAAAAACTGGCCGCTGACCGATTGATCTACGGTATCCAGCAAAACTGTTTTCTCATCCATCATCATATAAGCATTATAGGAAACGCCCCTTGGAATCGGGTATACATTTTCAAAAAGCGCCAGCCTGCGGTCTGTCCCGCCAACCCAGTACAAATCATCATTAATTTTCTTCACACAATGCATGTCTGTTCTCTTCCTTTCTCTGCTATAGTTTGTAGTTTCTAATCAGGAAAATTATAACATTGAACCATCCTGCCAACAAGTATTAAATTACAAACATTTATGCTTTGCTGTAAACACTGTCTGTATCCTGGGCACTCAACCCGCAGCTTCTGTTCCCATGGACTTTTTTTCCGCAGTATGGTAAGCTGTTGTTTGAAAATTGATCGTAAGAGGTGATAAATCATGAAATCTGCACAGGAGCTGAGAGCTCTTCTCCAATCCATTGACCACAAAAGCTACCCTGCTTACAAATCTACCCAGGGCTGCTACCGTTTCCCGGATTACCTGCTGTCCATCGACCATGTCCAGGGCGATCCCTTCGCGTCGCCCTCCCGCGTCAGCATCCACATCGACGGGAAAACTGCCGGATTCCCGGCTGAGCTTTTTAACAGCCGTCCAAAACAGACGGCGCTGCAGGACCATCTGACCCGCCTGTTCTATACAGAGATTGAAAAATACAATTTTAAAGCGAAGGGCAGCGGGAAGAGCGGCCTGCTCTCAGTCAGCCGCTGCGGACAGGAGATTCTGGAGCGTTCCGCCTGCTCACTGAATCCCGCCGACGGCTCCCTGGTGCTCCGCATGCAGATTGGTTTCCCGGCAGGCGGACGCACGATTCATGCCGGAGAGCTGATCCGCATACTGTATGATTTTCTCCCCGGCTGCGTGACCTCCAGCCTGATGTACCGGAACCTGGACAAGCGGAAATGTCAGGCTGTACGGGCTCTGTGCGAGGACCAGGAATATATCCGGGCACAGCTGAAGGAACAGGGACTTATCGCCTTTATCGCCAACGGCGCTGTTCTTCCCCGCCTATCCGGCGTTTCGGAGCGGCCTATGAGACAGGCCGTACCCTTCCAGTCCCCTCCATCCATGGAATTCACCATGGAGCTTCCAAATCACGGACCGCTGAAGGGCATGGGCATCAGGAAGGGGATTACTCTGGTCGTAGGCGGAGGTTTTCACGGGAAATCCACCCTGCTGAAGGCCCTGGAACGTGGAGTCTATAACCATATTTCCGGAGACGGTAGGGAATATGTGATCACCGATGCTTCTGCGGTAAAGCTGAGGGCAGAGGATTCCCGCTCTATCAGCAATGTTGACATCTCCCTGTTTATCAATCATCTGCCCGGCGGCCGGAATACCCGCGGTTTTTCCACGGAAGATGCCAGCGGCAGCACCTCCCAGGCCGCCAATGTGATAGAGGGTCTGGAATCAGGCACCTCACTGTTTCTGATCGATGAGGATACCTCTGCCACGAACTTTATGATCCGGGACGAGTTGATGCAGAGCGTGGTTGCCGACAGAGAGGAGCCAATCACCCCCTTTATCAGCCGCGTGCGTTCCCTCTATGATGAGGCGGGAATATCCTCAGTGATCGTGGCCGGAAGCTCCGGTTCTTATTTCCACACCGCAGATGTCATCATCCAGATGAAGGAGTATCTGCCATTTGACATCACAGCTAAGGCCAGAGAAAAGGCTGCCTCTTTCGGCGGCGCCGTCAGGGCTGCCGAAGCTTTCCGGATACCCGCTTTCAACAGGCGGCCGAAACCAACCTCTTCTCTCCAGAATTTTGACCGGCTTAAAATGAAGGTTCTGGGTAAAGAAGCTATACAGATTAACCGTTCCACCACGGATCTGCGCTATCTGGAACAGTTGGTGGATTCAGAGCAGCTGGCTGCCCTTTCCTATCTGCTGGTATACGCCTCAAAACACTTGATGGACGGACGGCGCACGCTGACAGATATTGTCCTGGAGCTGGAACGGAGGATGGACAGCCAGGGCCTGGCTTCCCTGTCCGATTCCTCCTATCTGGCATCCGATCTCTGCCGGCCCCGGCGCCAGGAAATCTTCGCCTGCTTTGACCGGTGCAGAGAGCTTCAATTCAACTGAATGATCCATGATCTGAGGGCCGTGCAGGTTACTGTTCAGGAAGTGATCTGTAATCCGGGCAGTTCTTCCTGCCGGCCATTCCGATGAGGCTGCACCAGTTCAGCCACTGCAGCAGTTTGTTTCCTGTTATACAGGCAGAAAATCCACAGACAATTACTGCAGAGAAATAGTTGCCAGAGCCTGCCACTCCCGAAGAATTCCGGCTCTCACCATATGGACTGTTCTCTGCACTTCCCTCAGCTTCCGGTTATTGGATGCAAAAACAGCCGGACTTTTGATCCGGCTGCTTCAATTCAACATTACTGATTATTTTTTATTCTTTTCTACTGGCCTCTGGATATATGGGTAAATATCCTCGTAAGCATCCAGCTCTTCTTCATTTTCCGGAAGGGATGGGATTAACCCTGTACAGTCCCATGCAGAACATGCATAGAAGCTCTCATCATCCTTTTGCGCATTTTCCAGATTTTTTTCAGTTGTTTCCTGCTTTTTCATCCGCGGTTTCCTCCTTTTTCAAAGGAAGTATCTCCGCTTCACAGCGCTTCTATTCTCTGGCCCGGCCCCTTTTTTCAAAACAAATTCTTTCAACGGAAGCCATCCGGATCTGTCCGTTATTGGATTCCCTTGATCTCCTCCAGCAGCTGTGCCACTGTTTTCAAAAGCAGCGGATGTCGTTTCCATGGCGCCAGCTGGTTCATGGGACGAAGTACAAAATCACGCTTATGCATCTCTATATGCGGGATGGTAAGCTCCTCGCTGTCCATGATCAGATCATCGTAAAAAACAATATCCAGATCCAGGGTTCTGGGACCCCAGTGGACCTTTCGCTCCCTGTTGGCAGCCAGCTCAATCGCATGGAGACGTTCCAAAAGCTCCTCAGGTGTCAGAAGTGTATCCAGCTCCAGGCAGCCGTTCAGAAAATCATCCTGCTCCAGATATCCGTAAGGCGCGGTCGAAATAAAATCAGAAACTTTCATCACACGACAGCCCTCTGTCTTCTCTAAAAGCTCCACTCCCTGTTGCAGGTAAGAAAGCTTGTCTCCCATATTTGAGCCTAACGCTATATAAGCCTTATGCCATCCCCGCTCAATCTCTACAGAGACAGTCTTTAACGGGAGGTGTACCGGGGCCCAGGGCTTCTGGATCTCCAGCCACACCCGGTTCAGGTTCGGTACCTTCGTCAGCAGTTCAACTGCCAGACGCTCAACCACACTTTCCAGCAGCTTAAAGGTATGCCCTTCCACGAAATCACGGATCATCTGGCTGACCTCGCCATAGTGAATGGACGCTGACAGATCATCGGTCATGCCCGCTTTCCTCGTATCTGTATATAAAACCGCCGACAGGACAAACTTCTGTCCCAGGGCATTTTCCTCCGGAAATACTCCGTGGTTCGCAAACACTTCCAGTTCCTGAATTCGAATTCTATCCATCTTTTACCGCTCCATAATCGCTTTTGTCATCTGTACCGCCCGCTTGTTTTCTTTCACATCGTGTACGCGGATAAATGCACAGCCCTGCTGCACTCCCAAAACCGTTGTCACCAGCGTTCCCTCCAGCCTCTGGTCTGCGGGCAGATCCAATGTCCGTCCGATCACTGATTTTCTGGATGTTCCCAGAAGCACCGGAAATCCCATGGCACGCACTTCTTCCAGATGGGCGATCGCCTGAAGGTTCATCTCATAGGTCTTGCCGAATCCCACGCCCGGGTCCAGGATAATCCTGTCATCCGGTATGCCTGCGCTCCGTGCCAGCTCTACACACTCCTGGAGATCTGAGATCAGCTCCTTCCGGAAATCCTGATAATTTGCCTCCTTCCGGTTATGCATCAGGCAGCAGGCCGCTCCTGTACGCGCTGCCACGGATGCCATATCCGGATCAGCCTTCAGTCCCCAAATATCATTAATCAGGCTCGCTCCGGCTGCTACCGCCGCTTCTGCGACACTGCTCTTATAGGTGTCCACAGAAACCGGAACGTCAAACCGGCCGGTCAGGGCTTCTATGACCGGCGCCACTCTCTCGGTCTCCTCCTGATCGGGGATCACCGTATAACCCGGCCTTGTGGACTCCCCGCCCACATCAATCAGATCCGCGCCCTCCTTTATCATCTCTTCTGCATGAAAAAGCGCGGCATCCATCCGGTTATACCGCCCGCCGTCCGAAAAAGAATCCGGCGTAACATTGAGTATTCCCATCACATAAGTCTGATGCTCCGTATCGAATTCTCTGCTGCCGATCCTCATGATAAACCACCTCCTGATGCTAATAAACGATTTTCCTATTCTTCTTATCCTCCGGCCAGTCACAATCTGCAGCCGCCGGGCAGGCCAGGCAAATTCTGGATAGTTTGTCCGCCTTATACAGATACCCCCGAAGGCTTTTCTCTTCCCGGATACCGGATTCTCTGTGGCTCCTGATAGCACACAGTATCTCTTCCGCCTCCCCGGAGGAAAATCCGCACTGGGGTAACAGTTCCGCCGCCAGCTCCGCACTGGCTTCATGGTGAGGAATTCCCTGCAGATACTGAAGGTGGCGCCCGATGTCATGCAGCAGTGCCGCCGCATAGACACACTCCTTATCCAGCCCACTGCCATCCTCCAGATTATAGATCCAGGCGAGGCGCGCCACATCCAGGAAGTGTTCCGCAGAATGGCCGCAAAACGGCCGTTCCTGTTCCAGCTCCTGAATCTTCCGGTATGCTTCCTGATACAGGCTGTGATTCCAGATCAGGTTTACCCGTTCCATGCCTGACTCTGATCCCGGATTCATCCTTTCACCATCTGAAGAAACGTCTGCTGAAGCTGATAGTCCTCGGCAAACGCCCCCCTCACCATCATAGTCACCGTCTTCGTACCAGGCTTTTGCACACCTCGCATGGTCATGCACAGATGTTCTGCTTCGATCATCACCATTACGCCCTTGGGATTCAGATATTTCTCCATGGCGTCGGCAATCTGCGCCGTCATATTCTCCTGGATCTGAGCGCGCCTGGCGTAAACTTCCACAGTCCGGGCCAGCTTGCTCAAGCCGGCAACCCTCCCATTGGGGATGTACGCCACATGGGCTTTGCCATAGAAAGGGAGCAGATGATGTTCACAGGTAGAATAAAAGGTGATATCCTTCTCAATCACCATATTATTGTTCACGGATTCGAACTGCTTCTGAAGATGTTCCCCCGGATCCAGATCCAGTCCGCCATAGATCTGATGGCACATGCGGGCAACTCTGGCCGGCGTATCAAGCAGGCCTTCCCGGTTCACGTCCTCGCCGATCCCTTCCAGGAACAGCCGGACGCCCTCTTCGATCTTTTTATCATCCATCATCTTTCATTCCTCCAACGTAAATATAAAAATCCGCTGCATTGCCATAGGGAATCCCTCTTCCTGAAAGCAAAAAAACACCTTGTATCCCTTAACAATACAAGATGTTTCGCATCTACTTATTGCAACGGGTGCAGATTCCATATCGTAAGACGAGCTTTTCGTTTCACGGCAACTCCCCATCCGGTGAACACTTGACGCATGGAATCCTATTTTGCATTTGTTCATTTTTCTACATTATACCACAGCCTGCAGAAACTACAACTACTTTTTTCAACTGGATGTATTAAATCAGATACATTGTGAAACAGCGTAAGCTGTTTCCCCGTCCCGCCAGGGACATGCATTACGGGATACTCTGGAGTATACATTGTGAAACAGCGTAGGCTGTTTCCCCGTCCCGCCAGGGACATGCATTACGGGATGCTCTGGAGTATACATTGTGAAACAGCGTAGGCTGTTTCCCCGTCCCGCCAGGGACATGCATTACGGGATGCTCTGGAGTATACATTGTGTAGCAGCGTGAGCGGTTCACAGCCATTTCTTCTTACGGAAAATCAGGATTTCCGCTATGACGAGAACTACCGCAAGAATGATCACTACGCCATACCCGTACTCCCAGTCCAATTCCGGCATTTTGGAAAAATTCATTCCATACCATCCGGTGATCAGCGTGAGAGGCATGAAAACTGTCGTCACGATTGTGAGAAACTGCATGATACTGTTCTGCCGCTGATTGATCGTAGACTGATACTGGTCCCGAATCTGCAGCGCGTACTCCCAGAGCATCTGGGCGTCTGAATACAGGCGGCCGGCTCTACCGGAGAAAAAAGTGAACATGCGTTTCTCTTCCCCGCCCAACACGCCATTGGGACAGTTGGCCAGCTCCTCTGCCATCTCCTCCAGCTGTTTGTAATAGCGGTTCAGCGCCATCATCTCACGCCTGATCTTCATCACAGCCGCATCAAAATCTTCCGGCACCGCGTCCGGTTTCCCGGTTACCTCCGCCTCCCGGTCGCTCATCATATCCTCGTACTCATCCAGGAACAGTGAGTCATCCTCAATAAACAATTCCAGGACTTCCTGGAGAATCAGCCCCGGCAGGTTTTTACCCAGAAGCTGGACCTCCTCCAACCGTTCAAAAATCTTCCCAACCTCTCCGGAATCGTCCAGAAAGATCAGCCTGCTGCCGTCCAGGTAATAACCGATGGTAAGCTTCTTCCCTATCAAATCTTCTTTTCTGGGGACCAGGAGAGTTCCTATAATGCTGTCCTTTAACATTTCCGCCTTGCAATACCGGACATTTTCCATTCCCCTGAGCAGCATCCGCTTCCCCTGAAGCCCCGAAGGCAGTGTTTCAAATTCCTGCCGGGTAACGACTTCCACATAAGGCTTTCCCTCCGTTTCTTCCTCACGGCTTACGGGTATCAGCCCTTCTTCTATTCTATACCGCATGATTCCTCCCTAACTGTCCGGAAACTAAAGTTCTTTTTTCCCGAGCCTGACCGCCTCCATGGTCTTCGCCACTTCTTCCGGCGCCCCATCCAGCAGATAATTTTTTTCACCATTCTTTCTGTCCAGATATTCGCTGCGCACTTCCTGCTCCGCATTCCGTATCTCATCCAGAAGGCCTGCCGCTGACATGCGCACCGCTCCTGCCCCCAGGATAATCACCTGTTCCAGGGCATCAGAGGTTGCTACGGTCACCTGATACCTGCGTCCTATCTCATGGACTGTTTTCTCAATGTACTGGTCGGCCGTCTCTGCCTCCTTCGTATAGACCACATAAATGTTATGGTATTTCATCACCTCGCCCTGTCCGCCGGACACCTTGTAAGCATCAAAAACCAGGATCAGCGTACAGGGCCGGTATCCCTGATAATTAGAGAGGATATCCATCAGCCGGTCTCTTGCTGAATCTATGTTCACCTCCGCCAGAAGCTTCAATTCCTCCCAGGCAAAAATAATATTATAACCATCCACCAGCAGATATTCCTTCTCCGGCTTTTTCCCCGCCGCAGACGTCCGGACTCTTCCATCCATTCCGCTCCCGCCGGATGTGCCGGCACGTTTTCCGGCTCCCGGCCGTTTCCATCCAGGTTTTTTCTCATCTTCCTTCCCTGACGTTCTGAAGGTTCGCTCAAATATTTCCTGAAGTTCCTTTTCCTGGGCAGCAAACCGGTGATTATCTTCTTTCCAGGAGGACTTTCCCGCCTTCCGGACTCCTGTACCGCCTGCAGCATCTCCGCCCTGCTCTTCCTCAGGCACAGGTTTCTCAGCCTCCGCCTCCCAACCGCTGTCTATATGCATGTGTTCCCGCACCTGGTTCCACGGCACCACAACCCCTGCCCCATGGGAACAGAACACAGAGCCTGACGGCTGATCCAGATCCTGGTCCGGACGGTACTGCCGTTGCTCAATCACCTCTTCCGGATTGTGGCAGGGCTCGTAGCCTTTCAGGCTGCAGAACATTCTTCCCTGGCCTCTCGTATACGCGGTGACCTCTTCCTGGTAGTTGCCCAGAGACGCCGCCGGAACGCTGCCTTTTACCAGAGCCCTGGTCCCGTCCGATTCCGGAGGCTCCGTAGTTCCTCCCATACGCTGCAGATCCGAAAGTGCCCTGCCCAGATTTTCCGCCGGCAGTTCCAGTCGTAATTCATACACAGGCTCCAGCAGGACATTTTCTGCCATCATCAGCCCCTGGCGCACGGCCCGGTAAGTTGCCTGCCGGAAATCTCCGCCCTCTGTGTGCTTCTGGTGCGCCCGTCCGGTCAGAAGTGTAATCTTCATATCCGTAATCTCCGAACCCGTCAGCACGCCTCTGTGATGCCGTTCCTCCAGATGGGTCAGGACCAGCCGCTGCCAGTTCTTATCCAGCACATCTTCTCTGCAGCTGCTGTCAAACTGCAGGCCGCTTCCAGGCTCTCCCGGCTCCAGCAGAAGATGCACCTCCGCATAATGGCGCAGAGGCTCAAAATGCCCGACCCCTTCCACCGGTTTTCTGATCGTCTCCTTGTATACGATGGTTCCCTCTCCAAAACCGACGGAAATCCCATATCGTTCCTTCATCAGCTGTTTCAGGATATCCATCTGCACCTGTCCCATAACCTGGACAAAGATTTCCCCCGTCTTCTCTTCACAGGACACATGCAGCATTGGCTCTTCTTCCTCTAAAAGCCTCAGGTTTTTCAGCGCGCTGTTCTGGTCGGCATCCTCCGGCAGAATCAGACGGTAAGTCAGCACCGGCTCCAGCAGCTCCTGCTCTCCGTTCGTCTCGGCGCCCAGCCCCTCCCCGACCCTGGTATGTGATAGGCCCGTGACCGCACAGACCATTCCCGCCTCCGCACTCTGCACCAGACGAAAACCAGACCCGGAATAGACGCGGAGCTGGTCTGCCTTTTCCTCCCATGTCTCCTCTCCGTCACGTCCTGATAATAGAGCCTTGACTTTCAGGCTCCCGCCGGTGATCTTCATCCAGGTCAGGCGGTTTCCCTGTCCGTCTCTGGATATCTTAAACACCCGGGCGCCAAATTCTCCGGGACAGGGCAGGCACTGCATATATTCCCGCAGACCGTCCAGGAACTGATCCACGCCCTGCATTTTCAGCGCTGATCCGAAATAACAGGGAAATACTTTCCGTTCCCGGATCAGCTTCCGGATATCCGAAGCCCTTACGGGCTCGCCGTCCAGATATCTCTCCAACAGCCCCTCTTCGCACACTGCCAGGTCTTCCTGCTGCTGCTCCCCTCTCAGGTCTGCCCCAAAATCCATACACCGCCCGTCCAGCTCCTGCCGAAGCTGCTGCAGTACCGCTTCCCGGTCCGTACCAGGCTGATCCATTTTATTGATGAACAGAAAAACAGGAATCCCATATCGCTTTAACAGCTTCCACAGGATCCGCACCTGACCCTGTACACCGTCAGCGGCGCTGATAACCAGCACCGCATAATCCAGCACCTGAAGCGTCCGCTCCATCTCCGGTGAAAAATCCACATGGCCAGGCGTGTCCAGCAGGGTGATCCCACAATCGCCCAGGGAGAATTCGGCCTGTTTAGAAAAAATCGTGATCCCCCGGGCTTTTTCCAACTCATATGTATCCAGAAAGGCGTCCTGATGGTCCACCCTGCCCATTTTCCGGATGCTGCCGGTCAGATATAGCAGCCCTTCCGACAATGTTGTTTTCCCTGCGTCCACGTGGGCCAGGATGCCTATCACGAGATGCCTGTTTTCCATGAAAATTCCTCCTTTATTCTCTGGCAATTATTGTACCAGAAAAACAGCAAACTTACAAACCCCCAACTTCCGGCCGTTTACCTTTAGTCGCCCACTCCGAAATCTGTATTTTCATAGAGCACCTCTATGGAAGGGTCCTCTCTCAGCCATGCATACTCCCTAACAAACCATTTCACCAGCTCCGGATCCTGCCTGATTTTTGTAGTGTTATTGGTAAATACGCTGACCGTCCCCAGTCGAAAATGCTTTTTCACCATACGAATATCATAGTCTATCATTTCTTTGGTCTGCCCTTTGATTCCCACCATGATACACGGCGAATCAAAATAGCGCGCCACCTCCTCCGGCCGTTTAAAACCGGCATGTTTATTCAGGACCCTTTCCCGGAATTCATGATTGAAGGTCTCAACCCCAATCTTATAAGTGACCGGAATTCCCATATACGCCCGCATTTCTTCCAGCCTTTTCCGATAGAGCCAGTGGCTTTCAAAAAATAATCGGCGGATCCCCCTCTCTCTGGCGATCCGGCGGATTTCCTCTCTGGTACCTTCCGGCAGCTCAAAGCAGCTGCCGGAATTAATCACCTCCAGCACTCCTTTCTCTCCTGTCACTCTGGACAGTATTCTGGAATTCAGGGCCAGCATTTCATCCTCATCCCGGGAATTGTCATCTGTATAATCACAGAAAGCACATTTCCCCCAGATACAGGGAAATCCCTTTAATAAGACAATTTCCCGGGGATTTTTTTCTCTGATTACATTATAGCGTTCCATGAACATCCCCTCCTCTCAGCATCCTCTTCATCTGCACCGTCAGGCAGGACATCAGCGCCATCACGAGGCCGCAGGAAATCAGCCGGTCCGCATAATCTGTCAGGATCTGCACGGCAAACGCACTGGCCATCAAGCTGAAGCCTAAATGGCGGAACAACTGGACCAGCAGGGATGAACCGGAAGAAGTCACTCCGCCAAACAGAAACGCGGAGATCGAAGCGCTGACAGCCGTGCCCGGCACGGTCAGTACTGCAGTCCCCAGCACCATCTTAAACCCTCTGAAAAATGATTTTCTGAACAGTACCCCTGCCATGAGACCCGTAATTGCCCCCACAGGCATAAAATACAGAGCATAGACATCCGAGGTAAATCCACAGAGAAGCGCGCTCCCCAGCCCGGCGGCCCCTCCGTACAGGGGCCCCAGCAGTCCGCCCGCCAAAATTGTCCCGACGCTGTCCAGATAAACAGGCAGCTTCAGCCACAGAGCGATCGTCCCTCCGATCATATTCAACGCGATACACAGTGCAGTCACCGAAAGCTTTAAAACCTTTGTACGTCTCATCAGAATCCTCCCTGTTCCACCAGGATCTGCCGAAGCGTCCTGTTGATCTCCGCTTCTGTCCCGCCGCAGAGTCTGCTGAGGAACATTGTCATAAATCCCAGGCTGTCCACTTCGGTCAATACCCGGCTGTTAGGCTCCCTGTGCCAGAAATCCATGCCGTCCACCACCGACTGTCCGGCTGAGATCCCCTGTGTCTCTATCTCTGTATAGGCTTCAAAGCTCCTGCAAAGCTCCGGATTTATAAAATAAGCGACTGCCAGGGGATCGTTAATCACACACCCTATGACACGCTCATATTTCCAGTGAAAGTCAAAGTAAAACCGTGTCAGCTTCTCCACAAAATGGCCCATATCAGGATTCAGTATTTTCATGTATTCCAGTACATTGGGCGTCAGAACGATTTTCCGGGTCACATCCAGCCCTACCATATGGACCGCCGCTCCCAGGTTCCGGTATACATATTCCGCAGCCTCCGGATCGCACCAGTAATTGTATTCAGCCACCGGAGAACAGTTTCCATGGCTTTTATAGCTTCCTCCCATCGAGATCAGCGTATCCAGACGCCGAAACGCCTCTCTGTCCTTCTTCAGCGCCAGGGCCACATTCGTCATCGGACCAATGGCCAGAACAGACACCCGTTCTTCCATCCTCAGGGATTCCAGGATAAAATCCACCGCTCCAGGACGCGCTTCCGCCTCCGTCACATCCTCTATCCACGATTCTCCCATACCATCCGCCCCATGTGTATCCTGAGCGCTCACGTATTCCCTCGCCAGAGGCTTCTCCGCTCCCTGATAAACCGGAATATCCAGGCGCCCCATCCGCCTGAGCACCTTCAGGGCATTCGCCGCTCCCAGCTCCGCCGGCACATTCCCGCATACCGTTGTGATGCCCAGCACCCGCAGCTCAGGCGAAGCCAGCGCCAACATCAGCGCCAGACTGTCATCAATCCCCGGATCGCAGTCTATAATCACATTTCTTCTCTCCATCTCTGAATTCTCCTTCCTGTCATCCTGATGACCCTGGCCCTTTCATGCAGAAAAGCTATCCCTGCGCAGTCCAATTAACACTAAAAAAACCGCATCCTCTTTGCTAAGGACACGGCAAACAGCGCCTGTCAGGCGCACTACTCCACTGCATTTCCTTAGTTTTTTATACTGGGAAGTTTTCGAACCAGTCCAGGACAAGCCTGATTTATCAATGCAGCAAAAGTATAGCAGAGACGACTATATTTTGCAACCTTCTTTTCAACAATAAATAGAAGATGTAACCAAGAGAAAACATCAGCATACCGATGACACTTTCGGGAAACCTGGGTAAAGCGTTTTAGATCACCAGAAAGGCTGGGGAAGGCGGGGCGGAACAGGAGCCGCGCCTCCCGCCAGCCTTTCGTCCGGGTATCCCCCCCTCACCGACCATTTGGAAGCATAACCATTAACTTCTGTCAGCTCTCTTTTGGTGGTTGCAAACGTTCGTAACTTTAACTATACTAGAGGGAAGAATACTAATAAGAACGAGGATTTTATCATGTACGAAAATTTGTATGCTCCTATCCCCGATGTGGATGCTTACCTTGACAGGCTGCAGCTGGGTTCTTCTGTCAGGACTGACTTGGACTTTCTGGATTCGCTTGTTTACTTTCACCAGTGCAGTATCCCTTTCGAGAATCTGGACTCCTATGTTTTCCATCTTCCCGTCTCCCTGGAAATACAAGATATTTTCAAAAAAATCATCATAAACAGGAGAGGCGGCTACTGTTTTGAGCTTAACGCTCTGTTCAACCAGCTGCTGCGGGATCTGGGCTTCCACGCCTATGCCTGCATGTGCAGGATCATAGAAGAAGGCTACGTCGTTCCTCTGGTTTCACACCGGGCGGTGCTGGTGGAGCTGGGGCAGAAGCTGTATTTCTGCGATGTGGGGTTTGGCGGTCCCACTCCTCCCGGAGCGGTTCCGGTTGAGGACGGAGCCTCCCGTTCTTTCGGTAGGGAAACTTATTTCATCGACCGGACAGACAGCTACTGGTGGACTTTGAGCCGCACCAGATCATCCGGCGCTCATGAAAAAATCATGCAGTTTTACACCATGCCCCAGGAGAATGTAGATTATCTGGCTCTGAATGAATTTTATTCCAACAGTCCGGAATCTGATTTCACTCAGATGCTCTACCTGAACATTCGCACTCCCTCCGGCTGCAACAGCATTGTAGGAGATGTGTTCACCAGAATCAGCGACGGACATGCCGCCCAGAGAAACATACAGTCTGAAGATGATTTTTATCAGATTTTAAAAGACGATTTCAAGCTCCCTATTTCCCTCTGACTGAGGTTAAAGCGGCGGCATAAGAGTAATTCTCAGGCTCTCAGGATATAGGCGGAGTACTCCCGGTCGTAATGATATCCCAGTTTCTCCGCCAGGGCTGCCGAACTGCGGTTATGAGCATCCCAGCAGGGATAGATATTTTTCTCCAGACATTCCAGGATTAGTTTGGCAGAACAAGCATAGGCAAGACCCTGTCTCCGGTATTTTCTTTTCGTATCCACTTCTACCTCTATACCATCCTGGAAAGTCGCATAGGAGGAAGCTCCGGCAGCCAGCTCTCTGCCAGCCATCACTGCTACTCCTGTTCCCAGGCGGCTATAGCTCTCATAATCCGGATATTGAGAAACCAGATCCCTGCTCCATTCCTCCCGCTGGCACAGGGAATAGATTTCTTTATCGATTATTTGAAGGGTAAATCCTTCCGGCAGGCTGGCTGCAGCATTTCTGAGCTTCTCCAGGTCGAACACATCCGGTTCTTTCTTAATCGCATGCCTGGTAATCTGCTCTGCCCCGTTTCCACATACCTCCTCTATCAGGCGTCCCCACCCCTCATTCTGCGGCACAGCTATGAGAAACTTCTGCCCCCATTTCCTGTATATATCTTCTACCAGTTCCCTGTCCGGCTCTCCGGCCAGAAAACAGAAATCCCCAAGATGAGCGGCGGCAGACTCCGGATTTTCTCCTTCCTCCACACAGATCTCTCCCATAATTCCCTGCAGGCAGGACCAGATTATGCCCTCCTGCCAGCCTTCAAAAAGGATTGCTGCCTCTTTCAATCCGGATTTATTCTCTACTTTATTCATCGCTTTCCTCTCTATCTGCCCCTTCGGGCGGCTTTCGTACCAGTGAATTTTCAGAATGTCTTGCTGTTCAAAGCCAGTTATATAATTAAAATCTGCAGACCGGACATTGGCCGCCGGCACGCGCATGCTCCTTATTATAATTCGGCCCCCCTTAAAAAGCAATCCTTAACGCTGACACTAAACGGAATCCATATTGTAAATTTTCTAATTCTTATTTATAATAGAATCACCATTGATTTAACAGGCTCTAAGGAGATTTTTACTAATGTACGAACGACTGTATCACTCAATCCCCGATGTTCCCGCCTATCTGGAACGGCTTCAGGTTCCCGCCCCGGTGAAATTGGATAAAAGCTATCTGGACACCCTCATTTATGCGCATCAGTGCAGGATTCCTTTTGAAAATTTGGATGTCTGCGCGTATCACCGACCTATTTCCCTGGGTATCCCTGATATCTTTGACAAGGTAATAGTGAGCAGGCGTGGCGGCTACTGTTTTGAGCTCAACGCCCTTTTCACGCAGCTCTTAAAAGATCTGGGTTATCATGCGACCGCCTGTATGTGCCGAATCCTGAGAAACAAGGCCTTCACGCCGCCTATACTTCACCGGGGAATTATCGTCGAATCTGAAGGGCGGCAGTATTTCTGCGACGTAGGCTACGGCGGTCCGGCCGCGCCCGGAAGTGTTCTCATTGAGGATCACGCCACCACCTGCTTCGGCTCCGGACAATATCACGTATCGAGAACAGACGATTACTGGTGGACGCTCAGCCGTACAACATCTTCAGGACTGCTGGAACTTGTGATGCAGTTCTACACGATGCCCCAGGAAAATGTCGATTTTGTTGCGATGAATGATTATTGCTCCCAGAACCCCAATTCAATATTTACCCAAAAATTATTCCTCAATGTGCGGACCGGGGATGGGGCAGCACACATATTGGGAACAGTTTTTACGCTGGAAAAGGGAGCTGATACCCTGACCCGGAACATCACAGACTGCAGCGAATTTCTGGATATCGCCCATACATACTTTGATCTGCACTGCCTGGACGGCTTTAACCTGCCGCCAGAGGACGCAAGGGTACGTTAATCTGTTAAGCCCTTCATATACAGAAGCTGGCCGAATGAAATGCCGGCATATGGAGACAAAACCTTCTCCTTACGCCGGCATTTTCCTGTAGCTTTGTTATTTAACACATGGCTGCCCCATCCACCGAGATGACTGCTCCAGTCACGTAACTGGCCAGCTCACTTGCCAAAAACAGGACTGTATTTGCCACCTCTTCAGGCTCTCCTACTCTTCCATATGGGATTGTCGCCGCAAGGCGCTGTACCATATCCTCCGGCAGCGCCGCCACCATATCAGTCCGGGTCACTCCCGGAGCCACCGCATTCACCCGGATCTGATCCCGTCCCAGTTCTCTGGCCAGTGATTTTGTCAACCCGTTTACCGCATATTTGGACGCCGGATAACCGCAGCCTGCAGGCTGTCCATAGAGACTTACCATGGAACTGATATTGATCATAGAACCTCCGCCCTGCCCTTTCATAATCGGTGCCACGGCCTTTGAACAGTTAAAAACCCCATTAACATTCAAATCCATTATTTTTTTAAACGCCTCGGGATCGTATTCATAGATAGATTCCCTCGCTGAAATACCGGCGTTGTTAACCAGAATATCAATGCGCCCGTACTGATTCTTGACCTGACCCATTGCTTTTTCGACGGATGAATAGTCCGTCAGATCCGGAGCAAGGCCGGTGACTGTCCAGTCCGGATGTTCTTCCTTCAGTTCGGAAAGTGCCTGATCCACAGTTTCCTGCCTGGAACCAAACAGAACAACCTTTGCGCCGTTCTTCAAAAATGTTTCTACGACCGCACGGCCGATTCCTCTTGTACCTCCTGTTACCACCGCAGTCTTATCCTGCAGCATACCCATTACATTCATAAACTCTGTCCTTCTTTCTTCTGTTTGTAGGATTTCATATTTCCGAATCATCTATGATTCTACTCTATACCCGGTCATTATATCATACCCGGAAGACCTCCCGCAATACATCCCAAGGCAAATAAAGAGAAAAGCCACGATGTTGTCCTCACCGGCAGATTCCCCATTTACTAAAATCCGATTGCTTATGAGAACACGCAATGATATAATTTATTATTATACAATGAAAGGAGGCCTCGAAATGGATTTCACATATGAGCCAAACAGAATTTCACTGATCAGTGACAATAACAATCTTCTTGCAGAAGTAACATTCCCTGATGTGGACGAAAATATTGTAAATATCAATCACACCTATGTAGATGATTCTCTCAGAGGACAGGGCATTGCCGGCAGGCTCATGGAGGCCGCTGCCGGTCTGCTGCAGAAGCAGAATAAAAAAGTAGTTTTAACGTGCCCCTATGCGATCCAATGGTTCAGCAGGCATCATGAATACAGCGATCTGGTAAAATAGCATCGTTCTCCGGACCATTGCTTTTTCAGGCATTTTGGACTATAATTAGAACAATCCGCCAGTTCCGGAAGGAGTGCGGTTCCGCCCGTATCGGAGGTGTCCGGTCTCACACTGAAAGATCCCGAGAACACGCTCCGGCTGGAGGATATTTATTGTACAATTCCATTTCCAGGCACTTCCATGTCTCCCCCAGGCAACGATATATTTCTGCATTTTTTGTTTCAGCCTGTATAGATCCGCAGGCCCGGCAGCAATTCTTTGCCGCCTCGTTATTTTCAAATATTCCCAACGATACTTTTCTGACGCGCAGGAATTCAAAGGCGTACCCGACAGCCATAGAAAACATCTCTCTGCCATATCCCTTTCCTCTCAAACGGTCATCTATGATAATAAACCCCAGCCTGACCATTTCCCGGCTGCTGTCAGTACAGCGCATCGTCAGGTGTCCGATAATCACTGAAACATCAAAGGCTGTCATTCCCCATATATCTTCATTGTCTTTATCTCTGTCGTAATATGTATTCAAATCCTCCGGCGTGACCGGATATTTTTCCAGCCGGCCCGCACACCATTGCCGGAAAGGATATTCTCCTCTGACAGAAATCAGCCTTACCGTAACTAAATCTGTACCTGTATCAAGTTACCGGGGTGTATTCTGTGATGTGCTCTGGAGTATGATTAATAGGAAAATGTTAATAAAAACCCGCCTGATTTTTAATTAATTTATATTAGACTATAGATGAACACAATCATTCATAAGAAAGGAGTCCCCATGATTAGACTGCTTTTTACAATTTTACTTCTGCCGCTTCTGCTGATCTTTTTCCTATTTAGAGCAATCTTCAAGCTCCTGGGCGGTTTCTTGAAGCTGATCGGAGCGGTTGCACTGTTCCACTGGATCTTCAAGAAATAAACCTTAAACAAACTGCTCCGGAACATGCTTTTACCTGGCTGTTATTTCAGATTGTCATACTGCTTTATCGCCTATCATATAGTATTAATATTATAACATGACCAGGTGGAACAATATGAACAAAATTCTGGATGAAAATTATTATGATCTCATCATCAACAATAGATTTTTACCAGATACAAACAATGCTGCAATTACAGAATTAAACGAAAAACACAGCATTTTCCATGTAAATGTCCAGAATCAGACCCTTTGTGATCTCGGCACACACCCCTATTACAGTTTTCCTACCCTGTACACACTGTCATCGGAGCCGTCTCTGGGCAGTTCAAATATCTCCCCGGTACAGAATAATCCGCAGCTGGCATACTTCGGGCTGGGTGTAATCATTGGAATCGTTGATACCGGAATTGATTATTCACATCCTGCCTTCCGCTTTCCTGACGGCACTTCCCGCATTATCAGCATTTGGGATCAGACAATTCAGGACGGAAGTCCTCCCGGCGGTTTTACCTTCGGTACTGAATATACTCAGGAAAAACTAAATCTGGCGCTGGGCTCAGGTGATCCATATTCTATTGTCCCCAGCACTGATACCAACGGACATGGCACGGGAATCGCAAGTATCGCCGCCGGAAGCGCCGACATAAAGCATTCTTTTTCAGGAGTTGTACCAGAAGCCCAGCTCGCAGTCGTTAAGCTAAAAGAGGCTAAACAGAACCTGAAAACGATCTTCTGTATTCCGGACAGCGCTCTCTGCTATCAGGAAACGGATCTCATTCTGGGTATCCGCTATCTGACCAGCCTTGCTGATAGATTTGGCCGCCCCCTCGTCATCTGTATCGCGCTCAGCTCCAGTCTGTCCGGACATGAATCGCTGGGCGCGACCAGCAGCTATATTAATTCCCTGTGCCAGCTGCCGCAAATTAACATATCAGTCGCCGCCGGCAATGAAGGTAATAACCACAGGCACCACTATAGCATGAAAACGGAGATGCCTTTCAGTGACGAATTTGAATTGAGAATTTCCGGTGCAGACCCGTTTTTTTCTTTAGAAATATGGCCCGACCTGCAGGCACGCCTGGCTCTTGAGATCACAGCGCCCAACGGAGAAACTTCCCCGATCATTTATCCCTCATTTGGCATGTGCCTTCCGCACCGTTTTATTCTTAATCCTACAGTTGCATGGATCAACAACATACTTCTGGAACAGGAGAACGGAACACAGCTGATCTTAATCCGTTTCACTGATGCCGTTGAGGGACTTTGGCGTATCAGAGTCCTGAATATCGATACTAACCCATTTTCTTATCATTCCTGGCTGCCAAACGGCAGCCTGATTTCCAACGGTACTTTTTTTCTGGAATCTTCTCCGGATACTACGATCACCGCGCCCGGCAACGCTGATTATGCCCTGACGGCCAGCGCTTATAATCATACAAATGGAAGTATCTTGATCAGCTCCAGCCGGGGCTACACGCGGTTCGGACATGTGAAACCCACAGTCGCCGTACCCGGCTACAAACTCCCCTGCGCTGATCTGCACAGCTCCTACGCGTCCCTGACCGGAACCGGAGCAGCAGCCGCCCACGCGGCCGGAGCAGTTGCCATTGTCTTTGAATGGGCCGTCACCCGCGGAAATTATACGTTGATTACCGGAAACGATGTCAACACGCTGATTATGCGGGGAGCCTCACGAACCAGCGGAGAGCTGTATCCCAATCCTGTCTGGGGATATGGAAAGCTGGATTTGTACAATCTGTTTCAATTGCTTACATTTGTCTGAAAAGTACTGCGATCCAAAATCCCCGATATCATTTAGCTTATCATTTAATGAATAATCTTCTTGCATATTCGATGTAATTCAGGTATAATATATATGTGTTTATTTTAAAATATGTTTGGATTAAAAAGCTTTTGAGTTACTGTTTTATTGGTATTCATTGGTCAAAAAGGGGAACCAGGCCTATAGGGTCTGCTTCCCTTTTTTGGTGCTGGATCAGCGGCCATGTATTTTGTGCCCGGAGGGCCTTTTTCCGCACGGTGCCCCCGAAGATCCGTCGTACTCTTCATACAAAGACTGCACCGGTCCTTTATGACCGGCGCAGTTGTTAAATTACTTCTGTACTCTTCTTTATATTTAGAATTTTCCTGCTTTAGCGCTCTCCTCAACAGCTACTGCCACAGCCACGGTCATGCCGACCATCGGATTGTTGCCTGCGCCGATCAGTCCCATCATCTCTACATGGGCCGGAACGGAGGATGAGCCTGCGAACTGGGCGTCGCTGTGCATACGTCCCATGGTATCTGTCATGCCATAGGAAGCCGGGCCTGCCGCCATATTGTCCGGGTGCAGGGTACGGCCGGTGCCGCCGCCGGATGCAACAGAGAAATATTTTTTTCCTGCCTGAATCCTCTCTTTTTTATAGGTTCCTGCCACCGGATGCTGAAAACGGGTCGGGTTGGTGGAATTGCCAGTGATGGATACATCCACATTTTCCTTCCACATGATGGCTACGCCTTCCTGCACGTCATTGGCTCCGTAGCAGTTAACCTTCGCACGGGGGCTGGATGCATCCTTGGAATAGCACTTGCGGTATACTTCCTTCAGTTCTCCGGTGTAATAATCATAATCCGTCTCCACATATGTAAATCCGTTGATACGGGAAATGATCTGCGCGGCGTCCTTGCCCAGACCGTTCAGGATCACGCGGAGCGGCTTCTGGCGTACCTTGTTCGCCTTCTCAGCAATGCCGATGGCGCCTTCTGCCGCGGCAAATGACTCATGTCCGGCCAGGAATGCGAAGCACTCTGTATCCTCTTCCAGAAGCATCTTGCCCAGGTTGCCGTGTCCCAGACCCACCTTACGCTGGTCTGCCACTGATCCGGGGATGCAGAAGGCCTGCAGTCCCTCACCGATTGCGGCGGCGGCTTCAGAAGCTTTCCTGCAGCCTTTCTTAATCGCAATGGCAGCTCCAACCGTGTATGCCCATTTTGCGTTTTCAAAACAGATCGGCTGGATTTTCTCTACCATTGAGTATACGTCCAGGCCTGCGGCCTTGGTCACTTCTGCTGCGCCTTCGATAGAGTCGATTCCGTACTCAGCGAGCTTTGCCAGAACCTGTTTTTCTCTTCTTTCGTATGATTCAAATAAAGCCATCTTTTTCGTCCTCCTCTATTACTCTTTTCTCGGGTCAATGATTTTAGCAGCGTCAGCAACACGTCCATACTGTCCCTGTGCCTTCTCAAACGCGGTGTTCGCGTCATCTCCGCCTTTGATGAAGTCCATCATCTTACCAAAGTTCACAAATTTATAGCCGATGATCTCATCTTCTTCATCCAGAGCTACTCCGGTCACATAACCGTCGGTCATCTCCAGATAACGAGGTCCTTTTTTCAGTGTTCCGTACATGGTACCCACCTGAGAACGGAGGCCCTTTCCAAGGTCTTCCAGACCTGCTCCTACCGGCAGCCCTTCCTCAGAGAACGCGCTCTGAGAACGTCCGTAAACGATCTGAAGAAACAGCTCTCTCATGGCAGTATTGATCGCATCGCATACCAGGTCGGTGTTCAGCGCTTCCATGACAGTCAGTCCCGGAAGAATCTCGGAAGCCATCGCTGCGGAATGAGTCATTCCAGAGCATCCGATGGTCTCAACCAGAGCTTCCTGGATGATTCCGTCTTTAACATTTAAGGTCAGTTTACAGGTACCCTGCTGGGGAGCGCACCAGCCGATGCCGTGTGTCAGACCGGAAATATCTTTAACTTCTTTTGCCTTAACCCATTTCGCCTGTTCCGGAATTGGAGCTGCACCATGATGTACGCCCTGATGTACCGGACACATCATCTCTACCTCTTTTGAATAAATCATTGTTTAACTCCTTTCAAATTGAACTTGTACTCTTTGCTATTTTCTCATAAACTTTCTGTTTCGTAAAGTGTTTTTTCGACGATTTCACCGGCATTTTTGAAGATGTGATTGGGCGCAATGACTCCGCGGACGCTGGAAAGCGGATAGATATTCGTATGGGGGCCGATCACGCTGCCAGGATTCAGAACGCTGCCGCAGCCCACCTCCACATAGTCGCCCAGCATGGCTCCGAACTTTTTCAGGCCGGTGGGAAGCTCTTCGCCCTGTCCTTTCACGATTACAAGCCTCTTGTCGGATTTCACGTTGGAAGTGATAGACCCAGCGCCCATGTGAGCTCTATAACCCAGGATGGAATCCCCCACGTAATTATAATGGGGCACCTGTACTTTATTAAACAGGATGACATTTTTCAGCTCTGTAGAATTGCCCACGACTGCTCCTTCACCGACAATGGCATTCCCTCTGATAAACGCACTCTGGCGGATCTCCGCTCCTTTCCCGATGATACAGGGGCCGGTGATTGAGGCTGTGGGAGCAATTTTCGCATCCCGTGCGATCCAGATCTGTCCCTCCGGATGATCGTATTCCTCAGACGGAAGTGACGCCCCCAGCTTCAGAATAAACTCTTTAATCAGCGGCAAAAGCTCCCAGGGATATGTCTTGCCCTCGAAAAGCTCACGTGCAATGGTCTCCTTCAAATCGTACAGTTCTCCTATGGTCACATATTTCATGTTGTCTCCTTTCTGTGCAGTCCCTCCCTGCAGTGATATCTGATCATTTACGGCTTCTCTTTCTTTTTCCCGCTCTTATAGTATACGGCGGCCGCATCAAAACAGCCTTTCAGCGCCGTCTGGTTCTTCAGCTGCCTGACATTCAGCGTATGACGGGAAACAAAATGCTCCAGCTTGCCCATATATTCTTTCGGGGTGATGCTGCCTTCCGCCACGTATGTCAACCCCTTTTCCCAGCTGGCCGTCAGCTCCGGGTTCAGCAGCGGACGGATGGAGGCATATACCACGTCATAGACCATCTCACCCATCTGGGTCGGTGTGATCACCTGAGTCTTATTGTTCAGCGACAGGTATTTGATGTGGCAGAGCTTTTTCAATATTTCAGCACGGGTGGCTGATGTGCCGATCCCGCTCCCCTTGATCTGTGAGCGCAGCTCCTCATCCTCTATGAGCTGCCCTGCGTTTTCCATGGCCAGGATCATAGAACCGGAAGTATACCGTTTGGGAGGCGAAGTCTCCCCCTCCTTGATCTCATAGCCTTCCACAGCCAGCACGCTGCCCTTTTTCAGCCGGGACAGGGCAGCAAGGAATTCCTGATCACAGGAAACCTCTTCTTCTCTCCCTGAGGTATCTTCCTTTTTTTTCGCCGTGGGATTTCCCGCCACCTTGAGATAGCCTTCCTCCGACAAGACACGGAAGCTGGAAAAAAAGCGCTCTGCCCCCATTCTGGTGACCAGGCTGATCTTCTGATAGATTGCGGGGGGATAGAAGATGCTCAAAAACCTTCTCACGACCGCATCATATACCTTTCCGGATAGCTCCGACATCCTCGCCAGTCCGGATATCCCCTGTCCGGTAGGGATGATCGCGTAGTGGTCCGTAATCTGCTTATCGTTGGTGTACCGGCTCTTCCCGATCCCCTGATAACTGCCCTTCTCCAGCACCTCTCCGGCAAATGCCGCCGCAGGAGAGTACTGCCGCAGGCCGCTTATGTTCTTGCGGATTTCCTTTGCCACTGCCGAAGACAGCACACGGGCATCTGTCCTGGGATAAGTTACCAGCTTCTTCTCATAAAGCTCCTGAACGATGGAAAGCGTCTGGTCGGGGCTGATCTTAAACATCCGGGAACAGTCGTTCTGAAGCTCGGCCAGGTTATAGAGCAGCGGCGGGTTTTTCGTCTCTTTCTTCTTCTCCAGCTTTTCCACCACCGATTCCTGGGATTCTGTCTGGGCAAGCTTCTGAACCAGTGCTTCCGCGTTCTTTTTCTCTTTAAATCCGTTCTCCTTGTACAAAAGCGGTGACTGATAATAGGCGCTGCCTTCCACCGCCCTCCATTCCCCGTCGAATTTATGTTCCTGGAATTGCTGATGAGCCAGCACCCGGTAGAAAGGTGTTTTCACAAAATTCCGTATCTCCCGTTCCCGCCTGACCACCATGCCAAGGACACAGGTCATCACCCGCCCCACTGAGATTGCCTGATACTTCCCTCCCAGATAATTGGTAACAGAATAGCTGTATTTCAGGGAGAGCGCCCGGGAAAAATTGATCCCCATCAGATAATCCTCTTTGGCCCGGAGATAGGCAGAATCCGCCAGATGGTCATATTCTCCCAGATCCTTCGCCTCTCTTATCCCCCTGAGGATCTCCTCTTCCGTCTGCGAATCGATCCAGACCCTTTTCTGGGCTTTGCCCTTCACGCCGGCCATCATCGCCACCAGACGGTAAATATATTCTCCCTCGCGCCCGGAGTCCGTGCAGACATAGATTGTCCCCACATCCTCCCGGTGCAGAAGCCCTCTCACTATATCATATTGCTTTTTTACAGAGGGAATCACTTCGTATTTAAAAGTTTCCGGCAAAAAAGGAAGCGTCTCGAACGCCCATTTTTTAAATTTTTCATCGTATTTTTCCGGATAGCTCATGGTTACCAGATGGCCCACGCACCAGGTGACGACAGATTTTTCCGATTCCAGATAGCCGTCATGGCGGGCCATCTGTTCCTTCAGCGCCTTTGCGAACTCCTGGGCGACGCTGGGCTTCTCCGCTATGTATAAAGATTTTGGCATAGATTCACTCATTTCTGTCTCTGATATTTCTGTCTCTCACTTGTGAAATTCATTCACTAACGCTTATTATATCCCATCAGGCGGCGACTTTCAATTAAAATTGGCCGCGCGTCCGCCATGCTTTAACCATTCCAATCCATTGCTTCCTGAGGCATTGCCGCTTTATAACAGCCAAGCTTATGAAAATTGTACCACTCCGTAATTTTATCCTCAGGCGCAGCCTCTAAGGCCAGCAAGACCTCTCTGGCAAATTCTAAGGCAGCCGTGCCGTTTGCCGTAATAATATTTTTATCACAGACAGCCTGCTGTTTCAAGTATTGTCCTTCCCCTGTATAGGCTTCACCTGCCCATTGCCGCAGGTCTTTCAGGTCATTACTCGTATGCTTCCCATGATTTAACGCGCCTATTGTTCCCAGAAACGCAGAAGCGCCGCCATACGGTATCATTCCTGGCGTACTCTCTGAAGCCACATTTCTTTAGAACTTTCTGTGAAGAAATACCGTCGGCCCCATTCCATATTCTTTTATCGGAAAAACCGCAAAAAATGAATGCCTGCCCGGTGATAAGCACGGAACAGACATCCATTTCTTTCTTGGAGTTATCGCTATGTACTTACTTGTCTGCGCTCATTTTCCTCAGCGGCAAAGCCAGCAACAACGCGCCGCCGACTATATTGCCCAGGGTTACAATCAGCATAGAAAACATAATTGCAGAAATGGATACTCCCGGTACCACAAATCCTGCCACGGTGAAAATCGCCATGTTCGCTACCACATGCTCGAACCCGGAGATCACAAAGCCTGATATACAGATAACGATCATCAGGAATTTCGCGGCTTCTTCCTTACATTTGGTTCCGCAGGCTACTGCCAGACAAACGAAGAAATTACAGAGCACCGCCCGGAAAAACATCTCGCCCGGTGCAATTCCCAGCTTGCCGTCAATAAAACCGGCAAAATAATCCTGCGTGCCTGAAGCCCCGGCCAGCACCCAGATCCCGGAAAACAGGAAACATCCGACAAAATTGCCGATGTAACTGACTACCCAGACCTTAACGACTTCACTCCACTTCACCGCTTTATCATAAGCCCCAAAAGCCATGATAAAATTATTGCCGGTGAAAAGCTCACTTCCGATAAACACGATCAGAAGAACCGCAATGGAGAAGCCCAGCGCTCCCAGGAATTTCCCCCAGGCCACCATGCCGTCCTGTTTAAACAGGTTCCCAACAACGTTACAGTAAATCATTGCAACTGCGATAAAAAATCCTGCCATAACCGACCGGATAAAATATTTACCCGGATGTTCTTTTAACAGTTTGGACTTCGCAATTGCGGCGTTTGAAAATTTCTGCACATCATCAAATGGCATAACATTTCCCCCTTTACTACTCTACTCTATATAGTGTTTTCCGCTCACTACCTTTTAATAATAGCACAGGGTTGTTAAAAATTCAACAATTTTCCGGGAAGGTTCTGTCTCTTCATGGCCGGATGTTTATTTTGCCTCTATATACTTCTTCGCAACGAGCGTCTCCGCGCAGAGAACTGCTCCTCCTGCCGCCCCTCTCACTGTATTATGGGACAGGCCGATGAACTTCCAGTCATAGATGGAGTCTTCACGAAGACGCCCTACAGAAATTCCCATTCCGTTCTCATAATTCACATCCATCTGTACCTGAGGACGGTTATCCTCTTCCATGTACTGAATGAACTGCTTCGGTGCGCTTGGAAGCTCCAGTTCCTGGGGCAGGCCCCTGAAGCTTACCATCTTCTCAATCAACTGCTCTTTCGTGGGATTCTTCCTGAATTTCACGAACACGGCTGCCGTATGGCCGTTCAAAACAGGGACACGGATGCACTGGCAGGTGATCTTTGGCTCCTCTGCCTTCACGATCACTCCGTCTCTGATCTCTCCCCAGAGGCGTAACGGCTCCTGTTCGCTCTTCTCTTCCTCGCCGCCGATATAGGGAATGATGTTCTCCACCATCTCCGGCCAGTCCTTAAAAGTCTTTCCCGCTCCGGATATGGCCTGATAGGTCGTCGCCACCACCTCGTAAGGCTCAAATTCCTTCCAGGCGGTCAGCACCGGCGCATAGCTCTGAATGGAGCAGTTCGGCTTGACGGCGATAAATCCTCTGCTGGTTCCCAGACGCTTTTTCTGATACTGAATCACGTCGAAATGCTCCGGATTGATCTCCGGAACTACCATCGGTACGTCCGGTGTCCATCTGTGAGCGCTGTTGTTGGAAACGACCGGAGTCTCCGTCTTCGCATATTCTTCCTCAATCTGGCGGATCTCCTGTTTGGACATATCTACTGCTGAGAAAACGAAATCAACAGTAGAAGCTACCTTCTCCACTTCATTCACATTCATGACAACCAGCTTCTTCACGCCGTCCGGCATGGGAGTGTCCATTTTCCAGCGGCCTCCCACTGCTTCTTCATATGTCTTACCCGCGCTCCTGGGGCTGGCAGCGACTGTCACTACCTGAAACCAGGGATGATTCTCCAACAGAGAAATAAATCTCTGGCCCACCATTCCTGTGGCGCCTAAAATTCCAACTCTCAGCTTTTTTTCCATTTTTTTCTCCTCATTTCGGGAAAATAATTCCCTTTTTTATTCTGTGTATTTCTACGGCGCACATTTGTACGTCGATTGAATAATATACTATACCAAACCACCAAAAAATGCAACTGTTTTTTTACGAAATCAAAAAATACCAGATCCGGGCCATACACAGCCTTCTGTAAGCGCTGGCTGCTTAGCCGCGTCCGCCCTGCAGATACTCTCTGTTGGCTGCAATCACTTGCTCCATGGCCTCTGCGCCCGGCGCCCCTGCGGTCATCCTTTTTTCCACACAGGTTTTCATGCTGATCGCGTCATAGATATCTTCCCCAAAGACAGGGCTATAGGAACGGAACTCCTCCAGCGGCAGGTCGTCCAGTGAACAGTTTTTATCGATACAGGCCAGTACAAGCCTGCCCACGATGCCGTGGGCATCCCGGAAAGGCACGCCTTTTCCTACCAGATAGTCTGCAGCATCCGTCGCATTGGTAAACCCGTTTTTAGCCGAAGCCTCCATCACATCCTTCCGGAACTTCATGGTATCTATCATTCCTGTGAACAGAGCCAGACAGCCCTTCACTGTATCTAGAGCGTCAAAGGTCAGCTCCTTGTCTTCCTGCATATCCTTATTATAAGCCAGCGGCAGACCTTTCATCGTAGTCAGGACGGACATCAGCGCTCCATATACGCGGCCCGTCTTACCCCGAACCAGCTCGGCGATATCCGGATTCTTCTTCTGCGGCATGATAGAGCTTCCGGTGCTGTAAGCGTCGTCTATTTCCACAAAACGGTACTCATTGGTATTCCAGGTGATAATCTCTTCGCTGAAACGGCTCAGATGCATCATGACCGTAGACATGGCCGATAAAAGCTCTATCACATAATCCCGGTCCGACACGGAGTCCATGCTGTTGGCCGTGGGGCCGTAAAAACCCAGAAGCTCTGCCGTATACTCCCGGTCCAGAGGATAAGTAGTCCCTGCCAGCGCTCCGCTCCCCAGCGGACAGTAATTCATTCTTTCAAATATGTCATGCAGGCGTCCCCGGTCCCTCCTGAACATTTCAAAGTAAGCGCCCATGTGATGAGCCAGCGTGACCGGCTGCGCTTTCTGGAGATGGGTAAAACCGGGCATATAGGTGTGCAGGTTTTCTTCCATGATTCTCTCGATCACTTCCAGCAGTTCTTTTACCAGGCCGTCCAGCTCCGTAATCTCATCCCGGATAAAAAGCTTCATATCCAGCGCCACCTGATCGTTTCTGCTCCGCCCGGTATGGAGCTTTTTACCGGCGTCTCCGATCCTGTCGATCAGATTGGCCTCCACAAAGCTGTGAATATCTTCATATTCACTGGTAATCCGCAGCTTTCCGGCCTCCACGTCCGAAAGGATGCCTTCCAGGCCCCCGATGATCTGGTCTCTCTCCTGTTCCGTTAAGATTTCCTGCTTCGCCAGCATCTTCACGTGGGCGATGCTTCCCCGTATGTCCTGGCGGTAAAATTTCTGATCAAAACCAATGGAAGCATTAAAATTGTATACCAATTGATCCGTTTCCTTTGTAAATCTTCCTCCCCAAAGCTGTGCCATATCAATTCCTCTCTTTCTCTTTTCTCTGCTTTTGCTCTTCACGCCTCCGGGCTTCCGTCTGTGAATAGACACAGCCGCAATAGTTCTGGCGGTACAGCCCGTATTCCTGCGACAACTCGATAGAGCGTTTATAGCCATCTTTTTTCTTAAAATCTGATACCAGATAGTCCACCTGGAATTCGCGGGCCAGCGCAAGGCCGGTTTCATTCAGCTTGTCTGCGTTTTTCAGCGGGCTGATGGAAAGGGTCGTCGTAAAATAGTCCATTCCCAGCCTCTGTGCAGTCTTTGCTGCTTCCCGCAGTCTCAGTTCGTAACAGCGGAAACAGCGTTCTCCGCCTTCGGGCACATCCTCCAGGCCTTTTGCCATCTCATAAAACCGTTCCGCATCATATACACCTTCCTCAAAGGATACCGGATATCCCCGGCACATCTCCCGGATCAGGCGTTTCTGTTCCTCCACACGCTTCCGGTACTCTTCCTCTGGCGCAATATTCGGATTATAATAAAAAACCGTAATCCGGAAACGGCAGGACAGATACTCCAGCACATAGCTGCTGCATGGAGCGCAGCAGCTGTGCAGCAGCAGCGACGGTACCTGCCGCCGCTCCTCCAGCCTTTCCAGAATACGATCTAATTCTTTCTGATAATTTCGTTTTGCCTGCATCTCACTGCTCCGTTCTGATCTCCTTAGCATGTTTGGCAGCCTTGGCCGGATTCCCGGCTTTCTTCTCCCTGCCCAGCACAAAGTGGGCGACAATCGCCATCACAGCACAGAGAAACAACTGCACATAATATGTGATCCCGCGGCTCAGCGCCATGCCCGGCAGAACCATGGCCGAACCAAATACGGGCGCAAATATGCTGAGAAACATCGCTTCACTGATCCCCATTCCCCCTGGAATCGGCAGCATATCCACAGAAATAGAGATCGCCGCCTGCAGAAGTCCGATCGTCCACATGGAAGTCCCTGACAGCCCAAAAGCGCGGTATACAAAATATGTAGCATAGAACAGGATAAACCTTTGAATAACTGTGATCAGAAATACCAGCGCCATCATAGGCTTATGGCTCTTAAAAAAGGCTGCTGTCTCCTTGTACCGGTCCATGGAAGCCGCCAGCTTCTCCATACGGCCTTCCTTATGCTTCATGAGATGCTTCTTCTCCAGCCAGCCCAACCCCTTCATCATCGCTTTTTTTGCGAGATTCGGGTGAAAGATGAACAACGCCAGCAGGAAGCAAAAGCCCATCGTCAGGAAAAGCCCCACGCCGAACACCGGAAGAACGCCTCCCAGATATCCACTGATGATCCTGTGTCCAAACAGCAGGAAAAACAGCCCGACCATCACCAGAACCACTTTATACATAAAGGTCACGATCAGCATCACAATCGACGCCACCGGAATCGGAACCTTTTCTTTCTTCATATAATAAATCTGCATCGGGGGACCGCCGCTTGCAAAAGGCGTAATGCTGCAGAAAAAGTATCCGGTAAAGGAATACAGCATACACTTCCCCATGTTCTGGTTCCTGTGGAGCGAATGCATCATAATCCAGATTACGGCCGCCTGACCGCAGATGAACAGCAACACACAGCACACTGCCAGCATGAGATAATGCCAGTCCGCTTCACCCATGGCAGCGATCAGTTCCCCGATATCCTGCCCCCGAAGCACTCCATATAACGTCAGGACAAATACAACCAGTAAAAATACTAAATTAAATATTGTCTTTTTCTTACTCTTCAATCTTCTCTCCATCCTCGCATGGCCGTACCTAAGCGCCGGCACCCTTTCATTTCTGCACTGACGCTGTTCCTTCACTATACTACCACAAATGCCGCTTTTGCTCAAATAAATTTTATTATATTTTAACATAACCTCCTTAAATTCCCCTGATTACCCAAAAATTTATCACATACCGGAGGACGTGATGCCAGTTGCCCGGAACTTATCACAGGCTTTTATTTTCCTCATATTATAGATTATACTTGACTGGAGGTTCTGTCTGTTATGGATCAACTGTTAGAATTAAACCATATCTCCCTTGCCTATCATACACCGGAAGGCGAAACGCCGGTTTTATCTGATATCAGCTTTTCAATTGAAAAAGGGGAATTTGTAGCGATCGTCGGCCCCAGCGGCTGCGGAAAAAGTACCATTCTGAATCTGATCTCCGGACTTCTCCGCCCGGAGCACGGAACGATTACCATTGAAGGAAAGCCCCTGGAGGAATCCAGCATTAACATCGGTTACATGCTGCAAAAGGATCATCTCTTCGAATGGCGCACGATTTACAGCAACGTGCTTCTGGGCCTGGAGATACAGCACAATATAACGGATGAGACTAAAGCCCATGTGGATGAACTGATGAGCTCTTACGGACTTGCCCAATTTAAAAAGGCCCGTCCCTCCCAGCTGTCAGGGGGTATGCGGCAGCGGGCGGCACTGATCCGCACGCTGGCCCTGGAGCCGGCTCTTTTGCTGCTGGATGAACCCTTTTCCGCCCTGGATTACCAGACCCGGTTAAATGTAGCCGATGATATAGGACAAATCATAAAGAAAGAGGGGAAAACCGCTCTTCTGGTAACACATGACATTTCAGAAGCCATCAGTATGGCTGACCGCGTCATCATCCTTTCCAAACGCCCGGCCAGACTCACATCTGTGATCCCGGTCGAGCTGGACATTGAAAACCGGACACCCATGAGCTCCCGCAACGCGCCGAACTTCAAACATTATTTCAATCTCATCTGGAAGGAGCTGAACAGCCATGAAGGAAACAACAGCACAATCTCTCTATCTTAAGAAACTGAAAAGCCGGAAGCGCCAGATCACAGCTCTCCGCCTGATCCTGTTTCTGGGCTTTCTCGCATTGTGGGAAGCCGCTGCGGACTTTGGCTGGATTGACTCATTTATTTTCAGCAGCCCGTCAGGCATCGCAAAAACCTTTTATACCATGTGCCGGGATCAGGCGCTCTTTTCCCACATCGGTATCACAGTTGCAGAAACAGCGCTGAGCTTTCTTCTGGTGCTGGTTTTCTCCGTTCTGTTTTCTGTGCTGCTATGGATGTTCCCTAAATTCGCCGCAGTCATGGAACCCTATATGGTAGTTCTGAACAGCCTTCCGAAATCAGCGCTGGCTCCCCTCCTGATCGTATGGCTGGGCGCCAACATGAAAACGATCATCGTCGCCGGCATGTCCGTTGCCATCTTCGGCTCCATCATCAGCCTGGACGCCGGTTTTCACGCTGTGGATCCTGATATGCTGAAGCTGATCCACACCCTGGGCGGCAAGAAAAAAGACTGCCTGACCAAGGTAGTCCTTCCCTCTTCCATACCATATCTTCTGAGTACGTTTAAAGTCAACATCGGTCTCTGCCTGGTTGGCGTCGTCATCGGAGAATTCATCGGGGCCCGCAGCGGGCTGGGATACCTGATCATCTATGGCTCACAGGTATTCAAACTGAATATGGTAATCATGTCCATTGTAATACTGTGCGTGATAGCAACCATGTTCTACGGGATTCTCAACATTATCGAAAAAAAATATAAATATTAAAAAAAGATCTGAGGCTGCAGCGGGGGGATCATCTAACCGGATGCTCCCCCGCCGCCAACAGATCTATTTTACTGTTACCAGTTCATATTCCATAGTGCCTAACCCCAGCTTTTCTGCGTGTCCCAGGCAAACCTTCCAGTTAGTAACTGGAAATACGGCGCTGAAATGATCGTGTCCCTCATGATCTGCCTCTCCCAGCACACTGTTCTGAATTGCCGGCTGGGCGTTCACAGCGTCTGCGCAGGCTTTATCCAGCGCTACAGGATCAAAAGAAGCAAACATGCCCACGTCCGGCACAATGGCCGCGTCATTCTCCGGATGACAGTCACAGTAGGGAGACACGTCCGCAACAATACTGATGTGGAAGCAGGGACGGCCGTCCAATACCGCTTTGGAATACTCCGCAATCTTCCTGTTCAGGATATCCAGAGACTCATCGGAAGCCGGAAGAATGGCGTCCTGATGACAGACTCCGATACATCTCCCGCAGCCCACGCATTTGCTGTGATCAATGGACGCTTTTTTATCCTCAACGGTAATGGCATCATGGGCGCATACCTTTGTGCACAGTTTACAGCCAATACACCGTTTCTGGCTTACATGGGGCTTTCCGGCGCTGTGCATCTCCATCTTTCCAGCCCTGGAGCCGCACCCCATTCCAATATTCTTCAGTGTCCCGCCGAATCCTGTACCTTCGTGGCCCTTGAAATGCGTCAGGCTGATAAACACGTCCGCGTCCATGATGGCCCGCCCGATTTTCGCGCTCTTCACATATTCGCCGCCCTCCACAGGGACTTCAATATCATCGGTACCCTTCAGGCCGTCGCCGATCAGGATATGACAGCCTGTGGAGAAAGGCGAAAAACCATTAACATAAGCGCTGTCCAGGTGATCCAGCGCATTCTTTCTTCCGCCCACGTACAGCGTATTGCAGTCTGTCAGATAGGGGTTCCCTCCCATGGATTTTACCACATCCACAACTGTCCTGGCATAGTTCGGACGCAGGTAAGCCAGATTGCCCGGCTCTCCGAAATGTATCTTTATCGCCGCATACTTCCTGTCAAAATCAATGGTTTCTATTCCTGCCTTCAGCATCAGGCGCTCCAATTTTTTCTGTATGTTGGTTCCGGTGCCCGTTCTGAAATCTGTAAAATAAACTTTAGCTCGTTCCATCCTTTCAACCCGCCTTTCTGCAGCCCTCCCTCCGAATGGCCGCTAAAACCTGCCCTGTAAACTACACTGTCTATACCGGAATTTCCCTCTGCCTATTTTCCGCAGCCAGGCCTGCGCATGGCTGAATCGGATTACAGGTTCGCACGCACCTGTTTGGGCCGGTATCCTGCTTCTTCCAGGGCTTTTATGATCTGTTTCTTGTGCTCTGTTCCAAATGCTTCCATTGTGATCCGCAGCTCTACAGCCGCATTCCGGTTTGTGCTGTAGAACTGGTTATGCTCCAGCTTTACCACATTGCCTTTCTGCTCTGCAATGACGGAGGATACTCTCACCAGCTCACCCGGCTTGTCGGGAAGCAGTACGGATATCGTAAATATCCTGTCTCTGGCTATCAGGCCGTTCTGCACCACGGAAGACATGATGATGACGTCCATGTTGCCGCCGCTTAAGATGGAGACAATCTTTTTCCCCTTCACATCCATATGCTTCAGGGCAGCTACCGTCAGAAGCCCGGAGTTCTCCACGATCATCTTGTGATTCTCCACCATATCCAGGAATGCCACGATCAGTTCGCTGTCTTCCACGGTAATGATGCCGTCCAGATTCTCCTGGAGATAAGGGAACGTCTTCTCGCCGGGACGTTTGACGGCGGTGCCATCGGCAATGGTATTAACCTCCGGGAGAGTGGTCACTTCGCCTTTTTCCATGGATACCTGCATACAGTTGGCTCCCGCAGGCTCCACTCCGATCACCTTGATCTTGGGATTCAGAAGCTTGGCCAGGGTGGAGACGCCTGTGGCCAGGCCGCCGCCGCCTACAGGAACCAGAATGTAGTCCACCAGCGGCAGCTCCTGGAAGATTTCCATGGCGATCGTACCCTGCCCCGTGGCTACCGTCAGGTCATCGAAGGGGTGGATAAAGGTATAGCCCTTTTCATCAGCCAGCTTCAGCGCATATTCACAGGCCTCGTCATATACATCGCCGTACAGGACAACCTCCGCCCCGTAATTTTTAGTCCTTTCCACCTTGATCAAAGGGGTGGTGGTCGGCATTACGATCACTGATTTCGCTCCAAAGCATTTTGCCGCATAGGCCACTCCCTGGGCGTGATTGCCGGCGGATGCGGTGATCAGTCCCCTGGACCGCTCCTCCTCGCTGAGCGTGCTGATCTTGTAATAAGCTCCCCTCAGCTTATAGGCCCCGGTAAACTGCATGTTCTCTGGCTTCAGATATACCTTGTTTCCCGTCTGCTCACTGAAATAATCACTGTAGATCAGTTTCGTCTCCTGGGTTACTTTTTTCACAGCTTCTGAGGCTTCTTCAAATTTATCTAATGTCAGCATCTTTTTTCTTCCTTTCACCTTTGCGTTTTATTTTTTACATCTATTCATGATCCGGAGAAACGTCAAAAAGTGCATTGACAAATTGGTCTGAATCAAATTTCTGTAAATCGTCGATAGACTCGCCCACCCCGATATATTTTACCGGAATGTCCAGCTCAGACTGGATAGCTACGGCAATGCCGCCCTTTGCAGTCCCGTCCAGCTTGGTCAGGATGATTCCTGTCACATTGGCTACCTCGTTAAACTGCCGGGCCTGGGCCAGAGCGTTCTGCCCCGTGGTTCCGTCCAGAACCACCAAAGTTTCCAGATATGCTTCCGGATATTCTTTTTCCAGAATCCGGTAGATCTTTCTCAGCTCTTCCATAAGATTCTTTTTATTGTGCAGGCGTCCGGCCGTATCGCACAGAAGCACGTCGGCATTCCTGGCCTTGGCGGCGGCTACCGCATCGTAGACCACAGACGCCGGATCCGCCCCGGACTGGCCGCCGATGATCTCAACGCCCGCCCGGTTGGCCCATTGGGCCAGTTGTTCTCCGGCCGCGGCGCGGAACGTGTCCGCCGCCGCCAGGATCACTTTTTTCCCCTGGTCCTTCAGCTTACCTGCCAGCTTACCGACGGAGGTTGTCTTGCCCACGCCATTCACGCCGATCACCAGCACCACTGATTTTCTGTTCTCAAATTCATAGGCGGTGTCCCCTACGGCCATCTGCTTCTTGATGCTGTCAATCAGCAACTGTTTGCACTCTGACGGTTCCTTGATATGGCGGTCCGCCACTTCCATCTTCAGGTTCGAGATGATCGCCGTTGTGGTATTAATCCCGATATCTCCCATCACAAGGATTTCTTCAATCTCTTCGTAAAAATCGTCATCGATGCTGGAAAAGCCTCTGAAAATAGAGTCAATTCCGGATACAATGCTCGCTCTGGTCTTGGATAGTCCATTTACCAATCTTTTAAAAAAGCCAACTTTCTCCTCCGCCAATCAGGCCACCTCCTATTTGTCCAGTTCACCCTCAATCAGATTCACCGAAACCAGAGTGGAAACGCCTTTTTCCTGCATCGTGATGCCATACAGGCGGTCCGCCGCGGTCATGGTTCCTCTTCTATGTGTAATAATAATAAATTGCGTATTCTTTGTCAACTTGTGCAGATACTTTGCGAAGCGCCCTACATTCGAATCATCCAGCGCCGCTTCAATCTCATCCAGCAGGCAGAAGGGCGACGGCTTCAGGTTCTGTATGGCAAACAGCAGCGCGATGGCTGTCAGCGCTTTTTCACCGCCGGAGAGCTGCATCATGTTCTGAAGCTTTTTGCCGGGCGGCTGGGATATGATCTTAATTCCTGCTTCCAGGATGTCTTCATCCTCCATCAGCTCCAGCGTGCCCCGTCCGCCGCCGAACAGCTGCTTAAAGGCCTTGTCAAATTCTGTGCGGATTTCTTCAAATTTTTCCGCAAATTGCCGGCGCATTCCCTGGTCCAGTTCGTCGATGATCCCTTGCAGAGTTTCTGCCGCCTTCACCAGGTCCCTGTGCTGGGTAGACAGGAAGGTATGACGTTCCTGCAGCCCCTTAAAATCTTCTATGGCATTGACATTTACGTCTCCAAGCCCTTTGATCTCATCCTTCAGGCCTGAAATCTGCTTTTTCAGCCCGGCCCTCTCCGGACGTTCTTCACTGGCATAGCACTCTGTCTGATCGGGCGTGATCTGGTATTCATCCCACAGGTAGGCGACAGCGGCCTCCTTTGTCTCTTCCAGCTTCTCCAATTGGGCGTTCAGTCGGAAGCACTCTTTGTCCATCCGGTTCCTGTGTTCAGACAGCTCGTCTCTTTTCTGGAAGAATGCCTTATGGCTCCTGCCCATCTCTTCCTTCTGCCGCAGATAACCGTTCATGTCCACTTCGGCCGCCTCCATGGTCCTGCCGGCTGCTTCTATGGTTTTCTGAATCTCAAGGATATCTGCCTCTTTTTTGCCCACAGCTCCGCTCTCTTCCAACAGGCTTTGACTGACAGTTTCCTTCTCGTTTTTCAGCCTCTCCAGCTCGTCTCTGACAGAACGTATATTCATCTCCAGGAACTCGCATTTCTGCTGCAAATTCGCATAGGCAAGCCGTTCCCTGTCCTGGGACGCGGCCGCCTCCTGCTCCTGGCTGTGAAGGGCCTCCAGCTCTGCCGTAACGTCAGAAATCATCTGTTCCAGACTGGATTCCTGTTCTCTGGAATGATCCATTTCCCTGCGGATTTCCTGCCTGTTTTGATGAATCTCCCCGATCTGTTTTTCAATCTCACGCCCTTCGCCCTGCAGGCTCTGATAGTCCATCCGCAGGTTTTCTGTTTTTTCCCGGATGGCTTCCAGATTCATTCTGGCTGTATTCTGTTTCAGATACAGGCTCTGTAAGATCTCTGACAGCTCATTCTGCTGGCCGCGAAGTTTGTTCCGGCGGCTCCGGTCTTCCTCAATGGCGGCCTGCATGGCTGTCATGTCCTTTTTCAGGGAACGTACACTGCTCTCCAGCTCCTCAATCTCCCTCCGGCGGCCCAAAAGATTGCTGTTATTCCTGAAAGAGCCGCCGGTCATGGAACCTCCGGGGCTCAGCAGCTCTCCTTCCAGCGTGACCATCCGCAGTCTCTGATGGTACTTCCGTCCAATGCGGATCGCGTGGTCGATCGTATCCACCACCAGCGTGCGCCCCAACAGTTTCCCAACCAAGCCCCGGTAAATGCGGTCGCACTCCACCAGGTCCCCTGCCGAACCGATAACCCCTTCCTCCGCAACTACTTCCGCAGCCGGTGCTTCCCGGCTCATGCTGGTCAGCGGCAGAAAGGTCGCACGGCCGAATCTTCCGCGCTTCAGGTATTCAATCAGATATTTTGCCGTATTTTCATTATCTGTGACAATATTCTGCAGGCTGCCGCCAAGTGCTGTCTCAATGGCTGTTTCATATTTCTTCTGTGTCTTAATCAGGTCTGCCACCACGCCATGGATTCCCGGATTCTGCTCCTTCTGCTCCATGACCTTCTTGATGCTATTTCCGTAGCCCTCATATCGTTCGGTGATATTCTTCAGAGATTCCAGCCGGGATTCCTCTCTGTGATACGCGGTTTGCCCGATTTCCATCTGCCGGTTTTCTTCCTCAATCTTCCGCTGCAGGGCAGAGATCTGGTGCTGGTTCCTGTCCATCTGCTGTTTTTTTTCTTCGGCTTCCCTGCTGACCGCTTCGTATTCCTCCTGATATCTGGCCAAATCCCCCATCTGTTGGGCTTCATCGCTTTTCAGATGCAGCATTTTCTGTGACAGCTCAGACTTCCGGATGCCGATCTGCTCCAGCATGGTATCGTATCTCTGGATCTTCCCTTTAATGGAAGAACGGCGGTTCAGCAGTTCTATGATCTCATTTTTTCCCTGTTCTGCCGCCTGGGTCTTATCCCCGATCTGCGACTGCAGTGCCTGGACGGCTGCCTCGGCCGCTTCCTTCCGCTCTTCTGCTTCCTGAAGCTCCAGCTTCAGCTGAATTTTTTCCTTCTCGTAGCCCTGCTTTACGCCTTCCCGCCGCTCCATATCCTCTGTGACCGCAGCGATGCGGTTCTGATAATGCTCGCTGTTCTGCTCAGCAGCGTGAATCTGCTCCTTCAGCACATCAATCTGGCCTTCCAGCTGCTGCTTCTGCAGCGCGTTCCGGGAAGCTTCTTCCCGGGCGGCCAGAATGGTAGCGTCCAGCGCCTCCATCTGCCGCTCGATTTCCTCGTATTCCTGCTTGGTGCGTTCAAAGGCCTCCGCCGTCCCGCGAAGCTCTTCTTCCGCCGCTTCTTTTTTCCTGCCTGTCTCCTGAAGCTGTTCCTCAATTCGTTCCGATTCCACCAGAAAAAGATTGATGTCCAACGCCTTCAGCTCTTCCTTCTTCTTCAGATAAATTCTTGCCTTCTCCGCCTGCTTTTCCAGCGGGCTCAGCTGTCTCGTCAGCTCTGACAGAATGTCCGTCACACGGACCAGGTTTTGCTGCTCTTCGTCCAGCTTCTTCAGGGTAGCCGCTTTTCTCCGCTTGAACTTCACGATCCCGGCTGCCTCGTCAAAAAGCTCTCTCCGCTCTTCAGGCTTGCCGTTCAGGATCTTATCAATCTGTCCCTGGCCGATGATGGAATAGCCTTCTTTGCCTATTCCCGTATCATAAAAGAGCTCATTGATATCTTTCAGCCTGCAGTTCCTGCCGTTCAGAAGGTATTCGCTCTCTCCTGACCGATAAAGCCGCCTGGTTACAGTCACCTCTTCAAAATCAATGTTCAGCTGATGGTCAGAATTGTCCAGTGTAATCGCTACAGAAGCAAAGCCCAGAGGCTTCCGGGTCTCAGTTCCTGAAAATATGACGTCCTGCATATTGCCGCCCCTGAGCTGCTTCGCGCTCTGTTCGCCCAGCACCCACCGGACGGCGTCGCCAACATTGCTCTTACCGCTGCCGTTGGGCCCTACGATCCCGGTGATCCCGTCATGAAATTCCAATAGAATCTTATTGGCAAAGGACTTGAATCCCTGCATCTCAATGCTCTTTAAATACATAAGCCACCTACTTGTTCTTTATCTGACAGATCGCATGGTATGCCGCTTTCTGCTCTGCCGATTTTTTCGTCCGTCCGGTTCCCTCGCCCAGGGGCCTATCCCCCACGCACACCTGTGCCCGGAAGCTTTTATCGTGATCCGGCCCGATTTCTTCCAGGATCTCATAACGGATTTCTTCCTCCGAGTCCCTGTGTATCAGTTCCTGGAGAAGCGTCTTGCTGTCATGGAACAGCTGCTTATGCTCCACATCATCGAGAATATACCGCAGTATAAACTTTTTGGCCTCTTCAAAGCCTCCGTCCATGAAAATAGCGCCGATGACCGCTTCCATCGCGTCGGATATAACCGAATCCCTCTGCCTTCCGCCCGTGGCCTCTTCGCCTTTTCCCAGGAGCAGATAAACTCCCAGATCCAGCTCCCGGGCATCATACGCCAACGTAGGTTCACATACCAGGCTGGCCCTCAGCTTCGTCAGTTCACCTTCCGCGAGTTCCGGATAGTTTTTATACAGAAACTCACTGGACACCAGTTCCAGAACCGCGTCCCCCAAAAACTCCAGCCGTTCGTTACACTCCAGCCGTGCCATGTGGTGCTCATTCGTATAGGAGCTGTGACGCATGGCCAGTTCCAGCCATTCAAATTTCCTGAACCGGTAGCCCGACTTCTGTTCCAGTTCTCTTAATCTCGCTAATTCCTTCATCATAAACCTCTTTCAATATATGCCGGCAGAAAATAAGGCTGTTCCAGAAGTCCCCCTCTCAGAACAGCCCCACAAATATTATCCGATTGCCAGTTTGATCTGTTCCACTGCATCCCCCACAGACACAATTTTTTCAACTACCTTCGTCGAAATTTCAATATCGAACTCTTCCTCGATTCCCATAATAATCTGGAACAAATCCAGAGAATCTGCCCCCAGATCTTCCAAAAAAGTAGTCTCCGGTGTGATCTCATCGATATCTACATTCAGGACTCCGGCAATCACTGCCTTTAACTTTTCCAGTTCCATAGCTTCTCTCCCCTAGTTTCATTCCTTTTCGGATAAGTGCTCCTGTATCTTACCGCTCAGGTCCTGCTCCTTAAACTGGATGCACTGCAGAATCGAATTTTTGAATTCCACAGCCTTTGAGCTGCCATGCGTCTTGACCACAAGCCCCCGCAGGCCCAGCAACGGCGCACCACCGTATTCGCTCACGTCAAAGCTTTTCAACGTCTGCTTCAGGGCCGGCTTCACCAGAAGGGCGCCGATTTTGCTGCGCAGGGAAGCCATCATACCCGATTTCACCTTGCTGATCAGCACTGCCCCCACACCTTCGTACAGCTTGAGAATGACATTACCGACGAACGCCTCTGTCACAACTACGTCAGCGGCGCCCTTGGGGATGTCTCTCGCCTCTATATTACCAATAAAATTAATATTCTTGTTCTCCTTCAGAAGCGGGAAGGTCTCTTTTACCAACTCATTGCCCTTTTCTTCTTCCGCGCCGATGTTCACCAGAGCAACTCTGGGCTTCTTCACTCCCATGACCGATTCCATGTAGATAGATCCCATCACAGCGAACTGTACAAGATGCGACGGCCGCGCATCTACAGTGGCGCCGCAGTCAATCAGCAGGGCAACGCCTTTCTCTGTGGGAATCAATGGGGCCAGCGGAGCACGCTCCACCCCCTTCACCTTCCGGACGATAGCCTGGCCTCCCACCAGCACGGCTCCAGTGCTCCCGGAAGAAACAATGGCGTCGGCCATGCCCTTGCGCACCATCGTTAGCCCGGCCACCAGAGAAGAGTTCTTCTTGCTCTGAATCGCTTTCACCGGAGGCTCACCGGTCTCAATGACTTCATCGGCCGGAACAATCTCCAGTCTGTCCTTCGGATACGTATATTTAGACAGTTCCTGGCGGATCAGCTCTTCCTTACCCGCCAGATATACAAATATATGATCATTTTCATTCAATGCATCTACAGCGCCCTTAACCGGTTCTGCCGGCGCATAGTCTCCGCCCATGGCATCCACTACAACCCTGACCAGCTCTCCCATCTTCTCTACCTGCTTTCCTGTCAAAATTAATCACGTTCTTCATTCAACAAATCTACTATTTAATATACTAGACATGCGGACAAAATGCAAGCAAAAAGAAGGCATATCCGAAGATACGCCCTCCGCTGTTATCCGGCTGGAAATCATTCAATTTCTTCCGAAACACTTTTTATATATCCTCAGGAAATCATCACTCCGTTCTCATTTACGGTATGTCCGTCAGGTGTGGTTGTATTTCTCTGAAGCTCCCCGCCTTCGTTGAAATAGAACATGTAGTCCCCTTCCTGATACCATCCCACGGCCCGATGGCCTTCACTGTCCATGTGATAGGTAAATCCTTCGATGTCTATCCACATATCCGCCGGATACGTGCCATCTTCCATCACATATTTAAATCCCACCTCATCCTGCTGCCAGGTGCCCAGAGGCCAAACCGTGATTTCCCGCACGGCGCTTGTGGATTTAGCAATCCGGTCACCGTGATTATTAGTGGCTACCGCATAGTAATAGGTAGTTCCTGCTTCCGAAGTATCCACATCATACGATTCTTCTTCCGCCCCTGCTATGATTGTCCCGCCTCCGTTGGAATTCACGTTGTTTTTATACCACTGGTAGGTGACCGTGCCCCCGTCTGATACGGCAGCCGGGGCAGATAACGTACACACGGAACCTGCCGTAACCTGCGTCGTTCCAGTAAGATCCACTGTAAATGCCGGCAGCTCAAGAGTCGGATCTACCGTCTTTACTTCTGCGCTCTCCTGCTTGGAGCTGCTGGAGGAAGAACTTGTCTCCGGCTCGCTTACATTGCCCAGCACCTTATCAAAAAAATCCGAAAAAGAACAACCTGTTAACAGCATCGCACTGCACAGGCAGACCGCAAGTACTGCAGATATTTTTTTCACCTTCATATCAATTACCCCTTTTATATTTTATTACAAATCTTTTGCAATTCCATTTCATAAATCATACGTATTATAGCATGTACCTAATATTCTTGTCAAACGCTTCTAAAGACAAAAAGAGCCGCCACTTCATGTGACGGCCCTCTCATCGTTCACTTATTATTCGTCTACGGCAATAACCTGTTTTTTATTATAAGTGCCGCAAGCCTTGCATACTCTGTGAGGCATCATCAGTGCGCCACATTTGCTGCATTTTACCAAGTTCGGAGCGGACATCTTCCAGTTTGCTCTTCTCTGGTCTCTTCTTGCCTTGGATGATTTATTCTTTGGACAGATGGACATTATTACACCTCCTTATACTTACTGAATATATCTCTGATAGCAGCCATTCGCGGGTCGGCCTGCTCTGTATCACAGTTACAGGCGGTAACGTTCAGGTTCGCACCACAACGGCTGCAGATTCCCTTACAGTCATCTTTACACAGCACTCGAATCGGCCAATTGATTAAAAGCTCATTACGCACCAGCACCTCCGGATTCAACTGCTCTCCTTCCATGAAATTGGTCTCCTCCAGCCGTTCTTCCCGCTCCTCCTCCGACAGCTTCATATCCGCAGTCCGTTCAAAATCCAGAACCATCGGATATTCCACCGGAGTCAGACATCTCGCACAGGGAATCAAAAGCATTACTTCTCCATGGCCTCTGATCTCCAGCACGCGGTCGCCGGTATTGGTCACAGCAACCTGAAGCGGGCTTTTTCTGGCTATGGAAAATTTTCCCATCTGGAAGACAAGCTCATTCATCTCCAGCTCTACGCTGGTTTCGAGAGCTTTTCCATCCTGTAACAGCACTTTTGACAGATCCAGTAACATAATTGTCTCCTAATCACACTTTATATAGTATACATATGGAGATGCCATTTGTCAAGACTTTCTTTTACTTCAACAGTGCGACGGTTTCGCGGCAGATCGCCAGTTCCTCATTGGTCGGAATAACGCAGACAGCCACCTTGGAGTCCTCAGCGGAAATCTTGGTATTTTTGCCGCGAAGCTGATTCTGTTCCTCATCCAGCTTGACTCCCAGATATTCCAGATTCTTGACGACTGCTTCGCGCACGATCGGCGCATTCTCCCCGATTCCTGCTGTAAACGCGATGGCGTCCACTCCGTTCATAGCCGCCACATATGCTCCAATGGTCTTGGTCACATGGTAGCAGAATACATCCAACGCTTTGGTTGCATATACATTGCCGGAGGCAGATGCTTCCTCTAAATCTCTGAAATCGCTGGAAAGCCCTTTGGACAATCCGTATACACCGGACTTCTTATTCAATACATTCATCACGCCTGCCAGATCCAGGTTCTCTTTTTTAGCAATGAACTCCAGGATCGCCGGGTCCACATTGCCGGAACGGGTTCCCATGACCAAACCTTCCAGCGGCGTCATCCCCATGCTGGTGTCCACACATTTACCATCCACCACTGCGCTGACAGAAGCACCGTTGCCCAGATGACATACGATCAGCTTGGAATGATTGATATCTATTCCCAGGAATTTGGCCAGCTCTTTGGATACAAAGCTGTGGGAGGTACCGTGGAAACCATATCTTCTCACCTTGTATTTCTCATAGTATTCATAGGGAAGGCCGTACAGATACGCCTTTTCCGGCATCGTCTGGTGGAAAGCGGTATCGAATACGCCAACCATCGGAACTCCCGGCATCAGCTCCTGGCATACGTGTATGCCGATCAGGTTAGCCGGATTATGAAGAGGAGCGAGCTCCGTGCACTCTTCCAGGGCATCAATCATTGCCGTATCTACGATTGCAGAGCAGGCGAATTTTTCACCGCCATGCACTACACGGTGGCCGATCGCATCGATCTCCGACAGGCTGCTGATCGCGCCGGTTTTCTCATTGGTCAGGGCATCCAGCACCATCTGAATTCCCTCTTTATGAGTCGGCATAGGGGCTTCTGTAATCTCCTTGTCACAGCCGGCTTTCTGATATACCAGCCTTCCGTCGATTCCGATTCTCTCGCAGAGTCCTTTTGCCAGGACTTCTTCTGTATCAGAATCAATCAACTGATATTTCAGAGATGAGCTTCCGCAATTTATGATTAAAACTTTCATGATTTGTTCCCTCCCAACATTCTTTTCTTAATTTGCCGCGCACTGGACTGCGGTAATTGCTACAGCGCCTACGATATCTTCAGCAGAACAACCTCTGGACAGGTCGTTAACAGGGGCTGCGATGCCCTGGGTGATCGGGCCGTAGGCATCTGCCTTGCCCAGCCTCTGAACCAGCTTGTAACCGATATTACCGGCATCCAGATCCGGGAAAATCAGCACATTGGCTTGTCCTGCCACAGGACTTCCCGGCGCTTTGGAGGCTGCTATCTCAGGAACGATTGCCGCATCCAGCTGCAATTCTCCGTCCAGCTGCAGATCCGGATACTGTTCCTTGGCGATTCTTGTCGCCTCCACTACCTTGTCCACATCCGGATGCTTCGCACTTCCTTTGGTGGAATGGGAGAGCATGGCCACCTTCGGCTCCTTCTGTACCAGGAAACGGAAGGTCTCGGCAGATGATCCCGCGATCGCAGCCAGTTCTTCCGGATTCGGATTCTGGTTCAGCCCTGCGTCGGAAAAAATAAACACGCCGTCTTCACCGTATTCACAATCCGGAACAGCTACCAGGAAAAACGCAGATACCAGCTTGGTTCCGGGCTTTGTCTTCAGAATCTGCAGGCAGGGCCTTAAGGTATCTGCAGAAGAATGGCAGGCTCCGGAAACCATTCCGTCGGCGTCTCCCATCTTAACCATCATGCAGCCATAATACGGATAATCATTCAGAAGGATCTCCTTTGCCTTCTCAGGAGTCATTCCCTTCTTTGCACGCAGCTCTACAAATTTATCAATGTATGCTGACGTTCTGTCGGAGGTGGCGGGGTCCACAATTGCAGCGCCGGAAATATCCAGTCCCTCGCTTCCTTTTTTAACTGCCTCTTCGCTTCCGATCAGAACAATGTCCGCAATTCCTTCTTTCAAGATCTGCTCAGCAGCCAAATAAGTTCTTCTGTCTTCTGTCTCCGGAAGTACAATTGTTTTCTTATTTTCTCTCGCTCTCGCTTTAATTGTGTCAATAAATCCCATTGATATTGACTCCTTTCGATATTTATCATTAGACAAATTATATTACGATTATTTTTCATCGACAAGATAAGTTAATTTTTTAACACCGAAATCCTGTATTTTTTAATGTACAATTTGCCAAACCAAAAAAATCCCCTTTTTTTAATGCGAAAACTGGAAATTTCTGCTCTTTTACCTGTTCAACCGACAGAATGAGATGTATAATTATGGGCATAAAATCATAAAAGTCATGTTTTATATCATAGATTGTGATACTTTTGGCAATTATGGAAGGACTAGTCCCTAACCGGCAGATTTCAGGAGGAATTTATGAGAACGGCTGCTATTATCACAGAATACAACCCATTTCACAACGGGCATGCTTATCAGCTGGACAGAGTGCGGCAGCTTTCCGGCGCTGATTTTATTCTCGTCGTAATGAGCGGGGATTTTGTCCAGCGGGGGACTCCTGCCATCTTCGACAAATATCTCCGGGCAGAGATGGCCCTGCGCTGCGGAGCCGATCTGGTCCTGGAACTGCCCTGTGCCGCCGCTTCCGGAAGCGCCCCCCGGTTTGCTTCAGGCGCGGCTGCGCTCCTGGATGGATTGAACGTTGTGGACGAGCTCTGGTTCGGAAGTGAGGAAGGGCGCATGGAGCCTTTCGCGGCTCTGGCAGATTTCCTCTCCCATGAGCCTGAGAATTTCCGGCTGAAGCTGAAGGACTGCCTGAGGTCAGGCGTCTCCTTTCCTTCCGCCCGAATGCAGGCTCTGCTCGCCTTATTTCCTGAGCTTAACCTTCCTTTTGACTCCGCAGAAGCACTGAGAGCTTTCCTCACCTCTCCCAATAACATCCTGGGCCTGGAATACTGTCTGGCCCTGAGACGGCTGAACAGCCCGATCTGTCCCCGAACGCTGAAGCGCGTCGGAAGCGGATATCACCAGGAAGAACTGTCGGCCCGTTTCAGCTCTGCATCTGCCATCCGCCGTTCTCTTCTCCGCCTGGGTCCCGAATCCGTCCGCCGCCAGGTTCCGGAGCAGGTGTATTCTCTGCTGGCTGAAGCATGGAACTCTTCCATCGCCCTGCAGGAGGACGATTTTTCCCTGCCCCTGAGATACCAGTTATTGAAAGAAACCGAATCTTCACTCCGCCAGTACCTGGATGTCCCGGAGGATCTGGCCAGAAGGATTCTGCGGCTCCAGAATGAATATGTCTCTTATTCACAATTTGCCGCACTTCTGAAAACCAGGAATAACACCCGCACCAACATGAACCGGGCTCTGCTCCACATTTTGCTGGGGCTGACTTTACAGGACGCAGAGGCCAGCGTTTCACCCTCCTGCGCCCGTATTCTGGGTCTCGGCTCCTGCAGTGGGCTTCTGACCGCAATCAAGGCAAACGGCAGTCTCCCGCTGATCTCTAAAACAGCGGACCTGCCCGCCGGGCTTTACGAAAAAGAGCTGTTCGCCTCCAACCTGTACGAAACCGTACGTGCCTGGAAAAGCGGACAGCCCTTCATTCATGAGTATTCCCGTCAGATCCGGATCATCCGGTAGCCGACTCCCACATGGGTCTGAATATACTGGGGATGGGTGGTGTCTGTCTCTATTTTTTTCCGCAGGGTCGCCATAAAGACCCGCAGGGACGCCACATCGCTTTCAAAGGCGCTTCCCCAGATCTCTCTGGTTAGATAGGTGTGTGTCAGCACCTTTCCCACATTTTTCGCCAGAAGACACAGCAGCTTATATTCTATCGGCGTCAGGTGCAACTCTTCCTCCTTCAGGTAAGCGCAGCCTGAAGCATAGTCAATTTTCAGCTCTCCATTTACGAACACAGGGTTTTCTTCTGTCAGCCCCTGATTATAGCTGATTCTCCGGATAGATACCCTGAGCCTCGCAAGCAGCTCCTCCACGGAGAAGGGCTTTGTCAGATAATCATCAGCTCCGGCGTCCAGCGCTTCTATTTTATCGGAATCCTCACTTCGGGCACTGACCACGATGATCGGCATGGTAGACCAGGTCCTGATCTTCCGTATGATGTCCACACCGTCCAGATCCGGCAAGCCCAGATCCAGCAGCAAAATATCCGGATTGTGGGTAGCCGCCTCCATGAGGGCTTCTTTTCCTGAGACAGCCGTTTTATAACGGTATCCCTGAGTCTCCAGCGTTGTAACGATCAGGTTGCGTATCGCCGCATCATCCTCCACCACCAGAATCATATATTTATTCATGAATCTTTACCTCCTCAGCCGTCAATGAAAATGTGAAGACCGCCCCGTGAGGACTGTTGTCTGTCACTGTAATCTGTCCTCCGTGAGCCGTTATGATCGATTTGCACAGCGCCAGCCCCAGTCCCATTCCTCTCCTGGAATCAGCCACCGTATTCCCGGCAGTATAAAACATTTCAAACACTCTGCTCTTTTGTTCATCAGGTATACCCGGACCGTCGTCGGCCACAGAAATCAGCACCCGGCCGCCTTCCGCCCGGGAACGGATCACGATCTCTGAGCCCCCGGGCGTATATTTGATCGCATTATCGACCAGATTGATCAGTACCTGTACAATCAGCTTGGAATCCACCCGCACCAGCTGCAGGTCGTCCGGCAGCTCCGCCCGGATCACGTGCTCTTTGCTTTTCCTGCTTACATGTCTCAGAGCCTCCATGACCAATTCCTCCAGCAGCTCCGCCTGCATATTGATATGCATGGTGCCATCTTCCATCCGGGTCACAGACAGCAGGTTTTCCACCAGATTGTACAGCCACATGGAATCGTCATAGATGTCTGTATAAAGCCTCTTTCTGGTTATCTCATCCAGAGGATTGCTCATGAGGATTCCCGCATTTCCGGATATAGACGTCAGTGGGGTCCGCAGGTCATGGGAAATTGACCTGAGGAGATTAGCCCTCAGCTGTTCATTCTTCGCCTGGGCCTGGGCCTCCTCCCGTTTCTGGCGCAGCTGTTCCTTTTCCAGCGCAACCGCGCATTCCAGAAGGATGGACAGCACCAGGTTATTCTCGAATGCGCTCAGGCTTTCTCCCTGTTCCAGTGCAATTCCGACGACCCCATAGACGGCCCCCTGGCTTCTGATGGCCAGGTACAGGCATTTGGCACTTCCCAGCGTACTGGTGGACGCCCCGGCACGTTTGTTGTTCCTGTACACCCAGGCTGCAACTGCTTTCTCATTATCATCCAGATAACCAAACCTCCCCCTGCCGTCTTCTCCTGCGGGGCAGATCAGAGGTTCTTCCAGGCTTCCGCCGGACGCGCCATAGTAAATGATGTCTCTCTTCAGCAGCTTCATCAACTGACGGACCGCAGTCTTGGCAATGCCTGCCCCATCTTTTTCCTGCTGCAGCAGCTGATTCGTATCCAGGAGCACCTGTGTGCGGTAAGCCGTTTTCGCTGACTGCCGGGCCTGCTTCTTGATTTTCAGAGCCAGAGAGCTGGCCAGAAAAGCGGCCGTGAACATGATCAGGAATGTGACTGGATAACTGGCGTCATAAGCTTTCAGCGTATATTCTGGCTTCGTGAAGAAGAAGTTAAAGGCCAGCACGCTGACCAGTGAAGAACACAGGCTGAATACCCGGTGAGAGGTTGCCACGGCTGTCACCAGTACCCCCAGGATATAAACCATGATAATGTTCGCCTCTCCGAAGCCCAGGCTCTGAAACGCTTTTCCTATGATCGTGGCTCCCACCAAAATCAGCAGGGACTTCACAAAATCCCCGCTGGTCAGCTTTTCATTCAATACTTTCTTCCGGTGCAGGACGGCTTCTGCCGTCTCCTGTTCCGGAATAATATAAATATCTATATCAGGCAGATAAAAGGTCAGCTTCTCTGAAAACGAAGCCTTCAGCGAGAACCTGTTCTTTTTCACTCCGCTTCTGCCCACCACAACCTTGGTTGTGCCGGAGATCCTCGCGTATTCAGCAATCTGGAAGGCCACATCCTCTCCATATACCGTCTCAATCACAGCTCCCAGTTGTTCAGCCAGATGCATATGATTCCGCAGCCTTTCCTTATTCTCCCGATTCATTGCCTCTGTCTCAGGCGTTTCCACAAACAGGGCTGTCAGCCTTCCTCCGAAAGCCCCGGCCATTCTGGCTGCCGCCCGTAATATCTTTTCATTAGAAGGAGAGGAAGACAGTCCTACGAGAATGCTCTCCTCCGTCCGGAATTCACCGGCACCCTTTCTCCGCTCCGGCTTTCCTGCATGTCCGGACCTCTCTGCACAGCGCCTGAGGGCCAGCTTCCTGAGAGCAGTCAGCTTTTCAAGAGTAAAATAATTTTGCAGCGCAGTTTCTATCTGGCTCTCCCGGACCACATCCCCTTCCCGGATCCTCCTCCTCAGCTCTTCTGGCTCCAGGTCCACCAGTTCCACCTGGGCAGCTCTGTCGAATATCTTATCAGGAATCCGTTCTCTGACAATCGTTCCTGTGATGGACGCCGCCACATCACAGAGGCTTTCGAGGTGCTGTACGTTCAGCGTCGTATAGACATCAATTCCGCTGTTCAGCAGCTCTTCAATATCCTGATACCTCTTCTCATGGCGTCCGCCGGGACGGTTGGTATGAGCCAGTTCATCCACGACCGCCAGTTCCGGCCTTCTGGCCATCAGGCCGTCCAGATCCAGCTCCCTGTTCTCTTTCTCCGGAACCTGCGGCAGCTCCGCCGCCATCTCCAGCACTGACGCCCGGCTGTGCTGCTCCACATGGCCGCAGACTACATCCCGCCCCTTCTCAAGCTGTTCCCAGGCCGACTTCAGCATGGCACTGGTCTTGCCGACCCCTGCCGCATAGCCAAAAAAGATCTTTAATTCTCCGCGTCTCTCTCTGTGTGTCTCCATCCTTCATTCATCAGACCCCGCAAGGCAGAATTCCTTCCTTTTTATTGATCTGAATTATTATAACACAAAATCTGTAAACTTAAAATTAAGTCATCTGCCTTCCCGTAAAGATTTTATAAAGATTCTTGTGATATAAGTTTTATAATGAGGATACCTTTTTAACAAACACTGGAAACATTAATTTTTTTAAAGCAAACCCCTTTTCCTTTCTTTCTATGCAGTCCTCTTCTGTATAGTATATTTTTTCATCTCTTTCAAAACTTCCGAACCGCTCCAGGTTCTTCCTGGCCGGCAGATAAGTGGGATCCAGTGCGGCCGCAGCGCGGAAATGCTTCATGGCGCCCGTATGGTTTCCCGCTTCTTCCAGAAGGATTCCATACAGATTGTGGGGCTCTGCTGCGTTTGGATATTGCTCCATTGCCCCGCAGACTATTTCCCGGCATTTTCCCCATTGATCTTCACTGTTGGATTTATTCTTTTCCACCATCTCACGAATTTTCATCGAAAGCTGAAATAATGCTTTTCTTTCTTCTGACATATGATACACTTCCTTTCCTCTTCATGGTTACAGTATAGCTTTTTTTCTGTGAAGGAAGTGTTAGGAATCCGTAAGTGCCTGTGAGAATTGTGTGAGAATCACTGTTTATTCATCTGCCATCCGGTATCCAACTCCTACTTCTGTGAACAGATATCTGGGATTGGCCGGGTTTTTCTCTATCTTTCTGCGCAGGGCGGCCATCAGCGCCCTGAGGGCCTGGGTGTCGGAATCGGCGCTTCCCCAGATCTCCTTCAGAATATAAGTGCTCGTCAGGACTTTCCCGGCATTTTTCATGAAGAGGCTCATCAGCCGGAATTCCATGGGAGTCAGGTGAAGAGATTCTCCATCCAGGCTGAACTGGCGCTTTTCCAGATCCAGAACCAGGCTCCCCACCTGGTAACTGCTTTTCATCCTCACCATCCCCTCCCGGTACAGGTGACGGAAGGCTACGCGGATTCTCGCGGTCAGTTCTGTGGCTGAAAACGGCTTTGTCAGATAGTCGTCAGCTCCGGCATCCAGAGCTGCCGCCTTCTCTCGATCCTGGTCTCTGGCGGACACCACGAGGATTGGCACCTCCGACCATTCCCTGACTCTGCCGATCACCTCCATCCCATCTCTGTCGGGCAGGCCGAGATCCAGAAGCACCAGATCCACCGGATGCGCCACCAGCTTCTTAAGGGCATCTCCGGCATTCCCTGCCGTGATCCCATTCAGACCCTCCTGCTTCAGAATATATAGAATAAAGTTTCTGATCTGAGGATCGTCCTCAACAATTAATACTAATTCTCCATGAAATTCCATATCTGTCACCTGCCTCACTGCAGCGGAAGTGTAAAGGTGAATTCTGCTCCCGGACCGTCCTGACGGTTTGCCGCCCATATCCGGCCTCCATGGGCCCTGACGACCGATTCGCAGATGGACAGACCCAGCCCGATCCCTCTCCTGACATCCGCCATATTTACTTTTGATGTATAAAATGCCTGGAAGATCTGGTCCAGATCCTGCTCTGCTATACCCTCTCCCCGGTCTCTCACCCGGAATACTGCAAACCTTTTGTCGCCGCTCTTTTCCACTGATACTGAAACCGGTTCCTCCGGCTTCGAATGCTTTACCGCATTATCCATGAGGTTCACCAGCACCTGCATAATCAGTTTCCCATCCATGGGTATCACCAGCACCTCCTCTGGAACACGCACATCAAACTGATATCCCGGGGCGCGTGATCTCATCTGTCCGGCAGCTCCTCCGATGATCTCCTCCACCGCTTCCGGCTGCCGGTTCAGAAGCTGTCTCCCCTCCTGCAGACGGGTGAGGCTCAGGATGTTTTCCACCAGCCCGTGCAGCCAGTGAGCGTCCTTGTTAATCCCTCTCGCCAGTTCATACCGCGGATCTGCTTTTTCCGTCATATCCATAATCATCTCTGAAGTGCCCATAATCCCTGTAAGGGGTGTCCGCAGGTCATGGGAAATGGCCCGTAACAGATCCCCCCTGTACCGCTCCCGTTCGGCCTCTTCCCTGCTTTTCTGCTGCTGCTCCACAGATAGCACCCTGGACATGGCCAGGGCGGCACATTCAGCAACAGCCTGCAGAAACCGCTGCTGCCGGCGGTCCAGCTCCTCACGGCTCTTTCCCGGCACGGTGATCGTGCCAATCACCTGGCCCCCCTGGCTGATGGGACAGCAGCAGGAGGTTTCTCCACTCTCAGTGTTCAGATCCGCAAAGGCCCGGCAGCTTCCGCTGTATCCCAAAAACCTCTGCAGAGATGCCTCTACCTGTTCTTCAATCTGCCTCATGTTTTCTGCCTGAGCCAGCCGTCCGGTCAATTGGTACAGTGCCGTAGCCTCTTTTTCCCTCTCGGTCGCCTCCATGGCTCCTCTCTTTACTCTGGAGGTCAGAGTGCCGGTCATCAGCGCAACCGCAGCCATCACGCAAAATGTGACCAGATACCCAGGGTTATATACATTCAGGGTGTAGCGCGGCTCTGTGAAAAAGTAATTAAAGGCCAGCAGGGCTGCCACAGACATGCAGATACCATAGAGATATCCCTCTGTCAGCGCCGACGCGAAGAACACCGCGAGGATATACAGCAGGACGATGTTGGTTTCCAGAACGTCCGCTCTCCGGAAAACCAGGCCCAGTGCTGTGGCCGCCGTCAGCAGCCCCAGGGAAATCCCGGCCCCTTTCCAGAGTTTAATTCTGTTTTTTCTGGCTGTTTTCATATATCTTCTTCCCCTCTTTTTCCGCTGACAGGATTTCCAGCAGATGGCCGGCCAGTTCAGAGAGACTGGCCGAATTCTCATATAATTCGTCATACAGCTCCCGTCGCTTTTCCTCCGGCAACTCCTCTCCGCATCTTCGCAGCTCTGCCGAATCCCGGCACACATTCTCCACCGGCTGGCGCAGCCTGTGGAACACACCGCTCAGCAGATTCAGGCGCGTTTCCTCCTGCTTCATCCGGATCAGGGCGATATTCTTTTCCTCCTGCGTCCTTTCCCTTTCCATTGCCAGAGCTGCATCGCCTAATATCCCGTTCAGAAGGCTTTCATCAAATATAGAGAGCTGGCGCTCTCCCATCCGGATTCCCACAACGCCGAATACCCGCCTGTCGCTTCGGATCGCAAGATACAGTCCTTTGGCCCCCGGGAGTGTCGTCGTCATGGCTCCTGCATGTTTGTTGTTTTTATAGGACCAGGCGGCTACGGCCACCTCTTCCTCACCAGTCAACAGCTCAGCCTGGCTTCCGGATTCCAGCGGATAGAGCTTTGCCTTCACCCGGTCCGGCTCGCCCGGAAAATAGATGATATCTCTTCCCAGCAGGCGGCAGAGCTGGCTGCAGACCACATCCGCAATCTTGTCCTCTCCCTCTGCCATCTGAAGCTGCTGGTTTGTCTCCAGCAGGGTTTCCATTCTCCAGGAGCGCCTCACCGCCTGACGGCCGTACCTTTTCACCTTCTTGGCCAGCAGTGCCGTAGTAGAGCCAACGGCAAACATAACTCCAAAGGTAACAAAGTATCCCGGCTGGCTGACCAGCAGTGTACCTATCGGTTCTGTGAACAGCAGGTTAAAGCAAACCACGCCTCCCAGTACCGAAAACAGGCTGTAGATCTGCTTTTCCGTAATCAGCGCTGTCAGAAGTATGCCCAATATATAGATCATAATGCTGTTTGAGTCATCCAGCCCCAGCGCGCGGAAGCATACCGCAGCTGCTGTAGATATGGCCAGAATTGCCGCCAGAACCGCCAGGTCCCGCATCATATGCGTCTGCCGCTCCTCTTTATTCTTGACAACAGCCGTACGTCCCTTCCTGGAATATTTTCCCCTGTACGCACTGGAGTATGTATCAGGGATCAGATAGATTTCCAGCTTCGGCAGCAGCTTTGCCAGTTGTTCAGAAAAACTGGATTTCTTATGTTTCGTATAGCTGCGTCCCAACACAATTTTTGATACTCCGGCAACCCTGGCGTATTCCGCGATCTGCCCGGTGATGGATTCTCCAAACAGAGTGATAATCCTGGCTTCCAGCTGCTCCGCCAGTTTTTCATTCATCTGAAGCCGCATGAGGTCCTCGCTGTTCAGCGGCTTGTTCCTGCCGCTGTCCACATATACGGCTGAAAACCTGGCTTTAAAGGCTTTGACCATTCTGGCGGCCGCCCGTATGACCTTCGCATTGGACGGCGAAGGTGAAAGACAGACCAGGATATGCTCATCGGTGCAGTATTCACTGCCTCTGTTCTGTTCACGCATCCGTTCAGTTTTCAGATTCACCTGGTCTGCCGTCCGGCGGAGGGCGATTTCCCGCAGGGCCTGCAGATTATCAATTGTAAAGAAATGATCCATCGCCCTTCCTGCCTGCTGCTTCCGGTAAACCTTCCCTTCCTGGAAACGGGCTAGCAGCTCCTCCGGCTCGATATCCACCAGCTCGATTTTATCGGCGCCGTCAAATACAAAATCAGGAATCCTCTCATGGATTACAATTCCTGTGAAGGACGCCACAATGTCCGTCAGGCTTTCCAGATGCTGGACGTTGACCGTCGTATAGACAGTAATCCCCGCGGCCAGCAGCTCCTGTATATCCTGGTACCGTTTCGTATGACGGGAACCGGGCGCATTGGTATGGGCCAGCTCATCCACCAGAATCAGCTGCGGATTCCTCGCCAGAGCCGCATCCAGATCAAATTCCTTCAGCAAGATATTTTTATATGGAATTTCTCTGACAGGAAGCACTTCAAGCCCGTCCAGGAGAGCAGTTGTCTCCGGGCGGGCATGAGGTTCCACATATCCTGCCACGGTATCGGTTCCTTCCGCCGCGGCCTGGCGGGCGGCCTGCAGCATGGCGTAGGTCTTGCCCACGCCTGCGGCATAGCCGAAAAAAATTTTCAGTTTTCCCTTTTTCCTGTTCTGTTCTTCCGATTCCACCTGCTTCAGCAGCCGGTCAGGATCGGGACGGTTATCCATCTCCATAATTACAGGATTCCCTCCAGCGCCAGATTTACTTCCAGAACGTTCACCGTTTCTTCTCCGAAAATCCCGAGAAACCTTCCGGTTGTATACTTTTTGATGATGCTGCGGACTTCCTCCTCAGTCATTCCATTGGCTTTGGCAAGCCGGGGCACCTGGTATTCTGCCGCTGCCGGCGAAATATGGGGGTCCAGCCCACTGCCGGAAGCCGTAACCAGCTCTACCGGCACCTGCTCCATCTCTGCATCCGGATTGGCTTCTTTTATCATAGCCACCCGCTCGCCGATGGTTTCCCGGTATTCCTCACTGGCCGGGCTTTTATTTGAGGGACCTGCGTACATCAGAGCATTTCCATCCTCGTCCGTATAGGTGCTCACATCCAGATTCATGATCCTCCCCCACATATGGGATTCATCGTTAAACTGCTGGGCCAGCAGCTCGCTTCCGTACTTCACGCCATTCACTTCTATAATGCTCCCGTTGGCTTTCCGTCCGAAAAACAGCTGTGAAAGGCCTGTGCAGACCACTGTATAGATCAGCCCGCAAAGGATCATCATAATGAAAAACAAAAGCAAAGCTCTGGAAAATGTGCTCTTTTTTTTAGTCATACCTGCTCATTCCTTTCCTCAATCAGAATAACCCGAATAACACCAGAAGCATATCAATCACCTTAATACAGATAAATGGGGCGATAATACCTCCCAGCCCGTAGATCAGAAGGTTCCTGGACAGCAGCTTACCTGCGGAAACCTCCCGGTACTTTACTCCCTTCAGCGCCAGCGGTATCAGCGCGATGATGATCAGCGCGTTGTATATGATGGCTGAGAAGATGGCGCTCTCCGCGCTGTGAAGCTTCATGATATTCAGAGTGGCCAGCCCCGGATAAAGGCTCATAAACAACGCCGGGATGATGGCGAAATATTTAGCCACATCATTGGCAATGCTGAAAGTGGTCAGGCTGCCCCTGGTCATTAACAGCTGCTTTCCGATTCTCACGATATCAATCAGCTTCGTCGGCGATGAATCCAGATCCACCATGTTTCCGGCCTCTTTGGCCGCCTGCGTGCCGGTGTTCATGGCTACCGCCACATCTGCCTGGGCCAGGGCGGGCGCGTCGTTGGTACCGTCTCCCGTCATCGCAACCATATGGCCTTTATTCTGCAGCTCCCGGATTTTTTCCAGCTTTGTTTCCGGGGTGGCTTCAGAGATAAAATCGTCCACGCCTGCCTCCGCTGCGATTGCGGCGGCGGTCAGCGGGTTATCTCCTGTCACCATTACGGTCCGTATACCCATTTTTCTAAGATCGGCAAATTTTTCTTTTACTCCGGATTTGATGATATCCTTCAGATAAATCACGCCCAGGATGATATGGTTTTTGGCCACAACTAGCGGCGTGCCTCCTTGATTGGCAATTTTCGTAACTACATCCTCGCATTCCCTGCTGTAAATCCCTCCTGAGCTTTCCACGTAGGCCTTCATGGCGTCTGCGGCGCCTTTGCGGATCTGGAATTCATTGGTGTCCACTCCGCTCATTCTGGTTTTAGCCGTAAAGGGGATAAATTTCATATCTGTGCCTTCCAGGCTGCGCTGGCGGATATTAAATTTCTCTTTAGCCAGAATCACAACACTCCGCCCTTCCGGCGTCTCATCCGGCAGAGAAGAAAGCTGCGCAGCGTCCGCCAGTTCTCTCACACTGTGGCCGTCCACTGCGATGAATTCGCTGGCCTGCCGGTTCCCCAGAGTGATGGTGCCAGTCTTATCCAGCAGCAGAGTATCCACATCCCCGGCTGCTTCAATGGCGCGGCCGCTCATGGCCAGCACATTGGCCTCGTTCAGACGGCTCATACCTGCAATGCCGATGGCAGAGAGCAAGGCTCCAATGGTGGTCGGCGCCAGGCAGACCAGAAGGGCCACCAGTGCAGTTACGGAAGTGGGATTGGGCACACCCATCTGATTAGCAGAAAACAGTGAATAGGCGTACAGCGACATGGTTACCAATATAAATATGATAGACAGCGCTACCAGGAAGATTTCCAGTGCGATTTCATTGGGCGTCTTTTTTCGCGCTGCGCCTTCCACCATGGAAATCATTTTATCCAGGAAGCTTTCGCCCGGATCGCTGGTGATTCTGATCACGATCCAGTCTGACAGCACCATGGTGCCTCCGGTGACCGCGCTCCGGTCACCTCCCGCTTCACGGATGACCGGCGCCGACTCTCCGGTGATGGCACTCTCGTCCACACTGGCCGCTCCTTCCACAACCTCTCCGTCGCCTGGGATTTGTTCCCCGGCCGTTACGATTACAAAGTCACCCTTTTTCAGATCTGCTGAAAGGACCTTCGTGATCTCATCTCTCCTGCCCGGAGCTGGAATCCTGTGGGCTTCCACCTCTCTTTTCGCGGCACGCAGGGTATCTGCCTGGGCCTTCCCCCGCCCTTCTGCAATAGCCTCCGCAAAGTTAGCGAACAGCACCGTGAACCAGAGGATCACCGCAATGCCCAGGATGAATCCCGGCTGGGCGTCACGTATCCCAAACAGGGATACGATAAATAATATAGACGTCAGAATTGCTGACACAAACACCAGAAACATGACCGGATTTTTCACCTGTGTCCGGGGCGCCAGCTTGCGGAAGGCATCTCCGACTGCACGCAGCAGCATCTTCCTGTCTTTCAGCACGCCGGCTGTTGTTGTTTTATTACTGCTCATTCTATTAGAACCTCCTTACGATATCATCTGGAAGAACTCCGCTACCGGGCCCAGCGACAATGCCGGGAAGAAGCTCAGTGCTCCTACCAGCAAGACTACAAAGATCAGAAGGAAGATAAACAGGCCGTTGCTTGTGGAAAGCGTTCCCGCTGTAACAGCCACCTTCTTTTTAGCCGCCATGTGGCCCGCGATCGACAGCATCGCCAGGATTGGCACGAAGCGCACAAACAGCATAACCAGTCCGATGCTCACGTTCAGGAACGGGGTATTGGCGTTAAAGCCCGCAAAGGCCGAACCATTATTCCCTCCTGCAGATGAATAGGCATACATAACCTCTGACAGCCCATGTGCTCCTCCATTGTTCAAACTGTCCGCGGTGGCAGGCAAAAGCGTCGCTATTCCGCTCCCGACCAATATGGCGATGGGTGTTGCAAGGCAGGTCAGCACTGCCATTTTCATCTCATAGCTTCCAACCTTCTTGCCCAGATATTCCGGCGTCCGACCGACCATCAATCCTGCTATGAATACCGCCAGGATCGCAAAGGCCAGCATACCATAGAGGCCACAGCCCACGCCTCCGAAGATGACCTCGCCCAGCATCATCTGCAGCATTGTGATCATTCCTCCCAATGGAGTATAGGAATCGTGCATAGAGTTCACGGACCCGTTGGACGCAGCCGTCGTAAACCCTGCCCAGGTAACAGAAGTTGCGATGCCGAACCTGGTTTCTTTACCTTCCATATTGCCGCCCGCGGTTCCGTCTGTGCTTTCAACAGCCACCGCCCCGTCATTGGAAAGCTGCGGCGTCCCGGCATGTTCGTTGACCGCTATGATCGCAAGGGCTGCCACCAGCAGGATCAGCATGGCCAGGAAAATCGCTCTTCCCTGCTTCTTATCCTTGATATTTCTGCCGAAGGTGAAGCAGCAGGCCACCGGAATCAGCAGAAGGGAAATCATTTCAATCAGATTAGAAAATATGGTCGGATTTTCATAAGGATGTGCCGAGTTTACGCCAAAGAACCCTCCGCCGTTGGTTCCCAGTTGTTTGATGGCGACCTGGCTGGCAGCCGGTCCCATGGGCAGCAGCTGTTCTGTCACGATTTTTGCGTCCGGCACCGCGATGCCATCCACGGTAACCGTCCCGGTCTCCTGATCGATCACGGCATTCTCCAGGATCTCCCCTTCGGCGCTGACCGCCACGGGCTCTGCCAGCTGTGCTTTATCATAAGACGAAAAGTTCTGTACGACGCCCTGGGAAGCCAGCAGCAGTGTTACAATGATCGCCAGCGGCATCAGTATGTAAATCACACTTTTTGTCAGGTCAGCCCAGAAGTTTCCGATTCCTTTCGCCTTCACCCTCAGGAATCCCCGGATTACTGCGAACAACACTGCAATTCCTGTGGCAGCAGATACAAAGTTCTGAACCGTCAGCCCCATGCTCTGTGAAAAATAGCTCAGAGCCGATTCTCCGCTGTACGCCTGCCAGTTAGTGTTTGTCACAAAGCTGGCCGCCGTATTAAATGCCAGATGCCAGGAATTTCCTTCGATGTGTTCCGGATTCAGTGGAAGTATCCCCTGGAGCATCAGGATCAGGAACAATATCCCGAATCCGATAGCGTTAAAAAGCACAACGCTCAAAATATATTTTTTTGCGGACATGTTCTCATTCGGGTCGATGCGCATGATCCGGTAAATGAACCGTTCACAGGGCGTTCCTATCTTGCTCATGAATACTCTCTCGCCGTTCATGACCTTTCCGATATAACGGCCGAGCGGTATGGCAAGGGCGACGAGGATCGCCACATATAAAACGTACTGTAGTACCGACTGCATTATCTGTCATCTCCTTTCAGCAATATCACGGAATAATAGCCCAGCAGCCCGATGCCCGCCGCTGCTATGATCCAAATCAGAATATCCATAATTTTCTCCTCTCTTCCTATCTGTCAGCGCTGATTTACTACGCTGTTAGAATATCAAAGGCCGTGTAAAATAAGTATTAAGTTGACGCAGCGCCCATAAAGATTTTATAAATAATTCTTTATACGTTGCTCCGGATCACATGGCCCGCATTTTTCGCCCGCTGTACCGTTACTGATCCCGCCCTGACGCCGTCTCTGAGCAGGCCGTACTGCTTCAGCACCTGATAGAGCCGTTCGGCGTTGGTCGGGTCCATATCGCACAGCGGAAGCCTGCACCCTCCCACCTGGTAGCCCATGGCGCGCATGGCTTGCTTGACGGGGATCGGATTGACGTCCATGAACAAGGCCTCGATCAGTTCCAGATATTTCATCTGAAGGCTGTCGCTTCTTTCACTGTCACCCCGGAAATATGCCTCACAGATCTCATGTGTTTCTGCCGGCAGGATATTGGACATGACAGAGATCACCCCTTGGGCGCCCAGTGCCAGTGCGGACGTCACCTGGTCATCGTTGCCGGAATAGATCGTCAGTTCATCCTTACACAGAGAGGCGATTTTCGCAAGCTGTGAAAAATTCCCGCTGGCCTCTTTACACGCCGTGATATTGTCTATTTCACTGAGTCGTTTGTAGGTTGCCGGATAGATATTCACACCGGTCCTGGAGGGGACGTTATACAGAATCACCGGAAGCGATGTGACCTCCGCGCAGGCTTTAAAATGAAGATACAGGCCCTGCTGAGAGGCTTTATTATAATAAGGAGTCACATGTAAAAGCGCATCAGCCCCTGCCCGCTCACATTCCCTTGACAGATAGACCGCATGGGCCGTATTATTGCTGCCGGCTCCTGCGATGACCGGTATCCTCCCCCGGATCTCGTGCACTGCGAATTTCACCAATTCTATATGTTCCTGGTCTGAGAGTGTGGAGCCTTCGCCAGTGGTTCCTGCGATCACCACAGCATCCGCTTTATTCTCCACCTGCATCTCCAGCAATTCCCGAAACACCGGATAGTTTACAGCTCCGTCCTCTTTCATCGGCGTCACCATTGCCGTTCCAACTCCCCTGAAAATTACCTTTTTATTCATAATCTTTAATCTCCTTATATTTTTTCATAATAGCTGACATCTAACACGAAAATCACTGCGCCGCCTACTTCCATTCTCTGCGGTACCGAGCTGCAGTACATGGGAGCCCCGCCGGAGGGACTTATAAAGGGCATATTCACCTCTATATTTTTCCGTTCTCCGCAGACCTCCCGGATTATCGCAGTGGCTTTCTGCACATTTTCATCTTCCGTGCCTATCATCAGGGTCGTATTTCCCCGTTTTAGAAATCCTCCGGTGGAAGAAAGTTTCGTCGCCTGGAAGCCCCGGGCACTCAGTTCTGAAATCAGCAGTTCTGAATTCTCATTTCCGATAATTGCATAAACCAGCTTCATAACAGTCTCCTTTCATATGGCGTATCATACCATGTCTGATATAAATCCCCTGTAAAGATCTGCACCCAGACATTAAAAAAGGATAAAAAAAAGAGAAGAACCTCTGCAGTTCTTCTCCTCAGCCTTTCCTGGTCAAATGCCCTCCTACTGGGTCAGCTTCTTAATATCATCGTGGCCGCCCATCACCATCAGAGTTTCTTTCGCCTGGAATACATGATCCGGCTGCGGCAGGGGATAAATCTTCCCTCCCTCTTTGGTTGCCAGTATACTGATATGGTATTTAGTCCTGATAGATTTCTCAATAATGCTCTTCCCGTACCAGCTTTCCGGCACGGCCACTTCATATATAGCCACCTCAGGCGTCAGTTCAATATAATCAAATACGTTTTTGGACCCGTATTTGACCGCCAGACGCTCCGCCATCTCCCGTTCCGCATAAACCACATGGTCGGCTCCATTCCGCAGCAGCAGCTTTCTATGAACATCCCTGCTGGCTCTGGCCAAAATGTACTTCGCCCCATGGTCCTTCAGAAGAACGGTGATCTCCAGCGCCGTCTGAAAGTTGTCGCCTATGGCCACCACACAGAGATCAAAATTACCCACTCCCAGCGATGCGATGAAAGTTTCATCAGTGGCGTCGCCAATCTCTATATCCTTAATCCGGTCGACAACTGTTTCGGCCCTCTCTTCTCTCTTATCCACAGCCAGGACTTCATTATGCTCTTCCAGAAATTTATAGGCCATATGCCGGCCAAAACGTCCCAGCCCTATAATCAATATTGATTTCACACAAACCCCTCCTACTGTCCATTCATTTTACATCAGACACGATTAATTCCGGATTAAGAAATATGCTGTAGTATTAAGATTGTATAAAGAATTCTGGTTCTTTACAAAATCTTTATATGAGCTCTCAAGCCATAATCCTTTCTTTAGGCTGCTTCTGGTATAGTAAAAGTAAGAAAGAAGGGGTGATATTATGGAAATAGCCGGAATAATTCTCATCTTATCCATAATCGCGGCGGTCGGATACCGGATCGCAAAAAAGGCCGATGAATTCGTTGAACGGGGCGGATTTCTCATTGAATCCCCCCATGAGGAAGAAGAATAGTTATCCCTTTTAGCCCATAATAAAATCCGGGAAAGTACCTTTAGTTCAAGGTACTTTCCCGGATTTTTCCATGCGCCCGCAGGCCGCTTCTCAGTTTTTAAAACTGTGGATCGGAGCGGGGATTCTCCCTGTGCGGTTAACAAAGGCCTCGCAGGAGAACTGATTCACCGGCATAATGGGGGCATAGCCCAGCAGGCCGCCGAATTCAACGGTCTCCCCCACGCCCTTCCCGATTACGGGAATCAGGCGGACGGCCGTCGTCTTCTGGTTGATCATCCCAATGGCCATCTCATCAGCAATGATGCCCGAAATGGTGGAAGCCTTCGTATCGCCCGGAATGGCGATCATATCCAGTCCCACGGAACAGACGCAGGTCATGGCCTCCAGCTTCTCCAGGGTAAGGGCGCCCTCATTCACCGCGTCAATCATCCCCTGATCCTCGCTGACTGGTATAAAAGCGCCGCTCAGGCCTCCCACATAGGAGGACGCCATAACGCCCCCTTTCTTCACCTGGTCATTCAGCAGTGCCAGCGCGGCGGTCGTGCCCGGCGCTCCTGCTGCTTCCAGGCCGATCTCTTCCAGAATCTCCGCCACGGAATCACCGATGGCCGGCGTCGGGGCCAGGGAAAGGTCAATGATTCCAAAGGGCACGTCCAGCCGCCGGGACGCCTCACGGGCCACCAGCTGTCCGACTCTTGTCACCTTGAAGGCCGTCTTCTTAATGGTCTCGCAGAGCACCTCGAAGCTTTCTCCGCGCACCTTTTCCAACGCATGCTTCACAACGCCCGGTCCGGAAACGCCCACGTTAATGATGGCGTCCGCCTCAGTCACTCCGTGGAAGGCTCCCGCCATAAAGGGGTTATCATCCGGCGCATTGCAGAAAACTACCAGCTTCGCACAGCCCATACAGCTGTTATCTTTCGTGCTTTCTGCCGTCATTTTCACTATCTCACCCATCAGCTTGACCGCATCCATATTGATCCCGCTCTTCGTGGAACCTACGTTAACGGAGCTGCAGACACGCTCTGTCCGGGCCAGAGCCATGGGAATTGAACGGATCAGCAGCTCATCTGCCCTGGTCATGCCCTTGGATACCAGCGCAGAATAACCGCCGATGAAGTTCACTCCCACCTCATGGGCCGCCCTGTCCAGCGTCTCCGCCACAGTCACGAAATCCTCCGGCGTCCGGCAGGCCGCGCCTCCCACCAGAGCGGCAGGAGTCACAGAAATCCTCTTATTCACAATGGGGATTCCGAATTCCGCTTCTATCTCTCTTCCCGTCTCCACCAGATGGCGGGCCTGGGTTGTAATCTTGTCATAAATCTTGCGGTTTACCTTGTCCAGGCTGGAATCGATACAATCCAGCAGACTGATGCCAAGGGTGATCGTCCGCACGTCCAGATTCTCCTGTTCGATCATCTGGTTGGTTTCGTTCACTTCAAACATATTAATCATAGGTTTCAGCCCCTTCCCTACGCGCTTATATCCGGTGCATCATGTTGAAAATATCTTCATGCTGGCAGCGGATCACAACTCCGATTTTCTCGCCCAGCTCTTTTAAGTCCTCCGCCAGCTCACCGCCGGATTTGGATGCTTTGGAAGTGTCTGTCACCATCATCATATTAAAATATCCCTGCAGGATCGTCTGGGTGATATCTTCAATATTCACCTGATTCTCCGCCAGATAGTTGCAGACTTTGGCGATAATTCCCACCGTGTCACGGCCTACCACTGTTATGATTGTCTTTTTCATCTGTCTCCTCCTTATTCACTCCACACCTTTTAAAACTCAATAACCTCACAGACCTCGTCCCGTTTTGCCACACTGATATGGAAATCCCTGGAACGATAGGGGTTGTCTCCCATAGTCACCTCCGCGCACACGGTCTCATAGGCCAACGCAGGATAATTATTTTCTTTGCTTAAATGGCCCAGAACAACCTGCTTCATATTGTCGTGGAGCAGCTCACATAGCAGCTGCCCTGCCATCTCATTGGACAGATGCCCTCTGTTCCCCAGTATTCTCCGCTTGAGATAGTAAGGATAAACGCCTACCTCCAGCATATGGACATCATGGTTCGCTTCCAGCAGAAGCACATCCAGAGACTGCAGGTGGTTGATGATATATGTATCGTAAACTCCCAGGTCCGTCGCCACCGCCGCGGACCGCTTGCCGCTGCTGATCCGGTATCCCACCGGATTGGCAGCGTCATGGGAGATTGAAAACGGATCGATCTTCATATCCCCGATCTCTACCTGCCGGTCCGGCTCTATCTCATGATACAGTCCCTCCGGTATCTGCCCCAGTGTAGGGCAGGCCAGGATCGCGTCATAAGTCTCTTTCGTGGCGTAGATGGGAATCCCCTGCTTTCGCGCCAGGACGCCCAGTCCCTTGATGTGGTCGGAATGTTCATGCGTGATCATCACCGCGTCTAAGTCTTTTCCTGTAATTCCTATGGAATTCAACCCCTGCTCAATCCGTTTGCCGCTGATTCCCGCGTCAATTAATACATTTGTCGTACCGCTTCCAGCATAGATGCAGTTCCCGCTGCTGCCGCTGGCTATGCTACATAATCTCATACTGTCTCATCCTCTGATCAATCTGCCTGGCTGTGTGCTGAAAATCCCCGCTGTTGTCCAGGACAAAGCAGCAGGCCTTCCGGAATTCCTCCTCTGTCAGCTGGCTGGCCATCATATTCCGTATCTTTTCCTCTGAATACTGCCGGCTTTTCCTCAGCCGCTCCACCCGCACAGGCTCCTCTGCATAAACATACCACAATTCATCGCAGATTACATCATATTTTTCTTCAACAAGCAAAGCCGCCTCCAGAAATACAAATTTCCTGCCCTTTTTACGCTCCTGTTCAAAGGCATGCAGGACATATGCTTTCACCGCCGGATGAACTATATCGTTCAGCGCCTTCAAAAGCTCCGGTTCCCGGAACACCCGTCCTGCAATCGCCTTCCGATCCAGTTCCCCGTCCCCGGACAGCACCGCCCGCCCAAAAAGTCCCAGAATCCTGTCATAACAGGTATTTCCTCTCTCCATCAGCAGATGCCCCACATCATCCGCCCGGATGACGGCGGCCTCATACTGTCTCTGGAGGTATGCCATCACCTCACTTTTTCCGGCGCCGACTCCCCCTGTAATCCCTATGGTTCTCATCTGTATACTTCCTCTGCCTCCACCTATTTCGCTTCATACCAGTTCTTACCGGTGTGCATGTCAACCTCCAGCTCCACTGCCAGACTGGCGGCCCCTCTCATCTCTTCCTCCAGAAGAGCGCATACCTGATCCACTTCCTCCATGGGACATTCAATCAGCAGCTCATCGTGAACCTGCAGCAGGAGACGTGCCTTCCGCTGTTCCCTCTTCAGTCGTTCGTTGACGCGGATCATCGCAATCTTGATAATGTCGGCAGCCGTTCCCTGGATCGGCGAATTCATGGCAACCCGTTCCCCAAAGGAACGCTGCATGTAATTGCTGGATTTCAGCTCCGGCACCGGACGGCGGCGCCCAAACATGGTGTCCACATACCCCTTATCCTTCGCTTCCTTCACCGTCCTGTCCAGGAATTCCTTGATCTTCGGGTAAGTCTGGAAATACTTTTCGATGTAATCCGCGGCTTCCTTCCGGCTGATGCTCAGATCCTGGCTCAGGCCGAAGGAGCTGATCCCATAGACAATGCCGAAGTTAACAGCCTTGGCATTCCGCCTCTGCAATGGCGTGACCTGGTCAAAGGGCACATGGAACACCTCTGAAGCCGTGATCCTGTGGATATCGCTGGCCTCCCGGTAAGCCTGGATCAGCTTCTCATCACCAGAGAGATGTGCCAGCACCCGCAGTTCGATCTGAGAATAATCCGCGTCAATAAAGACGCAGCCCTCTTTCGCCACAAAAACCTTCCGGATCTGCCGTCCCAGCTCCATTCTGACCGGAATGTTCTGCAGGTTCGGATCTGTGCTGCTGATCCGCCCCGTGGCTGTGATCGTCTGGTTAAAGCTCGAATGAATCCTGCCGTCCGCCGCCACGTAATTCATCAGCCCATCCGCGTAGGTAGACTTCAGCTTGGTTAACTGCCGGTATTCCAGGATATCAGCCACAACCGGCGCATCCGGCGCCAGACGCTCCAGCACGTCAGCGGCTGTAGAATAGCCGCTCTTCGTCTTCTTTCCGCCGGTCAGCTTCAGCTTCTCAAAGAGGATCACTCCCAGCTGCTTGGGCGAGTTGATGTTAAAGGTCTCTCCCGCCTGCTCATAGATCTTCTTCTCCACCTCGTCAATTCTGACCTGCAGGTTCCTTCCATATTCCTGAAGCTCTTCCGCATGCACCTCAATTCCGGCCTCTTCCATATCTGCCAGGGTGAAGACCAGGGGCATTTCAATTTCCAGAAACAGCTGTTTCATATGCTGCTCCTCCAGCGCACCGCTTAAGGGTTCCCTGGCCGCCAGCGACACAAAAGCAGTCTGCCCCGCATAGCAGGCCGCCTGCTCCGGCGTCATCACAGATGCCCCCGGAAGCTTCACGCTGCCGAAAATATCCTCCGCCGATGGAATGACCGCACCCAGATATTCCTTCGCTATGTCGTCATAGGTGTAGACAGATTTCAGCGGATTCAGGAGATAGGCGGCGATCTGGATATCAAAGAACCCTTCCTGCCGCGGCGCTCTCGCGTACTTCATCAGGCCCTTCAACCCGAAGGTGCTGACCTCCGGCACCTCTGCCATGATACGCTCCGCCACTGTCTTCAGATAATCTGGTGTGAGGAAGCCGCCGGCCGGTATATAAAATGTATCCTCTGCCGAAAGGGACACCGCAAGCCCGGCAATCTGCCCCTGCTCCGGCAAAATACAGATTCCTGCCCTCCGGGCGGCGGCCGCCCTCCGGCACGCCTCTTCCGCTTCCTGGAATTCCTCCAGGAGCTTCACCTCCGGCCCCTTCAGGCTCTCCGCCTTCTGGCTGTCAAAACGGGTCAGCAGATTCTTAAAATCCAGCCTCCGGAATATGTCGTATGCCTCCGGCGTGTACAGGCTGCCGATTCTGGCCGATTCATAATCCCAGTCGATGGGACTGTCCGTATCAATCGTGGCCAGCTTCTTGGACAGCTCTGCCAGATCGTAATGATCTCTCAGGGATTCCATGGCCTTTTTCGGCTTGATCTCTTCCAGATGCTCATGGGCGTTTTCCACAGAGCCATATTCTGCGATGATCTTTGTTGCCGTCTTCTCCCCGACTCCCGGTATGCCCGGTATGTTGTCAGAAGTATCTCCCATCAGCGCCTTCAGATCAATGATCTGAGGCGGCGTCACCTGATATTTTTCCAGAACCTCAGCCGTATGGTAATCTTCAATCACAGTCTTGCCCATGCGCGTCTTTGGAATCCGTACCAGAATGGTGTCCGTTGCCAGCTGCAGCAGATCCCTGTCCCCGGACACGATGGTCACGTCGCGCCCTTCCCGTTCTCCGCGCCTGGCCAGAGTTCCCAGAATATCATCGGCCTCATAGCCTTCCTGCTCTGCGATTTTCACCCCCATGGCCTCCAGCACCTGCTTCATCAGAGGCACCTGTTCCCGCAGCTCCTCCGGCATGGGCTTTCTCGTCCCTTTATATTCCGCATACATTTCATGGCGGAAGGTGGGCGCATGCAGGTCGAAAGCCACAGTCAGATACTGTGGCTTCTCTTCCTCTAAAATTTTAAACAGGATGTTCAGGAATCCGTAGACCGCATTGGTATGCAGCCCCTCTGAATTCGTCAGATTCGGAAGGCCGTAAAAGGCCCTGTTCAGAATGCTGTGCCCGTCAATCAGTACAATTTTTTCTTTCATGAAAAATTTTTCCTTTCTTTCAAAACAGCCGGGAAATCTGGAATATTCCAAACGCGTCCAGAAGCAGCAGGCACATGAGAACAATCACAAGGACCGCCAGGCAGATAATCGCCCATTTACTCCTTCTCTTCCGGGCCAGAGCATGTTCTTTTTCCTTCAGATCCTTTTCCAGCAGCGTTTTAAGATTAAAAGAATGCTCTGTTTCCTCATCCAGGTACCGGACCGCCCGGTCAATCATGAAGAATGTCTCCAGCTCTTCATAGCAATTCCCGCAGCCTCTGACGTGCTCAATAAACCGCTCCAGCTCCTTTGGCGGCAGTTCACCGGCTATGTATTCCCGAACCATGCTCTGGGCCTCTTTACAAGTCACTGCACTCATCTCCCATTCCGTTTGATGTACTTTCTCTGATATTCAAAACACTCTTTTGCCACTTCCCGGCTCAGGACAATCAGGCAGATCAGGTTAGGGATCGCCATCAGGCCGTTCATCACGTCTGAAAACGCCCAAACCATCTTCAGCGCCGTCGTCGCGCCCAGATAAGAGATCAGGCAGAAGATCAGGCGGTAGCATTTACAGGCCGCCGGCGACTTCACCAGATACTCCAGCGCCTTCTCCCCATAATATTCCCAGCCAAGAATCGTTGAAAAGGCAAACAGCGCGATGCCCACCGTTATGATATATCCTCCATATTTACCAAGGACTGTGGAAAAAGCCGCAATCGTCAGGGCGACTCCCGTAACCGGCTCCCCGCTGCCGTCCAGAACTCCCAGCATGCCCGAAGAAGCGATCACCAGCCCTGTGATCGTACACACGATCAGTGTGTCAAAGAATGTTCCTGTCATATTGATGTAGCCCTGGCGCGACGGATGGTCTGTCTTCGCCGCAGCCGCCGCGATCGGAGCGGAACCCAGCCCGGCTTCATTGGAAAAAACGCCCCGGGCCACGCCCCACTTGACCGCCTGCATGACCACTGTACCCGCGACGCCTCCACCCACAGACTCCACTGAAAAAGCCATGGAGAAGATATCCGCAAGCCCGGACGGCACATTGGAAAAATTACAGATAATCACAATCAGAGCGAACAGCACATACATGACGGCCATAGCGGGCACCAGCTTCTCGCAGACCTTCCCGATGCTCCTGATCCCGCCCATAAGCACGATCAGCGTCAATACGATCAGCGCAATCCCCGTCACCCAGGAAGGCACATAGAAGGTGTCCTCCATGGCCCCGGCAATGGAATTTGCCTGGGTGATATTGCCGATCCCAAAAGACGCCAGCACTGTGAACAGAGCAAAACAGAAGCCCAGCAGGCTGCCCAGCCATTGATTGCGGAACCCGTTTTTCATGGCGTACATCGGGCCGCCTGCGTACTCACCCGCAGCGTTCTTCTCCCTGTACTTGACTGCCAGTACGCTTTCCGCGTACTTCGTGGACAGCCCGAACAGCGCGCTGATCCACATCCAAAACAGCGCTCCCGGCCCGCCGGAAACCAGCGCAGTGGCCACACCCACAATATTTCCGGTGCCGATGGTGGCCGCCAGCGCCGTCATCAGCGACTGAAACGGCGTGATATCCCCATCCGCTCTTCCTTTCCTGCCATCCTCCTTCTGAAAAACAGCCTTCAGAGCATGAGGCAGGTTCCTCCATGGCAGGAATTTCAGCCGGAACGTCAGAAATACCCCGGTCCCAACCAGCAGCACCAGCATCACCGGCCCCCAGAGAAAATCCCGCATCGCGTATATGATAGTCGTTAACGTCATCCATTCACCCCTCGTCACTATTCTACCGCTGCCCATACAGGCGCCTTACACTACCATCCGCTTATTAAAACTGTTACTATTTTATCATGTGTCCTCCCCAGACGCAACCGAAAGCTCACCGTAATTGATCAGGCTTCGTTCCCCGTCGTCTCACCTTTTTCCCACGCCTTCGCATTTTCAAAGGTCGTCTCCGCGATCGCCGCCAGCGCTTCTCTCGTGAAAAAGCCCTGATGTGAGGTAATCATCACATTGGGAAATGACAGCAGCCTTGCGGTTATGGAATGCTCCAGGATCTGCTCTGAGCGGTCTTCAAATACGTTCGGAGTCTCTTCCTCATACACGTCCAGACCTACCCCAAAAAATTTATGCGCCCGGATGCCGTCGATCAGATCCTCTGTCTTCACCAGAGCTCCCCTCGAAGTATTCACAAGAATGACCCCGTCCTTCATCTTTGCAATCGTATCCTTATTGACCAGATGATAGGTGTTTTCCAGGAGCGGGCAGTGGAGAGAAATTAAATCACTTTCCGAAAGCAGCTCCTCCAGGGAAACATAGGTGATAAATTCTTTCAGAGACGGATTTTCATAGAGGTCATAAGCCAGCACCCGCATTCCGAAGCCCCGGCAAATCTTGGCCATGGCCGCGCCAATCTTTCCGGTTCCAATGATCCCGGCTGTTTTCTGATAGAAATTAAAGCCCATGAGCCCGCTCAGGGAAAAATCATTTTCACGTACCTTCACATAAGCTTTATGAAGCCTCCGGTTCACGCCCAGGGCCAGAGCCATCGCATGCTCCGCCACTGCCTCCGGGGAATACCCGGGCACGCGGAGCACCGGAATCCCATATCTGCCGGCAGCTTCCACATCTACGTTATTAAACCCGGCGCAGCGCATCAGGATCACCTTCACGCCAAACTCATGGAGCGCTTTCACCGTCTCTGTGCCTACGTCAGAATTCACAAAAGCGCAGACAGCGTCATACCCCTGAGCCAGGGACGCTGTCCTGGGAGCCAGATCTGTCTTCAGGTAATCAATGGCAATGTCCGGATACCGTTTCCCCGCCTCGTCAAAGGACGCACGGTCATAGCTTTTTGTATCGTAAAATAATAGTTTCATCCTGTTACCTCCACAAAATATTTTCCCATTCAGCTGTAATCAACTGCACCTTTTTGATACAGAAAGTATTACCGGATCTCCGGAAAGATATCCGAGACGAAGCGTGAAACCTCTGTTTTCTTTTCGTACCGTTCTTTCACTGCATAGAGGTAAAGCTTTTTTCTGGCCCTCGTCATCCCCACATACAGCATCCGCCGTTCCTCTTCCAGATCAGCATCCAGCACAGCTTTGTGATAGGGGATCACTCCCTCGTTTACATCAAGTATGTAGACAGAATCATATTCCATGCCTTTGGACGCATGCAGGGTTGATATCATCACCCCCTCTTTCTCCGGTTCCCGGCGGCTTCGCCGCTGAAGCTGCTCCCGGTACGCGGCGATATGCTCCTGCCAGACTTCCAGGCTGGAAAAGCCTCTGGCGCTTTCAGACAGCTCATCCAGAATCTGAATCAGTTCTTCTTCCGGAATATTCCTGGACAGGGCGTATTCCTTCACATAACCCTCATAGCCGATGCCCCGGCGGATATACTGTACCGCGCCGTATGGAGCCAGGCAGCTCAAGGCTTTCAGATCTGCCTCCAGCCTTTCAACCCGTTCACACATCCACTCTTTATCTCCGTAATACTGATAGAGGTGTTCAAAGGACACCGCCGGCTCATAGAAAGCATCGCGAGAGAGATAACGGTTGGGACGGTTGCAGATCTGCAGGAAATCTCCCCGTTTTCTACTGCCTGCCGCAATCTGAAGATAAGTCATCACATTTCTGGCTATCCAGTGGTCGTAGAGGCAGGGGATCACATCTCCGGCCCTGAAAGGGATCTGCCAGGCCATCAGCTGTTCCACCGCGCTGCGGCAGCCGGTATTGGTCCGGAAGAGAACCGCCATTTCTCTGTAAGGCATTCCCTCCGCGGCAGCCTTCCGGATATTTGCGGCCAGCTGCGCCGTCTCCTCTCTCACATGGCCGAACAGACGGAATTCCACAGGACTGCCGTTTTCCCGGTCCGCCCGGATTTTTTTTGGAAACCTCTTTTTATTCTCAACGATCAGCCGTCCTGCGCATTCCAGGATCTGAGGCGTGCTCCGGTAATTCGTTTCCAGAGCCACCACAGCCGCCGACGGATAGTCTTTCGGAAAACCCAGCATGATTTCAGGATTGGCGCCCCGGAACCTGTAGATCGACTGGTCATCATCGCCCACAATAAACAGGTTATGCTCCGGCTCAGCCAGCATTTTCACGATATCATACTGCAGAGGGCTGATGTCCTGAAATTCGTCAACCAGAAGATACTGAAACTTTTGCTGCCACAGCTCCAGGACGTCCGGCCTCCGGGTGAACAACCGGTGGCACCAGATCATGATATCATCGAAATCCAACTTTTTATTTTCCTTCATCCACAACTCGTATTCCCGGTATATGTTCCGAAATACTTCCTGGGGCAGGACAGTGGAATAGAAATGGGAAATATCCATCCGGGCACTCTTGACCGTACTGATCTCCCGGCTGACGGAGGCCGGAAGATCTGCCTCACTCTCCGCCCCGCTGTAGCAATGACCGGTAATTTCCCTCAGAAGCTTGTTCTTCTGTTCTTCACTTATGATATTCTGCCCGGAAATATGATATGCATGACGGAGAATCCCGTAGAATACACCATGAAAGGTGCCAAAAGTCGCCTGCGTGGAAGAAATGCCCATTTGAGACAAAAATCTCCCCTTCATTTCAGCGGCTGCCGTCCGAGTGAACGTCACCACCAAAATTGAAGAAGGAGAGATTCCATTCTGCATCAGCCTGCAGAGCCGTCCGGTTATGACTGCCGTCTTGCCGGACCCGGGGCCTGCCAGTACCAGCATAGGCCCCTCTCCGTGTTCAATTGCCTGTTTTTGTGCCTGATTATAATGAATCATTGATTTTTTCGATTGCACTCCGGATCCTCTTCACAGTTTCTTCTCTTCCGATGACCGCCAGGATCTCCGTCGCTCCGGCCGGAGTCGTCTGTCTGCCGGAAGCTGCCACCCGGACCGGCCACATGACCTGGTTAATCTTATAGCCCTTTTTGCCGGCATACCCGGAAAGCACCTGGAACAGACCGTCGTTGCTGTAATCCTCCAAAGTCTCCAGCAAAGGCAGTACCTCCTGGAGCACGGCCAACGACGTCTCTATGGTAGATTTGGACTTCTTGTGCACATACATCTGCACGTCGTAATCCGGAACCTCCTCAAAGAAATCAATCATCTCTCCGATCTCCGGAAATACAGAAATCCTAGTCTTGACCATCCCGGCGATCCTGCGCAGGTCATAATCCTTTGTGATCACTTTCTGAATATAGGGAAGAGCCATTTCATAAAATTTCTCATCGTCCATAGCTTTCATGTATTCGCTGTTCATCCACTTCAGCTTCACCATGTCAAAAACTGCCGATGACTTGCTGATCCGGCGGTAATCAAATGCCTTCACCAGCTCCGGTAAAGTGTAAATTTCCCGTTCTTCGGCGGGGCTCCAGCCCAGCAGGGCGACAAAGTTCACGATGGCCTCTGTCAGGAAGCCCTGCTCAACCAGATCCTCATAAGAGGAATGGCCGCAGCGCTTGCTCAGCTTCTGGCCGTCTTCATTATTGATCAGCGGGCAGTGGATATAGACCGGGATCTCCCATCCGAATGCTTCATACAGCCTGTTATATTTCGGTGTGGAGGACAGATATTCGTTCCCCCGCACCACATGGGTGATCCCCATCAGATGGTCGTCAATAACGTTGGCAAAATTATAGGTGGGATATCCATCCGATTTGATCAGGATCATATCATCCAATTCAGCATTTTCAACTGTAATATTCCCATAGATTTCATCATGGAAGGTAGTTGTCCCCTCCGTTGGCATGTTCATGCGGATGACATATGGTTTACCCGCCGCGAGATTCGCTTCTATCTCCTCTTTGGAAAGATGCAGGCAGTGCTTGTCATAGACAGCAATTTCCTTACCTGCCACCATAGTCTTCAGAGATTCCAGCCGTTCCTTATCACAGAAGCAGTAATAGGCGTCGCCCTGGTCAATGAGCTGCTTCGCATATTTCAGATAAAGACCCATGGCATTCCTCTCGCTCTGCACATAGGGTCCGAAGCCGCCGTCTTTATCAGGGCCCTCGTCATGCACCAGGCCGGTCTCTTTCAGCGTATGGTAAATGATGTCCAGAGCGCCGTCCATGAACCGCTCCTGATCCGTATCCTCAATCCGGAGCATAAAACTACCGCCCTCGTGCTTTGCGATCAGATACGCATATAACGCCGTGCGCAGATTCCCCACATGCATTCTGCCCGTGGGACTGGGCGCAAATCTGGTTTTCACTTTTTTCATTCTCTTCTCTCCTGTTTCCTTATTCTCAAACTTTACGGAACAGCTCTGCTGTCCGGCCTCTGCCGGATAAACCTGTTTCATGATATCACTGATATTTCCAATACAGATGCAGTCTGCTTTATGATCGGAATAATGGGCCTCATTATTAATCAGCGCCACAATCCGTCCGTTAAAATACTTCACCAGAGAGCCCAGCGAAGACATCAGATTGCATCCCACAACCAGCAGCGTATCCGCTCTGGAAACCAGATCGGCCGCCTGAGTCATGATCAGGTTGTCCAGTATCTCGCCTTTCAGGGCCACGCCAGGGTGTATGACTGCTCCGCACGCCTCACAGAGTGGCAGCGGTGTGTGGCCCAGTATATAGTCCGCATCATATTTCTTCCCGCAGCGCGGGCAGGCATTCTCATCGATATTCCCATAAAGCTGTATCACATTCCGGCAGCCGGCCCGCCGGGACAGATTCAGGAACCCTCTGGTCACAATACCCAGAAGCCGTCCATCCTCTTCCATGCGTTTCAGAGCAAAATTACACTCGTCCGGCTCGCCTCTTTTCTTCAGTATTTCTTCCCGGTAAAATTTGTAAAAAGTCTTGGGCCGGTTCTGATAGAAAGTGCTGGAAAAAATTTCATCCGTAGAATATCCGTATTTTAATTCAATTTCGCCGCTGTATTCATCCCTGTAGAAATCGCTGCCATGTTCAACAGCCGGAGCCCGGCCCAGCAGGCAGACGACGCTTCTGCTTGTTTCCAAAATACTCTTCAAATACTCAATACTCATCTTCCGTCCCCTCCCCAATTTACAAAAGGTGTGGAATTAAGCCTCCACACCTTTGTCCTTTAAATAATCTATTACGGAACCAACTGTTGTCAGGTTCGTCAGGTCATCAGCCGGTATCTCAATGGAATACTCTTCCTCAAGGGCCATGACCAGTTCAAACAAATCCAGTGAATCGGCACCCAGATCATCCTTAAAATTAGTTTCTTCCGTAATAGTATCCTCCTCACAGTTAAACTGCTCAGCAAGGATCTGCCTCATTTTCTCTAACATAAAACTTGTCTCCTCCGATTTTTTACATTGCGGAACGGCTCAGGCTGTTCCCACTCCCTGCCAGGGCCATAAAGTAATTTGACAATCAAAGTGTAATTGCTTATCCATGATTTGTCAATATGTTTTCGCCATTTTTTTGTGGAGATACTTCATCCTGAAAACGTATCCTCCTGGAAACACTCAGCGCGATACCAATCTCAGCCATCAGGAACAAGACCGAAGTACCTCCGTAACTGACGAAGGGAAGCGTGACTCCCGTAGTAGGTATCACATTCAACACGACACAGATGTTCAGAATAACCTGCAGGGATATATGAACGAATATGCCGCTGACCATCAGTGTCCCGTACAGATCCGGAGCATTCTGCGCGATGAAAAACAGCCTGTACAGCAGATACCCGAACAGCAGCAGCACCAGAATCGCTCCAAACAGCCCCAGCTCCTCACAGATAATGGAAAAGATCATATCGTTCTGGGCCTCAGGGATCGTAGCCAGCTTCTGTGTGCTGTTGCCAAGCCCCTTGCCGAAAAATCCCCCCGATCCGATAGCGTACAGCCCCTGAAGCACCTGATAACCGCCCATGGCAGAATATTTCTCCGGGTCCAGCCAGGCCAGAACCCTTCGAATCCGGAAATGTGAGCTCCCGTCCATATTCTGTGAAAGATAAAAAATACCTGCAGCCACGATCAACGCAATCACAACTACCGCGATCAGAAACGGCCTGGTCTTCGGGTGAGCCAGAAAAATCATGACACAGGAAATCCCCAGGATGATCAGGGCGGTACTCAGATTCTCTGTAAAATAGTAGGCTCCTACTGCCTGAACCCCCCCCAGAAATAGGAGGAAGATCACCGCCTTTTTTGAATTCACCTGTTTTCCCATCTTCAGTATGATATAAGACAGGAACAGGATTACCGCAATCTTGGCAATCTCCGACGGCTGGAACTGGATGCCCAGCTTCAGCCATCGTTTTGCGCCTCCCGCCTCCACTCCGAAGCTGGTATACTTTACCATCGCCATCAGAACCAGTGACAGCCCAAACAGATAGGGCGACCATTTCAAAAACAGATGATAGTCCATTCTGGAAATCAGAAGGGCAACCGCCACTGACCCCAGGCTGATCAAAGCCTGGCGCCTGAAATAATACATATCATCGCCAAGTTTGGTTGCTGCCTCATAAGAACTGGCACTGTAAAGCATCACAAGTCCAAAACAAATTAATATAATCACGACGGCCAACAGATTGTAATCATAAAAATCTGCCTTCCGCCGTTCCCTTCTTCTCTTGCCCGCAGAACGGTTCTGCATATACTCACTCCCCGTATTGATCCTCCGCCGGCCTGTCCGGCAGAGATTTACCTGATTATAACATATCCCTTCCAGATTGTGAACCCTAAGCTTTTCCACAGGGCCGGAGCTGGCCCCGCTGCCGCTCCCCTTTGCGGATATTCTTTTCGTCTTTTAATGTATGAACATCTATGCTATACTGAGGCTAAAGGCTGCCCGTCCCGAAGCGGCCGGCAAGGGAGGATAAAAAAATGTGGAAACGGGAAGTTAAATCGATCATTCTGGTTGCGCTGTCTGCCGCCTGCATGGCTTTTAACATCAATAGCTTTGTCAACGTGGTAGGACTCTACCCCGGAGGCTTTAACGGCATCGCGCTTCTCGTACAGAGGGCCGGATCATCTTTTTTCCAGGTGGGAATCGCATTCTCTCTGATCAGCTATCCTCTGAACATACTTGCGCTGCTTTTGAGCTATAAATCCCTCGGCAGGAGATTCCTGATCTATACCTGCCTTTCCGTAGGGCTCTGCGGCCTGCTGACCGACATCATCCCTGCCCTCCCCATAACCGACGATGTGCTTCTTGCCAGCGTATTCGGCGGCATCATCAACGGGGTCTGCATCAGCCTGGCCATGATTGTAGGCGGTTCCACCGGAGGCCTGGACATACTGGCTAACGTATACGGCCACAAGCTCAACAAAGATCCCTGGAACATAACTCTCGGCGTCAACTGCCTGATCCTTCTGGCCGCCGGGCTGCTGTTCGGCTGGGATAAAGCTCTGTATTCCATCATTTTCCAGTATGCCTCCACCCAGATTATCCATCTGTTATATAAGAAATACCAGCAGGCCACCCTGTTCATCATCAGCGACCAGTATCAGCAGATATACCAGACGATCATGGAGCACACCCATCACAGTGCCACCGTTCTGGACGGTACCGGCTGTTTTACGAATGAAGAAAAGAAATTAATCTACTCTGTAGTCTCCGGCCAGCAGGTCAAAAGCCTGATCCGGGAAATACGTAAGGTGGACGGGAAAGCCTTTATCAATATTGTGAAAACCACAGAGCTGGATGGAAGGTTCATCTACAAAGACTAAATGGGCTAAACCCTTGCCAGTTATTTCATGGCATATTTCAGCAGTGTGAAGAAGGAGGGATTCTGCTCCAGCTCTCCCAGTATCACTTTACGGACCAGCTCCGGGTCGTCGGTAATGATATTATCAGCTCCGCAGTCCACCATCCGCTGCATGTCTCCCTGATAATTCAGTGTCCACGCGCAGACTTCTTTTCCTAACGCATGGGCTCTCCGCACAAACCCCTGATTCAGATACGTATACTTAACACTGAAAAAGTCTGCCGCAGTCAGCTTTGACAGATCCCCATAGATCATGGACATGGTATATCCGGTCGTGATCTTTGGATTCAGCTCTTTTGCCTGCTCAAGGAATTTATAATTCATAGAAGTAAGAACACAGCTGTCTTCGAATCCCTGGTCTTCTATAATCTTAACCACCTTTTTAACGATCTGGCTGTTATGGCCGTTATATTTGATCTCAATGTTCAGGCGGATCTTTCCCTTACAGCATTCAATGACCTCATTCAGGGTGGGTATTTTCTCTCCTCGGAACTTTTTGTGGAATTTGATTCCTGCATCCAGCTGGCTCACCTCGTCATAGGTCAGGTTCCAAATATTGGCGTTCAGTCCGGTCACCCTTTTCAGGTTGTTGTCATGGAGCAGGACAATTTCTCCATCCTTTGTCTCCTGGACGTCTATTTCCGCATAATCAGCCATGGCCTCTATCGCATATTCCATAGCGCTGATGGTGTTCTCCGGCGCCATTCTCGCTCCGCCCCGGTGGGCCGTTACAGCTACGTAATTCTGAGCAGCCGCCTTGTTCGGCACGCTGGTCCCGGCAAAATAAAGGATCAGAATCGATTCCAGGGCAAAGATCAGCACCGTCACCATGAATGTCATGTACCGTCCTGTCATCACAGCGAGGAATCTGCCCCGCGGCTGCGGCGACTGCCTGATAACCACCGGCTTTTCCGACCTTGCAAAAAATGTATACATGAAAAGCAGGCCGGCCACAGTCCCCATGGCGCCCGCCAGGACTCCTGCCCCCACCTGGATCCAGTTCCCATAGATCAGCACCGCACTGACAAGGCTTCCGGAATCTCTGGTGAGCTTCACTGCCGCCACCATCACTACCAGCATAATAAAATAGATTACCAGCACCGCCACCAGGACAAAGAGCTGCAGCAAAAAGGAATACAGCACATCTCTCTTCCATCTGCCCTTCAGCATCTGTCCCGTATGCTCTCTCACCTCTCTGCCGTCCTCCAGCCTCAACAGCCGAAAAGGCATTGTGAAAGAAAAGAACATCGAGCCCACCAGCATCAATACCAGCAACAGGACAAAAAACCATTTCGGCAAAAATTCATAGACCTTCTGCAGGGTAACCATCGCCAGCTTGGCCTGAGAAAATTCCCATATAATCAGATGGAAGTACAGATACGGCGCACAGCCTGCCATATACAGAATCCAGCGCAGCGGATATCTTCGGACAAAATGGCCGCATCCTGCAAACCCTGCACGGATCATTCCAGGCATTGTGATCCGTTCCCTCTTCCAGCTCCTTTCAAAGCAGCTCAGTATCCCGTAGCTTTCAAAAAGGATCAGAAAAAAAGCGGCGAGAAGGACTGCCGCCATAGCCAGAACCGTCAGCGGATGCGAGATAAAATTGCTGTAGTTGTCCAGCGTCATATAACTGTAGCCTTGATATTCCAGCAGCCGGTTTACCAGCCACCCGCCTCCCTTCAGGAGAAGCAGTGAGGTAAACACCCGGTACGCAATCTCAAACAACACCAGGCTTTTCCAGTTTTCTTTAATAATTTCAAATACAGATTTAAAATATTCTTTCATTTGTACGTCCTGTTTTTGTTCATATTTCGTCTACAAAGTTTTCACAAAACTTTCAAAGCCAACTCATACTTTCCTCATACTTTTTCTATATCATAGAATCAAACAAAGGCAAACAGACTTTTTCATATATAATTTTCTTTTTCATATGCCAGCACTCCGTCAGGAGCGCTGGCCCTCCTTTTGCTATGACACTTCTAGTATCTCACCATTCTCACGCTATTATTTCTATTATAATTGATCCCCTGTCTTCGTCAACCGTTTCTTAATGCTGATTTTCTCTGATATTTCTTCATCCCATACAAAAAATTTACATATATTTACGGTTTTCTTTGCCTATCTTTTACATACTATGTTATAATAAAAATGTCTGCGGGTCAAAGGTTATTTCAGGCACCGCATAAACAAAATAGAAAGCAAATATTTTAAACAGGGAGATTAACTGACATGGACATTTCATTTGCTGCTTTCTGGGGACAGGTCACCTCAAATCCGATGTTGATGGTTTCTGTTATTCTGACTCTTGCCGTCATTTTCGTCAACGGCTGGACAGATGCCCCAAATGCGATTGCCACCTGCGTTACTACCCGATGCATGGAGGCAAAACCAGCGATTCTGCTGGCTGCTGTATTCAATTTCCTGGGTGTGTCAGTCATGACATTACTCAACTCCTCAGTTGCAATGACAATCAAAGATATGGTCAATTTCCAGGGGAATAACGAAGACGCTCTCGTGGCGCTGTGTGCCGCTCTGGTCGCCATCGTCGTCTGGGCCGTCGCCGCATGGTACTTCGGCATCCCTACCAGCGAGAGCCATGCCTTAATCGCCGGCCTTTCAGGCGCCGCTATCGCCCTGCAGAACAGTTTCCGGGGTATTAACGGCAGCGAATGGATCAAGGTCATCTATGGCCTCGTGCTTTCTGCCGTTCTGGGCTTTATCCTAGGCTTCCTGGTCTGCCGGCTGACCACTTTCCTATGCCGTAACATGGACCGGAGGAAAACAGACGGATTTTTCAAATCCGCCCAGATCGTCGGCGCCTCGATGACAGCATTCATGCACGGCGCCCAGGACGGCCAGAAATTCATGGGAGTCCTGATCCTGGGAGTCTTCCTGATGAATGGACAGGACACTACCGCGGGGGTTGCACTACCCGTCTGGATGATGCTGCTGTGCTCAGTCGTCATGGGCATAGGAACCAGCGTGGGCGGCAAGAAAATCATTAAATCTGTGGGTATGGATATGGTGAAGCTGGAGAAATATCAGGGCTTTTCAGCCGATATCGCCGCATCTGCCTGCCTGCTTCTGTCCTCACTGTTCGGAATACCGGTCAGCACAACCCATACCAAGACCACGGCCATCATGGGCGTAGGCGCGGTTAAGCGGATCTCAGCCATTAATATGAGAGTCGTTAAGGATATGGTTCTGACCTGGGTGCTCACCTTCCCGGGCTGCGGGATCATTGGTTTTCTGATGGCCAAGCTGTTTATGGCAATATTTTAACGATAAACAAAGGAAAGAGGTATTCATATGTCGAAGAAAAGTGATATGATTTATTTTGATAATTTCGTGGCCTGTGCGGACTGTGCCGTGCGGGCTGCCAAAATCCTGGAACGGGTTGTCGAAAATTTTAATCCCGAACGGCTCAGTGAGAGCATTGACGAGATCCATGAGATTGAGCACGAAGCTGATGTGAAAAAGCATTCACTGATGGAAGAACTGATGAAGGCTTTCATCACTCCCATCGAACGTGAAGATATTATGGCCATCAGCCAATATCTGGACGATATCACCGATAAGATCGAAGACGTGGTCCTGCGCATCTACATCTGCAATGTCCAGTCCATCCGTCCAGAATCTGTCCGTTTCGCAAAGCTGGCCATCCGCTGTTGTGAAATGGTTAAAAAAACCATGCAGGAGTTCCCGGAATTCAAGAAATCCAAAGAACTTCTCCAGAGTTTGATTGAAATCAACCGTCTGGAAGAAGAAGGCGACAGGCTCTATCTGGATTCCATGCGGACGCTTCACACCGGCACCACCGACCCTGTGGAAATCATTGTCTGGCGCGATATTTTCAAATATCTGGAGGATTGTATCGACGCCTGTGAACATACTTCCGATATCGTAGAGACAGTTATCATGAAAAACACCTGATTCAAATGACAGGTATCTTCAGAGATACCAGGCATCCGGACATGCAGTCAGCTCTTATGGGAGACAGGCTGCATGTCTTTTTTATTTTCATAATTTTTTCTTCTTTACCGTACATTACCGCCAGCTTCATACATCCACATAGTTTTCCAGCATAACAGATTCAATTTAGAAAAAACTATTAATGACACTTTTAAACCTTTTTCATAAAATAATATTGAAGCTATTTCAAAGAAAGGAATCGTATGGATAATTATCGTATGAATCGGGGCGGATGCCGTCAAAACATGCCAAATAACTGTCAGCCGCAACAGCAGCCCCGCCGGAATAACTGCCAGCAGCCTTCCGGCTGTTCCAACACTAGAGATTTTTCTGAAATGTTCCGGCACCTGGACGATCACTTGCCTGTTGCTATGGGATATGTCCCCTATCAGAAATGGGGTAAAACTTTCGAATTATGCAAAGCTCTTCAGGTGGGGACTATTTTCCCTGACCTCTGCAAACCGTTTTGTGGGAAAGGAGGTGGCGTTTGTCGATGATGCAGAATAAAATGTCTAAGGAACAGCTTTTATGCTGGATCAATCAGGTTAGTTTCGCTGTCAGCGATATGATCCTGTTTCTGGATACCCATCCGGAAGATGAAGAGGCCCGCGCCTACTTCGAAGAAAAATCTGCCCTGCGCAATGAGGCTCTGGATGAATATGCACATTGCTATGGCCCTCTCACTATTGATACTGCCAACGACACCTGCTCCCGTTCCTGGGAATGGGTAAACCAGCCCTGGCCCTGGGAGCTGAATAAGAAGGGAGGCTGCCGTTAAATGTGGAATTATGAGAAAAGACTTCAGTATCCTGTAAATATTACAAAACCGAACGCTATGCTGGCGCAGGTTATCATCAGCCAGTACGGTGGTCCTGACGGAGAAATGGGCGCTTCCATGCGTTATCTCTCTCAGCGTTTTGCAGCCCCGAACCGGATGGCCATGGGCGTTTTAAACGACGTCGGAACAGAGGAGCTTGCTCATCTGGAAATGGTATCCACCATCGTACACCAGTTAACGTGCAACCTGACTATGGAGGAAATTGAAAAATCTGGTTTTGCCAACTACTACGTGGATCATACCACTGGCATATGGCCCCAGGCAGCAGGCGGAATTCCCTTCAATGCCTGTGAATTTCAGAGCAAGGGCGACCCTCTGACCGACTTGTTTGAAGACCTGGCGGCTGAGCAGAAGGCCCGTTCCACTTACGACAACATCCTCCGGCTGGTGAAGGATCCGGAAGTCGCCGACCCGATCCGTTTCCTCCGCGCACGTGAAGTCGTGCATTTCCAGCGTTTCGGAGAAGCAATCCGAAGCGTACAGGAACAGCTTGATTTCAAGAATTTCTACGCCTTCAACCCATCCTTCGACGCTCCTGTCACCTGTCCGCCCTGCGACTGCGACGAATAAAGAGCATGCCGGAGAATGCCGGAATGAAAATGAGCGCACGCCCAATCACGGGCGATGCGCTCTTTCTGATTGATCTTCTTTTTCTTTCTGTCATTCTGTGCTAAAATTGTCTTAGAATACCTGGTTCAGCTATTATGCCGGGTTCAAAGGAGCACAACACGAATGATAACGACACAGCTAATTACTGAGTGGGGAGAACGCCTGGACCCCAACCACGTTCTCGAAGAATATCCCCGGCCCCAGCTCATGAGGGATTCCTGGCTCAGCCTGAATGGCTTCTGGGACTACGCCTTTACGGACACGCCGGATTATCCGGACTTTTTTGAAGGCACCATCCTTGTGCCATTTTCTCCTGAATCTCTGCTTTCACGGGTCCACCGCCAGTTGATGCCGGACGGGTATCTCTGGTATGAACGCACCCTGCCCATCCATTCAATTCTGTCCGAAAAGCGCTGCATCCTGCATTTCGGGGCAGCCGACCAATGCGCCCTGGTCTTATTGAACGGCCGGAAGGCCTGCCGGCATGTGGGCGGATATCTTCCATTTGAGACAGATATCACGAAATATCTGGAAGAAGGGGAAAATACGCTCACCGTGCGCATTCAGGATTTTACAGACCAATCCTATCACAGCCGGGGGAAACAGAGCCTGCGCCCGGACGGCATGTTCTACACTGCCCAGAGCGGACTGTGGCAGACCGTGTGGCTGGAATGGGTGCCCGATACATATATCAGAGACTTCCGGATAACGCCTGACATCGATGCAGAAACCGTCCGCTTTGATCTGGCCTTCTCCGGCGCTCCTGGCAAAGCGGCTGCCTGCCCTGTTCAATACCGGATCTACCAAGACGGGCAGTGTGTTGTCAGTGGTTCCTCTCTCAGGCCCAGTTTCACGGTTTCCCTCCCGGATCCTCATCTCTGGACGCCGGAAGACCCTCATCTCTATCTGGTAAAACTGACAGCCGGGGAAGATACTGTGACCGGCTACTTTGCCATGCGTTCCTATACTATCGAACGCGACGGAGGGAACATCCCCCGCTTCTGTCTGAACCACAGCTCCCTTTTTCTTAACGGCGTCCTGGACCAGGGTTACTGGCCGGACGGCCTGTACACGGCTCCTTCGGATGAGGCGCTCATCTATGATATCCGCAAAATGAAAGAACTGGGGTTTAACCTTCTGAGAAAACACGGAAAAATCGAACCGGCCCGGTGGTATTACCACTGTGACCGGCTGGGCATGATCGTCTGGCAGGATATGGTGAACGGAGGAGGATATTTTAAAGGGCCCCACACCTGGATACCCAATGTGCTGCTTCCATTCCAGAAGGGGATATCCGATACGTCGGGCAATTACTGGTTCTTCGGCCGCAGAAACCAGAAGGGCCGTGAAGAATTTGTTCGTGAGGCTGCCCATACGATGGCGCTGCTGTCACATTTTCCCAGTGTAGCCACCTATGTCCTTTTCAATGAGGGCTGGGGGCAGTTCGAGGCTTCCCGCCTGACCTCCGTCCTGAAACGCCGCTTTCCGGGAAGCCTGATCGATTCCGCCAGCGGCTGGTTCGACCAGGGCTGCGGCGACTACGACAGCCTCCACATTTATTTTCACAAGCTCTCCCTGAGGGGCGGCGGAAAAAGACGGTGTTGTGTCCTGTCTGAGTACGGCGGCTTTGCCTGCCGTATACCGGGCCACATGGCCGTAACTAAGGGCTTCGGCTATCGGGATACGCAGTCCCCCGCTAAATTCCGGCAGGCGTTCCATAGCGCCCTGGAAAAAGAGATGCCCTCCCTGGTGGCCCAGGGGCTTTCCGCTGCCATCTTCACCCAGCTCTCAGACGTGGAGGGCGAATTAAACGGGATTCTGACCTATGACAGAAAAATCTGCAAGCTCGACCCATAAAACGAAACTGCCGCCAAACAGAAACATCTGTTCAGCGGCAGTCTCATTTCATCAATCTTCAATATACAACTACTGGCGTACCCTTCCCAACTATGCCGTAGATCTGCTTCGCCGCTTCATAGGGCGTGTTAATACAGCCATGGGAACCGTTCGTCACATAAATGCTCCCTCCGAATTCCTGACGGCTCGCCAGATCATGTATTCCCACATCCCCGTTAAAAGGCATCCAGTAGTCAACATCTACTTCATACTCATAACTGCCGTCTTCCTGCTTCGGCCCTTTCATGTGATAGGGGTGGGCTTTCCATTTTACACTCCAGATGCCGCCTTTGGGGGTAGCTCTCCCGGATATGGACAAATTCCCTGTAACGACGGGTGTCTCCACCACCAGAACGCCGTTTTGATAACACCACATCTTCTGCTGGTCTATGCTGATTTCCACATAGGTTCCGCCCACATCTTCTCCCGTGTAAGAGGATATCCGGCTGTAAACAGGCTCTATTTCTCCCTGGTATCCTTCACAGACCGCCTGATAGACCGCATCCGCAGTTTTCTCCACATCCAGGCTCCACCCGGTAGTGTCGCCCTTTTCCAAACAGAGAATTTCACCGCCGGTAGTTCTGAAAAAGTTTTTCTTACCGATGATACCGCTGTCGCCAGCCAATTCCTGAACCCAGTTCCCGGCCGCCTCCCTGGAAATCGAGAGATTTCCGGCACCGTCATCAAGAACCCATCCGCTCAGGACGTCACGCCCCAATGCCTCCGGCTCACCTCCGGTCCCCAGCTTCAGCGTAATATTCGCCCGGGTCAGGTTGTGAATCTGATTCAAACGGCCGACCTCCGCATTCAGCCCTTCATCGCTGGAATACACTGCCGGCTTCAGGTAGCACCCGCTGTCCTCCAGCGAAATCTCTGTCTTACCACCCTCAATCGCTTCCTTTATCAGCGCATACACTTGGTCCCGGTTCACCTGGCTCCCTTCCGTTTCCGGAACTATGGTCCAGCTTCCGTCAGCCTCCTGCGCCTTATATGCGTCAGCCGGGGCCGTATATTCAGTCACACACAGAAGCCCATCCACCAGACCGCTCAGCCCATCCACATCATAGACGAACCCGGCCGTTACCTCAAAGACCTTGTGGCCGTCCAGCTTTACGAACCAGAGCCAGGGGTCCTGCTGCACCATCAGTTCATGGACCTTTCCATCATCAAGATACTCCATCCGAAGCTGTCCTGCCGTTAACGCTTCTGTGCGCCCGCCCCTCTCGTGAATCGTAAGGGTATATTCGTTAATTTTCTTCTGTATGGTCGCTTCCGCTTCTTCCACCGTCATATCCGAACAGTCAACTCCGTTGATCCGGGTGCCTTCATAGAAATGATGCGAAAAATAGTCGGCTTTATAAATATAAATTCCGCCCAGCGTACCTGCTAAGGCTATGCCAAGGCAGGTCAGAACGATCAGCAGCGTTTTATTCTTCTGCCTTCCTGCCGCTTTCTTCCCCGCACGCGGCCTGCCACCCGCACGTCCATCGCCCCGTTTGGTACCGTTCTTTCCTGGCTGCCCGTTCCCGCGCTTTACGCTGCTCTTTCCGGACTGCCCGCTCCCGCGCTTTACGCCGCTCTTCCCGGCCTGCGCACCAGATTTTCCTGCCTGTCCGGCGCCCTGTTTTGTGAGAGTTCCGGCAGGCCGCCTGCTTCCCGGCTTCACACCAGTCCTGGGAGGCTGCCCCGGGTTCTGCTTAGTATTCTTTTTTGTGCCGGCCCCTCCGCTGCCTTTTCCTTTCCTGGAGGGCCTCTGGCCTGTGTCTTTTTTCTTTTCTGCCATTAGCTATATCCCATCTGACGCAAACATTTTGACACAGTATACCATAATCCGACCTGTAAGTGGTTACGATTTTTTTACAATAGGAGAAGTAAAGTTCCGGCCACAATCAGAACGAGGCCTCCGGCAGCTTTTTTTGACAGACGTTCTTTCAGGAAGATCCATGAGAATAAAACGGTCACAACAATGCTCAGTTTGTCAACCGGCACTACTACACTGGCCTGGGCCGCTTCATCGTGGAGCGCACCGTAATAGCAAAGCCAGGACGCCCCTGTCGCAAATCCAGACAAGATTAAAAACAGCCAGCCGGTCCCTTTGATCTCCCGGACCGCTCCCGCCTTTCCTCTTGCCAGCACGATCAGCCAGGCCATAACCAGAACCACACAGGTCCTTATGGCCGTACCCAGGTTAGAATCCACATTTTCAATCCCCAGCTTACCCAGGATCGATTGAAGGCTGGCAAAGACAGCAGACAGCAGCGCATACAGTATCCAGCGCCTTTTCGTTGTTTTCTCACTGTCCGCTTCTTTCTTCTGAATCATTAAAAACGTCCCCGCTCCAATCAGGGCCATACAGACGGCTTTCAGCAGAGTGAGTTTCTCTCCCAGAAAGATCACTGCCAGCAGCATGGTCAGCACTGTACTGGACTTATCAATAGGTGTTACCTTATTGACGTCCCCCAGCTGCAAAGCCCTGTAATAAAAGATCCAGGACGCCCCGGTTGCAGCCCCCGACAGTATCAGAAATACCCAGGTCTGCCCCGGAATCTCACTGATCGTTCCAACAGCCCCACCCAGTCCCGCCATGATCCAGGCAAAAACAAGTACCACACAGGTTCTGACAGCCGTACCCGCATCTGAATCAATATTTCTCATACCGCATTTTGACAGAATAGCAGTCATTCCGGCAAACAGAGCGGAACCAAATGCCAGCAATACCCACATGTATATATTCTCCTCACATCAAATTGTAAACATTGTGGAACAGCGAAGCTGTTCCCCGCCCGCTAGGGCATGCATTACAGGATGCCCTGTGGGTATGCCTACGGCGTAACCAGCCTCTTTGCGTTCTAAAAAACAAAATCTGCCGGAAGCTGTATGTCAGACGCCTGGCATACGGATGGTGAGCCCGGAGACCCCAAACTGTGTGGACAATGACTCCAGTCCCTGATATATTTCTTCCCTGGAATACTCATGTTCATCCAGAAAATCGTTGGACATTTCATTGATATAGACATAAAAACCCAATGCCACCTCCAGCTCTTCTTTGCTTCCGCTCCCCTGGTCCAGATAATCCGTAAGGAGATTTTCAGCCTCATTGATCTCCCCTGCGTCCGCCATCTGTATCAACCGGCGGTAAAAACTGCCGCTATCTCCGTCCAGCCCTTTGTCGTCCGGCTGCGCGTCCGGAAGCATATACTGCGGCGCATCCTTGCCCAGCAGCAGCTTGGCAATCATCCTTGTCATATCCTTAATCATCCGCATGATATAATCCTGTTCATAATCCATAACTTTTCCTGCTCCTTATCCTGTCTACCCCAACGCAACATCTAATATCATCATAATTACAAAGCCCAGCGCAAAGGCCAGCGTTCCTATATTGGAATGCGCTCCTTCCGCTGATTCCGGTATCAGTTCTTCTACCACCACATAGAGCATGGCTCCTGCAGCGAATGCCAGCAGATAGGGAAGCACCGGCGTGATCAGACCTGTCAGAAGAACGGTAATAATTGCAGCCAGCGGCTCCACAACCCCCGACAAAACCCCATACAGAAAGGCTCTCCCCTTCGACAGTCCCACGCTTTTCAGCGGCATAGAAATGATTGCCCCTTCCGGAAAATTCTGAATGGCAATCCCCAGCGCCAGCGTGTAGGCTCCGGCTATGGTAATGTTGCTCTCTCCGGCCTGTATGCCGGCAAACACTACGCCCACCGCCATACCCTCCGGTATGTTGTGCAGCACAACTGCCATCACCATCATCATCGTTTTGCTCAGGCTTTTTTTTGCTGCGTTTCCTTCCGGCTCATCCGCATCCAGATGCAGATGCGGCACTGTTTTATCCATAAACAGCAGAAAAACGATGCCCAGCATCAATCCGACAGCCGCAGGAACCCAGGCAAATTTCCCCATATCTGAAGCCATATCCATAGATGGAATCAGCAACGACCAGACAGACGCCGCCACCATGACACCGGAAGCAAAGCCCAGCAGCGCTTTCTGCACAATGCCCGAAAGATTCTTCTTCATTAAAAAGACACAGGCTGCCCCCGCAGACGTTCCCACCAGGGGAATAAGGATTCCCAGGAGTGTATCCATATTCATATAACTCACCTCCTAACAGCCATTATATTCCATATTCTCCGTTTTTGCAAAATATATACATCGCGGAACAGCGCAGCTGTTCCCCCGCCCTCGTCAGGGGCATGTGTTACGGGTATCTGTCTTCCCACACACAGTCTTTTATGTATAAAACAATCAAAAAAACTTCGATGCGGAATTTCTTCCCGCATCGAAGCTCTCTCATTCACTGATCAATCATCTACATAAGGCATGATCGCCATATGTCTTGCACGTTTCACTGCAACTGTGATCGCTCTCTGATGTTTCGCACAGTTTCCGGTCACTCTTCTGGGAAGGATTTTCCCTCTTTCGGAAACGTATCTCTTTAACTTATTCACATCTTTGTAATCAATTGTATTGTCTTTTCCACAGAATACACATACTTTTCTTCTTCTGCGGGGTGCTCTCTTTCTCACCGGAGCATCGTCTCTATCGTTATTATCGAATGCCATCTGTTTTTCCTCCTTCTACAGTCTTATTATTCAATCGAATCCCTTTACTCGGCGTCTTTACGGACGATCAGGTATCTCAGCACATTGTCCATGATGCGTACGTGTCTTTCCACTTCCGCCGGGCATGCTGCATCTGCTTCAAACTGAATAAAATAGTAGAAGCCTTCGCGCTGATGCTGAATTTCGTAAGCAAGTCTCTTCTTGCCCCACTCTTCAACTTCTGTGATTACGCCATTGTAACGGGTGATGTAGCCTTTTGCTTTTTCAACAACGGCTGCTCTTTCCTCGTCTTCCAGTTTGGCACTCACAACTAACGCTAATTCATACTTGTTCATGCTGCTTTCCTCCTTCTGGTCTTTTGGCTTCCTGATTTCTCACAGGAAACAAGGATGTGGAAATTCTCCCACGAGTTATGATTTTACCATAACCTGTCTCAAATGTAAAGCTTTTAATTCTGGATTTTGACAAAATGTTCCGGATTATCTGTATAATCTTCCGGATTCTTCTGGGACGCCTTATATTCCGGGAATATCCGCTTCAGCTCTTTTTTTCGCTTTCTCCTCTTGCTGGCTGCTCCCAGCTTGTTAAAGATGAAAAAACCATCCACGCGGAATGCGTTCCATTTACCCAGCTTGTCCCGGAAGGTGCTGTCATAGAAGGAGCCCCCGCAGCGTATACGCGGTTTTTCCTTTATATAGGCAATCAGGTCGTTCTCATCTCGGATAGTATCCGGAAGATCCGCCCAGCCCTTGCCGATACATTCCAGCTTATGGGCATCGCTTCCGCCGAGGCCCGGACAGCCGTATTTCAGGGCCAGCTTCGCGGCTCTCACATTGACTTCCTGTCTCTCACAGGCGTTGTAAATCTCTATGAAGTCAAATTGCTCCATCAGCTTTTTGTTACCCTGTTTGGAATATTTCCGCTTTCGTTCGCGGGTGGTCACCGCGCTCAGATATTTTTCCCCATAGGGATGGGCCGGACCGATGATCCCCCCGTAATGATGTACAATTTTAATCAGCGCGGCAATCGGAAGCCCTCTCATCTCCAGAATCCGAAGCTTCATGCCCACAGGCATGATAACCAGCATGTGCCCACAGTCCAGCGTGTCATACTCTACGCCCTTCAGTACAACAAAATCCGTATACTCTTTTCCCTTCAGCGAATTCTTCCATTCTCTGTATCCGTCATAGGAATTATGATCGGATACCAGCATTCCGCCGAATCCCATCTCCTTCAGCCGCCGGATGTATTCTTCAATCATGACCTTTCCATCCAGAGAGCCTTCTTTTGTATGGCAGTGCATATCAAATTTCATCGCATTCACTCCTTTTGATGTATCTGATTATATCACAACCCGCCTCTCTTTGACAGGGTATAATCTGTGAATTCCACGTGAAGTTTCGGACAGTTCTTAGTTTTTGTCCATTCAAAATTAGCCCTGTTTCCGGTATACTGTTAACTAATAATAACAATCGCATTGGAGGCCTTTATTTTGAAACCAAATGATATTACACGCGCAATCGTTGATGCTACCGTTGACAGGGGACTGCGGGAAATTGAAGAGGACCCCCGCAGAAGCATCCGCAAGCTGACCGACATGGGCCGGCAGTTTTCAAAAGGAAGATTTCTTCAGGAGGTCTATGCGATTTTCCAGGAGCTGCTCAGGAATGATGACAGCCCCTATTACACTGCAATTGAACACCTGCTGCGCAACACCGACCGCAAGGCATTGAAGGGCTTTGGAATCAACATCGGCTACAACAGCCTGACCTACGGCGGCAAGGTCATACGCAGCATAGAATCCAAGAAATCTTTTCAGATCCCCTGGGCCCTGATTCTCCGCATTAATCCGACCATACCGGGCGGAACTACCCCCGCGGAGATAGAAAACTGCATCCTTCAGGGACGTCCTCTGGGAATCTATACATACATTCTCAGATGCAGCGGCTCTCTCTCCTGTCTGGAACCCCTTGTCAGGCTGTTCCGGACATACAGTGACTGTGCGTTTATCTGCCTGCTTCCGGACCAGGAGCTGACGCCTGCCCATCTGTCACTCTTAAAACCCTGTATCAACACCATGTGCCTGTTTCCGGCTTCCACCGCTTCCTGCGCCGCCAATGCCAGGAATATGCGCCAGCAGAAGTCCTGGTACGGTACCTATGACTATTATGGGGATGAAGACTGCACAAGCTGGCTTTCCGGAGAACGCACAAGGGAATTTATTTCACATGACAGCTCCTTTGTCATCCTGATTGCCAGGGATGGATGCAGCCAGAGCTGCCGCGAACAGATCGGCCAGTATGTGAAGGACACCCGCCTGCAGCCTGTCTACCCGTTCATCATGTTCGATCTCTATACAGATGCCTATCAGATCGATCACATTATGTCCTCCGAAGCCTGCTATTTTGAGCTTCTGGAGAACGGAGATATTTACACACACAAAGGCCTGGTCACAGATTACCGCCATGCCCTCTCTCTGGAGCAGATATTCGCTGTAGCGCTTCCAAAAGACAAAGGCAGTCAGAAGTAATGTTATCATTAAAAACCCCGGACAGCCGCTGCGAGGCGGAGCATGCCCCCCTTCTGAAAAAATCACTGCAAAATATTACGCCCGGACATCTGTACATAATATACAGATGTTCAGGCGTTTAAATTTTGTTATCTTATACTTTTTCCTCTACGATTTTCTTCGCTAGTCCCAGAATCATAGTTTTCAGCCGGCCCACGAAGGCTTCCGGCTCCATCTTGCAGCCTTCCTCCAGCCACCGGACCACCGCAGACAGATACGCATCACAGAAAAAAGTGAGCAGAATATCCTGATCCTCGTCCGCATCGCAGACATCACGGATAAAAAACGATACAATCGGTGTCATGGATTCATGGAAATATTCACGGAAAGAATTCTGTCCTTCAATCCTGAGAGCACTCCTGTAGAATTCCTGGTCTCTGTAAAACAGCTCGCCCACAGCGATCAGCAGATCCCACCCACTTTCATAATCACGGGTACTCACCAGGGCAATGAAATCCGTATAGAAGATCCAATTCACCAGGTCATATTTATCTTTAAAGTGATAATAAAAGCTCTTGCGGTTCATTCCACAGCCTTCACAGATATCGATGACGCTGATCTTCGTAAAAGGCTTTTCTTTCATCAGTCTTTTCATGGAAGACGCTAGAGCACTTTTGGTTATGTTAGCATCCGGCATGTTATCACATCCAACCCTTATTGTTACGCTTTTAACGGCGTTCATCGTTATCATACCATATTTTCAGCAGTTTGTGAATGAAAATTTCATTTGCTTTCCAGTGTGAATGAAAAAGCAACTCCATTCTTATAATTTTTCACCCAGCATTTCTGCTGATGGGCGTCCATGATCGCCTTTACGATCGAGAGTCCGATTCCGCTTCCGCCATACTCTCTGGTTCTGGCTTTGTCCACTTTATAAAATTTAACCCAGATTTTTCCCATGTCCTCTTCCGGAATCGGTTTGCCGGTGTTAAAGACAGTAGTCACCACGACACCATTATCTTCCCTGCAAGTAATCTCTATCACATTGTCCTCTTCCAGATGATTCAGCGCATTGGTCAGATAGTTAGTTACAACTTCTTCGATCTTGAACTCATCCCCCCAGACATGCACAGGAGCGGACTGGTTGAAAATGATTTTCGCATTCTTCTGTTCCACAAGGATCTGTGAGGACTGTATCACCCCGCGTATCAGCTCGGCCAGGTCAAAACGCTCCATAGACAGCTGGTCGTTCCCAAATTCCAGCTGGTTCAGCGTGAGCAGCTTTTTGACAAGGGAATTCATCTTCGATGCTTCATCAATTATAACATCACAGTAAAACTCACGGCTCTCCGGATCGTCACTGATATTGTCCTTTAGCCCCTCCGCATACCCCTGGATCAGCGCGATCGGTGTCTTCAGCTCATGAGACACATTTGAAAGAAATTCCTTCCTCATCTCGTCGATCTGAGTCTTCTCTGCTATATCCTTTTCTAGCTTCACATTGGCGCTCTTCAGCTCAGAAATCGTCGTTTCCAGCTTCTCCGACATTTTATTAAAATTGTTCCCCAGCTCTCCTATTTCATCTTCTCCGCCGCTCACATATCTGGCATCAAAATCCAGATCAGCCATCCGCTCAGAAATCCCGGCCAGCTCCTGGAGAGGCCGCACAATCTTCCGGCTGATCAGCCAGATCACCAACGCACTGGCCAGAACCATTAAGAATCCAATGTACATATAAAACTGGTTGGAAAGAGCGGCAGATTCCTCAATACTTTCTACCGGGCAACGGACAATATAGTAATTCCCGTTATCCAAAATGCCCCACAGCTCCAAATAATCCATGGATACAAACCGGTCGTGAATCTTAATCACCTGGTAACTGTCCGTCTCCTGAAGAATCTTTGTATTATCTTTTTCTTTTTCCAGCATGTTGCCGAACAGGCGGCTGGCCATTCCCTCGCCATCCTGAGAATTAGTGGCGATATAATTCAGATTGGCATTGGCAACCGCATAGGTCAGCGTATTAACAGAACAGAATCTCCGAAATTCATCCGTAATCTCCGTGTCTCCGTCTCCGGCGCCATTGATCTTATTCCAGCTTTCAACAAGGGTCTCCTGCTTTTTATCAAAATAAAAATTGCCCAGGAAAAACCAGTGTACAATACCGATGGCCACAAGCGTAAGCACCATAAGTCCAATAAAAGTAAACGCGATCCGCTTTTTAATTGAGCGTTTCATGATGGATCAACCTCAAATTTATAGCCCATTCCCCAAATCGTCTTGATATAATCTCCTTTGCCGCCCATCTTACTTCTCAGCTTCTTCACATGAGTATCGATGGTTCTGGCGTCACCAAAATAGTCGTAGTTCCAGACATTATTCAAAATCTTTTCCCTCGATAGGGCAATTCCCTGATTCTCCATGAAATATGTTAAAAGCTCAAATTCCTTAAAGCTCAATTCCATCGGCTGACCGTCGATGGTAGCCATATGCGCCGCCTTGTCTATGGCAATTCCCCCGGCCTCCAGCACGCTGTCCGGATCCATCTGGTTCGTCCTGCGCAGTATCGCTTCCACGCGGGCAACCAATATTTTGGGGCTAAACGGCTTAGATATATATTCATCGACTCCCAGGTCAAAGCCCAGTAACTCGTCCCTTTCATCCCCCTTGGCCGTCAGCATGATGATCGGAACATTGGAATACTGACGGACTTCCCGGCACACCTGCCAGCCGTCCATCTTAGGCATCATCACATCCAGTATAATCAGCGCGATGTCTTTTATTTCATAAAACAGATTCAGCGCTTCCTCCCCGTCGCCAGCCTCCAGCACGTCAAAATTATTCTTCACCAGGAAATCTTTCACCAGTTTCCGCATTCTGCTTTCATCATCCACCACCAGAACTTTCAGCTTCTCCATAGCGCACCTCTTTTCTTCTCAATTCCTCTGCCTTTAGCATTAGCTCCATAATACTGTTCTTATCATATCAACCGATTGTGTCAGAATTGTGAATCCAGGGAAGTTAAATCCTGTTTGCAACATCTGCCGCATTTCTCCCTGAGTAATTCAGCTGCAGCTGAATAAAAACGGCATGGACTTGAAGCCCATGCCGTTCCTTCCATAAAATTCCCATCTCTGATTATGGACCTGGCGGGAATCGAACCCGCGTCCGAAAGCCTATCCATTCAGGCATCTCCCATCACAGTCATTCTTTTGACATTCCCTCTATCAGACGCCGGATGACAGGCTTCTGACTTCAGTAGCTTCATAAGTTCTTTTTTCTTCGCAAAGCTTAAAAGAAAAAGTGCCCCGCATCATTTGATGCCGGAATATCAGGCGCGGGAACCTGTTACCCGACAACTGCCATTAGGCAGCGTACGCTAACTCTTCGTTATCTGCGTTTAAATTTAATTTCCAGGTTGGTACGCGGTCCCAGAGCCGCGGATGGCTTCCTAAACTTCAAAACCCCCGTCGAAACCAGTACAAGCCCTCAGTCTTGTGCTATTAGAAATATAACACATTCCTTGCGTTTCGTCAAGTCTCTTCTCTGACTGCTGCCAGCAATCCCTAATAGAGATTTTTTACCTTGAAATCTCTTTCTGCTTCCCGCCTCTGATCCTTTTTCGCGATATCCTGCCGTTTGTCATACAGTTTCTTTCCTTTTGCCAGTCCGATTTCCACTTTAATCAGGGATTTTTTGAAATATACCTGCAATGGAACCAGTGTATATCCTTTTTCGGAAATCTTTCCCTGCAGCTTCCGGATTTCGTCCCTGTGAAGCAGCAGCTTCTTGACTCTCAGAGGATCTTTGTTAAAAATATTCCCTTTTTCGTAAGGGCTGATATGCATGCCGTAAATATAGACTTCATTTCGTTCAATGCGGATAAAAGACTCTTTGATAGAGCATTTCCCCATCCGGAGAGATTTTACCTCCGTACCGTGAAGGGCGATACCCGCCTCGTATTTTTCTTCAATGAAATAGTCATGATAGGCCTTTTTATTATTAGCTATCAGACGGCTGTCTTTTTCTTTACTCATACTTCCTCTCCCGCCAATACAAAATCAATCGTTTTATTCTCCACATCTGCATCTGCCGCCCGGACGCGGACCCTTTGTCCCAGAGTGAATTCCCTTTTGGTGATATTACCAACCAGCCTGTAATTCTGTTCGTCGAAGACGTAATAATCCCCTTCCAGAGTGCTGATGTGGACCAGGCCCTCGATAGTATTTGGAAGCTCCACATATAGCCCCCAGCCTGTCACGCCGGAAATTACCCCTTCAAAGGTCTCGCCAATATGGTACAGCATGTATTCTGCCAGCTTCAGCTTGTCCGTCTCACGCTCTGCTTCCTCCGCCCGGCGTTCTGTCACAGACGCCTGCCTGGCCACATCCTCCAGTATTCCCGCATAATAGGCGATTTTCTCTTCTTTCAGCCTCCCCCGCAGGTCATCCTTAATGATCCTGTGAATCTGCAGGTCCGGATATCTGCGGATCGGGGATGTGAAATGACAGTAATACCTGGCTGCCAGGCCGAAATGGCCGCTGCATCCTGTCGTATATTTTGCCTGCTTCATAGACCGCAGAAGCAGGCGGCTGATCAGAGGCTCCTGAGGAGTCCCTTCGATCTGCTGCAATATCTTCTGTACTTCGGCAGGCGTAATTTCCTCTGAAGACTTCTCCACCGAAATCCCCTGGCTGCGGACAAAGGTCAGAACCCCCTCCATTTTTTCCATATCTGGATTCTCATGTGTACGGTAAAGAAAAGGGATTTCTCTCTGACAGTATGTTTTTGCAACTGTCTCGTTGGCCAGCAGCATAAAGTCCTCAATGAGCCTGGTGGCGGTATTCTGTTCGTAGGGTCTTACTTCTACAGGCTTCCCGGCTTTGTTAAGAATAATTTTACTTTCCGGAAATTCAAAATCGATAGCTCCCCGCTGGCTCCTGTTCCTCCTCAGTATGCCTGACAGTTCCTCCATCAGGAAAAACATCGGAACCAGATCGCCGTATTCTTTCATCAGATCAGGAGCTTTCTCTGTCAGTATCCGATTGACAGCAGTATAAGTCATACGCCTGTCCACACAAATAACGCTTTCCGCAATCCGGCTTTCCACAACCCGGCCCCTGTTGTCTATCGTCATAATGCAGGACAGGGCCAGACGGTCCTCACCCTGATTCAGCGAACAGATGCCATTGGACAGACGCTGAGGCAGCATAGGGATCACTCTGTCTACCAGATACACAGAAGTACCCCGTTTCAGAGCTTCCCGGTCCAGGGCGCTGCCTCCCTGAACATAATTGCTTACATCTGCTATATGCACGCCCAGTTGAAAATATTCCCCATTTTTCACAACAGATACCGCGTCGTCCAGATCCTTGGCATCCTCCCCGTCGATGGTCACCATCTGCCAGTTCCGCAGATCCATCCTTCCATTTAAGTCATTGGGTATCAGCCCCTCCGGACATCTGTCAGCCTGGCGCAGCACCTTTTCCGGAAATGCCATCGGGATATCATATCCTCTGGCCACTGACAGAACGTCAATGCCGGCCTCGCCAATGCTGCCCAGAATCTCAGTCACCCTGCCCTCCGGGCTTTTCTTGTGGTTACCATAATCACAGATCTGGACAACTACCTTTTGTCCTGTTTTGGCGTCCATGGTTTTTTCACCGGGAATAAAAATATCTCTTGATATCTTTGGGTTATCCGCTCTGACGAACCCAAAACTGTTGCTGCGCTCAAAAGTGCCCACGAGCTCGGAAATCCCATGGGAAAGTACCTTCACAACCTTACCTTCCCGGCGTTTGCCATCGCTCCTGTTCTGGAGAGCGACTTCTACCTCGTCTTTATGAAAGGCACCGCCTGTGCACTCTTCAGGAATGTAGATATCCTCTTCACCCTCTCCAGGCAGCTCTACAAAGCCAAATCCTTTTGCATGTCCGGTAAATACGCCTGTAACGGTCTCCAGACGCTCTGTGTCCTTTTTGCGTTTCCGGTAGCAGCCCCGTTTGCTGACTTCAATCTTTCCTTCATCGGTCAATGCCTTCAGGACCTCTTCCAGCTCTTTTCGCTTCCCCTTCGGGATCTGCAGCAATACTGCGATTTCTCTGGCTCGCATGGGAACATATCCCTTTGTGGACATCATATCATAAATCATTTTTTTTCTGTTCTTTAACACTTCTTTTTTCACTCATCTACCTCTAAATATACCTCATGGTATATACCTTAAAACCTATACTCCAGAGTCTCCCTCTGCGCATATAGTAATTGAAAAAGGACTGTTGCATGAACCTTCTGCAACAGCCCCGTTTGACTAAAACTTCATATTCAGCACTACAGCCAACACGATAAACAATATTGCCATGATCCTTGTGGCCTTCTTCAGGTTGCCCTCGGCTGAGCGTCCCTTATTCTTGCCCCAATAGGTCTCAGATGTCATCCCGCCGGCCAGCGCCCCCAGGCCCTGATCTTTTCCCTGTTGCATCAACACAACAACCACCAGTGCAATACAATCTATAGCAAATAATACCGTTAAAATCGTTCTGATAACTACTGCCATTCTTCCACCTCCTATGGTTAACCAATGCATATTTTACCATAGGCTCTTCCAGATTTCAACACAAATTTGAGTTTTTTCCTACTGATACAGGTTTCCAAAGACCTCACGGCACAGATTCTGGCAATATTGCAGGCTGAAACTGCTGTCATCCTGCAGAATCCCGTTACTGCCTGCCAGTTCCTCCGTATAATCCCGCAGTAAATACGTCGTAAAGGACTGGGGATTCTGTCCTTCATGGGTAACCAGCGGCTCTATTCCGTATTTATCAATATGGACACCCTCCTGATCCTTCCGGATCGTGACTTCCGCCATGGCGCCCACCATCGCATAAGCATGCTCCTGATTGGAAACACAGTTACCCAGCGAATAATAGACCAGCATCTGATGGCCGTTCTCACCCATCTTCATCTCTACCGGCTGAATCACATGAGGATGGGCTCCCAGCACCAGATCCACACCCAGGCTCAGGAACAGGTCACACCAATATTGCTGCTCGGAACAGACATTATTATCATCTTCTATTCCCCAATGAGGACAGACAATCACAAAATCTGCCATTTCCTTCGCCCTGGCCACATCCGCGGTAACCCGTTCCTCATCCAGAACATTCAGAAGGTAAGCCGTATTCTCATCCTGAAGAAGTTCTTCGTTCAGATTTGTTCCATAGGTATAGTTAAGAATTGCGACACGGAAACCATCCTTTTCATACACATAGATTTCCTCCGCCGCCTGCCGGTCGCCGTGTATCCCCAGCACTGCTGCCTCCGGATGAGTTGTTTTCCAGTAATTCAGGCAATTGGTGACACCTTCAATCCCATAATCCAGGGTGTGGTTAGAGGCCTGGAGAATCACCCGGAATCCCGCCGACACCAGCGCGTCCCCCGCTTCGCAGGGACTGTTAAATTCCGGCCATCCGGTAATTCCCAGTCCGGTCCCCCCTAAAATGGTTTCCTGGTTGGCAATGGCGATATCTGCTTCACGGATCTCTCCGCTGATATTGCAAAACAGCCCGTCGAACTGATAGCCTGTATTCTGCAGGCAGCTGTTGCAGACATCCTCGTGAAGAATCACATCCCCCACCATCCGGATCTGTATGACAGTGCCGGACTCAGGTTCTTCCGTGGGAACCGGCGTCGCCTCACTGCTCTTCCTGATCTTCTGTATCCGTTCCGTCTGAGCCGCCGCTTCCCTCGCTTCCTGTTCTGCTCTGGCACGGCTGCCCTGGATGACTGCAATAGAAATAATAGTCAGAACGACGGCAACTGCCGCCAGCAGCTCAATTCTCAGCTGCAGTTCCCTTCTCCGTTTTGACCGGCCTCTTCTGTTCCGGCCGGCCTTTCTCTTCTGTTCCATAAGATTTCCCCCTTCTGATAAAATACCATAACTGGGGGAAACTTTCAATCCCGTTCAAACGGAGAGTGATATTCCGCAACGCTGCCCAGGTATTCTTCGATCCGGAGGAGCTGATTATATTTGGCGTTCCTGTCGCTCCGGCAAGGCGCACCCGTCTTGATCTGTCCGGCTCCTGTTGCCACAGCCAGATCAGCGATAAAGGAATCTTCCGTTTCGCCTGAACGGTGAGAGATAACGGCCCTGTAACCGGCAGACTTTGCCATCTCTACGGCATCCAGCGCTTCGCTGAGAGTGCCGATCTGATTCACTTTTACCAGAATTGCATTTGCCACTGACAAATCAATTCCGCAGCGCAGTCTTTTAATATTAGTGACAAAAAGGTCATCGCCCACCAGCTGAATCTTCCCGCCCAGCTCGGCGGTCATCATCTTCCATCCTTCCCAGTCATCCTCATGGAGCCCGTCCTCTATGGACAGGATCGGGAATTCATCCGCCAGCTCTTTGTAGTATTCAACCATCTCACGCGCATCTCTCTGTACCTGAGTACCCGTCATCTTGCTCTCTCCCGGAAAGCTGTAAACGTTTTTCTCTTTATCATAGAGCTCGCTCGCAGCAGCGTCAATGGCGATTCCTATTTCTTTTCCCGGTTTATAGCCGGCCTTTTCCACCGCTTCAACAATCAGCTTCAGTATTTCTCTGGAATCTCTGACATCCGGCGCAAAACCGCCTTCATCGCCTACAGCGGTAGATAGCCCCTGCTCCTTCAGAATCCCCTTCAGCTCGTGGTAAATTTCAGCGCACATCCGGAGCGCCTCACTGAAACAGCAGGCACCCGCCGGCATGATCATGAATTCCTGCAGGTCTACCGTGTTATCGGCATGCTTTCCACCGTTTAAAATATTCATCATCGGAACGGGCAGCCTCTTTGTATGGCAGCCGCCCAGATATTGATAAAGCGGCAGCCGAAGTGCTTTTGCACATGCTCTTGCGGTCGCCATGGAGACTCCCAGTATTGCGTTTGCCCCGATGTGTTCCTTATTTGCGGTCCCGTCTGCTTCAATCAGCAGCTGGTCAATATATATCTGATTCAGGGCATTTTCGCCCAGCACAGCCTCTGCCAGCTTCTGATTCACATTATCAACCGCTTTCTGCACGCCCAATCCTTTGTAGCGTTTTTTTCCATCACGCAGCTCTACTGCCTCAAACTGCCCGGTAGATGCCCCCGAAGGCACTATTGCGCGTCCTGTGTATCCATCTATTCCGATAATTCCTTCGCCAACCGTCACCTCTACCTCAACGGTCGGATTTCCCCTGGAATCCAGAACTTCTCTTGCGTTAATCCGTCTAATCGGCAAATAACGAAACATGATTGTTCCTCCTTCAGATTTCTGGAGCGGAAAAGCTTCTGATCCGCCTTCCTATTGAACAGTATAGCCGATTTTCTGCAGATCTATGTATTCCTCTTTTTTTTCCAGACCATCCACAAAACCATTGCTGCCAGCACCAGGCTTCCGGCAAATAACGTCCGGAAAGAAACCCAGTAAAGCAGAGGATTGCGGGTGATGACAAAGTTATCGATTTTCACCTCCTCTGTGTTACCCGAAGCGTCAGTCGCTTTTACCACCAGCTGCTGCGCCCGGTCGGCTTCCTTTAGATGAACCAGATATTTTCCATCTTTCAGGACCCCCTCTGCCGGCTGTCCATTCAAACGGAATTCCACCCGTTCCAACAGAAGATTATCAGAAATCTGGAAAACAGCATCCATTGAGCTTTCAAAATATGGCATTCCGCCGGAAAGATTCAATGCCTCTATCAGGGGAGGCGTCCTGTCCACCCCAAAGGACAGGACATCCGGCTCCAGATATCTGCTGCTGTCATTAAAATGGCCGCTGGCGTCCACAGAGGTCAGCTGAACCTGATAGACGCCCTCCTGCTGGAACACCTCCGGATGTATAACATATAAATATTCTCTCCATGTTCTTTCTCCTCCCCTGCGGATCATCTGGTAATCCTCATCTGCCGTCAGGATCCTGCCCGCCCCGTTCCGGATCACCCGAATCTGAATCCGGTCCTCCAGTAATTCTTCCGGGTTTTTCTCTGTCACTGTAACCGCCGGAGCCTCAGACTGATAGGTGCCTATAATTTTCCCGCTGGCAGCGGCCGGGATATAAATGGAGCCATACCGGTTCACAGCAAAACAAAGCGATGATTCTGCGTGGTTTCCTGCCCGATCTGCCACGCGGGCAGACACAGTATAGCAATCGTCAAATTTTCTGTCTTCAGGAAATTCTTCAAATATAAATCGTTCCCCTTCTTTTAAAGACACAGAGTTCCCCCGTATCTCCTGATCGCCGTTCACATGGCCGGTAAGCTTCAGCTCAAGACTCTCTCTCACCAGATGTTTATCTGCAAAGGAAACAACCGGCCGGTCCCCGTCTGCCATCCCTATTTCCAGCTCCGGAGCCCTGGTATCGATCACAAAAGAAGTCATTTTTTGCCTGTTCCCGCAGTTTCCTGCCCGGTCTTTACCTTCTACAGAAATCTCATAAAAACCATCTTCCCTGCAAAAAAATGATGTACGGTGTATTTCTCCATCATGTTCCCATTCCTGAAAATCTGGCAATGATTCTTCTTTTCCTTCGCTGATGAACCGGCCGGCCATGGAAATATGCGCTGCAGAAAAGTTGCGCTCCCTCACCTCCACATATGCTTTCCTGACGTGATCATAATATTCCTTTTCTTCTTCATCCTCCCATTCCAGCCATATCTCAGGCGGAACCGTATCTATTGTGAATTGGACACAAATATCCTGAGCCCTCCTTCCCGCGAGATCTTCTGCACGGACAGTAACTGTATATTCCCCATCTTCGGAAACTGCCAGCATTTTTCTATATTCGGTCATACCTGGCTCCTCCTGGCACTCCCGTAGTTTCCACCCTCCGGCGGCACTCTCTTCCGGCAGCTCCTCCTTCACCCCGTCTCTCATGATATCCACAGTTATCTTACCAGGTTCCTGGTTCCTGTCCCTTACAACCAACTCTGCTTTCCATGGGCTTTCCAAATATCCCGTATCCCCTAAAGTAACTTCTGTTTCCAGGGGAATTACTGCCAGTTCCGGCCCTGACTGGTCCATGCTGAAGCATTCTTCTCTTTCTGAATGATTCCCCGCCCAGTCCGTAAAACGCACCCAAAAAACCACTTCGTTGGCATCACAGTCCACCGTCCATAGCCTCTCCAGCTCCACCACCAGATTCCGGTCACTTTTTCTGCTGACCCATTCCCCGCATCCTTCACCGTCAAGGCTGCCATCCGGCCTGATCTCCAGCACCCCTGTTTCTTCCTCTATCAGACCTCTGCTGCTCCTGAGCTGCCATTCTACTTTGCGTATTCCTGAATGATGATCCTTCACCTCCAGCCGCAGCGGCACCTTTTCCCGATACAGATCCCAGCCGTCCGCATCCCGGCATTCCGTCTCCGGCCTTTCTATGGATAGATGATCCTCCATCAGATGAAAGGAATTGGATTCCAGTACCAGACCAGCCAGACTAGCCGGGCTGCCTGAACAGTTCCCCGCCCGGTCAGCCACTTTTACCTGAATCCACCCTTTAAAACCGGCTGGAATCCGTAATGATGACCTGCCGCATCTTTTCCCTTCCAATGGCTGAGAGACTGTCTGCCAGGTTCCTGTCTCCGACCAGTACAGCTCCCAATCAGCGCGTTCCAGTCCGGAGGACGGCTCCGGATCGCTGAATTCTGCCGATACTATTGTATCCTGATCCAGAAAATATCTGTATGTTTCCTCCTCATTCTCCGGAATAACCACCATTTCCATGCCGTCTTCTTTTTTAAAAGAAAACCCTCCGACTGCCGGCGCTTCGCAATCCTCCCCAAAAGTTCCTGTCACTTCATCCCCTGCATCCCTGGTCCCTGCCCAGACTGCTTCAGCAATTACTTCCCCTCCCAGCAGAAGCACAGCCGCGGCCAGAATTGCCGCCCATCTATTACCTGCCATAAAAAGTCTCCTTTCCGATGATTTTTACTTCTTCGATGATCTCATCCCTCAATGCCCTGCCCCTCTCAGTGGACGGGTTTACCGCCCCCGCAGCTTCCGTTGTCTCCAGCCGGAATACCAGCAATTCTCCGTCTGTCACGCCTTCAGATAATAATTCCCTCTGATAGCTGGCAGCCGCGCGGACACACATACGGTAAAATTCCAGCCTGGCCGTCTCCGGCAAGCCATTGTCTTGTCTTACCTCGTTCAACAATACATTCATATTCTTCCAGAAGCTCAGATACTGTCCCTCTTCTGTTCCTTCTCTGACCCGTACTGCCAAATCCCTGTAAAAAGACCCAACTTCCCGGTAAATGCCAGCCATTTTTCTCTGAACGGACCCGCCCTGTGCCTTGACTGCCGCCTCGAACCAGGGTACAGCTGCTTTCATCCTTGTCAGTTCATTGTCAGACGCGATTCCAGCTTCTGACCACTCTTCTTTCCCGTAGGAATAATAATACCAGTAAAGCTTTCCTACCTGAAACGCCAGATCCGCATATTCCGCCTGTTCTTTCAGTTTACTGCCCCCGGCCTCCACAAGTGCCAGAATCAATTTTTCTTCTTCAGTGCTAAAGCTCTCATCCGCTTTGAAGCTCTCGACCAGCATCAGATATCCTTCCATATGGTCCGGGCGCAGCAGTATGGCTTGTCTGATTAATTTCTCTTTCTCTTCCTGATCTACTGTTCTTTCAGCTCTCTCAATCCATTGCCTGTAAGTTTCCTCCTTCTCCTTCTGCTCTAATCTTCCGTTTACAGCCCCAATGGCGCATACCAACAGAATTGAGGCTGCAGAAAGAGCCCATTTCCGCCTTTTGGACAGCGCCCTGTTTCTCCTGAAGCTGTTCTCCCGGCACTTCTCCAGAGAGTTCAGCAATTCCCTGCTGGAATAAAACCTTTTTTCTTTTTGATGTTCCATGCATTTCCATAAGATCTTTGACAGTTTCCCAGACATTCCCGGAATCCTCTTTACCGGATGGCGGCCAGGCAGCTTCCCGGCCGCCATCCGGTAAAGAGTGACTCCCAGACAGTAGATGTCGCTGCGGCAGTCCGGATTACCTCTCAGCTGTTCCGGCGCCGCATACCCTCTGGTGCCCCAGCCCTCTGCAGGCCTTCCGTCTGCCGACGCTATTCCCAGATCAACCAGCTTTAACCGCCCCTCCTTTTGAAGGAGGATATTTGCGGGCTTTAGATCCCGGTATAAAACCGGAGGCTGCCTCGTGTGGAGATAATCCAGCACCTCAGCCAGTTCCCTGGCCCATTCCCATATCCTGACGCCTTCCTGCGGACCTTCTCTCTTCAGCAAATGCTCAAGGGTTTCCCCTTCGATGAAATCCATAACCAGATAAACTGCGTCACAGTCCTCTGTCCTGTCTACAATCCTCGGCAGCGCGGGATGATCCAGCCACCCTAACAGCTCTGTCTCCCGTTCCAGCATCCTCTGGTTCCCAGGAGCCTTCCTGATTTTTTTAACGGCCCAGTATTTCTGCAGACGGATATCCCAGGCCAAATATACCTCCGCTGTCCCACCAGAACCCAGAAGCCGCTGAAGACGGTATTTACCGCCAATTATGCCGCAATCTGCCATCAGCCATCACCTGCTCACATCATAAACATACATAAATTGGAATTTAATTTCCCGATCGGGAAATGAATTAAAAAGAATTAAGAAATTTTCACTAAAATGAATCAGAAGGCGGCACAACACCGCCCGCTGATGAGAAACTATAAAACCCGTTCCTTTAATATCCTGACATCATCCTCCAGGCAGTTCACACGGACCAGAAGCAGCTCCTTCTCACCTCTCAACCTTCAGCGCTTCATCCAGCTTCCTGCTCAAATTCAGATGACCTTCAGCAATCAGTCTGATATTTCTATTCGTCTCATTTTCAAGCGTAATGCACAGCCCCTTCATCTGGGATTCCACAGCATCCATTCGTACTGCAATAGATTTGATGCCGCCTTCCTGGGACTGCATTCTGTTGTCCAGTGACTGCACCTTATCATCCAATGACTGCACTTTATCATCCAATGACTGCACTCTGTGATCCAGTGACTGCACCTTATCATCCAACGACTGCATTCTGTGATCCAGCGACTGCACCTTATCATCCAATGACTGCACTCTGTGATCCAGTGACTGCACCTTATCATCCAACGACTGCATTCTGTGATCCAGCGACTGCACCTTATCATCCAATGACTGCACTCTGTGATCCAGCGACTGCACCTTATCATCCAATGACTGCACTTTGTGATCCAATGCTCCTATTTTTTCCAGGATTAATCTTGTATCTTCGTTCATTTCATTCACCTCTTTGATTGTTATTCTCTCCAAAGGCTCCTGAGTAACTATCCGTCTGTTTTTAATTATACAAGACCCTCCCGCAAAAAGCCATAAAATCTTTCTAAAAATATCTTTACAAATTCTCCAGCAATATCGTAAACGGTCCATGGTTCACCAGTGAAACTTCCATGTGCGCTCCAAAAATCCCTGTCTCTACCACAGAAACCTGTTCCCTCGCTTTTTTAACCAGATATTCATAAAGACCTTCCGCCAGCTTCGGATCTCCTGCCTCGATAAAACTTGGGCGGTTGCCTTTTCTGCAATTGGCATACAATGTAAACTGTGATATTAGCAACAGCTGTCCCTCTACGTCAGCTAGAGAAAGATTGGTTTTCCCCTGTTCATCCTCAAAAATCCGAAGGCCCAGCAGTTTTTTTAAATATTTATCTGCTTCCTCCTCCGTATCTCCCTGACCTACTCCGATGAATACCAGGAAGCCCTTACCTATCGAGCCAACAACTTTTCCTTCTACTTTTACACTGGCCGAATCCACCCTTTGGATTACAAACTTCATAGAATCACTCCTTCCTATCTATTTTCAGAATATTCACAAATCATTTACCATTAGACTGTTAAGATATTTTTTTAATACAAATTTTCATTTTATATATTGACATACTGCAAACTGTTTGTTATAATTTATTCAAGAAATACAAACAGAAGCAAAGGAGGACAGACCACCGAAATCATAACGAGTTACCTCATACTATGAAAGAAAGGAAGGTACGGACCACCAGACACATGAATGATTCAATCCATACTTAAAGAGCCATCTGATGACGAGAAAGTCAGATGGCTCTTATTCATTGCTGAAGTCCCGGACGCTATCCAAAAGCGTACGCTTTTAACAGCGCCCGGAGAGCATTCACTGTATATGCGGAACAACTGACTTGAATACTCTGTGTTGTTCACGTCATCGAACATGTTCATTTATTAACAGTGATTTTCCTGTCATTTCCTTCGGCTGTTCCATTCCCATCAATTCTATCAGGGTTGGAACGATATCCGCCAGCTTTCCTCCTTCAGCCAATCCGTATGCAGGATCTGCGTTCACCAGAATGAAGGGTACCGGATTGGTCGTATGCGCGGTAAATGGTTCTCCGGTCGTCTCATCAACCAGCTGCTCAGCATTCCCATGGTCGGCGCAGATGAACATCTGGCCGTTCACTTCTTTCAGCGCTGCCACCGCTTTTCCCACACATTCGTCGACAGCCTCAATCGCCTTAACCGCCGCTGCCTCCACCCCGGTATGGCCGACCATGTCGGGATTCGCAAAGTTAATGATGATCACATCATATTTCTGGGATTTTATGGCTTCTACCAGCTTATCGCAGACTTCATAGGCACTCATCTCCGGTTTTAAATCGTATGTCGCCACCTTCGGAGATTTTACCAGTATTCTGTCCTCACCCTGATTGGGCTCTTCAATGCCACCGTTAAAGAAAAAGGTCACATGGGCATATTTCTCTGTTTCCGCTATCCGGGCCTGTGTCATGTTGTGTGCCGCCAGATATTCGCCAAAAGTATTTCTGATCTCTTCCTTTTTAAAGGCTACCAGCTTATTCGGAATCGTATCATCATAATCTGTAAAGCATACATATGTCAGCTCCAGCCGTTTATCTCTCGGAAATCCGGCAAACTCAGGATCACAGAAAGCCCTCGTGATTTCCCTCGCCCGGTCGGGGCGGAAGTTAAAGAAGATTACTGAATCTCCGTCCTGAATAGTCGTGACCGGATGGCCGTCCTTCTCCATGACCGTCGGAAGTACAAATTCATCAGTTTTCCCATCATCATAGGACGCCTGGACTGCTGCCGCCGCGTCGCTGCCGCCGTTCACGCCTTCACCCTTTGTCAGGGCTGCGTATGCTTTTTCTACGCGGTCCCACCGGTTATCACGGTCCATCGCATAATAACGCCCGGATACCACTCCAATCTGGCCGACGCCGATTTCTTTCATCTTTGACTGCAGTTCTTCAATAAAGCTTTTGCCGGAAGCCGGAGGCGTATCCCTGCCGTCCAGGAAGCAATGCACATATACTTTTTCCAGGCCGTGCAGCTTCGCCAGCTTCAGGATTCCGTACAGATGGGTGATATGGCTGTGAACGCCGCCGTCTGATAACAAGCCGAAGCAATGAAGAGAGGTCCCCTTTTCTTTGGCATTATTCACTGCTTTTAAAAGAGCCTCATTTTCAAAAAAATCACCGTCTTCAATCGCTTTCGTAATGCGGGTCAGCTCCTGATAGACAATTCTTCCCGCACCCATGTTCAGATGCCCCACTTCGGAATTGCCCATCTGTCCCTCCGGAAGGCCCACAGCAAGGCCACTGGCCTGTCCCTTGACATAAGGGCACTGGCTCATCAGCTGGTCCATAACCGGGGTCCTGGCCTCACAGACGGCGTTGTGCTCGCAGGTATCATTCAAACCATATCCATCGAGAATCATTAATACTGTCGGTTTTTTCTGCATGATTGTTCTCCTTTATATTCGATCTGGCTCTATGCCAGCACTTTGGACAGGAATTCTTTCAGCCTCGGATGCTTCGGATTGCTGAAGAATTCCTGGGGCGTGTTTTCTTCCTGTATATTCCCGTCGTTGATAAACAGCACACGGGTACCAACTTCACGGGCAAAGCCCATCTCATGTGTTACTACTGCCATAGTCATTCCGGAACGGGCCAGCTCCTTCATAATTGCCAGAACTTCGCCAACCATCTCCGGGTCCAGCGCTGAAGTCGGCTCATCAAACAGCATCACGTCCGGCCCCATGGCCAGCGCCCTCGCGATCGCAACACGCTGCTTCTGGCCTCCGGACAGCATATCCGGATAGCTGTCGGCTTTTTCCGGCAGCCCCACCCGTTCCAAAAGCTCCAGCGCCTTGTGATCCGCCTCCTGCTGGGACATCTTGCCACATTTGACAGGCGCCAGCGTGATATTTTTCATAACTGTCATATGCGGGAACAGGTTAAACTGCTGGAACACCATTCCCATTTTCTGCCTGTGCAGGTTAATGTCTGTCTTCGGATCTGTGATATCCACTCCCTCAAAATAAATATGACCGCCTGTAGGCCTCTCCAGCAGATTCAGAGACCGGAGAAATGTTGATTTTCCGGAGCCTGACGGCCCGATGATTACAACAACTTCTCCTTTCCGGATCTCTGTCGTGATTCCGTCAAGAACCACATGATTGCCAAATGCTTTCTTCAGATCTGAGACCGCAATCAGCACTTCCCCGTTATTAATCTTATGATCTCCGCTCACCGCTTCTCAGCCTCCTTTCCAATTTCCCCAGCAGCCACACCAGTATCATGACTATTACCAGGTATATCACTGCGACGCCCAGAAGGGGCATCATCTGGTCATAGGTCTGGCTCCGGATGATATCTCCTGCTTTAGTCAGATCCATCATACCCACATATCCGCAGATGGACGTCTCCTTCAGCAGCGTGATAAATTCATTGCCCAGAGCCGGCAGTACATTTTTAAATGCCTGCGGCATGATGATATTCGTCATCGTCTGGAAAAAATTCAGTCCCAGTGAACGGCCGGCCTCTGTCTGCCCGATATCCAGGGACATGATCCCGGACCGGACCGTCTCTGCCACATAGGCGCCCGAATTAATACCGAAAGCCAGTATAATTACCATGATCTTAACCGTGTTGGGAGACGTAAATACGCCAAAATACCAGATCATGACCTGTACGAGCACAGGAGTGCCGCGGATTACCGTCAGATAAACCTTTGCTATAAAATTCAATATTCTTAATACAATGCCCGGTTTATCTGATTTATCATGGGATGACCGGATGATCGCCAGCACAAACCCCAGGGCAATGCCAAGCAGCGCTGCAAAAACGGTGATAATCAGAGTATTTTTCAAACCGTTTACAATATACATGTAACGCTGACTTTCTATAAAATCTTGTGTAAAGTGATCTATTAACCAATTCAATATACGTACCTCATTTTTAATGATATCGTAACAGTTCAGCCTTCCGGCTTCACTGCCACAAAAGCATGCGCACAAGTTGCATCTACATACAGCGGAAGGCTGAACGGTTACAATATAGGTTTTACCTATAAAGTAAAAAGGGCTGCAGCATAGTTCCTAGAGTATTCTGCAGCCCTGACCTGTCACGTCGTTATTTTTTTACAATGATAACCTGTTTTGCTTTTGCATAAGTATCTGTAAAATCAACATTCTCCAGACGATCTTCTGTAACTGTCATTCCAGCCACGCCAATATCCGCTTTTCCAGAGGTGACAGCCATGATAATAGAATCAAATTCCATGTTGTCAATTCTCAGATCCATTCCCAGCTTATCAGCGATCGCACGTGCTATGTCCGCATCAATGCCGACTACATTCTCTCCGTCCAATGACTCATAGGGCGGGAATTCCGCATTCGTAGCCATAACCAGGGTTCCGTTGGAGTGGTCGGCATCGGCTGCCGATTCATAGGATTTCTGGTCCGCGCTGTCACCGATCCAGTGTCCGATGATCTCATCCAGAGTACCGTCCGCCTTCAGATCTGTCAGCGCCTGATTAATTTTGTCTTTCAGCTCTGAGTTAGACTTGTCGACACAGATCGCATACTCCTCTTCCGCAAAGGGCTCGTCCAGAATCTTCAGGTCATCATTCTCGGACACGAATACCTTTGCCGGTTCATTATCGATAATTACACAGTCGATTTTGCCCTGCTTCAGGGACATTACGGCATCTACGCCTTTGTTGTAACGCTCTACAACAGTGCCCGCTTCATCTCCCTCATAATCGGTCGCATAGATATCACCGGTGGTTCCAGTCTGCACGCCGATTTTCTTACCGGGGAGGTCGTCCATCCCGGTCACCGCACCTGATGCCTCTGAACTGCTGCTTCCCGCCGCTGCATCGGATTTCGGCTCGCTTCCGCAGGCAGCCAAAGATATCATGCAGACTGCTGAAAGCATCAGCGCTGCAAACTTTTTCATTTTTTTCATACTTACTCCTTCCTAAATACCTTTTCTGTATATTTATGCACAAAAATATTATACCAGTATTTTTTTGAAAAACAAGTGGAATTTTGTATCTTTTATGACTGAACCCGGATCACAGAGGATATTTCCCGGATAACCTCCATTTCCATGAATGTCTGCAGGGAATCCCTGAAATGGCGTTCTTTCACCCTGTCTGTGATCAAAACGATTTCCGCGTGTTCACCGCAGACATTTTTCTGGATCATCTGGGCGACGCTGACGCAGTTATCCCCCAGGACTTTTGCCACCGCTGCCAGCACGCCGCAGGTATTCTCCACCTGCATACGGATAAAATAACGGTTGGCGGTCTCGTCCATTGCTATCACCGGAAGGTTTCTGTAGCAGGTGCAGCCGATCCTTCCGCAGGTACCGTGGACCAGATTCCGGACGATGTCAAACACATCTCCCACCACAGCGCTGGCAGTGGGCATTTCCCCGGCACCCCGCCCGTAGAACATCGTATCACCTACCGCATCCCCTACCACAAATACTGCGTTATAACTGTCATTGACGGACGCCAGGGGATGGGCGCTTTCAATCATCATTGGATGCACTCTGGCTTCAATCCCGGAATCTGTCTGTCTTGCCACACCCAACAGCTTGATGTCATACCCCATCTCCTTCGCATAACAGATGTCCCTGGCCGATATCTTCGTAATCCCTTCTGTATACACATCATCAAACGTCACTCTGGAATGAAACGCGATAGATGCCAGAATCGCCACTTTCCGGCCTGCGTCCAGCCCTTCAATGTCCGCCGTGGGATCTGCCTCCGCATAGCCCAGCTTCTGTGCCAGCGCAAGGGCATCCGCAAATTCCATCCCTTCCCGGGTCATTTTAGTCAGGATGAAATTCGTGGTTCCATTGATAATGCCCATCACTTCAGAGATATAATTTCCTGCCAGGCATTGTTTTAGAGGACGTATGATCGGGATGCCTCCTGCAACGGCGGCCTCGAAAAAGAAATCACAGTGATGGGAATCCGCCGTGTCCATCAGCTCTTTCCCGTCCGCGGCCAGCAGATCTTTATTCGCAGTCACTACATGCTTACCTGCCTTCATCGCTTCCAGAATACAGGTTCTGGCAGGCTCCATGCCGCCCATCAGCTCTATCACGATCTCAATTTCAGGGTCCTTCAGGATTCCCTGCCAGTCGGTGGTCAGCACCGACGAATCCTCCACTTTCTTCGCTGCCTTTTCCAGATTACGGACCAGGATCTTTTTCAGTTCCACTGCAGTCCCCAACTTCTGTTCCATCTCCGGACTTTGTCTTCTCAGCACCTTATAGACTCCGTATCCTACGGTACCAAGGCCCAGCAATGCTGCTTTTACGCTTCTTTTTTCACTCATGCCGGACTCCTCTCCAGATCTTCAGGCCCAAATCCCATAGGCAGCAATTCACCTAACGTATGTACCTCATAACAATCTTCACCGGTAACCAGTATGATTTCAAATTCTTTTCCACAGAATTCCATCATCACCTGCCGGCATACGCCGCAGGGAGCTGCAAGGCCGATCCCGCTTCTGCCGCCGGTGACCGCAATGGCAGTAAAATTCCTGTACCCCTCACTGGCCGCCTTGAAAATCGCCGTCCGTTCCGCACAGATGGTGGGCGTATAGGCAGCATTTTCAATATTGCAGCCTGTAAATATCCGCCCCTCCTCCGTCATCAGCGCAGCTCCCACGCGGAACCCTGAATAAGGGCTGTATGAAAATTCCGCCGCACGGATCGCTGCAGCAGCCAGCTTCCTGCGGTCTGTTTCCTTTACCTTCTGAATCATCCGCTTCCCCCTTCCGTCTTCCTTGTAGAAGAATCCCATTTATGTTATAATAACACCATTGCAAGCTAATATTCAATCGGGAAAGGGTGTTTCTATGAGAACCTGGCAGGGAAAACCTTATTATTCACTCAACGCATACCTCCAGGAGCAGTTTCATCAGAAGATGTACAAGGTCTCTCTGGACGCTGGAATGACCTGCCCCAACCGGGACGGGCACCTCGGCACCAAAGGCTGTATTTTCTGCAGCGCAGGCGGCAGCGGCGAATTCGCCGGAGACAGGGCCATATCCATCACCGGCCAGATCAACCGGCAGATCGAAGAGATCTCCCGAAAACGTCCGGTTCACCGTTTCATCGCCTATTTTCAGGCGTATACAAATACTTACGCGCCTGTCGAATACCTGGAATCCGTTTTCACAGAAGCCATCTGCCATCCCGACATATCGATACTGTCCATTGCCACCAGGCCAGATTGCCTGAACGATGAAGTGCTGGAGCTATTGTCACGGCTGAACTGCCGCAAACCGGTCTGGGTGGAGCTGGGCCTCCAAACCGTCCATGAACGGACTGCCCGGTATATCCGGCGCGGATATCCTCTTTCCTGTTTTGAGGACGCCACACTGCGGCTGCACGAAAGAGGGCTGCCGGCCATTGTCCATACGATCCTGGGGCTGCCCGGTGAATCCGACCAGGACGTACTGGAAACCATGGATTATCTCAACACACAGCCTATCGCCGGGATCAAACTGCAGCTCCTTCATGTATTGAAAGACACTGACCTGGCGTCAGACTATGAAAACGGCTGCTTCCAGGTATTGGAACGGGACGCTTACGTCGCTCTCGTCATCCGCTGCCTGGAGCGTCTAAGGCCCGGCCTGGTCATCCACCGGGTGACGGGAGACGGCCCTAAAGCCTTGCTCCTGGCCCCCCTTTGGAGCAGCGCCAAACGAAGCGTCCTGAACCAGCTTCATCAGGAAATGGCAGAACGGAATACCTGGCAGGGCAGGCTGTACCATCCCACAGTGACTACAAGCAAAGGAGAATCCTAAAAATTATGATTGAATCTTCCTATTCCCTCTACAAGCTGATCGTTCTTTACATGCTGAAAAAAGTGAACTTTCCGCTGACAAACGCCCAGATCTCCGATTTCATCCTGGGCCAGGAATACACCTCATACTTCCATCTGCAGCAGGTGCTCACAGAAATGGTGGAATCCAGCCTGATTCAAACTGAGGCGATCCGCAACGCGACCTATTACCGGATGACAGAGAATGGGGCACAGACACTGGAATTTTTTGAAAAAGAGATATCTCCGGAAATCAAACGGGACATCACCAACTATCTCGTAACTCATTCCTACGAAATGCGCAACGAATCCTCCACCCTGGCGGACTACTACCGCACCTCCAATCAGGACTTTGCGGTTCACTGCATGGTAAAAGAGGGGAAAACAACGCTGATTGAGCTGACCTTCACGGTGCCGACAGAAGCAGCGGCCCAGACATTATGCGAGAATTGGAAAAAAAAGAGCCAGGAAGCATACGAGGCAATCATGAAACTATTGATGTAAGAACGCTTAGAGAAGGGGATGGATATCCGGGCGAAATGCGGCAGAAGCCGTGTCCGCCCGGGAATCCATCCCCTCTGTAATCCTATCCTTCTGTTTTATACATGGTATAGCTTAGATACCTGATATTGAGGCTCATACGTAATATGTACGCCCAGCTTCCGGAATATTTTCTCGTCCACATGGGACAGGATCACCGTAGAATGTGCTTCGCAGCCCCGCAGCTTGGGAAGCTGCTGCATGGCTTTATCGGCAACTTCGTCGGTGGCCGCACAGATCGACAGGGCGATCAGCACCTCGTCGGTGTGGAGCCGCGGGTTCTTATTGCCCAGGCAGCCGGTTTTCAGACGCTGGATTGGCTCGATGATGGTCGGGGAAATCAGATGGATGCTGTCCTCAATGTCCCCCAGCGTCTTCAGCGCGTTCAGCAGCAGCGCAGAGGAAGGGCCCAGGAGTTCTGAGGTTCGTCCTGTTACGATCGTCCCATCCGGCAGCTCCATGGCGGCGGCCGGTTCCCCAGTGGCTTCCGCCTTGTCCAGAGCCGGCTTTACGACTGAACGGTCTTCCGGAACTACGCCGGCCTGTTTCATCAAAAGCTCCAGCTTATAGATCACATTATCTTCCGTGATTCCCCGGCGGCGGCCGCAGAGCGCCGTGTAATACCGGCGGATGATTTCCTGGCGGGAAGCTTCACTCACGGCTTTGTCGTCGTAGATACAATTTCCGGCCATATTAACGCCCATATCAGTCGGTGACTTATAGGGGCAGGTAACCATTATTTTCTCCAGCATAGCCGAAAGCACAGGAAAGATTTCCACATCCCGGTTGTAGTTTACCGTAGTGACTCCATAGGCCTCCAGATGGAACGGATCTATCATATTGACATCGTCCAGATCCGCAGTTGCCGCTTCATATGCCAGATTTACCGGATGCTTTAAGGGCAGGTTCCAGACGGGGAAGGTCTCAAATTTGGCATAGCCTGCCTGAATGCCCCTTTTATGCTCATGATACAGCTGTGAAAGGCATGTGGCCATCTTGCCGCTTCCCGGCCCGGGGGCGGTGACTACCACCAGCTCTCTCTCTGTCTCTATATATTCATTCTTTCCGTAGCCTTCCTCACTGACGATCCGGGTCAGGTTGGAAGGGTAGCCATCAATCGGGTAATGACGGTATACCTTCACGCCCAAGGCCTCTAGCCTCCGCTGGAAGGCCTCTGCCGCAGGCTGCCCCTGGAACCTGGTCAGCACAACACTTCCCACGTAAAGGCCGATCCCGCGGAATTCATCGATGAGCCGCAGGACGTCTGAATCGTATGTGATCCCCAAATCGCCGCGCACCTTATTTGCCTCGATATCTGCCGCTCCTATAGCCATGACAATTTCCACCTGGTCTTTCATCTGCAGGAGCATCCGAAGCTTGCTGTCCGGCTGAAATCCAGGCAGCACGCGGGATGCATGGTAATCGTCAAACAATTTTCCGCCAAACTCAAGATACAGCTTTCCCCCGAATTGGGAAATCCGTTCCCTGATATTGGCAGACTGCAACTGCAGGTATTTTTCATTATCAAATCCTGTCTTTTTCACTTTTGTTCTCCCACAATTCCTATCTCAGTTACAAATCCAGTTTCAGATCGTTTTCCTTGATCCAGCCTTTTTTCCTCAGCGGCATGGCGATCAGAGGGGTTAACACAGCCGGAAGAATAAAGCAGATCAAAAGTAGACCCGTCCAATCAAATGCCGTGATAGCAGCCTTGGTGCCGTTGGCCACATCGCTGACCCAACCCGTATAGACGCCAATCTGCCCTACCAGCCCGCAGGTCCCCATACCTGAAGCTACTGCCGCCCCGTTCATCTGCAGGCGGAACAGGCAGGTCGCAACCGGGCCTGTAATTGCCGCAGCCACTGTCGGCGGAATCCATATGCGTGGATTTCTCACTATATTCCCCATCTGCAGCATGGAAGTGCCGATCCCCTGGGCAAACAGCCCGCCCCACCGGTTTTCCCTGAAGCTCATGACTGCAAACCCGACCATCTGGGCACAGCAGCCGGCCACAGCCGCTCCGCCCGCCAGCCCAGTCAGTCCAAACGCCGCGCAGATGGCCGCGCTGCTGATGGGAAGTGTCAGAGCCACTCCCACCAGTACAGAGACAATCACCCCCATGAAGAATGGCTGGAGCTCAGTGGCCCACATGATGGCGCTGCCAACCGCATTGGCAGCCGTTCCGATGGCCGGCGCCCACCACATGGACAGCAGTACCCCTATAATTATTGTCACGCTGGGCGTCACAATGATATCCAGCTTCGTTTCCTTTGATACAGCCTTTCCAAACTCTGACGCGATAATTGCCACCACCAGAACCGCAAGCGGGCCGCCGGCGCCGCCCAAGGCATTGGAGGCCCCTCCTACGGCAATCAGCGAAAACAGCACGAGAGGCGGACATTTCAGCGCATATCCGATTGCCACCGCCATGGCGGCTCCTGTGGCCTCCTTCGCATACTTGCCGATTTCAATTAGAATGCCCAGCCCAAACTGCTCTCCCAGCGTGCTGATAATCGTCCCGATCAGCAGCGAAGCAAACAGGCCCTGGGCCATTGCGCCCAAAGCGTCAATTCCGTAACGCCGGGCAGAAATTTCAATGTCCTTCCGCTTCAGGAAATCCTTGACTGAATGTTTCTTCTGTGTATTCTCCATCTCTTCCCCCTGCATTTCTTTTTATTTTTCTCTTCCTATTTTTCTGAAATGCTTCCGTATCTCCGCTTCGTAGCCGTTTTCCGTCGGATGGTAGAAGGTTTCCCCGGCTATTTCTGAAGGAAGATACTGCTGTTCCACGTAATGATTCGGAAAATCATGAGCGTACTGATAACCTCTGCCATGTCCCAGCTTCGCCGCCCCCTTATAGTGCGCATCCTGCAGATGCGGCGGCACCGTGGTTTTTCTGGCCGCCACTGATTCCGAAGCCGCGTCAATCGCCAGGCAGGCGGCATTGCTCTTCGGAGCGCTGGCCACATAGGTTACCGCCTGGGACAGCACGATTCTGGCTTCCGGCATTCCCAGACGCTCCACAGCCTGTGCCGCAGCCACGGCCACAACAAGCGCCTGCGGATCGGCATTTCCCACATCTTCAGAGGCACAGATCATGATTCTGCGGGCAATGAATTTGATATCTTCACCCGCATATAACATCTTAGCCAGGTAATAGACGGCAGCATCCGGATCAGTCCCCCGCATGCTCTTAATGAATGCAGATATGGTATCGTAATGCTGGTCACCTGTCTTGTCATAACGCACAACCCGTTTCTGTATGCATTCCGAGGCCGTACTCAGGTCAATATGTATCTTCCCGTCGGATGATGGACTTGTGGTCAGAATTCCCAGCTCTATTGCATTTAAGGCGGCTCTTGCGTCTCCCCCTGCCATATCAGCCAGGAACTCCTCTGCCTCCTCTTCCAGAACTGCATGGTAACTGCCCAGGCCCTTTACAGGATCGTTCACCGCCCGTTCCAGAAGCAGCCGTATATCCTTCTTCTCCAGCGGCTTCAGCTCAAAGATAACCGACCGTGAAATCAGCGCCCCGTTGACTTCAAAATACGGATTTTCTGTGGTGGCGCCGATCAAGACCACCGTCCCGTCTTCTACAAACGGCAGCAGATAATCCTGCTGTCCTTTATTAAAACGGTGGATTTCGTCGACAAACAGGATCGTCTTTTTTCCATACATCCCCCTTCGGTCTTCCGCTTCCTTTACTACCTCTTCCATGTCCTTCTTGCCGGCAGTGGTGGCGTTCAGCCGGGTAAATTCCGCACTGGTAGTGTTGGCAATCACCTGCGCGAGAGTCGTCTTACCCGTACCTGGCGGCCCGTAGAAAATGATGGAACTGAGCTTGTCCGCCTGTATGGCCCGGTAAAGCAGCTTGTCCCGGCCAATGATATGCTCCTGGCCCACCACCTCATCCAGTGTTACAGGGCGCATGCGCGATGCTAGCGGAGATTCCTTCTCCATGTTTTTATCTTTCATGTAATCAAATAAATCCAATCAGTTTTCCTCCTCTTCCGGGGGCAGAATTGCCACCGCCTGGCACCCCAGCTTATCATAGGCCTTCTCCACCGCTTCCTTTTCATAGCCTTTTATCTCCTCCCTGGACGCGGGGTCACTGAAATAATAAAACTCTTCATCATATCCTGTCAAGACCAGGCAGTGTTCCGCCGAATAAAAGGTAACGGTTCCTGCTCCATTTTCTATCTCCCAGGTGATGGTTTCCGTCCACTCCTGCATCCCGATAGTTGCCCAGAGGATGACGGGGATATCCTGGCAGATATAGTCCCTGCACAGATCCTCCATCTCCATGCCCGTCAGATTCAGAACCTTATTGCCTGTCCCGGGCAGAAGCTTCCTCACAGCCTTGACGATCGCCGGAGCGTTACAGCCGCAGCCATGAACGGAACGCGGATCTCCAATATAGGCGTCATCCATGTCCGGACCAACAATCTGCCCTTCGCTGTTCTCCCAGAGTGTCCCGATTGTGAGATAATCGTCAATGAACGTATCCACTGATATGTCTATGCCGCTGTATTGTAACGCGATTACCGTGCTGACACTCTCACAGCCGGTGGGATAATCATCATACTGATAAATGTGAGGGACATTTTCAATCTGCCAGGACGGCTCCAGAGGCTCCGGCGCAGGAGTAGGCGTCACCACCGCCGCACCTGTCTCCTCAGTCTGATCCTCTTCGTCCGGAATATCCGGTAACCTCTCCGAAGAACTATCTGAGGAACTGTCCGCGTTCCGGGCTGTCGCCCCTTCCAGAAAACCCTTTCCCCTGATCACATCAAAAGGCGACGCCACCACCCCATAGCTGCCCAGGTAAAACCAAGCCGCAGCCCCTACGACGGTCACGCCAAATATCGTTCTGATAATCCTGTATATCTTTTTCCTGCTTTTCTTCATACTGTCTGCCCTCCGGACGGCCCCGAACAGCTCTGCTGTTCCACAAGAGATAGCCGCCCGCTTTCATTTTATGCAGATCGCATCAAAAAAATGCATGATTCCTATGTGAGAATCAGTTCGTCCACTGTAACAAACTCATAGCCTTCCTTCTTCAACGCATCCACAATCTGCATGGCAGACTCCACAGAGGTCTCATAAGCGTCATGCATCAGTATGATATCCCCAGGCTCCACAGCATTCAGGACCTCTTTCACAATTACCGGGGTATTCTGTGTATACCAGTCCTTGGAATCCACCGTCCACAGAACCGGAATCATTGTCACTTTAAATTCCAGCCCTTTGGGCCATTCACCGAACGGAGGCCTGACGAAGGAAGTATAGACCCCGGTAATATTATATATTGCGCTGCTGGTTTTCACAACCTCTTCTTTTGCTGCTTCCGGCGAAAGTTTTGTCAGCTGTACGTGAGAAAACGTATGATTACCGATTAAATGCCCATCTGCCTGCATCTGTCTTACAATCTCTTCATTCCCCTCAATGCACTGCCCCTGAAGAAAAAAGGTCGCACGGACGCCTCTCTCCCTCAGGCCATCCAGCATCTCCGGCGTGTAGACCGGATGAGGGCCGTCATCGAAGGTCAACGCCACTACGGCTTCATCCTGATCAGCCGTCCGGTTCTCCAGAGCACCGGTCCTGACTGCACAGTTCCGCCCTGTCAGAGCATTTCCCTCCAAAAAAGCGACAATTGCCACACAGATAAGCAGCAGACAAATTTTTCCTTTTTCCATGGCGAACCTGCATCAACCCAACTCTCTATAAGGTATGCCGGCGCCCAGGGCTGTATGCATCAGCCCACTTCAATAATGTAAGACTGTGCTGCGCCCGTGCCGGATGACATGCCTGAATATACGATGCTGCCCATCTCCTGAAGCAGCCCTTCATTCAGCTCCGCATACTTCTCCCGCTCACAGCTTCCCACAAAAATGTATTTGATACCGTATTCCTCCAGCAGTTCCTCCACCTGTTCAGGGTCCTCAGAGGTATAAATCGCTTCTACATCCGCAGCCTTCTGATTCAGATCCGCCGTATCGTTCCTCCACAGCCACTCATGGACATACCAGCCCAGAACTGTCGGAAGCCCTGTCATGGCCGATACCCTGCAGTAATCACTGTAGCTGTCGCCATTGGCCTCAAGGATCATTGGGCTGCCTTCCACATTGTCATTGAGCCACCGGATCGCTGAAGCATCCTCCGGATATACATTTTCCAGATACGCGGTTGCATCCAGGCACCGGTATTCCCCTCTGTCCAGCACATTGCCAAACCAGCAGTTCACTGCATAGCCAAAATACCCGCAGGTCAGCAGAAGCAGCGCCAGGCTGGCAGCGCCCAGCATTTTCAGCAGCTTTTCCTTTTCCCAAGCCAGCAGCCTGAGGATACCATAGCTCATGGCGATCCCGAAGAGGATAAACGCCTGATAGGTCAGTTTAAACATAGTGTTCGATCTGGCGTAACCATTCTCATAGATATCCCGTACATAGACAATCTCCGGAATCAAAACCAGGCCAATGGCGCAGATCCCCAGAATCAGAGCAAACTGATCTGACAGCTGCACCTTCCTGAAGAATTGCCTGAATCGGCATGGCGGCTGAGTCTCCCTGCGAAATTTTACCAGGATACAGAGCAGCAAAATCACCACCACCGCCGTGGGCAGCCCCCAGAGGATCAGCAGCTGGTAAAAAGCTGAGTGATTGACTGCCAGAGCCACACCGGATACCATTGTTTCAAAGGTGCTTGTGAAGGGCAGGGCCGCAAGGCTGCCCAAAGCGAACACCTCCGCCGCCTGCAGCAATACCGACAGCAGGATTGCCCTTTTTCTGCCCGGATAGCGGTACAGAGCCATGAACACGATACAGATCAAAACCACCGTATAATATATGATAAAATCCCAGTAATTGGTCCAGTGGAAAATCCCGGTAAACACGCCCAGAGCCAGAACTGACGGTTCCAGCAGGGTATTTTTCAGGCTGAAAATAAATTCTTCCTCCTGCTCCGCCCGTACCTTCCTCATCCAGGCATACAGAATGCCAATCACCGCCAGGACAAACATCACATTGACCACATGAGCATGAAGATCTCCCAGCACAAAAGAATACGAAGGAAATTCATGGATGCACTGATCCGCCGTCTCCGGATTGTGGCCGATATAACGGGTGGACGCGGGAAACCAATAGTCCTCATAACCTGACAGCTTGAATACCTTTCCAAATAGCCCATACAGCACATAATGCATATTCCCTGCCAGAGAAACCGCAGCGCCGGAGAGCAGACCGCCCAGGACCGCCAGCCAGCCCTTCACCGGCTTTTTACGGGGCATTCCCTTCACCAGATGGTAAGTCAGGGAAAACGGCAGCACAAAAGCAAAGCCCGCCACCAGAGTCCTCATCAGATTGTACGTCTCTTTTATATGGGTAAAGGAAAGCTTTGTCAAAAAGACCGCATAATACTGGCCGCCATAGTAGTAATTCATGTCCTTCAGGCCGTACCATAAGTCCCTGGCCGGAAGAGTATCACTGCGCATCATCGCCGCCATAAAACCATAATCCATGAACTTTTCTGTCCCTTTCGCTTCCGGACGAAAGGCCGCAATATACGTCCACAGTAAAAAGAACGCCAGAAAAATCAGTTCTTCACCCAATACTAAATCCACATTGGGAGCCTTTTTCCCGCGTTTCCTAGCAAATAAAATCCAGCACACGGCCATGGCAATTCCTGTCACCACAAGGGCCGTCGTGCTGGTAAATTTCGTGAGCTTACAGCACACCAGAACCCATGTCAGAAATCCGCTGAGGGCTATGCCAATGACTTTCGAAAATATCCATCCCCGGTCTTCCAGCGATGAGAACAGAAGGTAAGTCAGAGGATAAAACCCAATCCCCAGAGCGAGTACCATCAGCCACCACTTTAAAAAGGGTACATTATCGGAACCCAGAAGCGGAATCGTGGCCAACACAAGGCCAATGATCCCGACACTGTATACAGTTGCTTTTTTGCTCATATTACAGATCCTTTTCCAAGTCTTTTCACATTCAGCCAACGCCAAAACGGATGTTCCGGTAAGAGAGTATCTCCTCTTTACATTTTTCAAATCCCAGCTTACTGCTGTTCAGGCAGAGATCATAATGCCTGGCGTCTGTCCATTCCCAGCCCGTATAATACCGGTAATACTCCCCCCGATATTTATCCGTCTTCGCGATAAACTTCTCCATCTCACGCTCCGTCATGCTGTTGCGCATCATCGCCTGACGCAGGCAGAACTCGTGGGGCGCGTGGACAAACACGCTCATCACATTGGGATAATTCCTTAGGATATAGTCGGCGCACCTTCCCACGATCACGCAGGACTCTGTCTCCGCCAGCTTCTTGATGATTTTAGCCTGATAATTAAACAGGTTCCGGGTAGATGTAAAATCGTCAGAGTCCGGAGGCAGCAATTCACCTTCATATACACTTTTGGAAATGCGGAACAGCGCACTCCCCTTCAGCTTCTCATCCACTCTGGCGAAGAGCTTTTCATTGATGCCGCTTTCCTCGGATGCCATACGGAGTATTTCACGGTTATAGCAGGGAATATCCAGCTCTTTCGCCACCATCTCACCGATGGTCTTCCCTCCGCTTCCATACTGCCTGGCAACTGTAATAATTATTTGATCCATCCCGCTCCTCCTATTCTCCCAGATACGCCTTCTTGATCGAATCATCATTCAACAGCTTCTTGGCGTCACCGGAGAGCACAATGTTGCCGGTTTCCAGTACGTAAGCCCGGTCTGCGATGGAAAGGGCCTTCTTCGCATTCTGTTCCACAAGAAGGACTGTCGTTCCGCCGGCGCTTACCTTTTCGATAATATCGAAGATTTCATTCACAAAGATCGGAGAAAGGCCCATGGAGGGCTCATCCATCACAATCAGCTTTGGATGGGACATCAGAGCCCGTCCCATAGCCAGCATCTGCTGCTCCCCGCCGGACAGAGTCCCGGCCAGCTGATTCTTCCTCTCCTCCAGCCGCGGAAAACGCTGATAGACCGTCTGCAGTGACTGCTCGATCTCCCCTTTATCCTGACGGGTGTAGGCACCCATGCGCAGATTCTGATAAACAGTCAGATTGGAGAACACACGGCGTCCCTCCGGAACATGCGCGATGCCCAGCTTCACTATATTATGCGCCGGCGTCTTCGTGATGTCCTTCCCCTCAAAAGTGATGGAACCCGCTTTGGCCTGCAAAAGGCCCGTCAATGTATGCAGAGTCGTGGTCTTCCCCGCGCCGTTGGCCCCGATCAGGGCGATGACTTCTCCCTGGCTGACCTCGAAGGAAATCCCCTTCAGCGCTTTAATCACGCCATAATATACTTCAAGATTCTTAACTTCCAACATTGCCATGATACCGATCCTCCTATTCGTCGCCCAGATATGCCTTGATGACCCCGGGGTCATTGAGGACCTCACTGGTATCTCCCTCTGTCAGAATCTGACCGAAGTTCAGGACAGTCAGCTTCTCACAGATTCCGCTCACGAGTTTCATATCATGCTCTATCAGTAAAATTGTCATATCAAAATGATCCCTCACAAAGCGGATAGTATTCATCAGCTCCTGAGTCTCATTGGGGTTCATGCCGGCGGCCGGCTCATCCAGAAGCAGAAGCTTCGGCTCCGTAGCCAGTGCCCTGGCAATCTCCAGCTTCCTCTGCTGTCCATAGGGCAGGTTACTGGCCAGATAGTCAGCCTGTCCATCCAGGCTAAACACCTTCAGGATCTCCATTGCTTTTTCATCCATCTCTTTTTCCACTCTGCGGTATTTCGGGGTACGGAAGATACCGTGAAGCGTGGAATACACATGATGATTATGAAGGCCGGCTTTTACATTATCCAGAACGGTCAGCTGTTTAAAGAGCCGGATGTTCTGGAAGGTCCTGGCGACTCCCTCTTTGTTGATTTCAATGGTTTTATGCCCGGTGATATCCTTGCCGTCCAGTTTGATAAATCCCTCATCCGGCTTATATACACCGGTCAGCAGGTTGAATACCGTAGTCTTTCCAGCTCCGTTTGGCCCGATCAGCCCATAGAGCTCTCCCTTTTCAATGTTCACATTGAAGCTGTCCACAGCGCGGAGGCCTCCAAAGGAGATAGAGAGGTTTTTCACTTCCAGCATCGCCATGTCAAGCTACCCCCTTTGTCTTTTTCTTCTTAAACTTCTCCATGATCCGTTCACGCCAGGCGATGGCCGCCGGCGCCCAGTTGAAGAGCATCATGACGATCAGCACAATAGCATAGATCAGCATCCGGTAATCCTGCAGGAACCTGAGAAGCTCAGGGAGCAGGTACAGGATGATCGTAGCGATGATAGAGCCGCGGATATTTCCGATGCCGCCCAGCACCACAAACACCAGGATCAGTATGGAAGTGTTGTAATCAAACTTCTTCACCGTCAGGCTGGCCAGATTATGAGAATACAATGCCCCCGCCATCCCTGCCAGGGCAGCCGACACGGAGAAGGCCAGCATCTTGTATTTCGTCACGTCAATTCCAATGGATTCTGCGGCGATGCGGTTATCCCTGATGGACATAATCGCGCGCCCCGTCCTGGAATCAATGATGTTCTGAATGATAAACAGAGTCACAAGTATCAGGAGGACGCCTATGATGAAGTTGGAATCCTTCGGCGTCCCTGAAATACCCTGAGCCCCCTTCAGAATTGTTTCACCGTCAGAACCCATCTTCAGGGCGGTTGCATCCTGCATGGCCACATGGATGCCGTTGGAATCCTTGCCAATGTAGAATACATTCATCAGATTCTTGATAATCTCACCGAACGCAAGGGTTACAATGGCAAGGTAGTCTCCGTTCAGACGCAGTACAGGAATGCCGATCAGGATTCCGAACACGCCTGCAACCAGCGCGCCAACCAGCAGCGCCAGTAAGAAACGCAGCCCTCCGGGCATGGAATCCGCCACGATCTTAGAGAACATGGCGCTGAAAAATGCTCCCAGGCACATGAAGCCTGCATGCCCCAGACTCAGCTCCCCGGATATCCCCACGACCAGGTTCAGGGAAATCGCCGCTATGATATAGACGCAAAGAGGCACCAGCAGGCCCTGCATCTGATTAGAAAGCACTCCTCCGGCAGACAGGCCCTGCATAACGATAAACAGTACCGCCACCATCAGATATGTGATCATATTATCTTTTGTCGCTTTTCTCATTCTCATCTTCTTCATGCCGGCCACCTTACACTTTCTCCTGAACTTTTTTCCCAAACAGGCCGGCAGGCTTAACAAGCAGCACCACAATCAGTACCGCAAACACCATCGCATCGGCAATCTGTGAGGAAATATAAGCTTTGCTGAGATACTCAATCACGCCCAGAAGGATGCCGCCGACCATAGCTCCGGGAATGGAACCAATCCCGCCGAATACGGCAGCCACAAACGCCTTGATGCCAGGCATGGCTCCTGTATAGGGATCCAGGGAGCTGTAAGAGGAACACAGCAGGGCACCCGCTATAGCTGCCAGCGCGGAACCGATGGCGAATGTTAATGCAATCGTGGCATTTACATTAATGCCCATCAGTTCTGCAGCGCCCCTGTCTTCCGAAACAGCCTGCATGGCCTGCCCCGGCTTCGACCGCTTTACAAACGTGCTCAGAGCAATCATAATCACGATGTTGGCAATAATGGTTACCACCGTGCTGGCCGGAATTGTAAGCCCTGCCAGATTCAGGGCAGGAAGCTGCACCACATCTGAAAAAGATTTCGGATTGGCGCCAAATATTAAGAGTGCCACGTTCTGCAGCAGATAGCTGACACCTATGGCCGTAATCAACACCGCCAGATTCGACGCCGCATTCCTGAGCGGCTTATAGGCCACTCTTTCAATTACCACGCCCAGAACCGTACATACAATCATGGCGATCAGAATAGACAGCACCGGATTTAATTGCAGTCCCGTCATCGCCGTAAACACCACATACGCTCCGATCATGATAACATCACCATGGGCAAAATTCAGCATCTTTGCTATACCATAGACCATGGTATAACCAAGTGCGATAATGGCATATACGCTTCCGAGGCTGACTCCGTTAATCAGATAAGACAAGAAACTCATAACGTACCCCTTTATTGTTTTCTTTTGCTGCGGGCCAAGGCCCGGCGGGACGAAGCACACTCCGCGGGTTCCGCCCGTTATTGCGCCGGCCGCCAGTGTCCTGTGCAAGCACTGACTTTGGCTCGCCGCCCGCGTAATTAAGACGCGTGCCGGTGAAGCCCTTCTTCGCCGGCACACGTCCTCTGATCTTTCAATGACAGCTGCAATTACATGGCAGTATAGCTGCCGTCCTTAATAACCATACCCTTCGGCTCCTTTGTCGGCTCGCCGTCCGCACCCCAGGTGATCGTTCCGGTTACGCCCGGGAACTCGATTTCAGTCATGGCAACCTTCATCGCCTCACAGATGTCGGACGCATTCATATCCGGTGTGATACCGGCTTTCTCAGCCGCCTGCTTAACCGCATAGACACAGTCATAGCCGTCAGCTGCAAACTGGATCGGAACCTCACCGTTGTATTTTTCCCCGTAAGCCTTTGTGAACTTCTGGGTAGCCTCGTCTTTGGCATCAGCCGCAAACGGTGTCAGCAGCATAACGCCCTCTGCCAGGGAGGTATCGAAGTTTTCCACGCCCAGCACGCCATCCAGTCCGTCACAGCCGAAGAACTTAGGCTGATATCCCAGATCCTTGGCCTGCTGCAGGATCAGAGTTGCTTCTTTGTAGTAAATCGGCAGGAACACCAGATCTGCTCCTCCGTCTTTTGCCTTCTGAAGCTGAACTTTAAAATCAGTCTTGCTGTCCGCGGTAAACGCTTCTGCAGATACGATATTCAGCCCTTTTACATCAGCTTCGGCAGCAAACTTTTCATAGATACCGGATGAATATGGATCTGAGCTGTCATAGATCACCGCGATTTTTTCTCCCAGGCTGTTGTCTGCGATATACTGCGCTGAAGCGATACCCTGGTTCGGATCGGCAAAACAAAGGCGGAATGCGTTGTCTCCGGAAATGGATTCCACCGCTGAACCTGAAGGTGTCAGCAGGAACATGTTGTCTGCCTCTGCTTCTGCTTCTACCGCGATACAGGGAGCGGAGGTTACAGTACCTACCAGCATCTGCATGCCCCAGTCCTTCAATGTATTATAAGCATTTACAGATTTCTCCGCATCATGCTCGTCATCTTCAAATTTGAATTCAATCATCGCCCCGTTGATGCCGCCGGCCGCATTAATCTCTTCAACTGCCAGCTCCGCACCCTTCTGGACCGCCTGGCCATAAGCGGACGCACCGCCGGTGGTAGGCCCTATACCGCCGATCTTAAAGACGCCGCCCTCTGCAGAAGCGGACGACTCTCCTGATGAGGCGGATGACGCTGCAGAAGAGGCTGCAGATCCTGATTCCGCTTTTGATCCTGATGATGAATTGCCTGAACCGCTGCCGCAGGCTGTCATTGAAACAGCCATCAGTGCTGCCAATGAAAGGCCGACAAACTTTTTCATGTTTTTCATTATTATCTCCTCCTAATAAAACCTTAAATCTTCTTATACCGTAATATCCTACCCTTAAAAGGTAGGTTTGTCAATGGAAAACAGTAAAATTTTCACGAATCGATGCCAAAACACTAAAATTTCCATTCGATTGTGCTTCCTCTGGCCGTTTTTTTCACTTCCAGATGACATTCAATGTTTTCCTTTAATTCTGCCACATGTGAGATTACACCAATCAGCCTGTCCCCTCCGGCGAGAGAATCCAGCACCTGCATAACTCTTTCCCTGGTACTTTCGTCCAGAGATCCAAAACCTTCGTCGATAAACATCGTGTCAAATGCCTGAGCCCCATAGCTGCTCTGTATTACATCCGACAGGCCCAGCGCCATAGAAAGGGCAGCCAGAAAAGATTCCCCGCCTGAGAGAGTTTTCACATCCCGCTCCTTTCCCGTGGCCAGCGTATAGACGTTCAGATCCAGCCCGGCCGAACCCCTGAGGGAAGAGGCCTCAATGCTGCGGCACTGAAGTTTAAAGCTATTGCCGGTCATGTCCAGCAGCCGTTTATTGGCAGCTGCGATGATCTGCTCAAAGTACCGGCGCTGGACGAAGGTCTCATAGTCGACACTGCTTTTTCCCTTCAGCTTTCCGGCTGCTGTCCGGTACAGCCTGCCCGCCATGGACACCTTTTCTTCCAGATGCGCCTGGAGCCGCACTTCTTCCTCAATGCGGCGCCGGATCTGTCCATTCTGGCGTATCCTCCCTTTCAGCTCTTCTCTGACTCCCATAAGCGTTCTCCTACTCCTCTCTGCTTCCTCCTTACCGGATTTCCAGAGTCCGCAGTCTGTCAGGATCACTCCTTTCGTATGTGCCCGGAGAGTTTCTATCCGCACCTCCAAAAAACGCAATTCTTTTTCGTAGCTTTCCCTGCTCTGTTTACCGCTCTCATATTCGTCAGGCGTCATCCTTGCCCGCAAATAGTCTGCCCTGCCCCGGAATTTCTGATCCTTCAGGACCTTGCGGAATGTTTCCTTCGCTTCTTTCAGCCTTTCTCCGGTCTGAGCCGCCTGCCGGAGAATCTCACTCTCCAGCACCCTGGCACTGGAAAATCTGTCCATATGTCTCTCCAGCTCTTTTTCCATGGTCAAAAGCTCCCTTTCCCGGCTTTCCGCCCATATCTTCCAGTCCAGCCCGTCCCTTACCGGCTTTCCATCCTCTTCCGTCTCCGTAGCCCTTTCCTGCTTCAGCCGTTCCTCCAGCTTTCTTCTGGCGGCCTTGCTGTCTTTTCCGCCGGACATCTGGAAATACCGGAGAAATTCCTCCTGATAGCTGCTCCTGGCGGCCGCCGCCTCCGCTGCCGCCTTTTCACAGACGGCCGACGCCCGGGCGCTTTTATCCCTGGCCGCCTTTACGTCCTCTTCGGTCACCGCGCCATCCGGAAGGCGCGCCGGCTTTGGATGTGTCACTGAACCGCATACAGGGCAGGGACGGCCTGGTTCCAGCCGTTTCTCCGCAAGTATTCCCGCCTGCTCCAGGAAAAATGCATCCTGAAACGTTCTGAAGCTTTCCTCCGCTTCGCTACGAAGCGCCAGGCTTTCTTCCAGAAAGCGTCCGGCTTCCCGGTAAAGCCCCTCCCTGCGCCTGAGCCTTTCCCAGGCATATTCCTCCCTGCTGGCGCTCAGTTTGAGTTTTCTCTCTCTGCATTCCTTTTTCTCCCCGGCAATCTCCTCTTTTATGCCGGAAATCCGCTCCCTCTGCTCCTGCTGTTCCCTCTCCAGCCTGTTCACCGCCATCTCATGGACAGATATCAGTTCAGCCCTTTCAGCCAGAAGCAGAGCCCTGGCAAGCACCCGCTGCCGCCCTACCTGGCTTTTCAGTTTATCCAGCTTTTCTCTGCTTTCCTCCAACTCACGCAGGCCGGCATTCATGGCCTCCTGACGGGCGATCTTCTCGGTCAGCTTCTGTATCACCTGGTCCTGGTTCCGAAGGTTTATTTCTGTTTCCTTCAGACATTCCCGGTCCTCTTCCATAAGGCTGTCAATCAGCGCCGCCGCTTCCTCCAGGTCAGGAGCTTCCTGACCGGCTGCCAATGCCAGTTTTTCACCCGTCTCACCGCCTCCTGAACAGAGGGTCTTCATGAGAACGCTGCTCCGCTGGCGGGAGGCTCCCAGCTCCTCTTTCAGCAAGCTGTACCGCCGCCCAAGCTCTTCCTCCACCGCCCGGCAGCCATATGTGTGAAAAATACCGGAAAAAATTTTCTTCCGTTCGTCAGAACTGGCAAGTAAAAGTTTTAAAAATTCTCCCTGGGCAATCATCATAATCTGGGTAAACTGCTCCCGGTCCAGCCCGATTATTTCCTGAATCTTCCGGTCCGTCTCCCTCAGCCGCCCCCGGTATACCGTACCGTCCGGCAATGTCAGTTCCGCGGAAGGGAGCTCCTTCGTCAGCCCCTCTTCCCCTTTCCGGTTCTTTTTGGCTCTTTCATATTCCGGATTTCTCCGCACCGTATAAATACTCCCTCTGTAACGGAAGGTATATTCCACATAGGTCTCATCCGTAGGGGATGCATACTGGCTCCGCATCATTTTCCCGTCCCGGCTTCCTCCGCTGGCCGTTCCGTACAGAGCAAAGGTAATCGCATCAAATAGCGTGGTTTTTCCTGATCCGGTATCTCCCGTGATTAAAAACAGGCCGTGATCCACCCGGCTGAAATCAATCTCCGTGCGCCCGGCATATGACCCAAATGATGACAGTACAAGATTTACAGGCTTCAATTTTCCTTCTCCTCCACTGCGTCAAATACATCCCTGAGATACGCTTCTTCCTCCTCCGACAGCCCGCAGCCCTGCATCATGCGGTAAAACTCTTCAAACAGTTCGATCGGAGACAGATTCATGTCCGGCAGAACCATATCTTCTACCGCGTGTCTGGTCCTGGAATTTTCTACCCTCCATTCCAACAGGTTCGGATAGCACTGTTCCAGCGCAGACCGGGGATCATACAGTTCTTCTTCATCCGTCAGTATCACGCTGACATAATCCTCCGCATTCCCATTCTTTACCGTGGCCGGATCTGTCAGCCGCGCCAGAGTCCCCTCCAGCAGACGCACATCCCGAAGCGGCAGAAAAGGTATTTCCCTCAGGGCTACATTTCCCTTTTCGCCCAGTTCAACCACTGTCATGGACTTCCTCTGGCCGCTTTCCGACACCGAATATTTCAGCGGAGACCCGCTGTAACGGATATATTTACGGCCCACGCTCTGGGGTGCATGGAGATGCCCCAGCGCCACATAATCAAACAGCGCCTCTTCCCCGCCGAATATGGTCCGCACATCCGCAGCGTCCAAACCACCTGCGGAAAAGCTTTCTGATTCGCACCGGACCGGTCCATTGGCGCCATAGGTGAAAAACTGATGGGCTACCAGTACATTGCGCTTCTCCGGATCTATTTTTTCACGTTCGATCAAAGCCTTATATGCATCCTGGCAGGTCAGAATATCCTGTTCAGGAAACAGTTCACGGACGTGGGAAGCTCTCAGAAACGGCAGCAGATAGATATTCACCTCTCCAAACTCATCCGCCAGCCGGTGGCATACGATATCCGGGTGTTCTCTGTCCGGGGCGCTTCCCGCCAGATGCAGGCGGTGTTTCTCCAAAATCCTCCCTGCAAATTCCAGTCGCCGCGGGCCGTCATGATTCCCTCCGATCAGATACACCTCCGTATTCGGACACCGTACTGTGACCTCTGTAAGAAAATCGTCCAGCAGACCCACCGCCTCCGCAGAGGGAACCGCCTTGTCATAGACGTCTCCCGCTATCAGAAGGCCGTCCGGCTCCTCTTTTTCCATCTCCGCAATGATCTGCCTCAGGACATGCTTCTGATCCTCGATCAGGCTATAGCCATGAAGCTGCTTTCCTAAATGCAGATCGGAAATGTGAATAAATTTCATATCCGTACCTCCCTTGCCCGCTCCGACTATTGCAGGATTGACCAGATGATCCCAAATAAAATTCCGCCGCTCTGCAGCGGCGGAATTGGATTCAGGACTGCTTCAGGACAGTATCCTCCCACAGTTTCTGGGGATATGCCCCGGATTCTTTCATTTTGCGGATCGCTTCTACCACCACCGGCTTATCCTCTCTATAGGTAACCCCATACCATTTATCCGGTGTGTTCAGCACCTCGACGGTCGCTTTCTCTTCACTCAGCAGCTGTTCTACTACAAATGGAAGAAAATACTCACACTTTAATGGATTACTTACCAGATTCTCATCTAAAAATGCCGGGAAGCGTGACTGGAGTTCATCCAGGATGCTGTTGGAAAATCCCCACATATTCATGGATACGATGGTATCCGGCGCCAGATCTGTCCAGGTCTTGCCGTCATCTTCCGTAAAAGCGGCTCCCTCTCCCCGTTTCTCGATATGGGTGCGCTCCACGATCTCAGTCAGATAATGGTTTTCATCCGTCCGGCAGACGCCTCTTGCCACATGGCCATTTTCAGTCACTGTATTTTTAATGGCGTAGCCCACCATCGCATAGCGGTATTTCCCATCATCGCAATGGCTCTCCAGATAGTCGTAGATCAACCGGAACGCCTCCCTGCCATAATAGTCATCCGCATTGATCACGGCAAACGGAGCGTCATGCAATGTATAAATACAGCTCAGCACCGCGTGGCCGGTACCCCAGGGCTTCACCCGCCCTTCCGGAATCTCATACCCTTCCGGCAGATCTTCCAGCTGCTGGTAAACGTAATGAACCTTTACGTGGCGCTCCATCCGGTTCCCGATCACTTCCCGGAAATCAGCTTCATTCTCCCTTTTAATGATGAATACGATTTCCTCAAATCCTGCCTGAATCGCATCATAGATGGAAAAGTCAATGATGATATGCCCCTCGCCGTCCACGGGGTCAATCTGCTTCAGGCCGCCGTAACGGCTCCCCATCCCCGCGGCCATAATCACTAATACCGGTTTTTTCATCTCTCTTAATTATCCTCCTCCGTCATCGTATACACCTGACGTTTTCTCGCCATCTCATCGCTGGCCAGATATTCGTCATAGGTAGTGATCTTGTCGATCAGCATGCCGTTCGGTGTGATTTCCATGATCCTGTTCGCCGTCGTCTGAACAAACTGATGGTCATGGCAGGTGAACAGCAATACGCCGGGGAACTTTATCAGGCCGTTATTCAGCGCCGTAATAGACTCCATATCAAGATGGTTCGTCGGCTCATCCAGCAGCAGGATATTCGCGCCTGAAATCATCATCTTTGACAGCAGGCACCGGACCTTCTCCCCTCCCGAAAGCACGCGGACCTTTTTCACGCCGTCCTCCCCGGCAAAAAGCATACGTCCCAGGAACCCCCGGACATAAGTCACGTCTTTGATCTCTGAATACTGGGTCAGCCACTCGGCTATGGTCAGATCCGAATCAAATTCTGCCGTACTGTCCTTCGGAAAATATGCCTGGCTGGTGGTGACGCCCCATTTATAAAAGCCGGAATCCGCTTCCTCTTCTCCGGTCAGTATTTTGAACAGCATGGTGGCCGCCTGTTCATTGCCGCCTACGAAAGCCACCTTATCTTCTCTGCCCAGGGTAAAGGTCAGATGATCCAAAACAGTCACCCCATCCACGGTCTTCGTCAGTCCCTCCACCTGGAGCACTTCATTCCCGATCTCACGGTTGGGCCTGAAATCGATGTAGGGATATTTCCTGCTGGAGGGTTTAATGTCATCCAGCTGGATCTTTTCCAGGGCACGCTTACGGGAGGTCGCCTGCTTTGACTTTGAAGCATTTGCTGAGAAACGGGAGATAAAATCCTGCAGCTCCTTGATCTTTTCTTCCTTCTTCTTGTTCGCCTCTTTCATCTGCTTCACCAGTAACTGGCTGGATTCAAACCAGAAATCATAATTGCCGGCGTAAAGCTGGATCTTGCCATAATCAATGTCAGCAATCTGGGTACAGACTTTATTCAGGAAATAACGGTCATGGGAAACCACAATCACAGTATTCTCAAAATTAATCAGAAATTCCTCCAGCCATGCGATCGCATCCAGATCCAGATGGTTGGTAGGCTCATCCAGCAGCAAGATATCCGGATTTCCGAACAGCGCCCTGGCCAGCAGCACTTTCACCTTCTGGGAACCGTTCAGCTCCTTCATCACCGCATAGTGCAATTCCGTCTCTATTCCCAGGCCATTCAGCAGCTGCTCCGCATCCGACTCCGCTTCCCAGCCGTTCATCTCGGCGAACTCCGCCTCCAGCTCGCTGGCCCGGATCCCGTCCTCATCGGTGAAGTCTTCCTTAGCGTACAGCGCATCCTTCTCCTGCTTGATTTCATACAGCCTAGCATTTCCCATAATTACCGTATCCATCACCGGATAGGCGTCATATTTAAAATGATCCTGTTCCAGAAAGGAGAGCCTCTGTCCCGGCGTAATCACAACATCTCCGTTCGTCGGCTCCAGCTGTCCGGAAAGAATCTTCAGAAACGTAGACTTACCCGCCCCGTTGGCTCCGATCATTCCATAACAATTGCCCTCTGTGAACTTGATATTCACATCCTCAAAGAGTGCTTTCTTACCCACACGCAGGGTAACATTATTCGCTGAAATCATTCTCTGTCCTCAATTCTTTCTAATTAAAATCATAAAAATCTATCAAAGATTAATTGTAACGGATTCTAGGGAATTTGCAAGAGGTTTTGGCGTGTTTCTTTAGAAAATTCTGGATTTATGGGGAAGGTGCCATGATTTTAGATACCCGGACGAAAGCCGTGGGAGCGGGCGCACCCCACTCTCACGGCTTTCTGGTTACCGTAAACAATGCTCACGTTTTCTCCGAAAGGCACCGTCCCGGCTGTTTAAGAACTAACTCCATGACTGCTCTTAATAGTATCCGTATTCTTCCACTACCTCCCGGTACACGTCGATTCTGCTCTCTTCTGCTCCCGGCGGCACCTGGTCGCCCGCTGCGGCTATGAGGGCCGTGGACTGCTTGGACAGTTCCACCCAATCGATGCATGCCTGGCGGAATACCTCCATCGGCACGTCTTCATACCACAGATTAGGCGCAACTCCTCCGGACAAAATCAATTGATCTCCTGCCTCAGCGCGAATTTCCGCCGGAGTCAGATCCCCCATCGGGCTGGGTGTGATCGCATCCACGCCGTCCGCCCCGGCTTCCCGAACATAGGTCACGGCGCCTCTCAGCCAGCCGTCTACGTGAAGGGTCAGCTTCTTACCGTGTTCATGGACGATCTGGCTGAACTGCTTGTAGAAGTCCATGGACCATTCTCTGAAGAAGGAAGGCGGCTGGATCGAGGAATGGAAATTGTCCCCTCCTATGATAACTTCACAGGGAATATCCCTGGCGATTCCCCGGATGATGTCCAGCTTGGAACTATTGATCGCGTCCACCGCCTCGTGCATCGTATCAGGATAATCAGCTGTATTGTAAATGGTGTTCTCTATCCCCATCCAGTAGCCCAGGAACTCTCCCATGGCACTGTAGCTCATCGGGCAGTAGACAACTCCGTCATCACCCACATAATCCACCCATTTTTCATAATTGCCTGTAGGACCCATATATTTCTGGTGGCTCAGGGCATATGCCAGAACTCTTATTTCATCCTCCGTGTTTACTTCTCTCACTGTAGGTGCCCAGGAATAGCTGACAGGCTCCCAGACACGGACCCTCTCCACCGTCCCATAGGGCGTTTCATATTTCCAGTGAATCTCCGGGATTCCGCCGTGGGTTTCCTTCCAGACATGATACTGTACCGTGTCGTCACAGGCTACTTTAAAAAAACTGGCCTGGTTCGGGATATAAAATCCTGCCTTTTTGGAACGGTTATAATCAATCATCTCATACTCCGGAATGGAATAATCCCCGAACAGTTCCCATCTCTTCTGGAATTTGTGATAATAATAATGGGACAAATCCAGCATATACGGAACCCTGTCCGGAACTTCCCCCTGAAATACCTTTAGAATCCTTTCCCTCTCAGTCATTTTCCCCATAACTTTCCCTCCGCTTTTTCTTTCATGATCTCACCGGCTTTCCGCGAGCAGGACAGGGCGTCCTCCGTATAATAATCCGCTCCGATCTGATCCGCAAAGCTCTGGCTGACAGGACAGCCGCCTACCATGACGGCATACTTTTCCCTCAACCCTCTCTCTTTGAGACGGCTGATTACCTTCTCCATGGCAGTCCGGGTGGTCGTCAGAAGGGCTGAAATGCAGATGATATCCGCCTGTACCGCCTCCGCCCGGTCGATAAACAGATCCGCCGGGGCGTCTGATCCCACATCTTCCACCAAGAATCCGGAAGCCCTCATCATCGTGCTGACCAGATCCTTGCCGATATCATGGACATCCCCTTCGATCGTTCCCACAACCACCCGCCCGGCCGGGTTCTCCTCCTGCTTTTCCAACCTCGGCTTCAGCTCCGCAAGCCCGAATTTAAAGGCTCTCGCCGCCAGAAGAGTCTCCGGTACAAAAAAATCTTTTCCTCTGAATCTCTCACTGATAGCCAGAATCCCGGGCAGCAACCCCTTCTCCAGTATTTCCCCCGCGTCGCCGGAGGCCTCCAGAGCTTCTCTGACAAGCCTCTGTGTCTCAGGGGCACGGCCGCCTCTGACCATCTCTGAAATTTTATCAATGAGACAAATTTTACTGTCCTCCATTTCTTCTGCCTCTCTTCTGCCTTTGAAGTCCGGTATATCTTCATTATAAGAATTTCCCGGAATTTCTCTGGTATTTATTTTAGATTTCTTGTATTTATTTCACATTTCACTTATAATATTATTAAAAAAACCAAGGGGGTCTTTCATGGAAACTTTTCTATACACCCTCATCGACCAGGCTCAGCTTTCAGAAAGCCTGGAAGCCTTTTTTGTGTGTTCCGGGCTCCCGATGCGGCTTCTGGACCATCAGGGGGAGGTGCTTCTTCAGTTCGGGGAAGACAGCAGCTACTGCCGCCTCTATGAGAATCACTTCCCTCCGGGCGACACCTGTCCGGAACATCATATCAGAGCCGCCGCAAGGGCACAGAATCTGGGAGAACCTTATCTTTTCGCCTGCCATGCCGGTCTCAATCATCTGGTATTCCCGCTGATTCACCGGGCCTCTCTGCTGGGGGCCGTCCTGGCCGGCCCCTTTCTGATGCACGAACCGGATGTGTTGCTTTTCCAGGGTGTAACCGCGAAATATCCGCTGCCGCGCATCCAGGCCACACAGCTGCCGGCGGCGGCCGGAGAACTCCCCGTCATCCCTCCGGAAAAAGTAACACAGCTCTCCCACCTGCTCCTGCACCTGCTGCGGAGCCTGATTCTGGACAGCCGCCAGCAGCAGGTGGCCAACCAGGAAAAACTCCATCAGCAGTCGCTGATCCATGAGTCAATTCAGGCATATAAATTTACCGCTCTCCCTGCCCTCACCTATCCGGCGGATACGGAGAAGGAGCTTTTAACGTGTCTGAAAACAGGTAATCTGAAAGAAGCAGAGCAACAGCTAAACCGCCTCCTGGGATTCCTTCTTCTGGAAGAAGGCAACCGTCTGCAGACTCTCCGTAACCGGGCGCTGGAGCTCTGTACCCTCATGTCCCGCTCTGCTTTGGAGGGCGGCGCTGACTCTTCATTGATCCTTCCGCTGAACAGCCGGTATCTGGAACTTCTCCTGGGAGACACCACTATGGAAAATATCTGCCATCACCTGTCTGAAATACTGAAGGCCTATATGGAATGTATGTTCAGCCATATCTCCGGAAAGAACAGTGGGCTCATGAAAAAAGCCATTGCCTTTCTGGTAAAAAACTATCCCTCGCCTATCACCTTACAGGATGCCGCCGAAGAAGTCCACCTGAATCCGTCCTATTTTTCATCTTTATTCCGCCGTACCACCGGCCTGCCCTTCCGTTCCTATCTGAACAAGGTGCGGATCGAGGAAGCCAAGCGACTGCTCTCCAGCACAGATTACCCTCTGCTGGATATCGCCATTGCCGTCGGCTTTGAAGATCCCAGCTACTTTACAAAGGTGTTTAAAAAATATACGGGGGTCCCTCCCAGCCAGTTCCGCTGATAGGCGCCCCCGTAAAGCTTATTCCCCGCTCTCCGGCACAAAGAACCAGTTAAGCCTGTTCCCGTTTTCCGCCAGATTATTGTACTGCAGGCATTCATATTCCCATTCTTTATCCAGGATCTCAGGCTCTCCGTCATTCCAGGAATGGAATTTACCTTCTGTATCCATATATCCCAGATGATTCAGAGCCGGAATCTCTTCCATGAGGTCCTGAAGGTAATAATTATAATCCGCCATCTCCAGACCTGTCTGCTCCATCATCATCGTTCCCAGATAATTCGTGCTGGTCAGCACGTCTGTTGCCTCATCTATGTCATAGTTCGCCCATATGAAGAACGGTGTGGCGAAATACATCTGCTGCTCATCCAGCGTCAGATCATCATAAGCTTTCCCGGAAATAGCTTCTGTAAATTCATCCGGTAGATCCGGATAATGATCTCCAAACATGACAATCAGCGTAGGCTCTTCATAATCCTTGAAATATTCAATCAGATATTCCAGCGCCTCGTCGCTGTCCCTTTCCAGTGAAAGGAACTGGTTAACCGCGCTGTCATCGTAACCCTCCACTTCCACATCAGATTTATACGCCCTGTTGGTATACCCCCCGTGGTTCTGCATGGTCACATCAAAAAGAAAAAATGGCTGGTCACTGCTCTCTTTATTATTAATCACTTCGATGATCTTCTCATAATTCGCTTTATCACTGATATGTCCCCGGATTCTCTCCGCACTGCTGTCAAAATCGTCGATCGTATAGAATTCATTAAAGTCCAGAAGACGGTACGCCGTGGTGCGCTTCCAGTTGCTTCCCTTATTGGGATGCATGGCCGCCGTCTCATACCCCTGGGCTTCAAGAGTTGTCACCAGAGAATACTGATCATGGGTAAAATAACTCACATAAGGAACCATCCCCGGGAAGCGCTTCACGGAATTGCCGGTCAGGAATTCGTATTCCGTCTTCGCCGTGCCGCCCCCGCGTATGCAGACCAGCGTACTGCCTTTAATCGTGTTCTCTTCCATCGAATCATAATAAGGCATCACTTCTAAATTCGTCTTCAAGTCACCGACCATCCGGTAATCCGCCCAGGATTCGTTCATGATCGCAATGATATTCACAGGCTTCGTCTTGCCGTTCCCGCCATTGCCATCTGTCCCGTTCTGTTCCTCAACAGATTTTTCTGCAATTTTTTCCGCCCCTTCCACCGAATATCCATCCGGCGGGGTCAGCCGCATATACTTGGCTACGCAGAAAAATCCAACTGTCGTCCCATATTCCCTGTACGTCTTGATCGGCGCCCAGAGATCCGTAAGAATTCCAAGCCCGCCGTTCCAGTTCACATTCAGATAAAAGAAATAAGAGGCAAACATAAAGCCTGCCACACCGATCCTGATCCCCAGCCTGCCCAGCCGCTTCCTGGCCAGAACCCAGTCCGGGAGATGCATATAAATGCCGATCAGGCACAAACTCAAAGGAACTACTACCGCAATCGCCCTGGTGACTTCAAACTGATAGCTTCCCGCCACTGCCAGAGCCGTGCCCAGGCTGAAAAAGTCAATGAGCTGCAGCGGTTCCCCCCTGCACAGGAAAACAAAATAAAAGATCAGGCTCATCACTGTAAAGAGAATGCTGACCGCCAGCATCGTTCTTCGGAAAGAATTCAGCCAGAAAAGAAAAATCAGGCTGATAATAAAAATCCCCAGAACATTCAGCGCCATATATCCGAACTTCATCTCACCCAGAAGCTCATTGTTCACATATTCCATGGCGAAAAACGCATACACAGAATTGCCAAACAACGCCAGGAAATGCCAGATCTTAATCCGCCCCTTGTCCTCCTTCTTCTCCGGAGCCTCCTGTCTGACCCAGCGCCGGGTACAAAACCACGCTGAAAATCCAATCGCTGCCAGGACGCCTGCAAAAACCAGGCGGTAAATCGCCACTTTTTTCGGATCGTCCCCTGCCACCGCAGAATAATGCATAATTAAGAAAACAAGCGCCACGCACCAGTAGACCAGCCATATCACAAAATGTCGTTTTCCTCTGGCATCCTGCAATTTCTCCTTCAATTGTTTCATCATGAATATAAACCTTTCCCGTCTTCCTACTTTTAGTGCCGGACAGTAAGCCTGTCCTAATCAGGTAAACATACATAATCTATTGTAAACACTTTACATGGATTTTGCAAATGAATTTTCTGTGTCCATCGCAGTGACACTTTCTGTGTATCTGGGTGAAGAGTTTTAGATCAACCAGGAAGGCTGGCGGGAGGCGGGGTATCCCCCCCTCACCCTCACCGACCATTTGGAACCAATCCCCTGAAATACAGAAAGGACAAAGCCTTAAATGCTTTGTCCCTTCCATGTGTATAGAGTAGTAATGGGTTACCAAAAATTGATTTAATCACATTATAGTGCATATAGGCCTTCTCGTAAATCCATCAAAACAATTGACTTTTCGCCATTTACACACTACAATGTGTAGTGTGTAGTAAATCCGGGAGGGAATCATTATGAAACTTAATACAGATGTAATTTATTACCATCTATTGCAAAAACATCACTTGGAATATAAAAAGGCCTTAACGCCAGAAGAAGAGCTGGGAAGGCCCCGTTATTATGACGGTTCAGGCAATCGGGAGGGATTTCTTTATCTGTTATCCGAACCTGAGGAAGAACCCATTGATCCGGGGACTTATCTCTGTTATAAAAAACCGGCGATGAAGGACCCAGACGCAACCACTCTCTTTCTGCTTTCCTCCAGGGAAGACCCGCGGGAAGTCTATAATGAGCTGCAGAATATTTATGACTATTATGACGAATGGGAGAATTCCTGCCTGCAAATTGTTGAGAAGTACCAGGATTACCGCAGCCTGGTCCGCCAGACCTATCAATGCTTCCATCTTCCGGTCTGCCTGGTAGACAACCAGTTCTCGATTGTTGCCTCTGAGCATGAAGAGAATTCACCCTTTGCCCTTTTTGAAGATGACGGCCAGATCAACCTGGATACGGTCAATGATATCATTTCCAATCCTCATATGCGGAACCTGGAGACAACCAGAGGGATATTTGATTTTGATTATGACCGGAATTATAAGCTGTATAACTTCCGTTCTGGCGGGAAATACTGCGGACGTCTGATCATGGGCATACAGGATGCCGGGTTTGCAGACAGAGACAGCCTGATTCTGGCTAAATTGGCAGAGTTTATTGAACTGCTGCTTCACCGGTTCGGCTCTTTTCAGTTTACCTCCTCCGTGCAGACCTACCTGCATTCCTTTCTCGTGGACAGCCTGGCAGGAAAGGTGCCTCATTCCCGTGAGATTAACAGGCTCAACCAGAATACCGGATGGTCTGAAGAGCATACTTATCTGATGGTCTATTATCTGCCGGAACACCGTCTGAAGAAGGAGCTGTATCCCCCCTATCTGATTTCACAGGTGGAGGAACGGTGGCGCGGGACCTGTGCTGTGGAAAACCAGGGCAATGTAGTCATGCTTCTGAACCTCTCCATGTATGGCATCGATAAACTTCCTGATTTTTATCAGTCCCTGGCCTACCTGGTCCGGGACGGGCTGATGATTGCAGGCTGCAGCCGGACCTTTACAGGGCTGCGGGAGCTGAATATCTACTTCAAGCAGGCCGTCTATGCCATTGAATTCGGCAAAAAAAAAGACAGCACACGCTGGTATTTCCGGTTTAATGACTACGGGCTGGAATACCTGCTGAACTATGGGACGGGTATTTTTAAACCAGAACAGGTCTGTCACCCGGCCCTGCTCCAGCTGAGGAAGCATGACCAGATAAAACAGACCAGCTATTATCTCACATTATTCACTTATTTTGAGCAGCAGTTTAATATGTCCCAGGCCGCCAACCAGCTTTACATCCACCGGAGCACCTTCATCAACCGGATGGAACGGATACAGGAGCTGACCCGCTTAAACCTGGACGACTATGACACCCGTCTTTATCTGGAGCTGTCCTTCCGCCTTCTGCAGGAACCAGAAGAAGAATTCACCTTTCAATTGTATGTATGAACAAGCCGCTGCGCAGCTTTGGTTCAAACCAGGTGGATTTGGGCGGCATCAGAAGATCGGCGTCCGCTACGCTGAACAGTTCCCCGATCGAAGTGGGATACATGGCAAATGCGGCCGCGCAGTCCACACCGCAGCGGCGTTCCAGCTCTCCGAGGCCGCGGATTCCGCCGACGAAATCTATCCTGCGGTCAGTTTTGGGATCAGTGATTCCCCAGACAGGCTCCAGCACTTCCCGCTGCAGATATGCCACATCCAAAGCGCCCACCGGATCCGTCAGGCAGTGTTCCGGCCGGACGTTTAACCGGTACCATACGGAATCCAGATACAGCCCCATCTCGCCTTTTTTCTCTGGACGGCATGGGGTTTTCTCTGATTTTTCCAGGATAAATGCCTTCTCCAGCTTCTGAAGCAGTTCTTCCGGCGTATTCCCGTTCAGATCCTTCAGCACACGGTTATAATCCAGAATCATCAGCTCGTCATCCGGAAACAGTACGGACAGAAAATAGTTAAATTCCTCCTGTCCGGTATAGCCGGGCTTTTCCTCCCGCCTTTTCAGAGAAACAGCCACGGCGGAAGCAGCCCGGTGATGCCCATCAGCAATATAGGTATGCTCCATAACCCCGAATTGCTCCGTCAGCCTGGAAATCTCCTCCTCACCGTCAATCACCCACACCCTGTGGCCTATTCCGTCTTCTGACTGAAAATCGGCTGCCGCCGGCCGTTCCTTTACCTGATTCAGCAGCTGCTTTACCGTCTCGCTGGCCCGGTACGCCAGGAAAATCGGCCCGGTCTGGGCGCTGCAGACGTCTACATGGCGAATCCGGTCCTCTTCCTTCTCCTTCCTGGTATTTTCGTGCTTTTTGATCACACCCTTCAGATAGTCGTCCACCGCCGAACAGGCCACAAGCCCCGTCTGCGCGCGACCGTCCATCGTCAGCTCATAGATATAATAGCAGGGCCTCTCATCCTGGACAAAAATCCCTTCCTCCGTCATTTCCCGAAGCATCTCATCTGCTTTTTCGTAGACACAGGGCGCATACATATCCTGCCCCTCCGGAAACTGCGTTTCCGGCCTGTCAATCCTTAAGAAAGACAGTTTGTCGCCGGCTACCTTCACTCTCGCTTCCTCACGGCTGTATACATCGTAGGGGAGATCCGCTACCTTTGACGCCTTCTCCTCAGTAGGCCTCAGAGCCCGAAATGGCCGTATTTCTGCCATAAAATTACCTCCTCATATAAGACTTACCCGCCTGAATCAAAGCTTCCACCGCTCCGGGAACCTTCTTTCTGTTCCTGATCAGGCTCTTTATCATACGCATCCGTTTCCGGTATTTCCGAACCGATTGTATCATGCTGTTCATAAAACCTCCAAACACGCGCAAAGAGGCTGCCTCAAAATGCAGACATTTCAGACCGGCGTTTTGCGGCAACCTCGCTCATTCATCAACCTGTTATTTTACAATACGCACCCGTAATACTCCGTCAATGGCTTCCAGAGCCTTTACCATATCTTCATTGGCAGGAGACTCCAGATCAATAAGAGTATAGGCATAATTTGCCTTACTCTTATTGGTCATGTCGGAAATGTTCACACCTGCTTCACCGATCACCTTCGTAAACTGGCTGATCATGTTGACGATATTCCTGTGATTGATAGCGATCCGGCCCTCGGCGCTGCACATGCCCATATCACAGTTGGGATAATTAACGGAGTTTTTGATATTGCCGTTCTCCAGATAATCTCTGATTTCTTTAACCGCCATGATCGCGCAGTTATCCTCTGCTTCCTCCGTGGAGGCGCCCAGATGCGGAGTAATCAGGGTGCCAGGCACTCCGGCGACGGTCGGATTGGCAAAATCCGTCACATATTTCTTCACCTTACCGGATCTCAGCGCCTCTACCAGCGCGGCCTCATCCACCAGAGTATCCCTGGCAAAATTCAGGATGACAACCCCCTCCTTCATCAGAGAAATTGCATCCCTGCTGATCATTCCCTTCGTGCTCTCCAAAAGCGGGACATGGATGGTGATATAATCGCAATCGCTGTAAATATCATTCACATCCTGTATATGATGGATCGTCCTTGACAGATTCCAGGCGGCATCCACGGAAATATACGGATCATATCCGTAAACGTCCATTCCCAGATGTGTCGCCGCATTGGCCACCAGCTGCCCGATGGCTCCCAGGCCTATAATGCCCAGCTTCTTGCCGCTGATCTCACATCCTGCGAACTTCTTCTTCTGCTTCTCGGCCAGTTTGCCTACTTCCGGGTTATCTTCCTGGCTCTTGACCCATTCCACGCCTCCCACAATGTCACGGGAAGCCAGCAGCATGCCTGCCAGAACCAGCTCCTTAACGCCGTTGGCGTTGGCGCCCGGCGTATTAAACACTACGATACCGTGTTCCGCGCACAGCTCCAGAGGAATATTGTTGACGCCGGCGCCGGCCCTTGCCACAGCGACCAGCTTATCCGGAAGCTCCATATCATGCATCTTCGCGCTTCTGACGAGAACCGCGTCCGCTTCTTCCAGATGATCCGTCTTTTCATAATCTGCGCTAAAATTCCTGAGGCCTATTTCGGCAATTGGATTCAAACAGCTATACTGAAACATCACACATTCTCCTCTTCAAATTTTTTCATAAATGCAACCAGAGCTTCTACGCCTTCCAAAGGCATCGCATTATAAATGCTGGCGCGCATGCCGCCCACCGTCCGGTGTCCTTTCAGATTCTCAAATCCCGCTGCCTTGGATTCCTTCACGAACTTAGCGTCCAGCTCCTCGCTGCCTGTTACAAAAGGCACATTCATCAGAGAACGGTCCTCCTTCACGACAGTGCCGCGGAACAGATTGCTGGAATCCAGATAATCATAGAGGATCCTGGCTTTTTTCTCATTTCTTTCTTTCATTGCGGAAAGACCGCCCATCTTCTTCAGCCATTTAAAGACTTTGCCGCAGATATAGATGCAGTAGCAGTTCGGCGTGTTGTACAGGGATGAAGCGTCGGCCTGTGTCTTAAATTTCATCATCGTTGGGGTTCCCGGCAGCACATCGTCAGTGATCAGGTCATCGCGCACAATGGAAATAACCATTCCCGCAGGCCCGATATTCTTCTGCACGCCGCCATAGACAATGCCGTACTTCTCGATGTCCATCGGCTCCGACAGGAAGCAGGAGGAAACGTCCGCAACCAGAAGCTTTCCCTTGGTATTCGGAAGCGTCTTGTATTTGGTTCCGTAGATCGTATTATTCTCGCAGATATAGACGTAATCCGCGTCCGGGCTGATCGGAAGGTCTGAGCAATCCGGAATATAGGAATAGGTTTTATCCTCAGAAGAGGCAATTTTGTTGGCAGTTCCGTATTTCTGCGCTTCCTGCCATGCTTTCTTCGCCCACTGTCCTGTAACGATATAATCTGCCACTCTGTTTTTCATCAGATTCATCGGAATCTGTGCGAACTGGAGGGAAGCGCCTCCCTGCAGGAAAAGCACTTTATAATTAGAAGGAATGTTCAGCAGCTCTCTCAAATCTGCTTCTGCTTCCTGGATAATTTCATCAAACATTTTGGAACGATGGCTCATCTCCATAACGGACATGCCGCAGCCTCTGTAGTCCAGCATTTCCTCCTGAGCCTCTTTTAATACTTCTTCCGGTAATACTGCCGGACCAGCCGAGAAATTATATACTCTGCTCACTGTTCTATCCTCCTGTTTATGCACACAAAATTTCCGTCAGCTATCATGACCCCTTGCTTTGCAAATTCCGGAAATTTTCTAATTATAAATGACACGCTAATCATAACTCTTTTGTTATTTTCTTGTCAACAATTCTTTTTGGCAAGGTCGCTTTCATCAAATACTTCGCTGTTTGCCACGCCTGCCGGCACCATCGGGAACACCTTGTCATCACAGTCTATCTGACAGTCTATCACAACCGGAGCGTTCAGAGCAATAGCCTTTTCCAGAGCTGGCCTCAGCTCCTCTCTGCGCGTCACGCGGATGCCCGTAGCTCCCATGGCTTCAGCAATCTTCACGAAGTCTACCTGATCCTCCAGGATTGTATGGGAATACCTCTTTCCATAGAAAAGCGTCTGCCACTGGCGGACCATTCCCAGCACATGGTTATTAATCACAACCTCTATCACCGGAATATTGCTTCTCACCAATGTGGCAATTTCATTCATGTTCATGCGGAAACAGCCGTCCCCCGCCACGTTGATGACCGTTTTCTCGGGCCGGCCGCATTTCGCTCCCATAGCGGCCCCCAGGCCATAGCCCATGGTCCCCAGGCCGCCTGATGTGAGGAAAGTGCCCGGAGCCGTATAGTTATAATACTGGGCCGCCCACATCTGATGCTGGCCCACGTCTGTGCAGATGATCGCCTGCCCCTTCGTCGCACGGTATATCTCTTCTATCACAAACGGGCCAGTCAACCCATCCGGGCTATAAGCGAGCGGATAGGCTTCTTTCATTTTCATGATGTCTGAAACCCATTCTCCACCCTCCTTCTCGGCGACCATGGGAAGCAGCCGTTTCAATACCTCTTTGATATCACCGATGACGCTGCCAGAGACAATCACATTTTTGTTAATCTCCGCCGGGTCCACATCAATCTGAAGGATTTTTGCCTGTTCTGCGAAAGACTTCGGATTGCCCACATCCCGGTCTGAGAACCTGGCCCCCAGAACGATCAGCAGGTCGCAGGCATACATTCCCAGATTGGAGGTCTTGGTTCCGTGCATACCCAGCATCCCCGTATATAACCTGTCATCCCCAGGAAAAGCGCCTTTTCCCATGAGTGAATCGCAGACCGGCGCCTGAATCTTATGGGCCAGCGCGCGCACCTCCTCAGAAGCGCCAGAGATTACTGTACCTCCGCCCACGAACAGAAATGGCTTTTTGGACTGGTTAATCATCTCGGCCGCCCGGTTCAAATCTTTTTCTGTAATTCTATCAGTCTCCGGGACAATCTCTTCCGGTTTCTTATAAGTATATTCATAAGTCGCGGCGGTGACATCCTTCGTCACATCCACCAGCACAGGGCCGGGCCTGCCGCTCTTCGCAATCTTGAACGCCCGGCGCAGAGTATCGGCCAGGCGGTCGATGCTTTTCACAATCATGCTGTGTTTCGTGATGGGCATGGTGACGCCCGCAATATCAATTTCCTGAAAGCTGTCCTTGCCCAGAAGCGGCTTTCCCACATTAGCAGTGATCGCCACGACCGGTACGGAGTCCATATAAGCAGTAGCGATGCCGGTCACCAGATTGGTTGCCCCCGGACCGCTGGTCGCCAGACAGACACCCACCTTCCCGGTAGCTCTCGCATAACCGTCAGCCGCATGGGAAGCCCCCTGCTCATGGGAAGTCAGGATATGACGGATCTCCGGATGCTTATACAGCTCATCATAGACATTCAAAATCGTTCCGCCCGGATATCCGAAGACAGTATCTACACCTTGTTCCTTTAAACATTCAATGATAATCTCTGAACCATTTAACTGCATACGATCTGTTCTCCCTTCTTCCATATTCAGTCCGGAATCTCCAGCACCGCTCCCCGGTTGGCGCTGGTCACCATTCTGGCATAGCGCGCCAGATATCCGGTGGTAATATTCGGCTTTCTCGGCTTCCATTCCGCCTTCCGCCTCGCCAGCTCCTCGTCGGACACAGCCAGCTCCAGACGGCATTCAGGAATGTTAATCCGGATCGTATCTCCCTCTTCCACGAGTGCAATCGGCCCGCCCACAGCCGCCTCCGGGCTCACATGTCCGATAGAGGCCCCACGGGAAGCACCTGAAAAACGGCCGTCTGTGATCAGAGCCACGGAAGAACCCAGTCCCATCCCTGCAATGGCAGAAGTAGGGTTCAGCATCTCTCTCATGCCCGGACCGCCTTTAGGACCTTCATACCGGATGACCACAACATCTCCGGCCACAATTTTTCCGCCTTTGATCGCCGCAATCGCATCTTCCTCACAGTCGAACACCCGGGCAGGTCCTTCATGAACCATCATCTCCTCACAGACTGCGGAACGCTTTACGACTCCGGTATCAGGAGCCAGATTGCCCTTCAGGACGGCAATTCCGCCTGTTTTACTGTATGGATGATCCACTGTCCGGATAACCTCCGGATTCTTATTTTTCACGTCTTTTATATTTTCCCCTACAGTCTTTCCTGTCACGGTCATGCAGTCCAGATTCAGCAGGTTCAGCTTTGACAGCTCATTCATCACCGCATATACGCCGCCTGCCTCGTTCAAGTCTTCCATATAAGTGGGGCCTGCAGGCGCCAGGTGACAGAGGTTGGGGGTCTTCGCGCTCAGCTCATTGGCCATCTCAGGGCGGAGATCAAATTCCACCTCATGAGCGATTGCCGGAAGATGCAGCATGCTGTTGGTGGAACAGCCCAGGGCCATATCCACGGTCAGAGCATTCAGAAACGCTTCCTTGGTCATGATGTCCCGCGGACGGATGTTCCTGCGCAGCATCTCCATTACCTGCATTCCCGCATGCTTCGCCAACTTCAATCGTTCCGAATAGACTGCCGGTATCGTACCATTGCCCTGAAGTCCCATCCCCAGCACTTCCGTCAGGCAGTTCATGCTGTTGGCCGTATACATGCCGGAACAAGAACCACAGGTAGGACAGGTCTTGCACTCATATTCTTCCACATCCTCCGCAGTCATGATCCCGGCCGCATAAGATCCTACAGCCTCAAACATGGAGGACAGGCTTCTCTTCTGGCCTTTGACATGACCTGCCAGCATCGGTCCGCCGCTGACAAAGACAGTGGGGACATTGATCCTGGCCGCCGCCATCAGAAGGCCGGGAACATTCTTATCACAGTTCGGAACCATCACAAGAGCGTCGAACTGGTGTGCCAGAGCCATGGCTTCTGTAGAGTCTGCAATCAGGTCTCTGGTGACCAGGGAATATTTCATCCCAATATGACCCATGGCGATTCCATCGCAGACTGCTATGGCCGGAAATACTACGGGAGTTCCGCCGGCCATGGCCACACCCATCTTGACAGCTTCCGTTATCTTATCCAGGTTCATATGGCCTGGCACAATTTCATTATAGGAGCTGACAATCCCTACCAGAGGGCGCTCCATCTCTTCTTTTGTCATTCCAAGGGCATTGAAGAGGCTTCTGTGCGGAGCCTGCTGCATGCCTTTTCTTACCGCATCACTTTTCATTCTTCTGTTCTCCTTCTGATTAAAGATAGCTGACGATCAGATCTCCCATCTCGGATGTGGACACCTGCCTGCAGCCATCAGACATGATATCAACGGTCCGGTATCCGGCCGCTAGTGCTTTCTTCACTGCGCTCTCCACTGCATCAGCCTCCGTATCCAGATCCAGGGAATAACGGAGCATCATGGCCGCTGACAGAATCGTGGCAATGGGATTGGCGATATTCTGGCCGGCGATATCAGGCGCCGATCCATGGCTTGGCTCGTACAGGCCGAACTTCGTCTCATTCAGGCTGGCCGAAGACAGCATTCCGATGGAACCCGTCACCATACTGGCCTCATCAGACAAGATGTCGCCGAACATATTCTCTGTCAGGATCACATCAAACTGGGCGGGATTCTTCACCAGCTGCATTGCGCAGTTGTCTACCAGCATGTGCTCCAGCTCCACCTCAGGATAATCCTTCGCAACCTCCTCCACGACAGCTCGCCAGAGCCTGGAAGAATCCAGCACATTTGCCTTGTCGACGCTGGTCACTTTCTTTCTCCGCTTCATGGCGATATCAAAACCGCGTTTCGCAATCCGCCGGATCTCCTGTTCATTATAAGTCAGGGTATCGACAGCCGTTCTCACACCGTCCACTTCCGTCGTCTTCCTCTCGCCGAAATACAGCCCGCCGGTCAGCTCCCGCATGATCATCATGTCGAATCCGCCGCCGATGATCTCTTCCCGCAGCGGGCATGCCGCCCGAAGCTCATCGTACAGATAAGCCGGCCGCAGGTTGGCGAACAGGTTTAGCGCCTTGCGTATCCCCAGAAGCCCTGCTTCCGGACGCCTGGAAGGCTCCAGCTGATACCAGGGCGATGTCTTCGCGTCGCCTCCGATGGAACCCATCAGCACGGCATCACAGTCTTTCGCCTGGCCCACCGTCTCATCCGTCAATGGCACGCCGCAGGCGTCAATAGACGCGCCGCCCAGCAGCAGTTTTGAATAAACAAAGGTGTGCCCATACTTCGTACAGACCGCATCCAAAACCTTCTTAGCCTCATCAACGATTTCCGGACCAATTCCGTCTCCATGGATCAATCCTATTCTGTGTTCCATCGTAATCTCCCTCTTTTCAACTAAAATCATTCACTCACAAACCCCTGATTTCACAGGAAATTCCGGTGTTCGTGTAGCTATAAACTATATCATACTTCATATTTATGGACTTTTCAACAAAAAAACTTAATAATTTCTGTGAAATAATGCCTATTCCGTATTATGAAGCAAGGGAATATCCGGTATTTAAACACTGTCTCTGACGAAACAGCCGGTAATGAGAAACCGTTACAAAAGCCCGTCCCAAAATTGCTTCCGGAACGGGCTTTTGTATAAAATTATCACTTATTTCTTCTTGGTATCTGTGGGCTTAGTGTCCTTCTCGGTCACCGCCGCTGCCTCTTCCGGCTTCTCCACCTGGGCGATCGCAGCCTTTCTCATGGGAATCCTGCAGTTTTTGTTGTTGCCGAATTCTACGATTACATCTTCTTCCGTTATGTCAATCACCACACCGTAAAAACCGCTGTTCGTTACAACGGCATCGCCGATCTCCAGGGCGGAAAGCATGGCCTGCATTCTTTTCTGTTCTTTCTTCTGGGGACGGATCATCATAAAGTACATCAGGGCGATCAACGCCACCATCAAAATAATCATACTCATAGAACCCATTCCACCGCTGCTGGCAGCTGTACTGCTTGCAAAAATCATTTCCATATCCTCCTAATTAACCATTTCGCTCTGCTATTATGCGCTACTACCATAATACACAATCCGACGTTAATGAGCAAGTGTTTTTTGTGCTTAATCCCTTAATTAATTATAAACTGTCCCCATCAGCAGCCGCTTTCTGAGATTAATCCCTCCAGCTTTGCTTTTTTATAAGACGCAAATCTCCCTTCATCCAGAGCCGCCCGTATCTCTGCCATCATTGTATTGTAAAAATACAGGTTATGGAGCACGCACAGCCTCATGCCCAGCATTTCCTTTGCCTTCAGCAGATGGCGGATATACGCCCTGCTGTATCTCCGGCAAGCCGGACAGCCACATCCGTCTTCTATAGGCCTGTCATCCAGTTCATATCTCGCATTCAAAAGATTTAGCCTGCCGTGGTTCGTATACACATGCCCATGGCGGCCATTTCTGCTGGGATAGACGCAGTCAAAAAAGTCCACGCCCCGCTCCACGCCTTCCAGAATATTAGCCGGAGTCCCCACGCCCATCAGGTAGGTCGGTTTATCCTGCGGCAGAAAAGGCACTGTCTCTTCCAGAATATAATACATCTCTTCATGGGTTTCCCCCACCGCCAGGCCTCCTACCGCATAACCGTCCAGCTCCATCTCACTGATCTGCTTCGCGTGGCAGATTCGTATATCCGGATAAATCGCTCCCTGATTGATTCCAAACAGCATCTGGCTGCGGTTTATGGTATCCTCCCTCTGGTTCAGCTCCGCCATTTTCATCTTACAACGCGCCAGCCACCGGGTCGTCCGGTCTACGGAATTCTGAACATATGTCCGGTCTGCCACACTGGAAGGGCATTCATCAAACGCCATTGCGATCGTAGAAGCCAGATTGGACTGAATCTGCATACTTTCCTCCGGTCCCATGAAAATCTTCCTGCCATCCACATGGGAGTTGAAATAGACGCCCTCCTCCTTAATCTTTCGCAAGGTCGCCAGCGAAAACACCTGGAACCCACCGGAATCCGTCAGGATCGGCTTATCCCACACCATAAATTTATGCAGGCCTCCCAGCTTCTTAACCACTTCATCACCCGGACGCACATGGAGATGGTAGGTATTCGACAGCTCAACCTGCGTGCCTATGCGCTCCAGATCCTCCGTAGCCACAGCCCCCTTAATCGCCGCAGCCGTCCCCACATTCATAAAAACCGGCGTCTGGATCGTCCCGTGAACCGTCTCAAACTCCGCCCGTTTCGCTCTGCCTTCAGTTTTTAAAATACGATATTTGCCCATTTTCTTCATCATCCATTTCTAATCTCATAATTCCCATAATAAAATAAACCAGTCCTACCGAAACAGTATACGCAACTTTTCCCAAATACGCAATAGCATTATGGTTTTCTGGCTGTTTCAGAGGGTACGGCGGCTCTCGCCAGAGGTGGGAACCCTGATGGTCACAGACGGTAGGTTTCGATATTCAATAAAGAAATACTGGCACCAATCAGCTACAATCAGCCAGTGACTGCTGTCTGAGACCATACTGATGACACTTTCGGAGAACCATGGTGAAGTGTTTTAAATCACCAGAAAGGCTGGGCATCCAACCTCTCACCCCTCCCTGTGTTTATTCTTATTTAATAGTTTTTAAGGAAAGGTGTGAATTTTACCAATTGTATTTGGGCGAATCTTGTCGTATAATCTTAAGCAGTGATAGATTAGGAGAATGTGATATTTATGAATAACAAAGTATATACCCTGGGAATCGATATCGGTTCCACTACGGTTAAGATTGCCATACTGGACGAAGGAATGAACCTCCTTTTCTCAGATTATGAAAGGCATTTTGCCAACATCCAGGAGACGCTCGCTGCGCTTCTTGGCAAGGCCTACCAGGAGCTGGGAGAGATGCGCCTGAAGCCGGTCATCACCGGAAGCGGCGGCCTGACGCTGGCCAAGCATCTGGAGATTCCATTTGTTCAGGAGGTGATTGCGGTTTCCACAGCTCTGCAGCACTATGCGCCTCAGACAGACGTGGCGATTGAGCTGGGCGGCGAGGATGCCAAGATCATCTATTTTGAAGGCGGCAACATTGAACAGCGCATGAACGGGATCTGTGCCGGCGGTACGGGTTCCTTCATCGACCAGATGGCCTCTCTTCTGCAGACAGATGCCGTCGGCCTCAACGAATATGCGAAGAACTACAAAGCGATTTATCCCATTGCCGCACGCTGCGGCGTGTTTGCTAAAACTGACATACAGCCTCTGATCAATGACGGGGCCACTAAGGAGGACCTTGCAGTATCCATTTTCCAGGCAGTTGTTAATCAGACGATTTCCGGCCTGGCCTGCGGCAAGCCCATTCGTGGACATATCGCCTTCCTGGGCGGCCCGCTCCACTTCCTTTCTGAACTTCGTACATCCTTCATCCGGACTCTGAAGCTGGATGACGAGCATACCATAGTTCCCGAGAATTCTCATCTGTTCGCGGCTATCGGATCGGCCATGAATACCGCCGAAAGCTCTGACATATCTCTGGAAGAGCTGAAGCAGCGTCTGGAATCCAAGGTCAAGCTGGACTTTGAAGTCGCGCGTATGGAACCGCTGTTCGCCAGTCAGGAGGAATATGCTTCTTTCCTGGACCGCCAGAGTGTCAACAATGTGGCGACGGCAGATTTTTCCTCCTACGAGGGCAATTGCTATCTGGGCATTGACGCAGGCTCCACGACGACTAAGGCCGCCGTAGTAGGCGAGGACGGCTCTCTTCTGTACTCCTTCTACAGCAACAACCACGGAAGCCCGCTGGCCACATCCATCCGGGCCATCCAGGAGATCTACCAGCTGATGCCGGACTCCGCCCATATCGCCTATTCCTGCTCCACCGGCTACGGTGAAGCTCTGATAAAGGCCGCCCTGATGCTGGACGAGGGGGAAGTGGAAACAATCGCACACTACACGGCGGCGGCTTTCTTTGATCCGTCGGTAGATTGTATCCTGGACATCGGCGGACAGGATATGAAATGTATTAAAATCAAAGATCATGCGGTTGACAGCGTGCTTCTCAACGAGGCCTGCTCCTCCGGCTGCGGTTCTTTCATAGAGAATTTCGCTCAGTCCTTGAACTACAGCGTACAGGACTTTGCCAGAGAGGCTCTTTTTGCCGAACATCCCATCGACCTGGGCACCCGCTGTACCGTATTCATGAATTCCAAGGTGAAGCAGGCCCAGAAAGAAGGCGCCACCGTAGCGGATATCTCCGCAGGATTGGCATATTCTGTAATCAAAAACGCCCTTTACAAGGTAATCAAGGTATCCGACGCCTCCGAACTTGGGAAACACATCGTCGTGCAGGGAGGCACCTTCTATAATGATGCGGTTCTGAGGAGTTTTGAACGAATCGCTGAATGCGAGGCAATCCGGCCGGACATCGCCGGAATCATGGGCGCCTTCGGAGCCGCCCTGATCGCCCGTGAACGGTATGAAGGCAAGAAAAGCTCCATGCTCCCCATTGAAAAAATAAACACCCTGGAATATTCTACGAAGATGGCCAACTGCAAGGGGTGCACCAACAGCTGCCGTCTGACCATCAACCGTTTTTCCGGCGGACGCCAGTACATCAGCGGCAACCGCTGTGAACGGGGAATCGGCAAGGAAAAGAATGCGAACCACATCCCAAACCTGTTTGAATATAAATACAAGAAGCTATTTGACTATACGCCTCTCTCTGAGGACGAGGCTCCCCGGGGCAAGGTGGGCATCCCGAGAGTTCTGAATCTCTTTGAAAACTACCCGCTGTGGTTTACCTTTTTTACCAAACTGGGGTACCAGGTTGTGCTCTCTCCCACTTCCACCAGGAAGATTTACGAACTGGGCATTGAATCCATTCCCAGCGAATCCGAATGCTACCCGGCCAAGCTCGCCCACGGCCATGTGACCTGGCTGCTGCGCCAGGGTGTGAAATACATATTCTATCCCTGCATTCCTTATGAGCGAGACGAATTTGACGGGGCCGTCAACCATTATAACTGCCCCATTGTAACCTCCTACGCGGAAAACATCAAGAATAATGTGGATGAGCTGAACGATCCTTCCATCACCTTCCAGAACCCATTCCTGGCGCTGACTAGCGAAACTGTTCTGGCCGACGAGCTGGTAAAGGTCTTTCCTCAGATCCCCGAAGATGAGATCCGCATGGCCTGCCGCGCGGGCTGGGATGAAATGGCCCGGATGCGTGAAGACATCAAACGGAAGGGCGAAGAAACCCTGAAATGGATGGAAGAGACAGGGCACCGCGGAATTGTACTCGCAGGCCGCCCTTATCACATCGATCCGGAGATCCATCACGGCATTCCGGATATGATTAATTCCTACGACATCGCCGTCCTGACAGAGGATTCCGTCTCCCATCTGGCGCCTCTGGAACGGCCGCTGCGCGTCAATGACCAGTGGATGTACCATACCCGGCTGTATGCAGCCGCCAATTACGTCAAGACCCGGGAGGATCTGGACCTGATCCAGCTGAACTCCTTCGGATGCGGCCTGGATGCCGTCACCACCGACCAGGTATATGAGATTTTGACCAGAAGCGGTAAAATCTATACGTGCCTGAAGATCGACGAGGTCAACAATCTGGGCGCCGCCCGGATCCGTGTCCGTTCGCTTCTCGCAGCGCTCCGCGCCAGGGATAAGAATCCAGAACAGCGGACCATCAAGCCGGCCTCCATCGAAAAAGTGGTATTTACGCCGGAGATGCGCAGGAACTACACGATCCTCTGCCCGCAGATGTCACCGATCCATTTCGAGTTGATCCAGCCCGCCTTTAACGCCGGCGGCTATACACTGGAGATCCTTCCGAATGATAATAAAGAGGCGGTGGATGTGGGCCTGAAGTACGTGAATAATGACGCCTGTTATCCGTCCCTGATGGTTGTCGGCCAGATCATGCAGGCTCTGCTGTCCGGCAAGTACGACTTACATAAGACCGCAGTCATCATGACCCAGACCGGCGGAGGATGCCGGGCTTCCAACTACATCGGATTCATACGCAGAGCACTGAAGAAAGCAGATATGGCCTACATTCCGGTCATCTCTCTGAACCTGAGCGGTCTGGAGAGCAACCCAGGCTTCAAGATCACGCCGAAGCTGGCCATGCGTGTGGTCTATGCGGCTGTATTTGGAGATATACTGATGAAATGTATCTATCGGATGCGCCCCTACGAGAAAGTGAAAGGTTCTGCCAACCGCCTGCACCAGAAATGGAAAAAGATCTGCACAGACTTCGTCAGCGGCTCCAAGCTGTCTCACACGAAATATAAGCAGATCTGCCGGACCATGATCCGGGATTTTGACCGGCTGCCGATAACCGATGAGAAAAAGCCAAGAGTAGGCATTGTAGGCGAGATCCTGGTAAAATTTCTTCCCGCCGCCAATAACCACCTTGCAGAACTGCTGGAGAAAGAGGGCGCCGAAGCTGTCTGCCCGGACCTGATTGATTTCTTCATGTACAGCTTCTACAACGCCAACTTCAAAGAAAAACACCTGGGCGGTAAAAAATCCACCTCCGTCCTCTGTAATCTGGGAATCAAGGCGATTGAATGGCTGAGAGGCGCAGCCTCCAAAGAATTTGAAAAGAGCGTCCACTTCACACCGCCCGCCAGAATTGAAGACCTCGCAGAGTACGCGACTCCAATTGTCTCCGTCGGCAATCAGACCGGAGAGGGTTGGTTCCTGACCGGAGAGATGATGGAGCTGATACACGGAGGCGTGGAAAATATTGTCTGCATTCAGCCTTTTGGCTGCCTGCCGAATCATATCGTAGGAAAAGGCGTCATCAAAGCCATCCGCAAGAATTATCCGAAATCTAACATCGTAGCCATTGACTACGATCCCGGAGCGTCCGAGGTAAATCAGCTAAACAGAATCAAATTGATGCTCTCAACAGCCAATAAAAACCTGGAATCCGAAGCATAATTATAATTCCTATAGAAAATGCCCTGTGAGCAGTCATGCTGTATTAGCGGTGACTTCGCTCACAGGGCATTTTCTATGGCCGCCTTCCATACAGCGCCCTGTACCCGCAGAATACCAGAAGCGCCAGCACCGCGCCATCTGCCACAAGCAAAACGCCGACCCATCTCACAATCCCCTTCGTAAACAGAAGTGTGAAAACCTCTGCGGAAAGTGCCACAAAACATAAATAATTCGTAATATAATCCGCCATACTTTTCCGGAAAACCGTCCGCCGCTCCAGCCATTGCAGCAAAAACGGCCGCAGCAGGAAGCGGACCAATACGCAGGCTGCCGGATAGGCAAAAATCCATCCTCTGTCAGCCAGCGACGATGCCGTCTCTCCACTCCACTGAACCGGAATCCTCTCCGGCAGCCCCTTATAGGACAAAACAGCCGTCAGAAGGCTGGCCATCACCAAAAGGCCCCAGACAACAGCTCCGCCCCAGAGGCAAAAGAACCCTGCCGCATCCGCTGCAAATACCCTCCTGTTTTCTTCCCAATATTCCGGGAGTTTCCCGATATACCGCTCCACCTCAAAGCTCTCGAAATCATTTTCTTCATTCTTAATCATGCGGGCGCACAGCTCTTTTGCTCTCTTCAGAGCCTCCTCCTGCGCATTCAGGCTGCGCAACTGCTCTTCCAACACCTGCCTCAGCTCCTTCTCATGCCCAATAACTTTCCGTATGCCGTCTACGGGTATCCCAAGCGTCCGCAGAAATGCAATCTTCTGAATCGCCCTCACATCTTCCTCCGAATAATCCCGGTACCCATTCCGGCCGTCCCGTCTGGGACAGAACAGCTTCTCCTTCTCATAAAAACGAATGTGAGAGCGGGAAAGTCCTGTTGTCTCTTCAACCTCTTTAATCGTCATAACGCCGCCTCCTCTTACCCGGAAGTATAAGGTATAAACCTTATTTACAGTCAAGCATATTCAGAAAAATCATCACCCCGCCTATGCTTTTCGTCCGGGAATTCACGCTCCCGCCTTAACGGTTTCTTCACTTTTAAGAGGGCAGCTCACCTCCGCTTTCTGAATTTTCCGGAATATCCTCTTCCCCATATCCCGTCACGTCCGTAATATACTGGCTGTATTCCTCCAGCTCCGCGGACGGGCTATACTCCAGATCAGGATACAGGAACTGATGCAGCTTTATCACATTGCTGCGCAACGTCACCGGCACTACGCAGTCAAGCCCAGTCGCATCCTGAGCGATCTCACCCCAGATATGGTCAAACGGAAATCCCTTCGTGTCCTCAATGGAATATCCCCGGACCGCCAGCCCCAGCTGTATGATGTCCTCTTTGGAAATATTCGTATACAGATTCGGCATCAGGGCATCCAGCGCCGTGTACAGCGTCCCCAGATCCGAGGTTTTCAGCTTGTCAACCAGTTTATACAGGACTGCTCTCTGACGCAGGGTTCTCCTGAAATCATATCCCTGTCCCTTGCGTATCCGCATATAGGATACAGCCTGGACGCCATTTAGATGGTAGGTTCCCTCCACCTCAGGCTCTATGCGGGTATATTCCTTCCCTGTAACCTGAGAAGTCTCCACACAGTAATTATTCACATGAACCGTCTCATCAGCAGTCAGCGTCATATCAATACCGCCTAACAGATCAATCATATCCGCCATGACTGAGAAATCTACCGTCACAAATTCCGTCACGTTCAGATCCAGATTTGTGTTAAGCATACTCAGAAACTGTTCTGCCCCTCCCCGGTTATACGCGGCGTTGGCTTTTTCAAAATCCCCCTGGCTGACTCTCAGATAGGTATCCCGGTACAAGGACACGATTTTAATCCCACCCGTATCATTATTGATCACGACGATCATCATGGTATCGCTGTTTCCGGTATCTTCCACATCTTCCCGCGAATCCACGCCCACCAGAGCGATGGTACGGTATCCGGTCAGATGGGGGTTCTGGGACGGGTCCTGATTCTGTACAGAAGAATTCACCTGTACATTTCCAAAATCAATTTCCGCCTGGTTCACTTTGTCGAGAGTTGCACTCAGCTTAAAGTATAAAAACAGGCCGCAACCCACCAGTGCTGCCAGAACCAATTCGATAATCAATATATTTCTGGCAGTGCGCTTCCTTCTTCTACGTTTTTTTCTTACAGACATTTTTCCGCCTTTCCTGTAACGCAATGGATAGCAGTCAGTGATATCTAACGATATACTTTTATCATTCTCAGCACTTTCACCAGTTTGCTCCCCATAGGGAAGCGAAGCATTTCCTCTTCTGTAGTCCTTGATACAATCACATACAAGACCAGATAGGCCAGCACGGCCACCAGCACGGCAATGACCAGGGAAATAAACGGCCGCCTTGTCAGATGAAACAACCCGTAATACACGGCTGCAGCCACCGCTCCCATCAGCGCCGACGCCACCAGCGGCTCCACATACGTCTTTCTCAGCTCGTTCCGGTGCCCCAGATATTTTCTCAGAGCAACCCCGTTCATCACGCAGTAAATCACTGAAAAAAGAATATTTGCCAGCATCACCCCATAGATATCCATCTGCGGGAATATGAGAAGCAGAATCGTAAGCACTATCAGATTCACCACCAGGGCGATCCCTGCATTGATCAGGGCCACCTTCTGTTTCCCTATGGACTGCAGCACGCTTCCGGTAATGGTAGCCAGCGCTGTGAAAATCACATATAAAGCGCCTGCCATCAGCAGCCTGGAAGCCAAAACCGTCGCTGACGGGAACAGCACGCCCATGATCGGGAAAGCCAGGACCGTCAGGCCAACAGTCGCGGGAATACAGATGAACATGGTCAGACGGATAGTCTGATTGATCTGCCGGTTGGCTTCCTTCATGCTGCCCGTAGCATACCTGGATGAGACCTCAGGCATCAGGGCAGATGCGCTGGCTGACGCCATCGCCAGGGGAATATTGATGATGGGAAGATAGTAATTGCTGAATTCCCCATAAGCAGCGGAGATGCTGTCCGCCGCGATGCCGTGCATCCCCTGAACGCTGGAATATATATAGCTGTCCAGATAATTGCTGGCATTATTGATAAACGTTGTGAAAATAATGGGAGTCACCATAAAGAAGATGATCTGAAACACTTCCCCATAGCTCTCCTCTCTTCTATGCCTGTCCCTTGCCGTCTGCCTTCCGAAAACCGGACGGTTCAGAACGAACACAAACAGCATGAATAAAAGCCCCGTCAGAACACCCGCACCTGTTCCCAGCGTACCGCCCATGGCTCCATAGACGGCAGCATCCGTGCCTCCGGCAGGCGCCAGGTTCTTAATCAGAATCCAGGCTGCCAGCACGCTGACAACCGCGTTGACAATCTGCTCCGCGATCTGTGAAATTGAGGTGGGAGTCATCGTATGGTGAGCCTGAAAATACCCCCGGAACACGCCCAGTATTGCGGAAAGGAAAATCGTAGGCGCCAGCACCTGCAAGGCGGGCACCGCATTCTGCTGATTCGCGGGAAGCAGGATGCCGCCGCCGAAGAACGCCACAAGCGCTGTCACACCGCCCACAAGGACCGCATACAGCAAAGCCCCTTTAAAAACCTTATGCGCATTTTTATATTGTTTCAGCGCCAGCCGCTCCGACACGATCTTGGAAACAGCCATGGGAATACTGTAGGAGGATATCAGCAGCAGAATCGAATACAGGTTGCTGGCATATCCATAATAGCCTAGTCCTACTGACCCCAGCACCGCTCCCAGCGGGCGGCGGTAAATCAATCCGATAATCCTTGAAATGATCGACGCGATCATCAGAATTGATGCATTTTTTATCAGTGTGTTCTTCTTTGACATGCTCTGTCTCCCTTGCCCAACAGATATTTTCTTATGCTTTAATATTCTCGATCTGCCAGTCTACCGGCGTGATGCCGTTCCGGGCCAGATAGTCATTGGCCTGTGAAAAAGGCCTGCTGCCGAAGAATCCACGGTAAGCAGAAAGCGGGCTGGGATGCGGAGCCTCCAGCACCAAATGCTTGGGATTGTGAATCATCGATTTCTTCATCTGGGCCGGTTTGCCCCAGAGTATAAAAACCATGGGCCGGTCCTGCTCTGCCAGCACACGGATGGCAGCGTCAGTAAATTCCTCCCAGCCAATATCCCGGTGGGAATTGGCCTGATGGGCCCGGACGGTCAGAACCGTATTCAACAGCATGACGCCCTGTCTCGCCCATTTTTCCAGATATCCATTATTGGGAATATAGCAGCCCAGGTCATCCTCCAGCTCCTTGTAAATATTCACCAGGGACGGCGGAATTCCCACGCCGGGCTTTACAGAAAAGCACAGGCCATGGGCCTGCCCCTCCTCATGATAGGGGTCCTGCCCCAAAATCACCACCTTCACCTGGTCCAGAGGCGTGAAATGAAACGCATTGAAAATGTCGTCAGCCGGCGGATAAATCCTCTTTGTCCGGTATTCTTCACCCACAATGGTAAACAACTTCTTATAATAAGGTTTCCGAAACTCCCCCTGCAAGGCCTTTGCCCATTCTCCCGCAATCGGCGGCATCTTCTCTCCTCCTCTCTGTTCCTCAGCGCCTTACGGATACTCCGCGGCCGCTAAGGTATTCCTTTACCTCCCGTATCTCCAGTTCCTTATAATGAAACAGGGATGCCGCCAGAACCGCATCCGCCTTCCCGTCTGTCAGAGCTTCATAGAAATGCTCCAGCTTTCCCGCGCCTCCCGAAGCAATCACAGGTATTTTTACGGCTTCCGCGATCCTGCGTGTCAGCTCAATATCATAGCCGGCTTTCGTTCCGTCGCAGTCCATACTTGTCAGCAGGATCTCTCCTGCCCCCAGCCGCTCCGCCTGCGCCGCCCATTCTACCGCGTCCATTCCCATGTCCACCCGTCCGCCGTTCTTATAAATATTCCAGCCGCTTCCGTCGCCCCGGCGCTTGGCGTCTATGGCCACCACCACACACTGGCTGCCAAATTTGAAGGCCGCCTCGCTGATCAGACGCGGATGGTTGATTGCCGCAGAATTAATAGAAATTTTGTCCGCTCCTTCCCGGAGCAGCATCTTGAAATCATCGACTGTGCGGATTCCTCCGCCCACTGTAAACGGTATGAACACATTTTCAGCAACCCGGCGCACCATATCTACCACTGTGCCCCGCTGATCACTGGAAGCTGTAATATCCAGAAAAATCACTTCATCCGCTCCGGCCTTGTCATAGGCCTTTGCGATCTCCACCGGATCACCAGCATCCTGCAAATTCACAAAATTGACGCCCTTTACCACCCGTCCGTCATTCACATCCAGGCATGGAATAATCCTCTTTGTAAACATCCTCATGCCCCCTTTCCGATTGATGCAAAATTTTTCAGGATCGTAAGCCCCACATCAGAGCTTTTCTCAGGGTGGAACTGGCATGCAAAAACATTCCCCTGTTCCACGGAGGCATGGATTCTAGTGCCATATTCCGCTGCGGCACGTACAATCCCCTCGTCAGAGGCTTCTAAATAATAGGAATGGACAAAATATACATATGGCTGTCCTTCAATCCCCCGAAACAACCGGCCATTGTTCTGTAGCTCCAGCGAATTCCATCCCATATGGGGGATCTTCAGCCCCTCTTTTTCCGGAATACGAAGAATCTCACCCTTCAGAATCCCAAGTCCGGGTATCCCCGGACTCTCTTCACTTCTCTCAAACAGCAGCTGCAGCCCCAGGCATATCCCCAGAAAAGGCGTTCCCCTGTCAGTGATCTCATGGATCACCGGAACCAGACCAAACCTGTTCAGATTCTCCATCGCGTCCCCAAAGCTGCCCACTCCCGGAAGGATCACTCTGTCAGCGGCCAGCAGCTTATCTCTATCCCTGGTCAGCACCACTTCCTCGCCCAGAAGCTGCAGTGCCTTCTCCACACTCTTAATATTGCCCGCATCGTAATCAATCAATGCTATCATTTATATTTTCCTCCACCAGTTCAGGCCAGAACAGGCTGCGTCCGCGCCTTAGCCAGCAGCCAGAATAAACCAAAATATAGGAGTATTTTAACACAAACCTACATAAATTGCAATTTCCTATGCAGAAGCCGTCCCGATTCCAGAATATCCTCTTTTTTCGTACATTCCACCGTCCAAGTCAGTCCGGGGTTCCCCCTCTCCAGGGCCGGAAGCACCTCATCCAGCGGTATATTCCCCCGCCCAAGAGCCCGGTGGGCATCGCAAGAGCCATCGTTATCATGAACATGGACATGACGAATATGCCCGCTCAGCCTCTCTGCCCATTCCAGAACCGGATGCTCAGAAAAGCAATGGGCATGCCCGATATCCAGGCACAGGCCAAAATCTGGATGGCTGATCTTCTCCGCCACTTCCAGGAGGCCGGAATACTCCGGATCAAACACATTCTCCATGCAAACTGTGATTCCCGATTTCCCTTTCAGAAATTCTTCCCAGAATTCAACCATTCTCACGGCCCATCCTTCCAGATATACTGTAGCTGGAATCAGTCCGCTGTGATAAACGACTCTGTCTGCACCGAGAATCCGCGCCGCTTCATACGCCTGCTCAAACCGTTCCTTCGTCACCTGGCGCACTCTGCTGTCAAAACTCATGGGATTCAGGTCCAGAAAAGGCCCGTGAACGGAAAGCGGAGGGTTCCCCAGATCCCTGAGGTCTCCCCTGGCAATCTCAATCTGCCGGCTGAATTCATCCAGATTCATCGCCACACTGAAACGGATTGTCTCGACCCCCATTTCCGCCAGTTCCAATACCTCTTTTAATTCTTCCTTCGGTATCAGATCCGAAGCATAGCACTGTCCCATAATCTGAATATCCTTTCCTATTTAATGGCAGTTCTTCGCCGGCACCGTTCCCAGATACCATTTCTCATAACTGAAGCTCATTATAACACGTTCCCTTCTTGCTTGCAAACTGGCGGAAACAATGCTATTATTACCCTGTTAATCAGAATTTTACAAAGGAGCTTACTCACATGAATCACCAGAATATCCGCAATTCTTTTCTTCTCCTGCTTGCCGCCGTCATCTGGGGCGTGTCTTTTGTCGCCCAGAGCGTCGGCATGGAATATATCGGACCCTTCGCATTTAATGGTATCCGCTGCCTGATCGGCGGCCTGGTGCTGATCCCGGTCATTCTGCTGCTAAACCGCAATAAAGCTTCCGGCCAAAAGGAAGCAGAACTCTCAGGTCATCCCGTCAACCGTCATAACTGCCTGCTGGCCGGCGGGATAATCTGCGGCATCTGCCTGTTTCTCGCCAGCACCTTCCAGCAGTTTGGCATCCAGTACACCACCGTTGGGAAAGCAGGCTTTATCACTGCCTTCTACATTATACTGGTGCCCGTATTCGGCCTGTTTTTGAAGAAAAAATGTACGCCTCTGATCTGGATATCCGTCCTCCTGGCTCTGGGCGGCCTGTACCTGCTCTGCATTAAGGATGGGTTTTCCATCGGCCTCGGCGATATTTATGTATTTATCTGCGCAATCCTGTTTTCCGTACATATTCTCGTAATAGACTATTTCTCCCCGCGGGTTGACGGTGTGAAGCTGGCTTGTATTCAATTTTTTATCTGCGGAGTTCTGTCAGTCATCTGCATGCTTATTTTTGAAAGTTCCACCACCCTGACGGCTGTCCTGTCGGCCTGGAAGCCCTTGCTCTATGCAGGAGCCCTTTCCTGTGGGGTGGCTTACACGCTGCAGATCATCGGACAGCGGAACATGAATCCCACAGTGGCCTCACTGCTGCTCTCCATGGAATCCTGCATATCAGTCATCGCAGGCTGGCTGATCCTGGGCCAGGCGCTCACCCTGCGGGAGATAGGCGGCTGTGTGCTGATGTTTATCGCCATTGTCCTTGCACAGGTGCCTGCTAAAAACCCCTTTACATCTGGTAATAAAAACTATATAATGTAGATAGTTACTTCGCAAATTTATCACACATAAAGAGGTATTTCATGAAGATTGATACAAAAGAAATGCTGCATGACATTTTAAGGGAAATTGCTGCGCTGGATTATATCAAGCCGGATTCTATTCCAAATATCGATCTGTATATGGATCAGGTTACGACTTTTATGGATGAACATCTGGCCAACAGCCGGCGTCATTCGGAAGATAAGATTCTTACGAAAACCATGATTAATAATTACGCCAAGAACCATCTGCTGCCGTCACCTCAGAAGAAGAAGTACAGCAAGGAACATATGCTCTTGCTGATTTTTATCTACTATTTCAAGGGCATACTGTCCATCTCCGACATCCATACACTGCTGGGCCCTCTGACGGATCAGTTCTTCTCCCAGGAAGAAGGCCTCACGCTGAAGGATATCTACAATGAAGTATTCGGCCTTGAGCGCACACAGATGGAACATCTGATGCAGGATATTGTTCAGAAATTCGAGCTGTCACAGACCACCTTCCAGGATGCCCCCGGAGACAAGCAGGAAGAGCTTCAGTTCTTTTCTTTTATCTGCCTGCTCAGCTTTGATGTTTATATGAAAAAACAGATGATTGAACGGATGCTGGACCGGATACAGGGTCCTGAAAAGCCTTCTTCCGATGACATACAGGCATGAAATAACAAATACCAGATACAGAAAACCTTTTGGGTCAGTTCCGTATCTGGTATTTTTATTATGAAAACAGCTTTTCAATCCTTTTCTGGCCGCTCACCAGCAGCTCTGAGATCTTATCGGGTTTTTCCTGCATTTCCAGAAAAAGATCTTTGATAATCAGTTCGATCTCTCTGGGCTTCACCAGCTTCTGTTTCCCCCTGTAAGGGTAGATTCTGGACCGGGAGCTCTTCTGACCGCTCTCACTCAGCGTCAGCCAGGGATACAGCTTAATCAGCTCATGATTCTTATGGGGGTAGACGACCGCAGACTGTCCCGACAGAATCGTCATATAGTAGCTATTCTGACGGCCGCTGCACCAGTCAAAAAACTTCTCGATTGCCTCCATCTTCTCTGTTCTGGGATTGACCCCCAGGTTCCATCCAACATTGGCCGGCATCCTGCCAGGCATCTGGCTGTAGCCGATTTTCGTAATGATATCGCTGTGAGTCTCATCCCTGATCTTCGATGCATATTCACTGAAGGAGATCATCATCGCTATTTTACCGTTTCCGAAGTCCTGGAATACTTTGTCACGGGAAGTTTCCGTCGCGTTCTGGCAGGTATAGGAGGCTGTCTCCAGAATACTCTGAAAACCCCGGATATTCTGAGGCGTGTTCAGCGTCAGTTTGCCATTCTCATCCAAGAGCCCGCCGCCAAAACTCCAGAGCCGCACCAGAATCTCCAGTGTCAGATCCTCCGTGAGGCCGCCTTCTATGGCCGTCCCGGCCAGGGTGGGTGAATCCGGGTTGTATTTTCGGGTAAAAAATTTAGCAATCCCGTTAAATTCCGTCCAGGTTGCGGGTGGACGCAGGGGCAGGTGATGCTGCTGCTGGAACGTCCTCTGGATAGACGGAGTCTCAAACAGATCCCTCCTGTAAAACAGAAGATGTGTTCCGCCTATGATCGGCACTCCATAACAGACGTCGTGATAGTAACAATTGCTCAAATTCTTCTTCATGAATCTGGCTTTCAACTCCGGCCGGTCCTCCAGCAGATTCGTCATGTTCTTCAACACGCCGGCATTCGCCAGGTATCGCAGCCAGGATACGTCATAGACACAGATATCATAAGAACTCTCCGGCTGATCCGCTTCCTGAACAATCCGGTCGAACAGCTCCTGCAGATCACAGGTCTCAAATTCCACGTCAATCTGTGTCTGCAGCGTAAAATTCTCTGCCAGAAGCTGGATGGCCTGGATGGAATTCAGTGTCAGCGAGGTGGCCAGTATGCGAAGAACGTCGTTTTTCTTCTCCGGCCTATTCCGCGGCGCAGGTCTGACTGCCTCTGGTATTTCCAGTCTGGACTCTTCCAGATCTTCCAGGTTATCATCCAGCAGATGGAATTCCTTCTGAAACAGCGCAGGCGCCTCCATGTCTTTTAAAAGAAGGCGTGTACACTGCTCTCCCATCGCATAGGCCGAACGCGAGGTGTGCAGCACACCGGGATAAGAATTTGAACGGTTCCATGTTTCCTCTCCGAGCGTCAGCACGCATATATCTTCCGGCACTCTCAGCCCACACACCCGGAAAGCCTCCAAAGCTCCCTTCAGGATAGATTCCGAGGGGGTGATCACTGCCTGAGGAGGATTTTTTATCAACTGCTGCATCGTTTCACGGAAAGAGCTTTCCTTAGAGGAATCTGTATGCACTACCAGCGCTTCATCCACTTCTTTTCCCTTGCTCTTAAGCGCGTCTTCATAGCCTTTGATGGCGCTGTACGCAGGAGGGAGCCTCCAGGGGCCGGTAACCACGGCAATCCTTTCATAGCCCTTTTCCAACAGCTTCTGTGTCAGGTAATAATATGATTTATAATTATCAAAAGCCAGGAAGTTCACGTTCAGGCCTTCCGGACAGTGTTCAATAAAGACGTTTGAAATATTTCTCTCCAGTACATTTTTCCTGAAATAATCTGCATTTTCAGGCTGACAAGTGTCAATAATCAAGCCTCTGACATTTTTCCCGACAAAATCATTGATAATCTTCCGCTCCATCTTCGGTGAATTATAGGAAAACGCCACTGTTACCGAATAGTTCTTCCCTTCTGACTGATCGACAATCCCCTTAAGAATCTCCGAACGGTAATAATCGTCAATATCAGGAAATACAACGCCTATTTCCATAATCGATTCACTTTTCAGACTTCTGGCAGCAGCATTGGGGACGTAATTCAGCTCTTCAATGGCCTTCATCACTTTACTTCGGGTAGCAGCCGAAACGGATTTTGTCCCATTCACACAGTATGAAACTGTCGCTATGGAAACTCCCGCCCGTGTTGCCACTTCTTTTAATGTAATCACTTCACTGCTCCTTTCTCTATTTATCAAACTGCTCTGTTTTCCAGATATTGGGCCCTACACTTAGGATAAACCGGGCTGCCTTTCCTTAGCGCGAAGGCATTGGCTCACTTAGCGAATGAAATGAGCTTAGTGAACAAGCCCACATCGTGTTGCGCATCCCCCGAAGGGTTTTATTTCATAGGATGAACTTTCCTATGAAATAACAAAAGGCCGCCGCCTCATGACTGTCCATTCATGAAACGGCGGCCTGCGCTCTCTCTGGCTCATTATCTCTCAGTCCAGATGGTAAATCTCCTCCATGTCGGACCAGAATTCGCCTTCGTTGCGGTCATCCAGCGGCTGCATCAATGGCTTTACCAGACTCCACCAGTGCTGGGTAGTCGGATCGGCTGCCATTTTCTCCATATCAGCCTCATAGTCATCCCCATCATATTCAAAGTAGGAAAACATGTAGTCGCCCCTCTGATAGATCGAATAATTTTTTAAATTACATTCCTTGATCATCTCATTCACACCTGGAAGGGGATTGGCGTGATAAGCTTTGTACTGCTCCAGCCCTTCCGGCTTGATTTTAATCATCGAACCAAATCTGCGTACCATACAGGCTCCTTCCTTTCAGAACGATCAATAAATTTTATTAGCCTCGTCAAACAGCGCTTTGATATTTCTGGGAGGAACATCCGCCTGAAGCCCTTCATGGCTCGGGGAAACAATCAGTCCCGTCGGGAAATAAGTCCGCAATTCCTTCACTTTTGCCGCTACCTGCTCAGGAGTTCCATTGGGAAGCAGATCCTGCGTGTCAACACCGCCGCAGAAAGAAACCTGTCCCTCAAATTTCTCTTTCAGGTTAGCCGGATCCATGCCAACTGCCAGCGCCTGGATCGGGTGGATCACATCCACGCCTGCTTCAATCAGCAGCGGGATCGCATCTACGATAGACCCACAGGAATGATACATCACTTTCACGCCGTAGCTGTGAGCCAGCTCAACCAGCTTCTTAGCTCCCGGAATAACAAATTCAGAAATCAGGGACGGGCTGATCATAAGACCTCTCTGGCTTCCCATATCATCACCGATCAGGATCGCATGTACTTTACCCTTTGTCGCCTCCAGGAAAATTTTAAGTGCTTTCAGATAGAAATCGACAATGTGATCATCCACATAATGAACCATCTCCGGCTCAGCCACCATATTCATCAGGCAGGTCTGCATGCCGAAAGCGGCGCATACATCCTGGAAATGACAGGCCCAAAGCATGCCCATAACAGCTTTATCTGAAGGAGCTTCTTCCACCAGACGTCTGCACTCTTCCGGATCAATATATTTCTCCGGATCCGGCCACGGGAAATTCACAGCTTTCACGTCTTCCAAGTCTTCACAATTCGCGAAGCAGCCGTCAGCTGTCAGCGTACGATGCTCGGTGTCCACATTGCTTCCGTTCATATACCAGTCAAATGCTGCGAAAATCGCATTACAGGTCTCTGAATGGTAGGGAATCTCCACAGCGTAGAAATCATCTCCACATACTCTCTTGAGCTCTTTGATATCTTTCACTTTATAGTAATCACAAAGCGCCGGTACAGCTTCCGGAGTTGGATCTCCCAGCCAGCAGGCAGGCCTGTCAACCGGTTTCCGTTCTACAGTTGCTAAAAATCTCTCAATACTGTTCATTTTCAAATCCTCCCTTGTGCTTGATTATGACCTTCGCATATCATTTTTTAACATTCCGCCTGTTCATGGTGCTGTCAATTGCACCTCTCATGTCTATGGATTGATTATAGCACATATTTACTCAGGATACATTAATTAAATAAAAATTCATTTAAACGTTTAGCTTAACTTTGGATAAAGGGGAGCAGCTCCGGTCTTTTGCAACCGGAAGATGCCCCTTCCTTGTGGATTATTCCGTCTTTTTAATTTTCTTAGTCTTTCGGAATTTAAACCCGTCACCCTGCATGAAGGTACTGAGAATCAACACGACGATTAACAGTCCGCCATAGATAAAGCTGCCGTGATAGGTATTCAGTCCTTTGAACATATTCACTCCAGATGTAATCATCTGAATGATCAATACAGAGAAAATCAGGTTGCCGATTTTACCGATACCGCCATCCGGAAGGATACCTGCCAGTACCAGGATCAGGATGATCTTCATAACATAAGACTCACCGTTATCTGCTTTCGCGCTGTTCAGAGTGGAAACCATCAGCATGCTTCCGATACAGCAGATCACATCACAGACAATGAAGGTGGTGATAATCATGCGGTCGGTATTAATGGCAGAGAATTTCGCAGCCTTCAGGTTGGTACCGCACATATACAGCTTCTCGCCATATGCGGTAAAGCGCAGAATCAGAGCCGCTACTATAAATACGAGAATAAAGATGAACAGCGGGAAAGGAATAAAGCCCAGCACATCTGAGTGGCCGATCTCTGCATACAGCGGAACTCCCTTCAGCGACAAGGTATTACCCTGAGTGACGCCGGTGGAAAGGCCCAGCCATACCATCTGCATGGCGATTGTGGCTATTACAGGAGGTATATTCAGCTTACAGACCAGAAGGCCGTTAATGATACCGCCAACAACTCCCACAGCCATTACAATCAGGAACGCGACAACCATGACTCCAAATACCTGCGCGTCTGACATGCCGTCCGACGTATGTCCCAGAATATACTGCACGCCCATAATCGTAGCAAAATTGCCAAGCATAACAAAGGACATATCAATACATCCGATAATAAAGCAGAACAGCACGCCGATGGCCATAACGCCAAATTCGGGGAACTGCATAACGATGCCCTTCCAGGTGCCCGGCTTCCAGAAGGTACCGGCCTTTGTTACTGTAAAAATCAACATAACAACTACCATCAGGATCAGCAGTATCGTGGTATACTGATTTTTCTTAAAAAACTCTTTTACTTTCATCGAATACGCCTCCTCCTTTAACCATTGCGCCGTTTGGCCTGAACTGCAGATACGGTAATACCGATCAGGATGATGATTCCGTTAAACAGGTTCTGCCATTCTGTACCAATATTCAGCAGCAGCATACTGTTGGACACTACCGTTATAAGGCCCATCGCACAGACAGTACCAAATACGCTTCCCTCACCTCCGAAGATACTGGCGCCTCCGAGGATAACAGCCGGGATGATGGTCATTTCCTTACCGATCAATGCCTTCGGAACAGATTGGCTGGTCAGACATACACGAAGCATGCCTGCAAAACCGGCAACTGCACCAACAACTGCATACAGAATGAATTTCACTTTCTTAACATTGTATCCGGCACGCTCAGCGGAAACTTCATTGCCTCCGATGGCATACAGCGCACGTCCAAACATGGTCTTATTCAGAATAAAGGAAGTGAGGATACAGAAAATAATCAGGAATATAATTGTAACAGACAAATCGGAGCTCACCTGACGGTTGCCCACAGTAGTCGTATATGTAGTCAGAGACGCTTTTCCCAGATTCTTAAAGCCAGCCGGCAGGGTTGAAGTAATCTCCTTCATTTTCAAAAGACCCATGGACAGGCCGGTGAAGAAGGTCTGGGTTCCCAGTGTAACCAGCATGGTGTTCAGTTTAAAGTTGGAAATAATCCAGCCGTTGAACATACCCAGAACAAAGCCGATCACTATCGCCAATATGAAACCGGCAATCGGGTTATCATTACACCAGCCGTTGTTCAGGCAGATAGTGGTTGACAGAGAATATGCCAGCGCCGCAATCGCGGGGAACGACAGGTCGAATCCGCCGGATATCATGACAACCAGCGAACACAGTGCGAAAATACCGTCAACAACCATTGCGCGCAGGATTGTAAAAATCTTATCCGGAACCAGCAGCTGCCCGCTGGACGCAATATGAATCACAATGCACAAGGCAATCATTACAATAAAGATATAAAATTCCGTGCGCTTTGTCATGCGCTTAAACGAAGATTTATTCATTATACCATCCCCCTTAGCGAATTATTTCGAGGATATTTTCTTCTGTAAGATCCTCGCTGGTCATTTCACCTACGATTAAGCCGTCCTTCATGACGATAGCACGGTTACAGTTCACAACAACCTCAGGCAGGTCATCAGAAATCATAATAACCGCCAGGCCTTCATTCGCCAGCTCATGAACCAGATGATGAATATCCTGTTTTGCACCGACATCCACGCCAACAGTGGGGCCGTTCAGAATCAGAACGTCCAGGTCGTTGGAAAGCCATTTGGAAAGAACAATCTTCTGCTGATTACCGCCGGACAGAGTGGAAGCGAACTTCCTGACATCATCTGTCTTGATGGCAAATTTTTCTTTCCATATGTTAGCATCCGCAATGATGTCTTTCTTCCGGATAATGGATAATGAATTGGACAGGCGTTTCAGGGACGCCAGCGTAATATTGTCCGCGATCGGCTGCTGCAGGCAGAGTCCCTCTGTCAGACGGTCCTCAGGCACATAGCCGATCTTCGCCTTCTGTGCAGCCATTGGAGAGGAAATTTTCACTTCCTTGCCTTTCAGCTCAATCCTGCCGGATTCAATCTTCTCCAAACCAAACAGCGCAAGCGCAAGCTCTGTACGGCCAGAACCCAGCAGACCTGTAACGCCGAGGATCTCACCTTTTTTCAGTTCAAAAGAAACATTCTTACATCTCTTATCCTTTAAAGTCAGATTCTCAACCTTCAAAATCGGCTCTTCACTGATATTCTTCGGAACAAAGTAATCCGGCTCCAGGTTACGTCCGGTCAGATAATATGTATATTTCTCGCGGGTCAGCTCTGCAGTCGGTCCGGAATATACATTCTGGCCATTCCGCATGATACAGACATCGTCAGAAATTTCAAAAATTTCTTCTGTTTTATGACTGATGAACATGATGGCGATACCGCTGTCACGCAGCTGCCGTACAGTCTTAAAGAGAGCCTCAACCTCTTTTTTGGTTAACGCAGTTGTGGGCTCGTCCATGATAATCAGCTTCGCGTTAAAAAGAAGTGCACGGCAGATGGCAACCAGCTGTTTGTCAGCTACGCTCAACTCACCCATGCGTGCGTGCAGATCTATATTATATCCTATTTTAGACAATGCTTCTTTTGCTGTCGCTTCCCAGCGCTTTTTATTAACAAGTTTTTTTCCGGCAGTAATTTCGGAGTTTATTGCCAGATTCTCCATAACCGTCAGGTTTGGAAAAATAGACAGATCCTGATAGATAACCTGTATTCCCAACTGAGTAGCCTCGGCCGGAGTAATTTTAGATATTTTCTTACCCTCGAAGGTCACTTCACCTTCATCTTTTGTATATACACCCGAAATAATTTTTACCAATGTAGACTTTCCGCAGCCATTTTCACCGGCCAAACACATAACCTTACCAGGTCTAACTTTAAAATCCACATGGTCTAATGCATGAACACCCGCAAATGATTTGCAAATCCCAGACATTTCAAGTAAGTATTCTGACATAGACGCGCATACTCCTTTTCCATAGACTTGACCTTTGTAAATGGTCAGCAAAACACAGACGCTGTAGGATCTCTTTTCTTTTTAACTTCCACTTTGTATAAAAGCAAATGATACACTACAGCGTCTATGATTATCGAGGCAGAGAAACTCGCTTCTCTGCCTCAAAATTATGTTTAATACTTATTGGTGCTCTTACCCTTGACAGACATGAGAGAATTAGATTCCAACTTCCAGCCACTCGTCGATGTTGTCTTTTGTGATTGCGATCTGGCCATCACCGATTACCAGCGTGCCGTCCACTGCACATGCATCATATCCGTCAACGCCAAGGTCAACAGTAGCTCCGATCTCTTCTCCGCTGAACATCTTGACAGCCAGATTACACATAGCTTTTGCGGTTACGCCTGCGTCCCAGAGAGCTACAGACTGCAGAGTGCCGTCATTAATATAGTCAGCCACTTCGCTGGGCATAGCTACGGAAATAGCGAATACCTGTCCTGTCAGGCCCATTTCCTGAATCGCACGGGCTGCACCAGGAGCATCGAAAGAACCTGTTCCCAGGATGCCCTTCAGATCCGGATATTTCTGGATCAGCTCTTTTGTCTTGTTGTATGCTATGTCTGCATCAGAGTCATCAACAACTCTTTCATCCAAATATTTCATGTTCGGATATTCTTTTTCCTGCTGCGCGATAGCAGCGTCTGCCCAGTTGTTCTGTGATTCCATGGTCAGAGAACCTACCATTGTTACATATTCGCCTTCTTCGCCCATCTGAGCAGCCAGCTCATCCATCAGGAATGCGCCGAGTCCGCTTTCATCAAAAGCTTCGATGTCGTAATCTACGTTGGTCATTCCGGATGCCTCGGTAGCGATAACAATGATTCCCTTGTCCATAGCTTCTTTGCAGATAGCTTCGCAGGCATCAGGATCGTTCGGGGAGAACAGAAGTGCGTCGATCTCGCCCTGGTTAACCAGGTCTGTCATAATCTGTACCTGAGCGGCTGCATCAACCTCCGCCGGTGCCTGGTATGTAACTTCAACGCCTGTATCTTCTGCCCACTCATTCACGCTATCCTGTACATGATCCCACCAGGCCTGGCCTTCAACCTTACCTACGAAAGCAATCTTCGGGGTTTCACCATCAGCCTTCGGGGTGGATGTGGATTTCGCCTCTGATCCAGAGCTGGAAGCGCTGGATGCACTGCTGGCTGCGCTTGACGCGCTGCTGGCTGATTTGGATGAACCTGAAGCCGCTGTGCTGGAAGTGTTATTTGAGTTTCCGCAAGCTACCAGCCCTACCGACATTGCTGCAACAAGCAACATAGCAATCCTCTTTTTCATTGTGTTTTTCCTCCTTTTATAAACTTTATTTATGAGTTCCGCTCTCGCGGTAACTGCCGAACATGTACAGCGGAATCCCTGTCATGATTCCGACGCATGCTCCCTTCTCTTCCACGCCTGCCGCGGCGCACAAAAAAAGCTGAAAGTCCACTTCACTCTGATGATACAGGAGTGACATGCGTCTGCTGTAGTCAGTGTTAATAAAGAATAGTATCCCTCAGCTGTCCGTTACAAATCCGCAGGCATAAGCTTACTTTATGCTGCCGGATTTTTTTCTTAAGACTATATTACCACAGTTTTAATTTTTTGCACATTAGTCAAAAAAAATTTCTTCTAAACGTTTAAATATTTTTTATTTACCAAAGCACCTCCCTGTTTACATTTTCATTCTATCATATCTCACAAAGAACTGCCAATTTTATTTATTTCCATATTCTCCTGATATTTCTTCACCGGCCTCTTTTATATAACCCTGGAAGCCTTTCCGGTACTTTTCATCGTCGGCGGGGCTCAGCGTTCTGATCACCCGGCAGGGATTGCCTGCTGCCAGAACATTGTCTGGGATGCTCCGGTTCACAATACTTCCTGCCGCAATCACACTGTTGCTGCCTATGCTGACCCCGCCCATGATCTTAACTCCGCCCCCGATCCATACATTGTCACCGATCCGGATGGGCCAGGCGTATTCCACGCCTGTCAGCCGCAGATCCACATCGAAAGGATGGCCCGCCGCATACAGGCCGCAGTCCGGAGCGATCCAAACATTATCCCCGATCTCAATCTTATTGCCTGCCAATACAACAAAATTGTAATTGGCAAAAAAATTGTCTCCTACAAATACCCGCTCCCAGAAATCGCAGTGAAAGGGCTGCTCAATCACACAATTATTTCCCGCGCGCCCCAGATGTTCCCGGATCATGCGCTCCCGTTCTTCCAGCTGGCACGGAGCCAATGTGTTATAAGCAAAGCTCAGATCCTGGCTCCTTCTTCTGCCCCTGTCTACTTCGGGATCGGAATGGGCGTCATACAGAAGTCCGGCTTCTGCCTTTTCATATTCAGTCATGTAACTCTCCTTTTCCTTTGCTGCCGACGGAATCCTGGCCGTTTTCTTTCAGACTATGATTTTGTCCAGCGTTTCCAGGGCGCATTGTACCATGTGTTTTCCCAGCTCCATGCTGGTCTCTACGGAATTCAGCGCAAACCATTCTGTGTTCTTCTTGGTCCGCTCCAGATCCACATGATCTGGATACAGCGCATACATCAGGCTGGATTCATATTTTCCCGCATGATCGAAGCCGCCGCATTTATGCTGCGCCTCTGCGGATAAGAGAGGGATCACCTTAATGTACGAGAACGGATCATCTCCGGATCCCAGATTCTCATAATAGTCCGCATAATCATTGCTGCCCCACCAGCCCTTGCCGCGTGTCTCTTCCATATATTCCATAATCACCTTTTTACCGGCCTTATGGCAGGCCAGCGTCATCGGCATAAGCCCGGCCTCTTCGGTCTGATGGTGGGCCACGCAGTAAATATTCTTGACGCCCCCGTATATCATAGATTTCAGAATGCAATAAAGGTAATTCTCATAAGCATCCACATCCACCTGTATCGTGCCTTTCTCCGGACCGGATACCGCATAGCTGGCAACGCCGTACCAGATTGGAGGACATACTACGATTTCCTTGGTTTTTTCCAGCTCTCTCAACACCCCGTTGATCACCATGGTGTCCGTCCCGCAGCTCGCATGAAGGGCATGGTACTCAATTGTTCCGATCGGAATTACAAACGGGACCTTTCTCTGTTTGGCATCTTCCAGTTGATCATAAAACATATCTACCATCTGCATAATTTTTTCTCTCCTTTTCATATATCCTCAGTGCACCCCGTAATGCATTCCTGACAGGCAGGGGCATAAGTTACGGGATACTCTGGAGTATGCACAGCGGTCCCCGGCATTCATCGCCGGGAACCGCGGGAATTCTCTTATTCAATCAAAAATCAAGCTCATACAGTGTCCCGATCTCCGGCGAGAGCACGTCGCAGCCGCTCTCGGTTACAGCGATGCCTTTTTCCCAGCGGACGCCAAAGGTTCCTGTCGAGATGAAGGTATCAATCTGGTAGCACATATTCGGCTTCAGCGCATAATCAGAAGTAGTCTCTACCCATGGAGCCTCAACTTCTATCATTCCTGTTCCATGGAGAGGTCCGTATACGAAATTATCTTTGTATCCGTTATCCACAAAATACTGATAGAAATTCTTGGCTATGTCACAGGCCATCACACCGGCCTTAACCTGTTTCTGGGACCAGTTATGAGCTTCCAGGCCAAACATTACAACATCCCTTCTCTTGCCCTCTAGCTTGCCCAGAATCACTGGGTACCCGATAGCTGCAGAATAGCCGTCAATCTTGGCTGACAGATTCAGCTGCACGATATCTCCTTTTTCAAACTTCCGGTAGCTGGAACGGGAAATCGCATGGCGGGTTGAAGCCTCTGAAAATACATACATGGGAAGTCCCTCGTACTCTGCTCCGTTTTCATAAACCACACGCTGAGCCACACCTACCATCTGCAATTCTGTCATGCCTGGCTTGATTTCCTTGATTACCTGCTGGGAAGCCAGCTCTGCAATCCTGTAGCCCTCCCTCAGGCAGTTGATCTCATTGGCTGTCTTGATGGAACGCAGCTCTACCATAATATGGTCGGCGCGCACGATCTCAGCTTCCGGGAACGCCGCTTTAATGCCTTCCATGATGACCACTGAGGTGTCCAGATAGCTGGCGACGCCGATCCGCAGCTTCTGTCCTGTGATACCCAGCGCTTTAAATACGTCATGATACGTATCCGCCTGCAGCTCCGGATATGCCGGATCTGCACCTTCCCGGTATTCTTTCAGGACAAAGATCTTATCGATTTTTGATCTGTCGGCAGCGAAATGACGGCTTTCAGGTCCTACCATCAGAACAGCATCACCTGCCGGTGAAATCGCGACGCCGCACCGCTCAAACAGCGGCCAGAATCCTGAAAAATAACGGGCGTTCGCATAGTCGGACTCGTTAGAATTAACAATCAGGGCGTCCAGGCCCTCTCTCCTGATGATCTCCGCTGCTCTCATTGCTCTCTCTTTGTACTCGTGATCCGGAATCCGGATGGTTCCATGTTCTGCCATAATTTTTTCTCCTTTTCTTAAATGCTGTTATATATTTGTATTACTTGCTTCACCGTTTCCTATAAAAGCCCCGGACGCCTGCCGTCTTCCGGCCTTTTAATCAGTGCAGTAACCCGGCGTGGTATAGAACGCCACTGCTCTGGGCTCCGCCCGTCCGTACTGGGCAACGACCGGCTCGTCGCTCTCCAGCATAATCGCGTACTGTTCTTCAAACGCAGCCGTATGTACGCCAAAATCTTCCGGATTGTTGGTGCGCAGACACCGGACTCTTTCTGCTCCGACAGTCACCTCAATCTCCTTCACCGGAGGCTTGTCTGTGTAAAACAGGGTAATTCTCACATGGGCATCCCTGCCGCCGGTATTCGTAATGATGATAGATTCATGTCCCGGGATGCTGTTGACACCCACAGGCGGCAATTCCGCATCCGGAAACACCCAGACTTTCTTTCCATAAGCCATATCACTCTCCTCCTTTACATTCAAGATTCCCTTCCAGATAAAAGATCTGTTCCATATCCCGGTAAAATTCACTGTCCTGTCCCATGGAGAACTTGACAAAACAGGGTTTTGTGTGCGTCCACCAGTCCTGGGTCACCGGGTCCTGCGCCATTTTTTCCATATCCTTTTCATAATCCTCGCCCGTATACTCAAAATACGCAAAGACCAGATCGTCATGAATGAAAATGGAATAATTCTGCAGGTTACAGTCTTCTATGGTCTTCAACACTCCCGGCCAGGCATTGGCGTGCAGTTCCCTGTATTCTGCAATCTTGTCTCTCCTGAGCCTGCCAATCTGGCCAAATATCTGTTTTTCCATGGGCACCTCCTGATCAGCCACTGACTGATTACTGCTATTTTATTATTTTCTTCATTTTGTGTCAACCAAATCGGCCTTTGTTCACCTCATTTAAATTAAAACGTTTTACTTTACTTTAATTTTTTTATTTGTTAAAATATTTTCATAAAGAAGCAGCAGCGTACGATGATAACGCAGACATCTGTCGGAAAGGATTATCATGGCAACTATTCGCGATGTGGCACAGCTGGCGGAAGTATCCATTGCCACTGTCTCCAATTATCTGAATCACACCAAACCTGTAAAAAAAACAACTGCAAAAAAAATCCAGCAGGCGATAGATACCCTGAAGTATTCTCAGAATCTGTCTGCCAGAAGTCTCAAATCCAACACTTATCTGGATGTGGGCGTGATCCTGCCGAACTTTGACGACTCCTACTATGTTCAGATCTTTCAGGGCATTGAGAACGCTTTTCAGAATTCCGGATATTTTACTAATCTGGCTTTTTCCTATGACATTCCCGATTTTGAGCAGAATATCCTTAAGGGCTTTCTGCAAAAACAGATTTGCGGCCTGATCCTGGTATCCTGCCAGCCGGATAACCGGAAATTATTTCACGATCATTTTTCTTCAGAAACACGGCCGCTGGTTCTGATCGACCGGGATATACAGAACCTGGACGCCAATTTTATCTCTTTTGATAATTATTCCATGATACACAGAATCACGTCTAATCTGCTGGCTCAGGGCCTGCGCCGCCTCATACTGATCTCAGGGCCGGACAGATTTGAATGTGAGGCCAACTGCATTCAGGGCTTCCGCACCGCGATGGCACAGGCGGGATTTATTCCCCCGTCCAAAACCGTCATTCAGACAAACCTGAGCCGGGAGGACGCCTTCCGCAAAACGACTCAGCTCCTGCGCCTGAAGACGCCGGATGCGATTGTGACAACTTCCGAATCCCTGGCCTCCGGCGTTATCGAGGGCCTGACGGTCCACGGCTATTCTCCCGATGCCATTCCGGTCCTCACCCTGGGAGAGGAGCACTGGAATTATCACACCCATTCTTTTGCCTCCGGTTCCGCACCGCGCCCCGCCATCAAGCTGGGGCAGACCGCCGCCAACCTCCTGCTGGCTCAGCTGAAAGCGCCTCTGACAAAAGAAAATGAACGGGTCTTATTAAAGGCCAGCCCTATTCCTGCTTTCCCGGTCCAGGCCCCGGCTGCTTCCGCCGTACACCAGACGCCGGATGGACCGAACTCAAAGCCTTTGAGAATATTAATGGTCAATACGCCACAGGTACACACGTTTCTCGGCCTCCTGAAGGATTTTGAAAATCAGCATGGAATCCGTACGGAAATTACGATCCTGCCCCACCACCATTTTTATGAAACACTCCTGGAAAAGCACGGCTCCGCCGGCGATATGCCATTTGACGTCTTTATGTATGACATTCCCTGGCTCCCTTCCCTGGCTGTCAACCATGTCCTGGAAGACATCACAGAAGATGTGAACCAGATGGATCTAAACATTTTTCTGCCAGACTGTCTGAAATATTTCAGCGCTTTTCAGGATCACTATTACGGCATCCCTTTCATGTATGCGCCCCAGATCCTGTATTACCGGAAGGATTTATTTGAAGACCCGGAGCTGAAGAATCTGTACGAGCATCGCAATAACATCACCTTAAGACCCCCTCGGACGCTGAAGGAATTTAACACTGTCGCGGATTTTTTCTCCTGTCATACAGATGCAATTCCTTATGGGCTCTCCATACCTGCCGCCTACAATGAATGCCTGGCTCCGGAGATATACATGCGGCTCCGGGCCTACGGCGGAAGACTGTTCAGCAGCAGCGGCCAGGTCTGCCTGGATGAAAAAATCGCCCTGAAGGCTTACGTCAGCTTTTTGCGCTCCATCCAGGCCGCCAAACCGGATTACCGCACCGCCACAGATATCAGCATCGTCCAGGACTTCCTTAAGGGTGAAACTGCCATGCTGATCACCTACCCCTCCTTCCTCACCGATGTGGTGGACTTGCAGAAAAGCAGTATGATCGGCTCTATCGGCTATTATCATATTCCCGGGCGCAGTCCCCTGCTGGGTGGCTGGAGCCTCGGCATCAGCAGCCGTTCTGAAGCCCGGGGGGCCGCCATGAAGTTTCTGAAATGGAGCTGTGACCAGAAAACAGCTAACTATTTCTCACTCCTCGGAGGCCAGACGGCCATCACCTCCACCTATACGAATGATGAACTGGTGAAGCTGTATCCCTGGCTGCCGCTGTATTACTCCACCTACCCTTATACCCGTCCCATGCTGCCGCCCCGGCTGAACCACCGGACAATTTTATCCCAGGCAGACATTGATTCTATCGTTTGCCACGAACTGTTCGAGCTGATGGACGGAAAACTGGAGGTGCAGGACGCCATTTCCAACACCCGGCAGAAGCTTCAGGCTCTGACAGAACAATACGGCACTTAAAAGGGGCTGTCCGCAAAATATTAATTGCAGCAGCCCCAAATGGGATCTTATTACAGATATTTTTTCAGCAGTTCCGGATGCTCCTTTAAAGGATTTACATAGACCGGGTATGCTTCAGACTCCGGGACAGGCTCCGGATCAAGGATCGCTCCGTGGGCGACCAGGGCTTCTTGAATCTTCCTCACATCCATATTCCGCGGGGTCACGCCCTCCCGTATACTCAGTGCGCTGGCCGTGCCGGCCGCCTCGCCCATCGCCATGCAGATACCGGAGCATAGCACGCCGCTCGTGGCGTCGTCGTCTGCCGATACGCATTTCCCGGCAACCAGCAGATTCTCCACCTCTGTCTTCGGCACCATAACACCATAGGGTACCCCATAATACTGGCCTGGCTCCAGATAGAAGAGGACGTTCTGTCCGCCCACTTCAGGACTGTGGAGATCAATCCCATAGGCTGTGATCGCGATCCGGTCCTCCGGAACAATCTGATTCATAATCATTTCCTTTGTCATCGACTGAACGCCTGACAGATGAGGCTGGCAGATAGTCCCCAGAACCGGGGCCGAATCAATCAGGTAGGCGTCCTCAAATCCGGTCCAGTGGTCCTTCAGATACTGCAGAACCTCCCCGCACTGCTTTCTGCAGGCTATAGTGCCCTGCGTGTAATCTTCCGCGCTGGTTTCACTTCCGATGTACCGGGTCATTTCCACACGAAATTCTCCTTCACGGATCAGCGGAAAAAAGTTCACCGCCCCATAGGGGATTTCTTTTACATTTGGCTGATAGGAAGGAACAATATTCTTCACATTGCCAACCCGGAACATCAGAGTCATGGAACCTCTAAATCCCACCCCTCTGCATTCCACCCCGGCCTTCCTCGCCAGGATCAGGTTGCCGCTGCTGTCAATCAGCCGTTTTGCCCGAATCACCTGGCGTCCTGAGCGGTTCTCAATGATGACGCCTGTGAGCACATTCCCGTCCATCAGCACATCTGTTACCAGCGTATAGTAAAACGGCCGGATTCCATATTCCTGAATCAGCTCATCTGCCGCAAGCTTAAAAACCTCCGGGTCCCAGGGAGTGATCTGAAGGTCATTTTCACAGCGTGACGTGTCAAAAGGATAGTATTTATTAGACCTTTTCAGTTCGTATCCCCGAATGGCCCCGCCCTTTTCGACCATGCGGTCCACCAGCTTCTCAAACACGCCCCGGATCAGTATATTATCTCCTGATACCGCCACCGCCGCTTCACAGTTAGTGATGTAGCCGCTGGTCAGAAGCCCTCCCAGGCAGCCATTGTACTCAACAATCGCAACGCTGGCGCCATTCTGCGCCGCTCCCACGGCCGCCCCTATGCCTCCTGCTCCGCCGCCGACCACAAGTACATCCACTTCCGCCACTACCGGGCACTCCTGCGCCGGTAAAATCACTGTTCCGGACATCTTTATTCCTCCTCTGATTTCATCCTCTGAAAGACCATCTCATATCCGTCATTCCCATAGGTCAGCGAACGGTTCACCCTGCTGATCGTAGCAGTGGAGGCTCCGGTCTTCTCGGATATCTCCAGATAAGTCTTTTTCTCCCTCAGCATCTTAGCCACCTCAAATCTCTGAGACAGAGACAGCAGCTCATTAATCGTACAGACATCTTCAAAAAAGGTGTAGCATTCTTCTTTACTTTTCAGGCACAGAATCGCCTCAAACAACTGATCTACCGCATCTGTATGTATATTTTTGCTCATTTCCCAAACCCTCCTGCTAGAGAATGCCACCGGCATATTTTAGACAACGTCTATTGATATTTTAACACAGTAAAACTTTACAGTCAAACATATTACCGCCCGAAATCGGTCTGCCCCTGTAAACTCTATAAAACTGCCGGAAGCCGCGATAAAAGCAGCAGACGGCCTGCCTGCTGCTTTTATTCAAAAAATGCCTGCGCATCCTGCACATCCCGGCGGAGCTGCGCCTTCAGTTCCTCTACCGAATGAAACTTCTGTTCCGGCCGGCGGTAAGATAATATCTCCACAACTGCGTCCTGCCCGTACAGGTTCTGGTCACATTGGAGCAGATATGTCTCCACACCTACTTCCTTTCCCTTTACCGTGGGTTTTTTACCGATATTCGTAACACTCTGGTAACGTTTCCCCGCCACCTTTGTCATGGAAACGTAGACTCCTCTGGGCGGAAGCATCTTGTCCGGCTCCGGAATCTGGTTAATCGTGGGGAAGCCCAGGCTGTGCCCCAGATGGCGGCCATGGATGACTTTGCCGCTGATAAAGTAAGGATTCCCCAGCAGGTTTCCCACCTTTTCCATATGCCCTGCTGTCAGCTCTTCGCGGATATAGCTGCTGCTGATATCCCGTTCCCCGTCTTTTTCCTTCGCCAGCACCTCCACCGCAAAGCCGCACTGTCTGCCCATCCTGCGCAGAAACTCCGGATTCCCGCTTCTCCCTCTTCCAAAATGGAAATCAGCTCCCACTACAATTGCGGCTGCATGCAGCTGCCCGATCAAAATTGACCTGACAAATTCTTCCGCTTCCATATTCCGGACAGTATCTGTAAAAGGGCATTCCACCAGCGTATCCACTCCCATGGAACGCAGAATGTTATATCTCTCCCGATTAGTCATCAGCATGCTCGCCTTCATGGCGCCCATGCGCACCTGCGGGGAAATATCAAAGGTAAAAATGACCGTCTTCAGATCCTTCTGCCTGCCGATCTCCTTTACTCTGCCGATCAGTTTCCTATGCCCCCTGTGAACACCGTCAAATTTACCCAGTGTAATCACAGAAGGACTGTTCAGTTCAAAATGATCCAGTTCTTTTACGTACTCCAATCTTCTGCTCCTACGTATCTCTTATTTTTCAGCCTGCCTGCCCGTCATAGAACATTTTAACCAGTCTGAAATACGCTTCCTCCGCGTCGTACCGGTATATCCCGATAAACGCCTGTTTTGAATCATAGACACGGTATTCCCTGCCATCCTGCCAGGCCGCCGGCTCTCCGCAGCTCCTGACCTGTTCCGGACACAGACAGCCGCCGTTCCGGGCAGCCTGATCCCCTTCCGGTTCCGCCTGCAGCGCCGGAAGCGAACTGAACACCTTGTCCAGCGGCAGGATACATTCTCCAAGTCTGGCCTGGTCTGACAGAAGCTGCACCTGGGATAGCCTGAAAGCATCTTTCCATTCAAAACGGCCCACCCTTGTGCGGGTCAGATGCTCCATGCAGCCGCCGCAGCCCAATGCTTCCCCGATATCATGGCAGAGCGTCCGGATATATGTGCCCTTTGAACAGGTCACCCGGAGCCAGGCTCTGGGAAATTCTGTTTTCATGACTGTTATTTCGTAAAAATGAACCGGCCGTGCAGCTCGTTCTACCTCTTTGCCCTCCCTGGCCAGCTCATACAGTTTTTTACCATTCTGTTTCAGGGCCGAATACATGGGAGGGACCTGAAGCTGTTCCCCCAGAAAGGCTTCCGCACATCTGCGCACTTCTTCCTCTGTGCAGGACACCGGACGACTCTCCCTGATGATCCCTCCTGCATCCTGGGTGTCCGTCGTCACACCCAGAAGCAGAACTGCTTCATATGTCTTTGTCTCACCGGCCAGCATATCACAGAGCTTCGTGGCTTTCCCCAGACAGACAGGAAGAACGCCTTCCGCATCCGGATCAAGCGTTCCTGTATGGCCGATTTTCTTCTGTTTTACAATTCCCCGGAGCTTCGCTACCACGTCATGAGATGTAAAGCCCGGTTCCTTGTATATATTTATCAATCCGTTAATCATCTGCTTCCTGCTCTTTTAATTGTTTTTCCACATAAAGGCTGATATTATTCACCACATCATAGGGCAGTCCCTGCATCGTACAGCCTGCAGCCCTTTTGTGGCCGCCGCCGCCGAACACCATGGCAATTTCGCTCACATCTACCCTTGCCTTGGAGCGAAGGCTCACTTTAAATGTCTGGAATTCCGTTTCGTACAGAAAGATAGCCACTTCCACGCCGATTGTATTGCGCAGCTGGCTGACAATCCCGTCCATATCTCCGGGATTCAGACCATAAAAGTCCATCTCCCGCTGCCGTACCACTCCTACAATGCACTTTCCGTCCAAAAGCATGATGCTTTCCATCAGCGTCCTGCCCATGATCTGGTTCTGGGCATAAGTTTTCTGATAAAAGGATTCATCCACAATTTCGGAAAACGGGATTCCTTTTTCCATCAGCCCCGCGGCGATGCGCATGGTCCTGGGCGACGTGCAGGAATACTGGAAAACGCCTGTATCGTGGACAATACCTGTATAGAGCGCCTCCGCACAGGCTCTGGAAATCTTATCCTCTTCCAGAAATCCCCAGACCACCTCACTGGTAGAGCTGGCTTCCGGATCATTGTACAGCCAGGTGTATTGTTCCTGATTCGTAATATGATGGTCAAAACAGAGGGTTTTCCCTGCCGTCTCCAGATACGGTCCGGCCACGCCGATCCGCTCTCTGCTGCTGATATCCAGCAGTATCAGCAGATCATATTTTTTCTCAGTATCACATTCCGTATGTATCTGGTCCAGCCCCTCTATGTAGCTGAACACCTCCCGGACCGGCTGCAGATATACATCAGCCCTGACATCCGGGAAATTGTCCCGCAGATACAGCCAGACTCCCATACAGGAACCGATACAGTCGCCATCCGGGTTCACATGGCCCGCGATGGCAACTGTCTTGATCTCTTTCAAGTAATCGGCAAGATTATGCATCTTCTTCTCCTTTTTCCTTCTCCCTGACAGTATCAATCAGCTTTGACATATTCACTCCATATTCAATAGATTCATCCAGCACGAAGGACAGCTCCGGAGTATTCCGCAGATTCAGGTTCTTGGCCAGCATCCGGCGGATATAGCCCTCTGCACTGCAAAGGCCTGCAATCGTATCTGTCTTCGCCTTATCGTCTCCCAGAACGCTGATATACACCTTACAGGTCTTCAGGTCGGGAGCCACTTCGGCGCCTGTCACAGAGGTCATCAGCGCGATTCTGGGGTCTTTAATCTCTCCCCGTATGATCTGGCTCAGCTCTCTCTGCACTTCTCCATTGATTCTGGTATTTTTTATGCTGTTTTTTCTCACTCTTTTACCTCAATTCCGCCTACCTGGGTACTTCCACCATAATATAGGCTTCTACCTGATCCAGCTCCTGGATGTCGTTGAAGCCGTCGAACACCAGGCCACATTCGTAGCCGGTCTTGACTTCTTTTACATCGTCCTTGAAACGCTTCAGAGATGCCAGGGGGCCTTCGAATATCTGCTTGCCCTCCCGGGTAATCCGGACAGAGGCGCCTCTCTGGAAGATGCCGTCCAGCACATAGCTTCCCGCAATCGTACCGACGCCGGAGGCCTTGAACAGCTGGCGGATTTCCGCATGGCCGATCACTTTCTCCTCGAAAACGGGGTCCAGCATGCCCTTCATGGCCGCTTCCACGTCTTCAATCGCCTGGTAGATCACGCGGTAAAGGCGCATATCCACGCCTTCCTGCTCCGCAATGGCTTTTGCCGTTACGTCCGGACGGACATTGAAACCGATCACGATGGCATTGGACGCTGCTGCCAGAGTCACATCTGACTCATTAATGGCGCCGACGCCGCCGTGTACGATCTTAACCACCACCTCTTCATTGGACAGCTTCACAAGCGACTGTTTTACCGCTTCCACGGAGCCCTGAACATCTGCTTTCACAACGATGTTCAGTTCCTTCAAGTTACCTTCCTGAATCTGGCTGAACAGATCATCCAGAGACATCTTCGCTTTTGTATCTTCCAGCAGCCTGTTCTTCCCTTCGGATACGAAGGTGGCCGCAAAGTTCTTGGCTTCCTTGTCTGTCTCGGTGGCCACCAGGATCTCTCCCGCGTTGGGCACATCATTCAGGCCGAGAACCTCCACTGGAGTGGAGGGACCAGCCTCCTTCAGCCTCCTGGAATTCTCATCCATCATCGCACGCACCTTACCGGAGCAGGCTCCGGCAGCGATATAATCTCCCACATGCAGGGTGCCCTTCTGAACCAGAATGTTGGCCACAGGGCCCTTGCCCTTATCCAGTTTCGCCTCCAGCACCAGGCCGCGGGCATGCCGCTTCGGGTTAGCTTTCAGCTCCAGCACCTCGGCCGTCAGAAGAATCATCTCCAGCAGGTTGTCAATTCCTTCATGTGTCTTGGCAGACACCGGGACAAATACGGTGCTCCCGCCCCAGTCTTCTGGAATCAGTTCATATTCAGACAGCTCCTGTTTTACGCGGTCCACATTGGCGCTGGGCTTATCAATTTTGTTGATTGCAACAATGATCTCTACACCCGCTGCTTTTGCATGGTTGATCGCCTCAATGGTCTGCGGCATAACTCCGTCATCGGCAGCCACCACCAGTACGGCAATATCCGTTGAATTGGCCCCTCTCATCCGCATGGCAGTAAACGCCTCATGGCCGGGCGTATCCAGGAATGTGATCCTCTGGCCGTTAATGGATACGCCATATGCGCCGATATGCTGGGTAATCCCGCCGGCCTCACGGTCTGTCACATGGGCGTCACGGATGGCATCCAGAAGTGAAGTCTTACCATGGTCAACGTGACCCATGACACAGACTACCGGAGGACGCGGCACCAGAACGCTTTCATCCTCATCTTCTTCCTTCAGAAGCTCTTCAATCACGTCTATCTTTTCTTCCGGTTCTGCAATGATGTCGTATCCCAGAGCGATTTCCTGAGCCTTCTCGAAATCAATTTCCTGGTTTACCGTGACCATTATGCCATCCAGGAACAGCTTTTTAACGATTACGGACGGCTGCAGCTTCATCTTCTCAGCCAGTTCCCGAATCGTCATCTTCTCCGGAAGGATGATCTCTTTGATCTCCTCCTTCTTCTCCTCCCTTGGCTTGTGAGCCGGTTTCTGGAGTGCCTTCGGAAGATTCTGGTTCGGCCTCCGCCCCTGGTTCGGGCGATTGGCGCCGCTGCCGCGGCGGTCGCTTACAAATTTATTCTCTCTCAAAGAATCTTTGTTTTTGTCTTTGTCCTTATGGCTGGTATCTCTTGAGGGTTTCTTCAGTCCTAAATCGATTGTCTCGGGTTTCTTGTCCCTGTCTGTTCTCGGTCCGCGGCTGCGGTTGTCAAATCCACCTCTGTTATCGCCGTCTTTTCTGTCATTGCGTCCCTGGCCTGCGTACCCGGGGCGGTTCCCCTGGCCCGGACGGCTCTGGCCCGCGTATCCGGGACGGTTCCCCTGGTTTCTGTCTCCATAAGGTCTCTGCGGACGGTCTCCCTGGTTCCTGTCCCCGTAAGGTCTCTGCGGACGGTCTCCCTGATTCCTGTCCCCGTAAGGTCTCTGCGGACGGTCTCCCTGGTTCCTGTCCCCGTAAGGTCTCTGCGGACGGTCTCCCTGGTTCCTGTCCCCGTAAGGTCTCTGCGGACGGTCTCCCTGGTTTCTGTCCCCGTAAGGTCTCTGCGGGCGGTCTCCCTGGTTCCTGTCCCCGTAAGGTCTCTGCGGGCGGTCTCCCTGATTCCTGTCCCCGTAAGGTCTCTGCGGGCGGTCTCCCTGATTCCTGTCCCCATAGCTTCTCTGCGGGCGGTCTCCCTGGTTCCTGTCCCCATAGCTTCTCTGCGGGCGGTCTCCCTGGTTCCTATCCCCATAGCTTCTCTGCGGGCGGTCTCCCTGGTTCCTGTCCCCGTAGCTCCTCTGCGGACGGTCTCCCTGGTTCCTGTCCCCGTAGCTCCTCTGGGCGGAATCGCCCTGGCTCTTCGGCTGACGGTCCTCTGCCGGCCGTTCATTCGATGACTGCTCAGCAGACGGCCGCTCATTGGGGATGCTTCGGCTCTCCGCACTCTGTGCGGCTACCTGGGGACGGGCTGCCGCTGCCGGCTGGCCTGCTGCAGTTCCTGCCGGCCTGCCTTCCGCCTTTTCCTGAACCGGACGCTCTCCGCCTGCCGGCCTGCTGCCTGAGGGGCGTGGTTTCTGACCCGGACGCCTGTAATTTTTTGCTTCTTTACTTGTGGCGTTCTGGGGACGGAACACCTGTATGATATTTGATTTTTTCTTTGGCGCCTCTGCGGGGGCCTCTCTTTCTTCCTTCTTTTCAGGCTGGGAAGAAAATGCCTTTCTTACCATTGCCTCCTGGTTTTCTTCCAGTGTACTCATATGGCTTTTAACCTCTATCTTTTTTTCTTTTAAATATTCCATCACTTTTTTGTTGTCTATGTTTAACTCCTTCGCAAGCTCATGTATCCTTATTTTTGGCATCTGCTGCACCGACCTTTCCTACTTTCCTCACTGCTCGTTTAACTGTTTCTCAATTGCCCCTGCAAGATTTTCGTCCAGCACTGCGAGGCAGGCCCGGTATTCCTTTCCAATGGCTCTTCCCAGCTCATCTTTGCTGAGGAAGCACCGGAACGGCACCCGGTAATATGCGCACATATTCCCAAATTTCTTTTTTGTGTTATCGGAGGCGTCCTCCGCTGCCACGACAAGGTGTGCCCATCCCTGTTTCACAGCTTTTTCGGTTGCAAATTCACCGCTTGCGACTTTTCCCGCTTTCATCGAAAGTCCGATCAGGGAGGCTGCTTTCTTACTGTTCAAACGCATCCATCTCCTTTTTCAGATTTTCGTAGATCTCCTCCGGAATCTTCATGCCCAGAGAACGTTCCAGACCCTTATTCCTGGCGGCCATCACCAGGCATTCCGGGTTTTTGCATAAATAAGCGCCTCTTCCGTTTTTTCTTCCTGTGATATCCAGAAGGATCTCTTCCTCCGGGGTCTTCAGAATCCGGATCAGCTCTTTTTTGCTCTTCATTTCATTGCATCCGACGCATTTTCGCATCGGCACCTTACGAATTGTACTCAACAAATCCCTCCCGTGCTATTTCATTCAACTGACGGCTCCTCTTCATAGCCGTCATAACCCTCTTCTGTATAATCTTCCTCATACTCTCCGTCGTATTCTTCATCGTACTCTTCTTCATAAAAATCGAAATCCCCCGCTTCACGCGCCTGGGTCTCGCTCTTGATATCTATCTTAAAGCCCGTAAGCCTTGCGGCCAGCCTCGCGTTCTGTCCTTCCTTACCAATTGCCAGGGAAAGCTGGTAATCCGGGACAATAACCTTGGCTGTCTTCTCATCCGGATCAGCCATGACGGAAATGACCTTGGCCGGTGAAAGGGCGTTCTCAATCATCAGGGCAGGGTTCTCATCCCAATTGATGATGTCAATTTTCTCTCCCCTGAGTTCTTCTACGATGGAATTCACACGGATTCCATTCATGCCGACGCAGGCGCCAACGGCATCTACGTCCGGATCGTTGCTGTACACGGCGATTTTAGTCCGGGAGCCTGCCTCTCTGGCGATGCTCTTCATTTCTATGATTCCCTCTCTCACCTCTGCCACTTCGGACTCAAACAGCCGCTTTACCAGTTCCGGATGTGTTCTGGAAACCAGGATCTTAGGTCCTTTCGGCGTATCCTTGACCTCCAGCACATAGAGCTTGATGCGCTCGCTGGATTTGAAGGTTTCGCCCTTAACCATCTCATTCTCAGTCAGGAGTGCATCCACCTTGCCCAGGTTGATGCTGACGTTCCTTCCCACATACCGCTGCACGATACCCGTAACCACATCATGCTCTTTTTCATAATACTGGTTATAGAGGACTTTCCTCTCTTCCTCACGGATCTTCTGCAAAATGACATTCTTGGCATTCTGTGTGGCAATGCGCCCGAATTCCTTGGACTTGATCTCCACATTCACGATATCGCCCACTTCATACTTGGGATCACGCATCTTGGCGTCCGTCAGGCTAATCTGAAGGACAGGATCTTCCACGTCTTCCACAACTTCCTTCTCCGCATAGACGGAAAAATCACAGGTTTCAGGGTCAATGTTTACTTTTACATTATCCGCTTTTCCGAAATGATTTTTACAGGCCTGCAAAAGTGACTGCTCAATTGCCTCAAGAAGCGTTCCCTTGCTGATGTTCTTTTCCTGCTCCAGGATATTTAGTGCTTCCATTAACTCTGTGTTCATTTTTTCTCTTTTCCTCCTGATATTCAAGTGCGCTTTTCTGCGCTGACTGCTCTGCCGCCTGAAACCTAAAACTCAAATGCGAGTCGGATCAGCGCCAGCTCCGGTTTCTGGAATGTCATCTGCCGGCCGTCCTCCAGTTCTATAGTCACACTGCTTTCATCATATGCTGTCAGAACCCCATAGAATTCTTTTTGTCTGTCGACCGGACGGAAGGTGCGAATCTCCAGCTTCTTCCCCATGCTTCTGGCATAGTCCTTCTCCTTCTTCAGCGGACGGCCCAGACCTGGCGAACTCACCTCCAGAATATAGGAATCCTCAATAAAATCTTCCTCATCCAGCTTATCCCCAAATGCCCGGCTCACTGTCTCGCAGTCATCGACTGTGATCCCGCCTTCCTTGTCAATGTACGCCCGGAGATACCAGTTGCTTCCTTCTTTCACATATTCCACATCCACGAGTTCAAACCCATTTGCCGTAATAATCGGTAAAAGCAGGATTTCCGCCCTCTTTTCATAGCTCTCTTTTTTACTCATGTTTTCCTCCGGCGGCGATCTGTCGGGTTGCTTTCCTGAGACGCCGCTTCACACCAATAAAGAAGAGTGGACCCGCGTCCACTCTTCAACTAGTAACCTTTTTAACATATTCAGTATAGCACCCAATTCCTGTAATTGCAAGTAGTTTCCGGTAAATTACTGAAAAAGTCACCCCGGGCAGCAATAAATTGCATATCTCGCCATAAAAGAATTGCCTCTGGTGTCATGCACGATAATCGTCAGGTAATTTTTACCTTCCACAAATACTGTCTCATATTCCATCCTGCCATCCGCTTCTCCCAGCAGGACTACTTCGTTTCCACTGTTATTCCTGACTGTAACATTTTCCGCTTCAATCGGGATGCCCCAAAAATCTTCAGCAATGATTGCGAATCTCCAGACCGTTTGATCAACAGTCATATTTCCCTTTAAGTTTTCAAAAGAAACACTCGGAGATCCTGCCTCTCCGTCACCTCCAAGATCCGGCGGTGGATCTGTATGCATGCCGTCATCACTGCCGCTTTCGGTGGGACTCGGTGTTGGTTCCCTTGTCGGTTCCTTTGTCGGTTCCGGACCCACAGTCACTGTCGGCGTTGGAGTCTGGGGAACTGCCGGCTCTGGCGTCTCCGACACAACCAGTTTATTATCCGTTTCCAGTCCAGTGTCCGGTTCAGGTATGTCTGTAACAGCAGTTCCGCCGCCGCTGCCATCACCAGAATTTTCTCCGGCTTCCTCACTGGCGGTGACAGTATCGTCGTTCGGATACGACTCCAAATACTCTTCATCATTCTCCGGATACGGTGTATTCACGACTTCATTCTCCTGAACATATTCAGATCTATTCTGTTCCCGTTCTGTATCGTCCAACCTGTTGACAAACAATCCGCTTTCAATCTTGATCTGCGCGGCAGCTTCCCTATCATTCTTGTATTCAGTATAATCCGGGTAGCTGGCCGATCCTACCACAAAAATACAGAAAACAACAACAAAAACAACTAGTCCTGCCTTTAATACCGGTTTCACTGTTCTTTATCACCAAACCCCTTTTCCTTTATATTCACATCCAGTTGGTTATACGGGATTTCAATTCCCTCAGAATCAAAGCTTTCTTTAATACGCTCATTCATCTTCCATTTTACCGGCCAGTAATCCTCTGTCTTCACCCAGGCGCGAAAACCCACGGTAACAGCGCTCGCATCCAAAGAAGCTACAAACACCTGACGTTCTTCCTGTTCGATCCTTTCGTCCTCATCCAGCAGCTCCAGAAGAATGTTCTTTGCCCGATGCATATCTGCCTGGTAGGAAATGCCCACCTTGATCTCCAGCTTCCGTTTATCCATAGCCGTTACATTTGTTATTGTATTATCTGTCAGAGCGGCATTTGGAATCATGATCACCTGGTTGTCAATGCTTGTCACCGTCGTATAATACATTTCTATTTTCTTGACGGTACCCTCCACCTCTGCCGCCGGGACCAGTATATAATCCCCGACCCGGAAAGGTTTCAGCAGAAGGATGAGAACGCCTCCGGCGAAATTAGACAGCCCGCCCTTCAAAGCCAGAGATATGCCCACGCCGGCTGATGCGATCACCGCCGCAATCGCTGACGCTTCCACTATATGAAGCTGCACAACTATTGTTATAACGGTAAAAATCAGCGTACCGTATCTCACCAGAGAGACAATAAAGCTTTTCACCGACTGTTCTACGTGCAGCTGGTCCATCCTTTTTGACAGCCACTTACACAGCTTTTTAATCAGCTTGCTGACCACATAATAGATCAGCAGGGCGAGCAGAACACGGATTAAAAACTTTAATGCGGTGCCGCCTGTATCCTTCAGCCAGGTTTCCAACGCCTCCCACGTAAACATTTGTTGTTATTTCTCCTCTTTTTCGAACTTTTCCTCCAGCTCCTCTTTCAGGTTCTTCGCCTTTGCCGCTGGTTTCTTCTTGCGTTTTGCGGACTGGTTATCCGCCAGCTTTTCTACCGCCTTCGTATACTGGTATATGGAGATTCCAAGCGGCGGTATCTTTACCTTGATGGAATTCTTTCTCTCATCCCATTCTTTTTCACGGCTGAATTTCACTCTGGGGTTAACCGCTCCGCTTCCTCCGAAAGTCTCCGCATCACTGTTGAAAATTTCTTTGTATTTGCCCGCATAGGGCACTCCGATCATATAGTCATCGTATTCCACATTGGAAAAATTGCACACGATCAGCAGTGTATCTTCCTCTCTCTTCGTCTTGCGGAGGAAAATCAGAAGATTTTTTTCCCATTCCAGGCAATTGATCCATTCAAAACCATCCGATGAAAAATCCAGCTCATAGAGGGCGGGATGGCTGGTATACAGTTTCACCAGCGCCTGAGTGTATGCCTGCATCTGACGGTGCTCCTCCTGCTGAAGTTCCGGCCAGTCCAGTTCTCTCTTTTCAGACCATTCCGGCTCTTGACCGAACTCCTGCCCCATAAAAAGGAGCTTTTTCCCAGGATGCGCCACCATGTAGCCGTAGGCAGCCCGCAGGTTGCCGAACTTCTGCTCTGGCGTACCAGGCATTTTATTTAACAGCGTCCCCTTGCCATGCACCACTTCGTCGTGGGACAGGCTCAGGAGGAACTTTTCACTGTACGCATAGACCATGCTGAACGTCAACTCATCATGATGTGCCCCCCGATAAACCGGATCATAACGCATATATCCCAGGAAATCATTCATCCATCCCATATTCCATTTATAATCGAATCCCAGCCCGTCGCTGTCCAGACTGCCCGTAATCATCGGCCAGGCTGTGGACTCTTCGGCAATCATGAGAACTTCTGGATACTTTTTCTTCATAATGGAATTCAGATGTTTCAAGAATTCCACTGCTTCCAGGTTCTCGTTGCCTCCATAGATATTCGCGACCCACTCGCCGTCGTTTTTTCCATAGTCCAGATAGAGCATGGAAGCCACTGCATCCATCCGGATACCATCCGCATGATACTTATCCGCCCAGAACAGCGCATTGGAAATCAGGAAATTTTTCACCTCCGGACGGCCGTAATTATAGATCAGGGTTCCCCAGTGGGGATGCATTCCTTTTCGCGGATCCTGATGCTCATACAGGCAGGTGCCGTCAAAAGCCGACAGCCCAAACGTATCCTTCGGGAAATGTGCCGGCACCCAGTCCAGTATCACACCAATTCCGGAACGGTGCATATAGTTCATAAAGTACATGAAATCTTCCGGAGTCCCGTATCGGCTGGTCGGCGCATAATAACCCGTTACCTGGTATCCCCAGGACTCGTCCAGCGGATGCTCCATGACAGGCATCAACTCCACATGAGTATAGCCCATATCCCTCAGATAATCTGCCAGCAGGGGAGCCAGCTCCCGGTAATTGCAGAATTCCCGGCCCTCCTCCTCTGGCTTTTTCCAGGAACCTAAGTGCATTTCATAAATAAACATAGGCCTGTCCGGCCGCTGGAGCTTCCTCTGTTCCTGCATCCAGCCCTCGTCATCCCATACAAACCGTGTCAAATCCGCAACCACAGAGGCTGTATCCGGCCTGAGTTCAGCGGCGTTGGCATAGGGATCAGCCTTCAGGTAAGTAAGCCCGCCTTTCGCCTTGATTTCATATTTATATAAGGCTCCGGCCTCCAGTCCCGGAAGGAATATTTCAAAAATCCCGGAATCCAGCCGGTTCATCTGATGGACACGGCCGTCCCAGCGGTTAAAATCACCTACCACGGAAACCCGGACGGCATTTGGTGCCCAGACGGCAAAATACACACCCTCTACTCCGTCAATTGCCATCGGGTGGGCGCCCATTTTTTCATAGATCCGGTAACACACCCCGGCCTGGAACTTGGCTTCCTCTCTCGCAGTGATCCGCGGCGGAAAGGCATAGGGATCAAGCACTTCTTTTCCACCCCGTTCTCCGCCCAGCACATACATATATTTGGGAATCTGCCTGCCTTTCAGCAGTACGGCGAAAAATCCGGCTTCGTCCTCCAGCACCATGGGGTGAAGGCGGTTATCAGAAAGGGTTTTCACGCTCACCCGGGTTTCACCAGGAAAAAAGCACTGGATCAGTATCCCTTCCGGAGTTACCCTGGGTCCCAGAATCTCCCTTGGATGATCCTCCTCCGAGTATACGACCGCCTCTATCTCCGCCCAATCCATCAAATCATATAGTTTATCTTCCATTCTGCCGCCTCCCTCTCTGTTTTTCTGAATCTCCTGCGATCTCTTAACAGATTCCTCTGATCTTACTCTTCCGTATCGGCTGTCACAAACCTGGTTGCCGTCAGTTCCTCCGGCTTCCGGTTCAGAATATCCATAAACTCATCTCCCGTGATGGTCTCTTTTTCATAAAGGAATTTTGCCAGCTCATGAAGCTTGGAAATATTCTCCTGTATAAGATTCCGGGCTTTCTCAAATTGTTTCTTCACGACTGCCACGACCATCTCGTCAACTTTGCCTGCGGTGCTCTCCGAACATGCCAGAGACGTATCGCCGCCCAGATATTTATTAGTGACAGTTTCCAGCGCAACCATGCCAAAGCTGTCGCTCATCCCGAATCTGGTAATCATAGCTCTGGCCATCTTGGTCGCCTGCTCAATATCATTGGCAGCGCCCGTAGTCACAGAATGAAACACCAGATCCTCGGCCACACGGCCGCCGGTAAACGTGGCGATCCTGTTCTCCAGCTCTTCTTTGCTCATCAGGTTATGTTCTCCCTCATCCACCTGCATGGTATAACCCAGCGCTCCGGATGTCCGGGGTATGATCGTGATCTTCGTAACTGGCGCAGAATGGCTCTGCAGCGCCGCAACCAGGGCGTGCCCCGTCTCATGGTAGGCAACGATCAGCTTTTCTTTGTCCGTGAGTATCTTATTTTTCTTCTGATATCCTGCGATAACGACCTCAACGCTCTCTTCCAGGTCAGACTGGCAGACGAACTTCCGTCCGTCGCGGACAGCGCGGAGCGCCGCTTCGTTAATCATATTTGCCAGTTCAGCGCCGCTGGCGCCGGACGCCGCCCGCGCGATCGCGTTAAAATCCACGTTGTCGCTGATCCGTATTTCTTTGGCGTGAAGCTTCAGGATTTCTTCTCTGCCCTTAAGATCAGGAAGCTCAACCGGAACTCTACGGTCGAACCTTCCCGGCCGCAGCAGAGCCGGGTCCAGGGAATCCGGCCTGTTGGTTGCAGCCAGAATGATGACACCCTTCCGCGCGTCAAAACCATCCATCTCAGCCAGAAGCTGGTTCAGTGTCTGTTCACGTTCGTCATTTCCAGAAAAACCGCCACCGTCCCTCTTCTTGCCGATTGTATCAATCTCATCTATGAATACGATACAGGGAGCTTTTTCATTGGCCTGTTTAAACAGATCCCTGACCTTGGCTGCACCCATACCGACGAACATCTCCACAAATTCCGAACCGGAAATAGAGAAGAACGGAACATTCGCCTCCCCGGCAACCGCCTTAGCCAACAGAGTCTTGCCGGTTCCCGGAGGCCCTACCAACAGGGCGCCCTTGGGCATCTTGGCACCGATTTCTGTGTATTTCTGTGGGTTGTGAAGGAAATCTACAATCTCTGTCAGAATCTCCTTGGCTTCATCCTCTCCCGCCACATCTGAAAATTTAATTCCGGTCTCAGACTGGACGTATATTTTAGCATTGCTCTTGCCGAAGCTCATGGCATTGCCCATGCCGTCACCCATCCGTTTGGTTACGGAACGCATCAGAAGCTGTCCCACCAGGATCACCAGGACGATCGGGATCACCCATCCCAGAAGTGCTGAGAGAATTGGGGACATTTTCGTGATGATGGGGGTCTGGTACTCTGTAATGCCTGCCTCCTCCAGCCTGTCCACAAGCTTGTAATCCTCCATCAGCCCCGCCTTATAATAATTCTCCGGTTCTGACTTATCCCCAAAGGTCACTACTCGGTCATCGTAATTTACCTCCGCTTCCTTGATCTCTCCGCTTCCCAGCATCTCAAGGAACTTGCCGTATCCAACTTCTTCCACCTTGGTTTTTGAAAGATTCGGCACTAAAAACATATTTAAAAGCAGCAGCACAATTAACGCAATTCCATAGTAAAACATAATTGGCCGCCTTGGCTTTTTTACTTCTTTCATCTTGTCTCATCCCCTTTCACAGCTTTTATTTTTAGTATCTCCCATGCGCTTTTTAAAGTCAAGGGAAACTGATTGTATTCACGAAAATTTCATGGATTTTAGAAAATATTTTTATTATTATCTGTCGATTCGGGGAATTTCAAAATTTCCTCAGCTGATCGCCTTCCTCTTCACCTGTATTTTCAATAGAACGCACAATCACATAATATCCTGCATTGTCATTGATTTTCACATAGACCCGGTCTCCTGCCCGATGACCCATCAGCGCCGCGCCGAGGGGGGAATCGCTGGTAATCAGCCCTTTTAACGAATTCCCCCGGACAGATGTCACAATCTTATATTCTTCCGTCTCGTCATCGTCTTCAAAATAGACAGCCACCCGCTTATTCAGGCCTACCTCGTCCTCTTTGGAGGTATCTTTTATAATCACTGCCGTCTTAATCATGTTTTCCAGATAACGTATGCGGCTCTCATTCTGATTCTTGTCCTTTTTTGCAGCGTAGTATTCAAAATTCTCACTGAGATCGCCCTGCGCCCTCGCCTCTTTTACAGCCTCCAGCGCCTGCCTGCGCACTACCAGCTTCCGGTAATCGATTTCTTCCTGCATCTTGTCGATGTCACTCTGCGTCAGTCTGTCGTGCATGGCTTTGCTACCTCCTGCTCCTGCGCCCTAACCGGCCTGCGTTTACCTGTATAAGAATCAACCGTAATCCTTGCCACTGTCACAATGCCCGCAAGCCTCTCTGTAAATGAAAACTCTCTGCCTGTCATGCATCTCATCAGAACAGCCAGAGCCTCTGTCTTTTCCTCCGGACTTTCCACGATTTCCGCACGGCCGCTCCCCATGATACTGGCATATCCATACCCATACTGGCACGGGACATTGCCAGGGATCAGATAGTGATCACAGTCCATTTCAAAAGCCACACGGCCATTCTCCCGGAGCAAATCCCACTTTTTGCCCTCAAGGCTGCCATGTATATACAGTGTCAGTTTTCCCTCTTCCATAGTATAGCCATAATTCATGGGTAAAATATAAATATCCGCTTTATCATGCATACCAATATGTACTACTTCACAGTGATCCAGCACGTATCGTATCTCATCCATCTCAGTAATTTCTCTGTCTCTTCTTCTCATTTTTAACCTCCCGGGCGTAATAGAAAATACTTTGTCCTAAGTATAGCCCACCCCTAATTTAAATACAACAATAAAAATCACGGTTTTGTGGCGAGGGGGGGAGGTTCCCCGCTGCTTTTCTGGCTGTTCCAGACGGTACAATGGCTCTCGCCAGGGGTGGAGACCCCGATGGTCTCAGGCGGTAAATTTTCGATATTTAATAAAGAAATACTGGCGCCAGTCGGCCGCGATAAGCCAGTAATTACTGTCTGAAACCATCCTGATGACACTTTCGGAGAACTTGGGTGAGGAGTTTTAGATCACCAGAAGGGTTGGAAGCAAAACCATAATTCAACTGTGAACGCTTACCATTTTTCATTCTTTGCCTCCCGGAAACAATTTGGAATAAAGTTTAAGTATTTATTTACAATTTCTTGTCCAGATGGCATAATAGAGATGAATTCTTATAGAAAACAGCAAAGGAATCCATTATGAGCAAAAAGAAAAAAATTATTATTCTAGCCTCTTCTGTCGGCGCAGTCGTCTGTATTCTGCTGGCCGTCGTTATTTATCTGACTTTGGGCAGTAAATACCGGAGTGAGTTTTTTCCAAATACGACTATTAACGGCGTGGACTGTTCTAACCTTACAATACCCGAGGCAGAGAAAAAAATTCTGGCCTCTATTGAAGACTATACTCTGGAGATTCATTTCCGGGGCGGGGATACTGAGTCCATCAGTGGTGCTGATTTTGATTTCACTTACCACTCAGACGGCTCCATCCAGTCTCTTCTGGAGCAGCAGGACCTTTTCTCCTGGCTCAGTGAATCCAGAAAAGAACATACATATACGATTGCCACTTCATACACTTATGATGAAGAACTGCTTGCTGAATGCGTAAATGAGCTTCCCCCTCTGCAGACCGCTTCCATGACGGCTCCGGCAGACGCCCGTGTGGAGTATAAAGACAACCAGTATACTGTGATCGATGCCATCGAAGGGAATACTCTCGATCCCGGGGAAGTTTTGGAGGCTGTGACCGAGGCGATCACAGGCAGTCTTTCCGAGCTTGATCTGGAAAAAGAGGGGCTTTACGCAAAGCCGGCAATTTCCTCCGACGATGAGGGTCTGGCAGCACAAGCAGCGTTGCTGAATGAATTTGCCAATGCCCATGTTACCTATAATCTGCCTGACGGTTCCACCGCAGAGCTGACCCCTGATATGCTGCGGAGCTGGCTGGTTCAGAATGAAGACGGAACCTATACCAGAGATGAGGCAAAGTATGAAGAAAATCTCCGGAATTTTGTCACAGATTTGGAAACTAAAACAACTGCTACCACTGGTGACCCGCTCTTTGATACGACTTTGGATGGAACCATTTCGATCCCCTATGGGGAGCTGAGCACATATACCGGCTACCAAATGGATACAGAAGGCGAACTGGCAGCATTAAAAACCCAGATTGCCGAACATCAGATAATCACCCGCGAACCCGTCTATCTCACAAAGGGCGGCGGAACAGGCAACCATGGTGTGGGGGATACTTACGTGGAACTGAATCTCTCCCGCCAGCATCTGTGGTATTACCAGGATGGGGCGCTTGTATTTGATACAAATATCGTATCCGGCTCCATGAGCACCTGGCGGTATACTCCTCCCGGCTGGTATAAACTGGCGTCCAAGTCCAGCCCGCACACCATGAAGGGAGAGATTGATCCTGCCACCAACAAGCCTATTTATACTGCGAAATGTACTTATTGGATGAACTTTATCCCCAGCGTGGGAATTGGTTTCCATGACTATGATACGGGACGCTCTGACTGGAGCAGTTCTGCGTACATTTACAACGGCTCTCACGGCTGTATTAATATGCATATGAGCGACGCGGCGACCCTCTATGGAATGTTGGAGGTCGGCACTCCTGTAATCGTGTATTACTCTGAGCCATTTACTCTCAGAAAGGAGCTCTCCCCTGCGGAAAAATATGCCCAGAACGGCGGCGGCTCCGGAAGTTCCACACCGACACAGGCGCCAGATCCCACGCAGACTCCGGCGGCTCCGGATCCAACTCAGCCTCCGGCGACTCCCAATCCAACTCAGCCCCCGGCAACACCAGATCCCACGCAGACTCCGGAACCTACTGATCCTCCGGTAACTATTGAACCAACAGACACTCCGGAGCCTTCCGAGCCTCCGGTGACCTCTGACCCGTCACAGCAAACTGGCGGTTAATTACAGGTAAGAATTGACTTTACTTCAGGGCCGCCGCCTGATGGATGATCTCTCATCTATCGGGCGGCGGTCCTTTTAGTCGTTCCAGTTCACCTTAACGCCCAATTCTCCAGCCAGATTTTGTACCATCACCTTTTTGACCTGTTCCCTGTCCTCATACTGTCCCAATGCCCACATGAGCTTAGTGATGGCCGCCTCTGACGTCATATTGCCTGTTTCTACGGCTCCCTGTTCCACTACCCGCCGGCCCGTTTCGTATACCGAAAAGTCACTTCCTTCATAAAGGCACTGGCTGCCAACAGCCACCACCATTCCGCGGCGTACTGCGTTTCCTATCGCCTCCGTCAGATCTCTTCTGACAAACGGCACGCCGCCGATGCCAAATCCTTCCACATATACCCCTTGACAACCTGCCTCTTCCATCTGCCGGAACACCAGTGGCGAAATTCCCGGAAAGAGTTTCAGAAGAAATACTGCTCTGCTGAAACAGTCCCGCAGCCCACATCCCCGCTGGCTTCTTTCCGCCAATTCAGGATTAATCACCAGGCCGCCGCTGTCTATTCTTGCAGCGTAAGGGTAATTGATACTTTCAAAAGCGTCAAAACTCCTGGTTTTTACCTTGCTCGCACGGGTTCCCACTATGATTTTGCGGTTAAAGGCCACATAGACCCCGGGGCATCTGCTGGCCGCCATATACAACGCCGCCCGGCAGTTTTCCGTCGCATCTGCAATAGGGTTCTCAATCGGTACCTGGCTGCCTGTCAGCACTACGGGTATCTCTATCCCGGGAAGTGCAAAAGACAGAGCGCTTGCTGTATAGGCGAGCGTATCTGTCCCGTGTATGACAACAATCCCGTCATAGGCTTTCCGGCGGATATATATCCGCCGGGCGAGCTGCGTCCATTCTTCCGGCTGTACATTGGAGCTGTCCAATGAAAACAGCTCCTCCTCATCCACTTCAAATCCGGCTGTAAGGCCTGAGATCTTTTTTAGTATCTCACTTCCGCCCAATCTGGGAGACAGACCGTTCCCACCATGCGATGAGGCGAGCGTCCCCCCTGTGCTGATCATTAAAATTTTGCTATTCATAGATCCTCTTTGTCTTTTTTTTATTGCCCGCCAATACGCTGTTGTGGATTGGCGCGAACCATTCCTCCGCATCTCCGGGGAGCATGTGTTACGGCATATTCTGGATCATTCCCCCTGTTTTATTAGAAACAGCGATGGAATCCAGCGTGATCTCCAGGTTTTCACTGCCCGCGCTCAAGGTATATGTCTCTCCCAGCTTTAATTCCGGGGACGTCAGGACCACACAGGAATATTGCACAGCCGGGGACCAGCTGAGAAAAGTTTTTCCCGCTGAATCTGACAGTGTAACCGTGCTGCCCGCCTCCTGGCTCTCATCCAAGACCCGCAGAATGGAGCACTGGGAAGAACTGCTGCTGAAACCCTGCGCCATCCCTGAACTTCCCGAGGCCATAAGGACTCCACCTGTCACCTCAGCAATGCCGTTATAGTCAAGGACGCTGTCCCCTTGGCTGGCCGTACCGTTAATACAGACGGTACCCCCGGAGAGAAAGAGGCTTCCATTTGAATCCAGGCCGTCGCCTCCGGCTGTCACTGTGAGCTCACCTCCGGTAATTTTAATATAAGCATTTGAATCATTTTCTATACTCCCTCTGCCCGTATCTCCGCCGCCAGGCATCTGACCTCCGCGCCTGCCGCCTGCCGCCGGCATTTCGCCATCTTCAGATAATTCTCCTTCCGGCATCCCGCCAGCCTGAGGCAATTCCCTGCCGGGCAGTTCTTCAGCCTGAAGCAGCTTTCCATTCTGAGACAGCTCTCCATTCTGCGGTTCTCCGTCCAGGGACTCTTTTTCATCTGGCATATCGCTATTCTGGAGCGCTTCGCCGCCTGGCTGCATTTCTCCCTCTTGCCTTGACGTACGATCCTGATTTCCCGTGTCTGACGCATTTTTAGGAGCAGCCGCATTTATGGCATCATCACTGGCCGTAATGTCAACAGTACCTCCGTTTATCACAACCCGGTAGCCTTCCAGCCCTTCATAGCAGGAATTCACCAGAACCGTCCCTTCATTTATAACCACGTCTGCATCCGCATGACAGGCGTCATCGCCGGACTCTACGATGAGATCTCCTCCGTCAATGACGATGCTGCCTGACGCGTGGAGACTGTCGTCCTCTGTCCGGATTGTAAATTTTCCTCCTGCAATATATATATTTCCCAGGGTAGAATCATCTGTATTTTCCGCTTTAATCCCTTTACCCTCACTGTTCAGCACAAACACCCCATCCGCGATTTTAACACTGTCTTTACCAGACAGGCACTGGCTGACTGCATTCACAGTGATACTTCCTCCGGTGATCACCAGATCATCCTTTGAAACAATTCCATGCTTATATTCCGCGTTAATTTCCAGACTCCCTGCTCCATTTAGAGTCAGGTCAGCTTTACTGAATATCGCACCGTCCACAGTGTTTTCATCAGTATCCGTATATTCTGCTCCTCCGCCCAATACATTCCTGCTGCCTTCTGCAAGTGTGAGAAAAACCTTATCCGCCTCCCGGATATAAATTGCCGCACTAGTTCCGCAGTATATTTCCGCATTTTTCAGAACGATCTGTATTTTTGCGCTGTCAGATGCGTCCACCAGAATCTGTCCGTCGTTCAAGTGTCCGCTCACCACATAAGTTCCTTCCTCGCTGATTGTAACCGTATTGCCTGACACAGATACGCCGCGGCCATCCGCAGAAATACTGTTCCCTTCCAATTCAATCTGAACAGCCTCCGACTCCGTATAGCTGCTGTCCCGATCGCGTTCCGTAAATTCCCGGCCGATCTCAGAGCCAGCCAATTCCATATTCTGATCCGTCTCTTCTGCATTGTCCCTGTTTCCTGCATCTGCTTCTCCATCTAAAGAGGAGGCTGACGTTTCCCCGTCTCCACTGTCTCCGGCACAGCCGCACAGCATCGCCGCCATCAAGACGGCCGCAAGTAAAGCCATCAAAAGTTTTTTTCTATATTTTGTATCAGTCATAATAATTCCTCCCTGCCTGCAGCCATCCTGCTGCAGAGGATTTCCAGATTCCCGTTGCGGCAGCGCAGCCCATCTATCATTTTCTTCTCATCCGCTGCGTTTTTCATCTTCACCTGGTATTCCAATTTAAACAGGCTGCCCATATTACTGGTTTTCACACAGACCAGATCCCATTTTTTCAGGTATTTATTAAAAATGTCATCAAAAACCTCTGTATAGTCCAGGGATTCCGGTATCGTTATCCTCAGGGACCGTTCCAGAACATTTCCCGCTCCAAACGGGCTGACGGTAAACACTATACTGGCAATACCCAGCACAGCCACAAACAGAACGGCGATGGCCAGATATCCCATGCCTGTTGCCAGGCCGACGGCCATGGCGAGAAATATACTGCTGATCTCCCTGGCCGTTCCCGGAGCCGACCGGAACCGCACCAGTGAAAAAGCGCCCATAACGGCTACCCCCGCCCCGAGATTACCGTTGACCAGCATAATTACCATCTGGACAATCGCCGGCATCAATGCCAGCGTGACCACGAATCCTTTCGTATAGCTGTTCCTGAACATATAAATTGATGCGATCAGGACTCCAAGACCCAGTGAAACTACCGTGCAGATGATGAAAGTGTTTAGTGAAAAAGATGTTGTTGTATCACTCACTACTATTGACTGAAACCAGCTGTCAAGCACAGTCCTGCCCTCCTTTTTCTTCTGTTTTTTGCGCTGCCCGCTCCTGATATGCCCTTCCGTATTTGGAGAAGGAAATGGGATATACTGTAAACTCATCCAGCAATTCACCCAGCCACAGCGGCATGGCCCCGGCGATTTTGATTTCCATAAGCCGGACTCCGGGCTCCAGCAGTTCCTGGCCCCAGGCCCCCTTACTCAGCTCAAGCTGGCTGTCTCTCCAGAGGATATGGCTGTCGAAGGTCAGCCTCAGATCCGGATCTTCCAGTCCGCACAGAGCGACCCTCTCATATGAAATATACATGGCTGGAACCAGATTTTTATAATAGGCAAGGAGCCAGTCTATTTCATGAAGAATCTGTGTATCAAAACCGGGCCTTTTCCAACGGTACAGATAGTCCCAGGCTTCTGACAGAACCATCTTTTCTCTCCGCTTATATACCACGCCTTTATATTTCTTCTTCAATTCCGCAAACACCTCGCTGCATTTTTCAGGCACCCCATAGCTGCGCAGCCGAAGCTTTTCCTTATAGACTGGCTTCTCCAGAGAACTTCTGACCAGCCGTGCGTCCGGCGTGTCAAAATAGATGTTGCAGATCGTTGTTTTCCCGTACTGGTCCTCCGCCGTTTTTCCCTCCAGACGTGTTCTCAGCTGCCGGTATGTATGTTCCTTCAAAAGATATTTCATTTCATACCTTTGAAATGTCATTTGATAATTGCTCATTTTACATTCTCCTAACTGTTATTTTTCTGATTCTTTATCCGAAGTATATCGGATGAACCTTAAAACAGCTTTAAAGAAACAGCGTTTATCTGTGAGGTTTTTGTGAATTTTCCTATATAAAGACTGTGGCCGCTGGCCCGGTCATCATCAATGAGGAAATGCGAAGCAGCCAATGTTCACAAAAAATAGCTGCTGTCCCACCGATGATTTACCATCCATGTCCAGCAGCCTGACAGAAGAAGCGCGGGTGCTTCCAGTTCTTGTTCATTAACGCTTTACAGTACAGGCAGGCGGGAATACCGCCGTGAAACAGATCCCCTGCTCCTGCCGTCTTACGGTGATTCTTCCTTTATGTGCCCGGACAACCGCCTGGGCAACTGAAAGGCCAATGCCATATCCTCCGCTCTCTCTGGAACGTGATTCATCTGCCCGGTAGAACCGGTCGAAAAGCCGGTTCAGATCTCCTTCCATCGGCACCTGACAGCTATTATACACGGAAAGCTGTATCTGTCTCTCAGAGCCTGACAGCTGAATTCTTATTTTTCCCCCCTCCGGGGCGTATTTCATCGCATTGTCCAGCAATATGGAAACCAGCTGGCGGACGGCGTTCTCATCGCCTTTCATCATAAGCTTTTCTTCAATCTCCTCCGTTACCCGGAGCTTCCTGGCCAGCGCTACCGCCGCAAACCCCTCTGCGGCCTCTTTTACGACGCCTCCGCAGGAAAATTCGCCGGTCTGAAGCCCGCTTTCCGCCTCATCCATCTTCGTCAGTGTCAGCAGATGCTGTACCAGCGTCTGCAGACGTTCTACCTGATGATGGATGCTCCTGGTCCATTCGCTTTCCCCTCCGCACATCTCAATCACTTCTGTGTTGGCTGAAATGATAGCGACCGGGGTTTTGATTTCGTGTCCCGCATCTGTGATAAACTGCTTCTGCTTCTCAGCATTTTCGAGCACCGGACGGATGGCCCGCCTGGAAAACAGGATCACCAGAATCAGCACAAGCGCCAGGCAGACCGCGCCCACCAAACAGGAAGTCACCGCGAACACTCTGATTGTCTGCAGATCATTTCCGCAGTCCACAAAGATTGCCAGAATGCCATCCTCCCCTTCAGACAACAGATAACGGTACTGTCCCTGATATCCCTTTTCCTTTCCTGATCCGGCTGCCTTCCCCGCGAGGCTCTTCGCCTGTTCCTCTGTGACCGCCGCAACATGAGAGATGTCCGCTGCCATCTCACCTGAGCCGTCAATCACAACCGAAAAATACCGGGTCTCGAAAGGCGTCTCCGCCGACATCTGAAAGCCAAACAGCCCGTCATTCTCCGGCTTGCCTGGTCTGGGCTGCGGAATCTTTCCATCCGACATATGGCCATTCTCAGGAAAGTTCCCGTTATTGTCCGCGAGCATCGTTAACAGCTCGTCTGATTTCCGGCTGATCTGATAGATATTCATACAGTTAATGGCGATGACCACCAGTGTAAGCACTGCCAGCAGGGACACCATGGTGATCCACACAAACTTTCTCTGAAGCTTCTTTATCATTGCTGCCTCTCCGCCTCCCGGCCTTCCAGCTTATATCCCACACCCCGCACGGCCCTGATCTCCACAGGCGCTCCCAGATTCAGAAGCTTTTTCCTCAGGTATGAAATATATACCCACACCACATTTAGTTCCACGTCTGAGTCATAACCCCAGATCTGTTCCATGAACTGCTCCGTGGAAATCAGCCGTCCGGGGCTTCTCATGAGCAGCTCCAGCAGCTGAAATTCCTTGTTCCCCAGGCAGACCCTCTGTTTTCCGTAGCCCAGCTCAAAAGTCTCCCGGTTCAGAGTCAGTCCTCCGAACTCCTGCACATTCGGCGAAAAATCCGTCTTTCTCCGCGTCATAGCCCGGATCCTCGCCAGCAACTCCTGCATGGCGAAGGGCTTCGTCAGATAATCATCCGCCCCAGAATCCAGCCCCAGCACCCGGTCCTCCACCTCGCCCCTGGCAGTCAGCAGTAAAACCGGCACGTCATGCCCCTCCTGCCGCAGCTCTTTCACCACCTGAAGCCCGCTCTTTTTCGGCATCATAATATCCAGAATCAACCCGTCATAGTTCGCCATTGCCGCCCAGGCATATGCTTCCTCCCCATTGTATACCACATCCACCGAATAGTGATTGTGAATCAGAACCGCCTTCAGCGCGCTGGCCAGCTCCTTCTCATCCTCAGCCAGTAACAGTCTCATGATTATTCCCTTCCCGTAAAAGTCCGGCCTTTCGTCAATACTTGTTTTAATTATAACACACTTACCTTAAAACAACTTAAAGAGATTGGAATTCTCTGCTCTGCTGCTCCTGTCAGCCGGCTTCCCAGGCGAGACAGCAGTTCATTTGTGATAGTTCCCGACTGCTCTGCCACTTCTTCTGCCGTGATCTGCTCCGCCCCGTCCGAGCCAATTACCGTAGCCACATCGCCGGCCATAATGTCCGGAACAGCCTCTGCCTCTACCGTACACTGGTCCATGCAGATGCGCCCTATAATCCTGCACCGTTTTCCGCGTATCAGGACGCTGCCGCCTTTTAACGAACGGGGAAGCCCGTCGGCATAACCGATTGTCAGCCCGGCGATCCGCATCCTCTTCTCTGCCTGATAGCTTCGCCCGTAGCCTACGAAGTCTCCCGGACAGATTTCTTTTACGGAGGCCACCCTCGCCCGGAGCGACAGCACCGGACGGATTCCCAGCCTTTTTTTCAATTCCTCATCTGAGCTGCTCAGAACGCCATAGAGAACGATCCCGGCCCTGGCATAGCTTCCTCCCGCTTCCGGATAATGAATGATGCCATAGCTGCTCTGAAGATGACTGCAGATCTGTCTATAGCCCAGGCTGCGGACCCATTGCTCTGTCTGCCGGAACCTGCTGATCTGCAGGCGTGTATATTCCTGATCCTCCGCACCGGTTCCATCTGCTGCACAGAGATGGGAAAATATCCCCTCAACCTGCAGCCTGGAGAGACGGAACATTTCAAGGATGCCTTCCCTGTCCTGCCAGGAGATTCCCATCCGGTTCATTCCGGTGTCCACCTTCAGATGGACGGGCAGGCGGACGCCCGCCCTGCGGTTTAATTCCAGCCCGTAGGCCCTGTCCACTATGGTCTGGATCAGGCCGTATTCTGCCAGCTCCTTCCAGTTTTCAGGCGGCGTATAACCCAGAATCAGAATTTTTCCCTGAATCCCTCCGTTCCTCAGCTCGATCCCCTCCGTCAGCGTGGCCACTGCAAAAGCCTCTGTCCCGCATTTTTCCAGAATCCTCGAGGTTTCCACCGCCCCATGCCCGTATCCGTTTGCCTTCACCACTGCCATGATCTGGCTGCCGGGCGGCAGCATTTCCCTGAGACATTCCAGGTTCCAGGCCAGATTTTCTTCCCGGATCTCCGTCCAGGCTCTCAGTCTGCTGTTTCTTTTGATTTCCATTCCGTTATTTTTCACCATCGGATAACGCCTCCTTTCTTCTGTGCAAAATTCCAGGCATTGCGGATAACACTGCTGCGCTGGCCGTCACAGCCGCAAAATGGACCAGGCTGTTATCTACCAGCAGCCACCGCAGGCCCAGCGCGCCGCCCACACCCCGGACCGCTATGATACAAAGAGGGTGTATCAGATAAATCAGGGCGGACATCTGGCGGGCCTTAGGAAAAGCAGGCACCCTCCAGGTACGTACCCAGGAAAAAAGGAAATACATGGCGGGCAGCAGCAGCAAATACATGCTGTCGTGGCGCTGGAGGGAGAAGCGGTGCAGCACCATCCCCTCCGCCAGCATCAACCCCAGGCAGATTCCTGTTCCGATCCCACTCTGCTTTCCTGACAGCGGTTTCTGTTTTCTCAGCACCAGGCCCAGGCACAGGAACACCGGCGCAAAGAACAAACCCGTCCTCGTATAATCCATCCACTGCCACAGCCATTCATAAAAGGCTTTCAGCGGAGCGGCCTGTACGGCGGCGCCGTAATAGCTGTCTCCCAGAAGCCCTGCCACATACAGGATCAGGACTGCAAACACCGTCTTCCGCATTCCCAGCCAGCGGATCAGGAACACCGTCAGCCCCATTCCCAGAAGAGCCGCCGGAAAATACCAGAGATGGTAAAACGTCCCGTTCCACAGAAGCTCTCTCAGGACGGCGCCGGCCGTAAGCCCTTCCAGGCGCCCCGCGTACAGATTCACCGGCAGATAGATAAGAACTGCCGCCCCGTATAACAGTGCCGTCTTCCGAAACCACCCGGCCAGCTTACGGCTGCCCTTCCCTATTTCCAGGCAGCCCGGCAGCACGTAATAGCCTGTCACCATGAAAAAGAAAGGGACCGCTACCCTGCAAAGAACTCTGGTGACCAGAAAATCCCCGGTCTCTGACAGGCTGGCCAGCGGGTAAGTGTGGATGGCCACAACCATCAGCGCCGCAATCAGCCGCATGAGATCAATCCCTGTATTCCTTTCCTTTTCGGTCATCATTCCCGTCTCCTTCATAAGCTGCACCAGGCGGTGATCAGGAATCCTGCCTCATTATCTCCCGAAACCTGCACTTTTTGTTCCTCGCTGACACATACCTCTGTCTCCGGTCCCTGGCACTTCTGATAATAGATTTCGTACCGTTTTCCGTCCAGGCACACCTTCAGATGCTCCGGACCGCAATCGCGCAGAAGCCTCACATATTCTTCCAGCACCAGCTTCCACTTTGTCATCAGCGCCGCATGGGGAGCCCCCACATAACGGAAATGCCAGGGCTCCCTTCCGATTCCCGTAACAGCCTCCTTTCCCTCCGGATACCGTTCCACAAAGCCGAACTCAGGCGCCCTCTTCCTGAATTCCTGACAGATTCCGGAATACGGAAAATCCGGACAGATCAGATCAATCTGGCCTCCCTTCTTTCCCAGATCTATGGCCAGCCCTGTCTCATGTTCGCTGCATCCCGGCATTGCCACAAATTTTGCGGTAAATTCCTCCCCGTTTTCCCTCAGGGATTCCGCATAAAGCTTCCTCTGCTCTGTTTTTCTCCTAAATCCGCTGACCAGGGCCAGCTCTTCTTCCCTGTCAACCGCTCTCAAAAGCTCCAGCAACGCTTCCCCGGCCCTCCATTCCATCTCTTCCTCACTCTCAGGAAAACCGATGCGCGTGATTCCTCCTTCCTTTCGGATGGGATGGTTTTTATTGACCAGAATCAGATTTCCCCGAAAAACCTGGTTCCGGTTCAGGCAAATCCTCTTCATGAAGGCTCCGCCAGCCCGATCAGTGTATTTACCACATCCCCAAAGCTCCGGCCAACGCCCTTCATCATATTGGGATAGCGGCTGTGTGAAGTGAATCCGGGGATTGTGTTCACCTCATTAAATACCAGAGAGCCATCCGGCTTCAAGAACAAATCGACTCTGGCAAATCCGCTGCAGCCCAGCACCCGGTAGATCCTCACGGCGGCCTCCCGCACTCTGCCGGCGGTTTCCTCTGTAATCCTTGCGGGCATATGGATCTTTGATGTCAGCAGATGATATTTTTCCGTGAAATCAAAAAGCCCTCCTGACAATTCAATCTCATCTACCTTTCCCACCGTGAGCTGTTCCGTTCCCAGGATGGCGCAGCCCACCTCAAACCCATCCACACTCTCTTCCACAAGAACCTCCTGATCCTGCCTGAGGGCTTCCCGAACTGCCTCTTCCAGTTCTTCCGCCCGCTCAACCCGGGTGATCCCGAAGGAGGAGCCTGCTTTTACCGGTTTCACAAACACAGGACGTCCCTTTGACAGCCCCAGCCGTTCCGCAGCCTCCTTCAGCCGGCCGAGCTCCCCGGAGGCGCATTCCTTCCTGCCGAACACCTGACCTTCGGGGACCTCTATCCCCGCCGTTTCTGCCAGCAGATGCGCCCTGTGCTTGTCCATGCAGAGCGCCGAGCTTAAGATACCGCAGCCGACCACCGGTATTCCCGCCAGAGCGCACAGCCCCTGGACGCTTCCATCCTCGCCGTTCCTGCCGTGCAGCACTGGAAATACGGCATCCACATATACCAGCTCCGGTCTTCCCTCTTTCCATACCATGACGCCGTGATCCTTCCTGTCCGCTGAAATCATCGCCGGAGTGCAGGATGGATGGGACGCCCAGCCATCATTCCTGATTTCATCCGTCCCGCCTTCGTATTCCAGCCAGGTACCGTCTCTGGTAATGCCGATCTTCAGCACCTCATATTTTTTCCGGTCCACCGCATCCAGCACCGCAGCAGCTGACTGCAGGGATACCTCATATTCGCTGGAGCATCCTCCGAATAGAATTGCTATGGTTTTCCTCATCTCTCTACCTCCTGTCTCTTGATGACATAATCATACGCAAAAAAAGAGAGCGATATCTATACGCTCCCTTATCACTCTCTTAAGAAACTATTACGAAGATTGTGTTTTTTTCTGAACCTCGCCATTTTTCGGTAATTTTACGATAAACGCCACCGCATGCTCCCTGCTTTCCGCCTGGACGCTGCCTCCGTGCAGCTCTACAATTTCCCGCGCGATCGCCAGCCCCAGCCCGGCATTGCCCGTATCGCTGGCGCGGGAATCATCCAGACGGTAAAACTTTTCAAACAACAGCTCCAGCTTCTGGGGCGGGATCTGCCTTCCCTGGTTTTCAATGGTAATCTGAAGCTCTTTTCCCGTCTCCTCCACATTGATCCTGATCTCACTGTCCCGGTCGCCATAGGCGATGGCATTTTTCAGAAGATTGTTAAACACTCTGGCCAGCTTGTCCGGGTCCCCCTCAGCATACAATTCCCGGCTCTGTTCCAGACAGATTTTCTGGTTCTTATCACCCAGCATCGGATAGAATTCCTCGATCATCTGCCGGAGCATATACGTCAGGCTAAAGCTCTGCCTTTCCAGCAGGATGGTCTGCTGGTTGAAGCGGGTGATATCAAAGAATTCGTTCATCAGCGTTTCCAGACGACCGGCCTTCTCCAGCGCGACACGGAGATAACGGCTCCTCTGCGCTTCCGGCATCTCAGGCACCTCCTCCAGCAGCTCCAGATAACCGATCACGGAGGTAAGGGGCGTTCTCATATCATGGGCCAGGTACATCACCAGATCATTTTTCTTCTCCTCAGCCTCTTTTGCCTTCCTTTCCCGTACCTCCAGAAGCTGCCCGCACTGTTCAAGTTTTTCCTCCATCACACGCAGTTCCGGCGACAGGGACGGGGGCTCCTTCCCCTCAGCGAGGACGCTGTCCAGGCCGTGGCTGATTTCCGTAAAGTAACGGGTCATCCGGTGCACAACCACCCGGAACCCCATCAGTACCACGATGAGCGACACCGCGGCCAGAATCAGCTCCATATGGTTCCGGATGGTGAACTGATAGATGGTATGGGCGTCCGGAACCGACAGGTAAAAGGTATGAATCAGGAAGTCCACAACCAGATCCCCCACCCTGCCCCGCAGCAGCTCCCTCAGCAGAAGGATACCTGCAAATCCCAGAACCAGGATGCCCACCAGCTTCCAGTACAGCTTTCTCTCGAATTTGGAATAGTCACTTTTTCTGTGTCTCTCAGCCTTCAATTTTATACCCCACTCCCCAGACAGTCCTGATATATTTTGGATGCTCCGCAGAATCCTTCATTTTTTCTCTCAGGTGGCGGATGTGGACCATAATCGTATTGTTGTTGCTGCTGTAATATTTGTCGCCCCAGACTTCATGAAACAGACGGTCGGATTCCACAACCTCCCCTTTATTGCTGCACAAAACCCACAGGATAGAAAACTCAGTAGGAGTCAGCGACAGCTTTTTGCCGTGCAGGGTACAGGTATGGTCCCTGCAGTCTATCCGAAGTCCGGAAACTTCCGCGACATCCCGGTCCTCCTGGCCCGGATTATAGTGGATAAAACGGCGCAGCTGGGCCTTTACCCTGGCTATCAGCTCCAGAGGGCGGAAGGGCTTCGTGATATAATCATCCGCCCCCAGAGTCAGACCGGTTATTTTGTCAATTTCCTGATCCCTGGCTGTCAGCATGATTACAGGATAATTATGGTTTTCCCGAATTTTCCTGCAAACGTCGAAGCCGCTCTGATCCGGAAGCATCACATCCAGAAGCACGAGATCAATCTTTTCCTTATCGATACATTCTAACGCTTCCCTGGCGTTTTCACAGACGAATACCCGGTATCCTTCATTCTGAAGATATACCCCGATCAGCTCTCCGATCGCCGCTTCATCATCCACTACCAAAATCTGTTCCATCGCAATCTGTCCCCTTTCTGCCTGCAACTCGGTGATGCTACTATTGTAGCAGGCAGATCATAAAGGGACCTGAACATTTCCTGTTATATTTCTTAAAAAGCCCTTAATATTTACACTGCTCAAAACTAAAGCGAATGAAGAGGCAGCCTGCAGGTATGCACCCAGGATAAATCTTCCGGATAACGCTGATTGGCACAGCCGCACCAGTGTATAATACCTCCTCCGAAAGCTTTCATGATTCTCTCGTTATAAGGAATCACGAACTCCTCATACAGCGCCGGGGACATGATGACGGTGTCGTCGTCTGACAGCCAGATCCCGATTCCCTCCGGTACATAGACCCCCTGGTCGCCTGCACAGCAGTCCAGAGGCTCCCCGATGGCTTCCTTCTGAAGCTTCGCCCACCGGATCAGCGCTTCCGTCACCAGTTCCATCAGCTGATGTATTTTCTCCGGATAATCATACATCCAATAGAACATTTATCATAGCCGCAGAGCTGCAGATCCGTGGTCAGCGGCCCCTGGCAGTCTGTAATCCCCACCGGTATGCTGCTGTTCTCTTTAAAATAGCGGATGAACTGAAGGACATGAGGCATCAGACCGTCCTTCCCCGCCTCCGGCATACGCAGCCGGTCCAGGTCCTCAACAGAATCAATGATAAAGCCTGTCTGGGCCGGGTCCATTTTATCAATGAATTCCACCTTGCTCCCAAAGGCAGAGCACAGCACCCCTGTTCCCATAAATGGCATCAGATAGGGAACATAATGGTCGTTGACCAGCTCATAGTAATGCCGGAACTGCCCAATCTGTCGGCGGTACATCCCTCAGGGTCCTGGAAATACCCATCGGGAATCAGCTCCGGCTCCTCCCCGAACACAAAATAATTGGCGTTGTTGACGACAAAGGGGAACGCGTCTGCCAGTCCTCCGTCAAATGCCCGTCTGAACAGGTCTTTTGATACTTTATTTCTGTCTCTGTACAGTTCCTGAATATGATCCACGTCCTACCTCCTGTGAAAACTGAATTTTACTCTTTAAAGCTTCAGCCAGATCTCCTGGGAGCTCCGCATAATCGCTGCACACATCGGAATTCTCAACGATCAGCACAGACGCTTCCTCTGTCATTACGATATGGTGCCAGAAGCTCCTGTGAACATTATAGATAACGTCCTGCCCCATGGGAAAGGCCCGTACCTGAGCGGGCGCTTCACCGCCGCCCCCCAGGATCAGCCAGGCTTCTCCCTGACGCAGCAGGAATATTTCATCTGTCTCCGTATGGCGTTCCAGCCTTTGGATCAGCCCCTTTTCAACGATCTCACAATAATTCAGGACAGCCACCCGCCAGCTGTTATATTCTGCTGCCACGGTAAACCCTCCGCCTGCCAGATTAATGGCTTCTAAGCCCTGAATCACACCATCTCCCATGTCCATCAGCACCTCCCTCCTTCAAGGACTGTTCCCAGCATCGCCCGGATGTTTTCAAAAGGAGTCTCACCGCCCAGCGCACACCCGGGGCCCAGGATCACTCCTGTGGCCTTTTTTCCTCCCACGGTCCGCAGCATCGCCTCTGTCTCCGCAGTAACCTGCTGCGGCGTGCCATTCATGAGAGAAACCGGCGAAATCTGCCCTAATATTGCCACGCGCCCTTTGACCGCAGGCCATACGCCCGCCAGATCTGTCTTCTGGTCAATCTCCAGGATATCAGCCTCAGACTCCGCCATCTGCCCGATGATCCCGGTGGCATTTCCACAGATATGCAGAGCTACCAGCCCCCCTTCTTTATGCACTGCCCGGATCATCTCCCTCTCATAGCGCATGGCATACCACCCGTACATGGCGGGGGAGATCACATCCGGTCCTGCCGTACTTTCGCCAATGGACTGCATTGGGCGCCAGCTTCGATCATCGCCGTACAGCACAGGATACCTGCCTGCGTGCTGATCTCCAGCAGATGATCCAGCTCCTCTTCCAGCCCTCCGTCGGCCAGCGCCATCAAAAGCTCGCTCATGCCGGTCACCTGCGAAGCCAGGCTGAAGGGGCCCTGGTCCCCCCGCCCCATGATGGCGACGCTGTTACCCAGTTTCTTTCTCAGGATCTGAACCGTTTTCAGATTAGCTTTTAACAGCGGGGCATCCAGTATCTTCCTGGAAACCACCAGCCGGTCATATTCTTCAATCGCCCTCAGCGCCGCTCCCGTCACTGCGGGAGGAGCGTCTTCCCTCAGGCTGACTTCACACCCCATGGCCTGTGCCAGTGACGCGGTTCCATTCTCCACCAGCAGCACGTCATGACCGAATTCTTTCTGCAGTCTGATCTGTGCTTCTGCCATATCTTCCGGACCAAAAGCAAACCGGTCAAAGGTTTTCCCCGATATCTTGGCACACACTGCAAAATCGTGGAGATCCACAGGCATCCGGTCCACCTCCTGAAAACGGACGGCAGCATAAAATCTCTCTAATGATGTCATCATAACGATTCACCGACTCTTTCTGTAAATGTAGCTGCTCTCATAATCTTCTCCTGGCTCACTTCAGCCTTGGAATATTCTGCCCGGTACTTCCCGCCGCTCAGAACCAGAAACCGGTCGCACATGGCGATTAACTCCGGCATTTCCGATGAAACCATGACCACTCCCAGCCCGCTCTCCGCCATCTCGCTGATCAGCCGGTAAATCTCTGCCTTCGCCCCCACATCAATCCCCCTGGTCGGTTCGTCAAAGAACACAACCTTCATGAGTGTCTTTACGGACATGCTGGAATCACATCCGGAGATTAACGCAGTCTTCGTCACTTCCGGCGATGCTGTCAGTAATTATGGGAAAATTCTGGCGGAAAAAGGCCTCCAGGACAAAATCACGCTTATTGGAATGGACGCCATAGATTCCAACATACAGGCAATAAAAAACCATGAGATATACGGCGTAATGGACCAGGATTTTTACCAGATGGGATTTCTGAGCGGAGAATACGCAATGAAGCTCCTGAACGGTGAAGCTGTTCCGCCCGAAACTTTCTGTGATTCCATGTTGGTCACCGCAGACAACGTCGCTCAGCTTCATCCGGAGGTAACATGAAAAAACGTTCCATAAAAACCCAGCTGACCTTTTTTACCATCGCCGTCATCGCCGCGCTGAGTGTTATCACAGTTTCCCTGCTGGGCGGCTGGATCGTCAACCTGAACCAGTATAACCACGTAATTCAGCAATACTATTCCTTTACAGCGCTATCAAATGAAATTAACCAGGCCTATATTGACCTCAACAGCTATATTCAGAATCCCAACCACGAAATTCGTGATAAATACAGTCAATCCATGGACAATGCCAAATCCGCGATCACCGATATCAAAGACAGTTCCGCAGAACCGGATATTTACTACGCCATGGTCGGAATAGAAAATATGATTCTCGAAGCAGACCGGATCAACCGGGAGATCATGGAACAGCTGAATCTGGATTTCTTCAATATTACTATCTGGGTGGAAACAATGCAGGAAATCAAAGCCCGGCTGTCACTGCAGAACCAGGCTTTCTCTGAGCTTCTTCTGAATCCGGTCGCAGACTTTATCGCCGCCAGCAGCCTGGCGGCACTTCACAGCTGCTATCAGAAATATTTCGACACCGCGCTGAACCGGCTCCGGCAGATTACAAGCGAAAATAAAAACTATACAGTTTTACGCGCCCAGCGCTATATCAAAGCTCATTATCCGGAGGCACTCACCCTGCAGTCCATCTCCGACGCGTTGCAGATCAGCCCCTATTACATCTGCCACATATTCAAATGCAGCGCCAATACCGGAGTCATGGAATATCTCAACACTTGCAGGATCGAGGCGGCAAAAAAGCTTTTGCAGGCTGAAAACATGAGTGTAAAGGATGTTGCCTTTAGAGTGGGCTTTTCTGACCCCAACTATTTCTGCCGGGTCTTTAAACGCACCACCAGCCTCACCCCGTCGGCCTTTAAAAACCTGGAGAATGAATCATCTGTCTATTGATATCCTGAAAAAAAACGCTATACTGTTATTTGTAGACAACTGAAAAAGGAGCAACAGCAGAAATGAAAAAAGAAATTTTATGGAAAAAAGAGGAACTGGACCTCCCTGCGATGAATTCTTTCTGTGAGGACTACAAAGAATTCCTTTCCTCCTGCAAGACAGAACGGGAATGCACCGCTTTCATGGAACACGGCTTGCAGGCCGCCGGCTGCATACCGCTGTCCGACGTGATTGAGAAAAAACTGGTCCCCCGCCCCGGAGACCTGATCTGTGCTGACATGATGAAAAAAGCACTCTTGATCTTCCGAATGGGAACCCGCCCGCTGCTTGACGGAATGAGGATTCTGGGCGCTCACATCGACTCGCCCCGTCTGGATCTCAAGCAAAATCCCCTTTTTGAAGACAGCGGCCTGGCTTTCCTGGATACTCACTATTACGGAGGTATTAAAAAATACCAGTGGGTGGCCCTCCCTCTGGCCCTTCACGGCGTCGTGGTCAAAAAGGACGGAACCGCCATCACCGTCTCCATCGGCGAAAAAGCTGACGACCCTGTGCTGGGCGTGTCTGACCTGCTGCCCCATCTGGCCGGAAAGCAGATGGAGAAAAAAGCCCGCGAAGCCATAGAGGGCGAGAATCTTAACATACTGGCCGGCAGCCGCCCGCTGGAGGGTGAAGAGAAGGATGCCGTCAAAGCTATGGTGCTCTCACTCCTGAAGGAACAGTATGGAATCGAAGAAGAGGATTTCATCTCCGCAGAGCTGGAAGCCGTGCCCGCCGGTACGGCGCGGGATTACGGCCTGGACCGGAGCATGGTGATGTCTTACGGGCAGGACGACCGTGTGTGCGCCTACACCTCTTACCAGGCGCTCTTACAGACAGCAGCGCCGGAATACACCAGTGTCTGTCTCCTCACCGACAAAGAGGAAATCGGCAGCGTGGGCGCCACAGGCATGCAATCCCGTTTCTTCGAGGATACCGTCGCAGAACTCATGGAAGCCCTGGGCTGCTACAGTGAAATTGCCTTCCGCAGGATGCTGAAACGGACAAAGGTACTTTCCTCCGACGTGAGCGCCGCCTTTGACCCCAACTATCCCGACGTCATGGACAAGAATAACAGCGCCTACCTGGGCCATGGTCCGGTTTTCAACAAATATACCGGCTCCCGGGGAAAATCCGGCTCCAATGACGCCAACGCGGAATATCTGGCCTGGCTCCGGAATCTGCTGGACAGAGCCGGGATCACCTACCAGACCGCAGAGCTGGGCAAGGTGGACGCGGGCGGCGGCGGAACCATCGCTTACATACTGGCAAACCTGGGCATGGAAGTCATTGATTTCGGCGTAGCAGTGCTGAATATGCACGCCCCCTGGGAAATCACCAGCAAAGCCGATATTTTTGAGACCTACCTGGCTTACCGGGCCTTTCTTCTGAGCTGACCTGCAGGCTTTCGACTAAATCATATCTGAAAAGGCCGGCCAGAGCTGGCCCTCATATAAAGGAGCTGAAGGCTCATCTGTCCCCCAGATAAGCTTTCAGCTCCTTCATTCTTTTCTTTGCTTCCGCAATTCCCTCCCGGTAAAGCGGCTCCAGCCTGCCCCAGTTCCCCTCCGTCAGCTTCACCCCATAGGTATCTTCCGGAGCTATGACAAACACCCTGCCCTGACGCTCCAGTTCAAACAGCTCCCGGCTGGCCCTGTTATATTCCGCATTCCTCTGTTTCAGCCTCTCCACAATTTTGGGATATTTCCTGCACAGCCTGCAGACCAGTCGCTCATTTTTATCCTCTTTCTTCAGATACCCCCGTTCCCTCGTGAGTATCACCACTATTTTATCACATCCGTCTTTCATCGCCTGACGGTAAGGGATAGGGTCTGCGATTCCTCCGTCCAGATACCTTTCCTCACCCAGCTGAACCGGAGGAAACAGCACCGGAATTGAACAGCTGGCAATGGTGGTCTCCCAACGCCTCTCATACTCTGGCAGCCGTTTGTACTCCGCCTCTCCTGTCCGGACATTGGTCACAACCGCTACCACTTCTCCAGGAAACCTTGCCAGCGCCTCATAATCATAGGGCACCAGCCGGTTAGGGATCTCGTCAAAGGCAAAATCCAGATTATAATAGCATCTTTTGGCTGGATTCATCCAGTGCCTGAAACCCATATATCTCTTTTCATGCATATATTTTCTGGTAAACTCTTCATTCCTGCCTCTCTGTCCCGATATGTAAGAGACCCCATAAGCAATCCCTGCCGAAACCCCGATAAAATAATCCGGTAAAATCTTCTCATCCAGCAGCACATCTGTCACACCACAGGAAAAAATAGTACGGCTGGCGCCGCCTTCCATAACAACTCCCAATTTCATCTTCTTATTCCCTTCCAACCGCAATTCTTAAATCTCCTCAGAGGAGAATCCTCTGGCAACCCTTACAAATTATACCGCTTAACTCTCCGGATTTCAATGCGTAAAAGCTTCTGCCGGACACCTGGGATGCACACTCCTCCCCGCGCCCGGAATAATTTCACTCGAACAACTCATACTTGACTCATGGGGAAATAGTGTTAAAATAATTAGTGTAATTGGTAATACCAATCCACAAAAGGGAGATACAGAGCGATGAAATATTTTAAACAGTTTGGGATTATCCTAACCGTTTCTTTTCTGGGCGAACTGCTGCACGCGTTAATACCCCTGCCGGTTCCGGCCAGCATCTACGGGCTGGTTCTGATGCTGGCCGCCCTGATTACTGGTTTGATACCCCTGGACAGAGTACGGGAAGCCGGCTCATTTCTCATTGAAATCATGCCCATGATGTTCATTCCGGCGGCCGTCGGCCTCCTGGATTCCTGGAGTGTGCTGCGCCCGGTACTGCTTCCGGTCCTCATCATCACTGCGGCCACCACCGTATTAGTCATGGCGGTATCCGGCAGAGTCACACAGTCTGTCATACGTTTGGAAAAGAGGAAGAAAAAATGAAAGACTTTTTCAGCAATTCAGTTTTTTTTGGCGTGGCAGTGAGCATTCTCGCTTACGAACTGGGAATTTTCCTGCGGAAAAAGTTCCGGCTCGCCATCTTTAATCCGCTGCTGATCTCTATCGTAGCAGTCATGGCCATACTCGGCCTTTTCCGCGTGGATTATCAGGCTTACCAGGAGGGAGCGAAATACCTGAGCTATCTACTGACGCCGGCCACGGTCTGTCTGGCGATCCCTCTCTATGAACAGCTGGCCCAGCTGAAGAAAAATATTGCCGCTATTGTCGCAGGCATAATTTCCGGTGTGCTCACCAGCCTCACAGGAGTTTTTGTCCTCTCCCTGGCCTTTCATCTGAATCATGAACAATACGTCACACTGCTGCCCAAATCCATCACCACCGCCATAGGGATGGGAGTTTCTGAAGAGCTGGGAGGAATTGTGACTATCACAGTGGCCGTTATCATCGTAACCGGTGTCCTGGGCAATATCATCGCCGACGCCGTATGCAGGATCTTCCGCATCGTGGAACCTGTTGCCAAAGGAATCGGCATCGGCTCTGCAGCTCACGCCATCGGAACTGCCAAAGCACTGGAAATGGGTGAAATAGAGGGGGCCATGAGCAGCCTTTCCATCGCCGTTTCCGGTCTTCTGACTGTCGTTGGCTCTTCTATATACGCTATGTTCTTATAATCGGCAACATGTATGTACTGAGAAAGGAGAATCATATGGTCATCACAATCGGCAGAGAATATGGAAGCGGCGGCCATGAGACCGGACGGCTGCTTGCTAAACGCCTGAACCTGGAATTCTATGATAAAGTCCGGCTAATAGAAAAGACAAAAGAGCTTCACTGCGAAGAAGAAATGTATTCATTTTTAAACGAAATGCCTGCGGACAGCCTGCTGTATTCCATCGCCATGGAAGACACCGGGCACAAACCGGGCAGCTATCCCTTCCGTTTCCTCCGGAAGCTGGCAGAACAGGAATCGTTCGTCCTGGTCGGCCGCTGCGGCAACGTGGCGCTCCGGGAATGTCCGGACGCCACCTCCGTCTTCCTCTATGGAAGGACAGAAGCGCGGATCAAACGTCTGGAACTCACACAGGGCATGAGCGAACATGCCGCGCAAAAAGCCATCCGAAAAACAGACATGGACCGACGCCGTTTCCATGAATATTATGGCGGTGAGGAATGGGGCCTGGCCCGCAATTACCAGCTCTGCATCGACAGCACAATTCTCGGGCCGGAGGCCACAGCCGGGCTGATCTGCGACTATCTGGAAAGGGCCGGCCGGTAACTCATCCCTCCGGGTACACCATTTTTTCATACTGCTCTATGGGCATCGGTCTGGCAAACCAATATCCCTGAGCTTCTTCACAGCCGGCATCTCTCAGTATGCCAGCCTGTTCCTGTGTCTCTACCCCTTCACACACCACATGATATCCAAGCCCCTTCACCATGGCGATCACCTGTTGAAGGAAATAGATGCCCCGGTCACTGGATTCACAATTCATAATGAAAGCCCGGTCAATTTTTACCGTATTGACTGGTATATCAATGACTGTATTCAGAACAGAATAGCCTGCTCCAAAGTCATCAAGAGAGGTCATCATATGTACCTTTCTCAGACGTTCAAACAGCTTCTTCACATTATCATAATAAGAAACCGTGGCAGTTTCCGTCAGCTCAATCTCCAGCAGGGACGGATCTACCCCATATTTATTCAATATCTGCAGATACTTCTTCACCGTACTGTCGTCTCTCGCATGAAGGATCGAAGCGTTGACTGAAATAGGCAGCTGAGCCCTGCCGAGCCTCCCGTTCTTTGCCTGAAACGCCACCACCTGCTCAAACACATAATAATCCAGCTCAACGATTCTGCCATTGTTCTCATACAGAGGGATAAAGCTCTCCGGGTGCAGGATCGTCCCGTCCGCTTTGATCCACCTGACAACCGCTTCCGCCCCGACCACTGACAGATCAGCCAGAGAAAACCTGGGCTGCAGGTAAATCTGAAATTGCCGCTGCCGGAGCGCCGTATCAAAGCTGTTAAGGATTTCATTTTCTTCCGCCTGCTTTCTGCCCAGCTCCTCGTCATACAGACGCACTGCGCAGTCAGCTCTGCCCGCCAGCTCTTTTCTGGCATAGTTGGCCGCATCAATCGCCGCTGAAGCACTGGTACAGCCCGGCTTTACATAATAGATACCGCTCCGGAGCCGAAGCCGCACTTCGGGAAACCGCAGGCTCTGCCTCCGGATGAATTCCGCATTGAACACACGCACCCGTTCCGCTGCTTCCTCCTCGTCCCGGCAGGGCATGAACATCAGAAACTGATCTGCTACAATGCGCGTAAAATAGACGTCCGCTTCACACTCCAGGCTGTCAATCACATGGCTGCTGTATTCCTTCAGAAGCAGGTCTCCCATGGTATATCCGCACCGCTGGTTAAAATACTTGAAATTTTCAAAATCGCTGTATACAACCACATGGGAAGTCGCATACCCTCCTACGATCATCCGTTCCACCTCTTCACGGAACCTGTCAAAAGAAATCAGACCAGTCAGCGGATCATAATTCGGGAAGGACAGCAGCCCCCGCTGGCACGCGTTCATCGCCTGGTTCTTGGCCAGATGGGCGGAAATGATCTTCGTCAGCTCACCGAACCGGCTCCTGTCATCTTTGGACCAGTACCGCTTATTCTCACACACCACATATGAAATGGCTCCCGTATACTGGCCCTCGCAGTACATGGCCGCATAGAGAACTGTCTTAGCCTCTCCCTGCATCAGCAGATTAGCCGCATCTTCGGAATACATTTCCAGATTATCATATTGAAGGACTGTCGTCCCATATTCGTCATAGCTGTGAAACAATGTCAGGAAGTCTTCCTTGGTAAAGCTTCCAGGCTTCTGCAGAACCTCCGGTGCTCTTGCCGACGTCCACTGGTACTGGCGCCCCGTGGTTTTTGCCTTGATATCCGTCCGGATAATTGTGATCCTGTCCAGTTGGTACCGGACTCCGATCACCTCCAACAGCAGCTCAATTGCCGCGTCGAAGCTGTTCATCTTCTCAAATATTTCAAAGGCCGTAGCGACGATATCATTCTGAAGATATCTGGCGTCGATCTCCGGATGGCTAATATTCCCTTCCTTCTGTACGATCTCAAACCGCTGCAGCGTGTCGCAGAACACGTACCTGTTCCTGCCGTTAGCCTTGGCCTGATAAAGCGCCCAGTCCGCGTTGCTGAACAGCTGGTCATAAGTGTAGCCGGAGACATTTTCCGGAAGATAGCAGACTCCCAGACTGCAGGTCATGGCATAATCATTTTCGGAAAATGTCAGCTTCCGCACCGCCTTCACCAGCTGCATGGCCTTTCTGACAAGTACCGAATGGCTGATGTTTTTCAACAGGACTACGAACTCATCCCCGCCGGCCCGCATGATAATATCCCCGCTGTCAAACACCATCTCCAGCAGGTGAGCCAACTCAATCAGCGCCGTATTCCCAAAAAGATGCCCGTACTTATCATTGACGTTTTTAAAATAATCGATGTCAACAACCATCATCCCGCAGGAATCATAGGGATTCTTACTGCTGAGATAATAATTGATCAGCTCTTTACCGAAAAACTGATTGTATAGCCGGGTCAGAGAATCCCTGCGGGCCTGCTCTTCCAGAACTTCTTCCCTCTTTTTCTCTGCCGTGACGTCCTTAATACTGCCGATCAGACGCCTGCTGGCAGCCCCGTAACCCGAAATCTGGGTGGCATCCAGACGTTTCCTGAGGAGTGAACCATTCTCGTCCATAACCCTGATCTCCGCCGGCCCACGAACGCCGCCCTGAAAAAATGATATCGCCTTCCAGCGGTCCTCCGGATAGATCTTTGGGTCTGCCTCAAGATAAGACAGATATTGTGAAACCTCTTCTACCGTCTTCAGCCTCTCATCATAGAGAACAAACCGGTCTTCCTTCAGATAATACTCAAACACGGAAATCCCGGTATTCTTTAAAACAGCGGCAATTTTCTCAAGTTTTTCATCATCAGCCAGAAACTGTTCCTGCCTGTCCTTTCCTGAATTACACATCATATCTCCTCTTTTCTAACCCGGCAGAACAATCTATAAAAGTGTCAGCGCCTCTGTCAGCCTTCTGATCACCGTTACATCTTCATATTCCTGCCCTTCTGTCCTCTGTATGAGCACCGGCCGGATACCGGCCGCCGCAGCTCCCTGCACATCAGAACTGTAGGAATCGCCAATATGCAGCACCTTCTCTGCCCGGCATCCGCTTACCTCCAGAGCCTTATCAAATATCTCCCTGCGGGGCTTATACGCCCGCACCATGTCCGCACAGATGATGCCGGCCGTTAAAAGGCCTTTCTGCTTCATCGCCTTTTCCACATACTGTATCCCATTATTGCTGATTACGTAGACCGGAATCGGACATTAGATATCCTGTCATACCTGCGTCAAAAGCTTCTTTTTTATCTTCCCCAAAAGCATTGGCAGTCATAGCCACAATCGGAATTGTCCCCGCATCCGGATGATCCAGCCCACGTATCACCTTTGTCGCCTCAATCCCATCCATGACGGACATTCTGATATCCATAAGGATCACCTGATAATAACCCGGCTCTCTGTTCCTGAAGCATTCCACTGCTATTTCACCGTTTTCCGCCACCTCAATGCTTCGAAATCCTCCTGATAAGAAGCGGAAACATCAACGGCGCACTCCTCCTGCATTTCAAAATAGCATCCTTTATTAGGAACCAGTTTTCAAGAATCCGTTCCTGCTCCTGGGCTTTCTCCAGGCGCATCTGGTCTGTGATATCCGTAAACACTGCCTGTATCACTTCCTGGCCATTGCTGTTCACAATCCGTCCCATCACCACATTGATCCAGGCTTCTTCCCCGCTTTTCCGGATGCATCTCCGGTGATAGGATACTGCTCTTCCGTTCAGCGCAAGCCCTTCAATGGTGTTCACGATCCAGTCATAGTCCTCCGGCTCAACCGCCTGCAGCGGACTTTTAATATGGCTGCGGTACTCTTCCTCTGAATCGTACCCATAAAGCTTCCAGGTCATGGGATTCAGCGCAATCAGCTCATGGGCGGCATCCGTTGAAAACTGCAGTATTCCGCAAGGCACCGTGTTATATAGCTGTTCCAGGAACTTAGCCTGATGCTCATATTCAATATTCCTGATGTTCAGAGCAGACTGAAGCCTCTCAAATTCCCTGCGGCCCTCCTCCAGCGGAAACAGCTCATCGTCCTTAATGGGCGCATAGGGAATAGAATTGTGGATATGCACCGTTTCCAGCCGTCCGTCTTTCTCACGAAATACGAATGTGTCCCGCTGGACCGTGTTGAGATACGCTCCGCTTTCCGGCCTGCTCCGGAGCCTGCTGACAGCTTCACACAGGTAACTGCCGCCTCCCAGGTCAATAGAATGGTACACCTCTTCAGACATATCGCAGGCTATCATACCATCCTTCCCCATCCGGAAGCTGGCCGCAACGGCTTCCTTCCCTTCTGCCTTCTGCTTTTCTCCGCCTCCCAGCCAGATTATGTCATCTGCAAAAGTAGAGATCATAAATTCCATATCAGATTCGCAGAAATACGTGACCAGTATCTTGCGGGCCAGGGCCTCTGCCTCCTGCAACATCTTCTTACCCAAGGAATTACCTCCTCCATCGACCGCACGTTCCGTCTTTGGTCTTTCCCATCATTTTATCACAAGCGGCTGGATTTGTATGTATTTACTTTCAAAATATCCTCCCGCTTAACCATCTCCCCGGCGGCTACTGCCTCCGTCAACCCTCATTATCTCTCCGTTTATGTATAACCGGATAGTGCTCCACAATATCCTGATACCTGAAGCACTCCTCCACATGGTCATTGACCATCCCACAAGCCTGGAGATGGGAATATACGGTCACAGAACCCAGATATTTGAAGCCCCGTTTTTTCAAATCTTTACTCACTGTATCTGACAGCCCGTTTTTCGCCGGTATCCGTCCTTTCTGATGTCCGGCGTAAAGGATTGTTTTCCCTTTTGTAAAGCTCCACAGATAGTTGCTGAAGGACCCGAATTCTTTTCTCACCTCCAGAAAACATTCCGCATCATGAATGACCGCCTCAGTTTTGCGCCTCGACTTTATCATCCCCTCCGTCTCCAGGATCTTTTGTATATCCTCTTCTCCGTAGCGGGCCACCCTCTCATAATCAAAATCTTCAAAACACTGGCGGAAAATCTCACGTTTCTGGATCATCATGTTCCAGTTCAGGCCGCACTGCATTACCTCCATCATCAGATATTCAAATTGTTTCCTGTCGTCATGGAGGGGAATTCCCCATTCCTCGTCGTGGTATTTTACCATTTTTTCATTGCCCAGACACCATTTACATCTTACCATCCTGCCGTCCTTTCTCTGATAACAGTCTGCCGGTTTTGGTCTTGTCATATTCTGTCTATTATAATTGATCCTGCGGCCGATCTCAACTATAGAAATATTAATTTTTGCACAGTAAAGAGGCCGCCGTCAGGAAGCTTCCTTTGCTTCCCCGCACGGCGGCTATTCGAATCCAGTTTAAGTTAATGACTGAAGAACAGGAAATCGCCCTGAAACTCCTGGACGGACATATAGATATGGAACAGGCCCACAGCGGAGAACTGGCAGCCTTTCAAGAATCTATTTAGGGTAATGGGCTGACTAGCCGGATACGGCCGGCTCATTACTTTCACCCGTTTTCATGTATGCCTGAGCCACAGGGTCCTGGAAGGGGATGGTTCTGCTCCATTCTTTCGTGGAATCATCCCTGACCGTCTCCGATTGATTCTGATACAGGAAATTTACCAGCGGATATACGTCAATCCAGATCTGATTATTTCCATCCCGCTGGGATTCGTCAAAAATCAGCTGCAACCCGAAATGCAGATGATATTCATCGATGTTGTTTACATTCTCAGCCGCACTGTAGCCAGTCCGTCCCACGTAGCCGATCACATCTCCCGCCTGAACCACACTTCCCTCTTTCAGCCAGCCGGCATAGGGAAAGTCCTTTCGGAGATGGGCGTAATAATAATAGCGCTTCCCGTCAAAGCTGTTGATTCCGATCCTCCACCCGCCGTACTGGTTCCACCCCAGCAGATACACGTATCCCGATTCCACGGCTACCACAGGCGTCCCTACCTGTGCCATCATATCATGTCCCAGATGGGGCCTGCTGTACCCATAGCTGCGGGAGCTTCCGAAGTCATCATAGTCAGAATATGGAAAGCTTTTTGCGATCGGATGAAATGCCTTTAATCCATATTTCATTACCCAGTGAGTACCGGTCGCATCCTTCTCTTCCACCTGATATTCTCCGACCATACCGTCCAGCACGGCTCCATACGCTTCCCGGTAATAGGAATAATATTTCATTTCCGCGGCCATCTTTTCCACGGAGGTCTCCCCCGCCTGCAGCCGCTGTACTACCTCCTCCAGATCGCTTTCCTTATACCTGCTGAAATCCCCGCCGTATTTTGCCCCCAGATAGGCCAATAAATCCACCCAATGTACTGGCTGTTCCATCTCATGCGTACTCAGGTCATACTCATATGCCTTCTGCATGGCTTCTTTCGTCACATCAAAATCAACCCACTTAATATATGTTTCCTCGGCCTGAGCCCCGGCAGCGGCGCTGGCTCCGGCCCCGCCGGAAGCGCCTCGCTTCGCAGCAAAATTTCCGGCGAATCCGGCGAGCATAGCCAGTACCAGAAGTCCGGCTGTCACCAGATATCTTCTCCGGATATAAATTACACCTGAAGATTTGCGCATAAAATGCTCCCATATTTGTTTCAAAACAATATATGTGTATTCAGGCTGCTTTATCCCTTTACTTAACCTGGGCACTCTTTGGGCGGCAGGCTGCGCTTCTCCTATTTAACAAAGGAACCGATCTCTATCAGATTCCCCTCTGGATCAGAGATATAGCAAGTCCGCTGGCCCCATTCCATCGTGGCAGGCTTCATAATGGCAGCCGCGCCCTTGGAAACCACCTCATCAAAGACCCGGTCAACGGCCGCATAGTTTTCCACGCCCAACGCGATTTCATAATGCCCGTTCACTCCGCCCGCATACTGGAGGGAAGCGCCCGTCATCGATTCAAAATCCTTTCTCCGGTACATCAGGAACAGAGTGCCGTCCTTCTCCAGATAAATATTTTCCGCATCTTCCGCCTCTCTGATCTCAAAGTCAAGCACATCCCTGTAAAACCGCACCATGGCAGGCATGTCTGTTACAAAAATCCCGAATCCTTCCAGCTTCATGTTATCCCTCCTGCTTTCACTTTTTTTCAACGCCGTGATTTCATTAGTTTAACACAGCTTCCGGCTCTCCTGCTTGTAAAAAAGCGACGTGCTGCAGGGCCAGCTGCCTGGCATTACCTGGCGACAAGGTATGAAATCTTTTAAAATCTTTCAGCAGATGTGCCTGATCGGTATATCCGTATTTAAAAACCGCATCCTGTATATCGAACCTGTCCTGATAAAGAATATCCTTCCACAGATATTGATACCGGACCAGAGACGCCAGTTTCTTCGGTGAGATCCCAATATTTTCAAGAAATACCCGTTCCATCTGACGGCTGCTGATATGTATTTCCCTGACAGCCTCTGCGATCTTTATCTGTCCGCGGTTACGGACAATTGCCGAAACTCCTTCCATCACCAGCCGGTTTTCTCTGCCGGGCCTGATGTGGGCCAGCAAATACTTCTCTGCTATAGCGATGCGTTCTCTCAGGGTGACCGCATCAAACAGACGTTTCCCAATATCTTTTTTCAGCCGTGAAAAGAGCTGCCCCGCGTCCATGTGAGTATTGCGCACATGTTTTAAAGAATCTTCTGAAAAAAGGACCGCACTCCAGGCATAGAAACGGATTGCGAACGTTGAAACCGTCTCCTTCTGCATCAAACTGCCTCCGGCCTGAAAAGCCCTGTCGTCAATACCGCTGAAGCTGCTGTCGATTCTGTTCTTTGTCTCATTTACAGTAAAAATGATATCCATACAGGTATCTGGTGTTACCAGATTTCTCGGTATCACTTCGTTTTCCCCTGCCTTATATGGCCATTCGCTCCCCCAGAAGCATCTCACGTATGGTTTTAGAGCGCTGCACGGGGATATTTCCGTGTGTCTTTCATGATGCGCAAACGGCGCTGCTGTAATTGGGGTATAAATCTGATATAATTCCATCTCTTCTGTCACCTGTCAGCCACAAAGGCCTGTAAGCTGCCTGTTCAATGTTACCGCGCTTTTTGCTTTATTTAAGCGATACACAAACTGCTTCTTAAGCTCAGTCTGCTTCAGCACATATTCCCGCGTCTGGCTCTTCGATCACTGTCTTTTCCATTGTAATCACTCTAATGATTTCTTCAATGTACAAATCCATTCCTCTATCGCTTTCGCCAGCATATATTGCTGCTGTAAAACAGCCATGCCCGTTGCGGGAATATCATCGACACTTTCTTTTAAAGCTATGTTTTTTTCGAGATATGTTTTTAACACTTTCATATTGTTTTCAATATTATCCAGACATTCCTTTTGACTCTCTTTTGTCATACTTTCTAAATTCACAACAACAGCATTAAAATCCAAAAAAATATTGATTGGTTTACAGGATATTTCAACCATCAGTTTCTCAAATTCCTGCTTGCCTGCTTCACTTAAAGAATAGACTGCTTTTTCAGGCATTTTGCCGTCTTTTTCAATATGGCTTGTAATATATCCTTTCTCCTCTAACTGAATCACCTTTTTATAAATAGACGGGGTGCTGATTTTTACCCATTTTGAAATATTACGGTACTCCACCAATTTTTGAATGTCATATGCACTCATTGGCTCTTTTTTTAATATTCCCAACACAATCAGGTCAATGGTCGCCATATCAGTTCCTCCTTTACTCTCTTGACAACTACTATACTTTATAGCAGTATATTTTATTTCATTTGTCAAGTGAAAGGAGAACACTATGAACAGTCAAAACAGAAAAATCGAATTATTGGGAAGTACTCCAATTCCAAAAGCCCTCTTAGCTATGGGTATTCCAACGATGATTGGCATGCTTATCAATGCCTTATACAACCTTGTTGACGCCTACTTTGTTGGTGGATTAGGTGAGAGCCAGATGGGTGCCATCTCTGTCGTTTATCCACTCGGTCAGGTTGTCGTTGGGTTAGGGCTTCTATTCGGTACCGGTGCAGCTTCCTATATTTCCAGATTATTAGGTCAGAGAGATAAAGAACAGGCAAATACAGTTGCCAGTACCGCATTGTATAGCAGTCTTGCCGTGGGTGCAGTTATTATTCTTCTTTCTGTTATTTTTCTAAATCCTATTTTAAGGCTTTTAGGTGCAACAGAAAGTATTCTGCCCTATGCGTCTACTTATGCCGGTATCTATATTATTTCCTGTATTTTCAATGTATTTAATGTAACAAGGAACAACATCGTCACAAACGAAGGTGCAGCCAAAACCACAATGTGCGCTTTATTGTTTGGCGCTGTCCTCAACATCGGATTGGACCCGTTGTTCATTGATACTTTGAATTTAGGCGTTGCAGGAGCAGCCATCGCCACGGCAATTTCACAGCTTGTATCTACTGTGGTATATCTGGTTTATATTTTCCAAAAGAAAAGCACTTTTCGTTTTACCATTAAGGATTGTGCTTTTTCCAAAGATGTTTTATCTGAAATCTTTAAAATCGGTATTTCTACCCTTTTATTTCAACTCTTAACAAGCCTGTCTATTTCCATGATAAACAATGCGTCTGGAAATTATGGTGACGCCGTCATCGCAGGGATGGGCGTGGTGACCCGCCTTGTATCTATGGGCAGCCTAACCGTATTTGGTTTTATCAAAGGTTTTCAGCCAATCGCAGGTTTAGCATTTTCACTGTTTTCAACCGCCATCGTTTCCCAGTTTACTGCCGGAAATACTGAAATGATTCGCACTGGCGCAAACTCCTTGAGGATAAATGGCATCACCTTTATGCTGTTTGGATATTATACCGTTTATTCTTCCTTATTTCTCGCACTGGGAAAAGGAAAAGAAGGCTTCCTTCTTGGGGCTTGCCGGCAAGGGATCTGCTTTATTCCTGTTATCTTAATCCTGCCCGCTGTGTGGGGATTAAACGGTATTTTATATGCGCAGCCGATCGCTGATGTACTATCGGCACTTATTACGGTATTTATGGCAATTCCTTTACACAAAAATTTATATGATGCGGAAGTGAAAATGAAAGAAACAGCATCACCTATACATTGTGTTAAATAATAATTTTTAATACTCCATTACAAACAGAGCCGATGAGCTCCTTGTTTTGTTCGTATTGGAGTTTTAGTGCCTGCTGCGCTTTTGTGCCGATCCCTTTGTCCCTTAATTGGCTGTTGATTTTTCTTGGCATACACTTTGGATCGATTTTGCATTCCTCAATTTAAAAGGGCCCTTGCTGTCTAAATATTGTTTTTCCTACTTGCATCGTAGCATCTGAAGCATATACTACCTTGTTGTTTTGAATGATATTAAGTGCATCATCTAGTGTGACCGTACCTTTAATAAAACTTTCAGTCAGTTCTGAAATGGTACAGCTATTCCTGTCCCTAATATATCTTCCGTTTTCATTACCATTCACATAAAACAAAGTACCAACATTTCCGTTTTTATTTTACGTGAAATGAATGATACTCTCCATCAGGCATTTTGACACCAATGTAAAATCTATCTTTTTCTTTTATAATGGTATGTGTCCAAACTGCAAGATCTATGTCAAAATTAAATCCTGCAATCGTATCATTCCCGTTATAAACAAATCTTGTACACATCATCTGATCTCCTTAATTCGCTTGATATTCCCAGACTGCATCTCTTACATATTCTGAACGATTTTTTATTTAACCAGTTCCACCATGGAATACTTAATAAGTAAGAAATAATTTTATCATCAAAGCGATTTCTAAAAGGCTTTGATGGTATGCCACCGACAATAATTTATGGAGGTACATCCTTTGTGACAACGGCAAGAATGCCGATAATTGCTCCATCGCCAATACTAATGTCCCCCTTATTATCCCATGCTTTCGTGACATCTCCCTTTTCCAATTCCCCTTCTACAAAAAACAAAGGAAAAGGGTATGTAAATAAAGAGGCCATCTTATGGTAATCAGCTTATCGTAGTTATTAGGATATTGTAAAACCCCACCTAGAATCAAGGTTTCCGCACAAGCAACACGGCGGTTTCAACATGTACCGTGCCCGGAAACATATCAACACAGCTCATCCGCTCCACCCTATACCCATTCTGCAAGATGATCTCCAGATCCCTCACCAGACTTGTGGGCTTGCAAGATATATACACCATCCGTTCCACGCCAAATTCAATGATCTTAGGCAGCGCCTTAGGATGTATCCCCTCTCTCGGCGGGTCCAGCACGATAAAGTCCGGCCGCTCCTGTATCTCATCCAGCACCTTCAGCACATCCCCGGCCAAAAAGCTGCAATTGTGCAGCCCGTTCAATTCCGCATTTTCTTTCGCGGCCTCTACCGCTTCCTCCACGATCTCCACGCCGATCACGCGCCCTGCCACCGGAGCGAGCATCTGCGCGATTGTGCCCGTCCCGCTGTAGAGATCGAACACAGTAGCGTTCTCCACGTCCCCAATCATCTCTCTCGCAGTCTCATACAGCACCTCGGCCCCTTGGGAATTCGTCTGGAAAAACGAGAACGGCGTGACCTTGAACTGCAGCCCCAGTATTTTTTCATAAAAATAATCCTGCCCCCACAGCACTCTTGTCTCATTGCTCTTCACCACATCAGCCAATGAATCATTAATCATATGCAGTACGCCGGCTAACCGGCCCTCCAGCGGAAGGCTGCAGATCTGTTCAGCCAGCAGCTCCAGATCCCATTCCTCCTGGCTGCTGGTAACCAGCGCTGTCAGTATCTCTCCTGTCGCCTCCGACCGGCGCACCAGCAAGTGGCGAAGATATCCCTCATGGGTCAGCTTATGATAATAGGTCCCGCCCCGGCTCCTGAAATATTCCAGCACACAGCTGAGAATCCTGTTCAGGTCCTCATGGACGATTTTACAGTCTGAAGCGGTCAGCACGTCATATGTGCTGCCTTTCTTATGGAGCCCCAGCGCCAGAGGACCTCCCTTATATTCATCGCCGAAAGAATATTCCATCTTATTCCGGTATTCAAATTCCTTTGGGCTGGCTTTGATGCCTTCAAAGCAGTAATCCGGCTTCCCCTCAGAATCCACCTGCCCGGCGCCGGCAATCGCCTGATCCATCAGCTCCCGGATCTGACCCGCTTTCATCTCCAGCTGTGCTTCATAATCCATCGTCTGATACATACAGCCTCCGCAGGCCGGAAAGATACTACACAGAGGGCTGCGCACTTCCTCCGGGGACTTCTCCAGCACTTCCAGCAGACGCCCTTCCATTCTGTTTTTTCTCTTTTTATTGATCTGGAAACGGATTCTCTGCCCCGGAATGCCATTTTTGACCGTCACCGTGTCCTCACCCACAAAAATTATTCCTTTGTTGGGAAACACAACCTTATCTATAACGCCCTCATAAATCTCGCCTTTTTTCATCCTTCAATCTCCATTTTCTGCAACGCTGCATCCTCATTTACCAGCCGGCCCGGCGGAGGAAGACGTCCCTAGTCCGGGCCGGCCAGTCAGCTTGCGTATCCGGATATAATATGTAACTGCAACCAGAACGGCAGCCCCGGACCAGGCCATGACTTCCGCATAAAAGATGCCGGTCTGCCCCAAAAGCGCCGGCAGCACTTTCGCAGCCAGCACGCGCATCCCAAATTCCACAAAACCAGAAAGCAGCGGAATCAACGTATCCCCCATCCCTCTCAGCGCACACAGATACGCATGCAGCAGATACAAAACAGGCAGGCACACCGATAATATAGTCAGATAATAGTAAGCTACTCGGAGAACCTCTGCCGCTTTTTCAGGGCTGGCGGATATGAACATGCTCAGAATCGGCTTTCCAAATATCAGCATCACGGCAGAAATCAGAACTGCCGTTAAAAGCGCCATCAGAACTGCCCTGGAAACTCCTTTTTTAATCCGCTCATATTTACCTGCCCCCAGATTCTGCCCCACATAGGTAGTCACCGCAAAACCATAGGATATGGCCGCCATCTCCATCATCCCATACAGCTTATTAGTGGCCGTAAAGCCCGCCACAAACAGCACCCCCACTTTATTAATCACTGACTGCAGCACCATGCCTCCTACCGAAATAACCGTATTCTGGAACATGATGGGAAGCCCCAGGCGAAGCAGCGAAGATACCAGGTCCCCTTTCAGCCGCAGATCTTCTCTGGAAATCTGCAGAATCTCAATTTTCCGTATTCTTAGCAGGCAAAACAGGAAAGAACAGCCCTGTGCGATCACTGTAGCCCCCGCCGCCCCGGGAATCCCCCAGTGAAATACCATAACAAACAAGAGATCCAGCCCCACATTCACTCCGGCTGCTACTATCATCGCGTAGAGAGGCGACTTACTGTCTCCCAATGCGCGCAGAATGGCGGCTGCCAGATTGTAGGCCAAAATGATCGGAACTCCCGCGAATAAGATTCTCAGATAGATAGCCGCGCCGTCAAAGATATCCGCCGGCGTCTGCAGAATCCCCAGAACCGGATCAATCGCCAGCTCTGTCACCACCACGAACAAAACTGCCGCACCAGCGGTCAGCTTGATTGAATTACCCACCGCCTTTTTTAAACCGCGGTAATCCTCAGCACCATATAACTGGGAAAACAATATGGAAAAGCCCTGGGTGAGGCCTGTAACCAGCCCGAGCACCATCCAGTTGATCCAGTCGGCCGCACCGATGGCTGCCAGAGCGTCAACGCCAACACCCTGTCCGACTACAATTGTGTCCACCAACATGTAAAACTGTTGAAACAAATTCCCCAATATCAGAGGAATTGCAAATAGAAATATCAATTTTGCCGGATTGCCCCGTGTCATATCCTTAATTGTTGCTTTCATCTTTCCCTCCAGAATCGCTGTCTCCAACAGGACGTTAAACACCCGTCCCCTCTGCGCAGAAAAAGAGCTTCGACACCCAAAAGTGCCGAAGCTCCAGAATCATTGTCTCCCATTTCAAAGCAGACCTATTCCTTCTCTTCGTCTTCATCCTCGAAATAGTCGTCAAAGTCGTCTTCGAAATCATCCTCAAAATCTTCCAGGTAATCCGGCGTAAAATAACGATATACCGCATATGCTATGCCGGCAACTGCAGCTACTGCGCCTATAATTGCCAGTATCCAAAGCAGAATGTTCTTTGGTTTATCTGCGTCTTTCTTCTCTTTCTTACGCATTAAATCAACCAATTCATCAATCTTATTCATATCAGCCACCAACCTTTTCTAGTATTCAAATGCTTATTTGCTATAGTATACCATACTATTACCCTTTTTACCACTATTTCAAAAAATTTTATAAATTGCGGAGAATTTTATGAAATTGGCCTCCGCACCGCTCTATTTCGCTCAGAACCTGATCAATTCCCTCTCCGCTGTCCATCCAGTTCTCACGGTTGATACCTGTATCCGCGGGGCATACGAGAAGTTCTGCATCCGGGAATAACAGCTGGTAATACAACAGACATCTCCTGGCATGGTATTCTTTACAGCATATAATGCCCGTCTTCACCACCCTGCCCAGAGTATCCAGCACCTGGCGGGAATAGATTGCATTTTCATAGGTGTACATTGCCTGATCTTCTCTGAGAACCGCCGTTTCAGGCACGCCGTTTTTCACCAGCACATCCTTCAGGAACTCCCACTCCGTCTGATAATCACCCCCATACACTTCCGCCTTCGCCAGCACGCCGCTGAAATGTCCTGTCAGCACACTGTATCTGCCCGATGGCAGAATCTCCGGGGCAACCCCTTCTTTCCAGAGCCAGGCGGCCTTTTCAGCCATCTGCGGATAACCGTTCCCCGGCACGAATATGATATCCGCTTCACGTGGCGGATCATTTACAAAGATAAAATCCGTAAAATTCTTCAGTAATTTATCGTGCATTACAATCTCCTGCATATTTTTTAAATTAGGTATTGACAAAACTTGTCTTATAATTGTATAATAGCAAAGCGGGTTGTGAAAAGCAACCTGAAAATGGGGTCTTAGCTCAGCTGGGAGAGCATCTGCCTTACAAGCAGAGGGTCACAGGTTCGAGCCCTGTAGGCCCCATTCAACAGAAATCATATGATATGGCGAGATAGCTCAGCTGGCTAGAGCACGCGGTTCATACCCGCGGTGTCGAGGGTTCAAGTCCCCCTCTCGCTACTGTTTTTCGGCCCGAAGCACTATGCTGATATGGTGTTTCGGGCTTCGTTGTTTTTGCGAATTTGCACCGTCTTAGTAATCAACTCATTTAATAAAACATTTTCTTGCTACTCTTCCTCTTCCGTATTTGTATTTCCATTAAAGCAATAATATTTTAATGTCATTCTTCTATCACCAGGCCTGGCAAACACTCTGATGTTATCGATATTATCCCTATGCCAATCGAAAAAGAATTTGGACGCTATGTTTTATTCGGAATGTCATGTGTTTTTCAGTTATATCGCATCAGAAAGAGCAGGAAGACTGATCCTGCTCTTCTACATTCAATAACAATTTTTGCAGGGACGGCTCTTTCCACTTTGTGCAATTGTCCCGCTGTGTATATTTTTTGATCTGCTCAATGACGGACAATCAGGAGTTGAGTGATAGACCTCCCCGTTAGTTACCCAATATACAGTTTCGCCCCCGGCATTTATATTATTATTGGCCGGCGTATTAGACTGATTATTCCGCGCAGTCTGAAGCTGAGTATTTAAACTTTCAATTGTCTTTTGACAACCCTGGTGTTCTGCGGTGAGAGTATCGTATTGCTGTTGGAGTGTAGACAGCTTGCCATTTAATTCTTCAATAGCACGCAACTGCTCCTCTATCGTCTCACTCTGATCGACGTATTCACTGATCCTGCCTTCATATTCCTCGACACTATCCGACAATTCTTCAATCTGTGCCGACTGCTTCTTATTAATCTTTTCTAGTTCTGATTTCTCGCCTTCTAACGCTTCTATGCTGTCCTGGGCATCCTTTAACTGTGTATCCAGCTCAGAATTCCTGGAAGTCAATTCGTTGATAGCAGTCTGCTTCTCCGCACTGTCTGAATTCCATAACACTCCGAAAATAACCGTCGCTGCCAGCAGAATGGCTGCCGTAATTCCTAATACTTTTATATTTAGTATTTTCTCAATAATTTTTTTCATCTGTTTCCCCCGCCCTCATTTTAAAGATTTATATACAAAGAAAGATAACTATGGCTCATAGTATATGAAAACTATTTAAACCTGTATTTAGAACGGCATCTTGATATTGCAAGGTCGCCGTTCACTTAATTTCAGATAAGAATATCACTTACCTGGAATGAAAGGTTCATAAGCAAACTCTTGATGCCGCAATAGAAATGGCTGTTATTGATTTTCTAATGAGCCAATATCATAAAGATTAGTTCATTATTCCCATCAAAATAAATTTATATAACCGCAGTACCTTCACAGGTATATCCAATTTAGTAATCCCATACTCCACAGGCACAACAACCATTCACACGCTCCCTCAGCCCGCATATATTAAAAAAAACAAGGCTATCGTATGAACGAGCACTACAAATTCGTAAACCGCCCTCTCCCCTATGCATATGACGCCCTGGAACCTTACATTGACGCGAAGACCATGTGGCTTCACCACAGCAGGCACCTGCAAACCTATATTGATAATCTGAATAAGGCTCTCCTTGAATACCCTCAGTTCCAGGATTGGACACTGGAAGAGCTTCTCGTAAATATTCCAAGCCTTCCGGATGCCATTCAGACTCCTGTCCGGAATAACGGCGGCGGAGTATATAATCATCAGTTTTATTTTTCCAACCTGTCAAACCCTGCTCCCATGCATCCGACCGGAATGCTGAGTGAAGCCATACAGACGGAATTCGGTAGCTTCCGATCCTTTAAAAACAGCATGAAAGATGCCGCGGCCTCAGTCTTCGGTTCCGGCTATGCCTGGCTGGTGGTCGATGCTGCCGGACGCCTCAAAATTCTGACAACCGCCAACCAGGATACCCCTCTTCCGCTGGGACTGTGCCCGGTGCTGAATATAGATGTCTGGGAACACGCCTATTACTTAAAGCATTACAATCTACGGGCAGATTATATAGAGGACTGGTTCCAGGTGGTGAACTGGACACAGACAAACAACAACTACCTCAACTGCTTTCCGGCAAACAGCCGGTGACCTAAAAAGCCTGCCGGCACAACACTGCGTCCGGCAGGCTTTTTCTTATGCTTCGTCAATTGCCTTTCCAATGTCATGGCGGAAATACTTGTTATCAAAATCCACCAGTTCCACAGCCCTGTATGCATTCGCCCTGGCAGCTTTCAAATCCTCACCCAGCGCGGTTACCCCCAGCACCCGGCCGCCATTGGTGACAATCTCTCCTTTTTCATTAAACTTCGTTCCCGCATGGAACACATAATAGCCGTCTTTCCCAGTGAAATGATCCAATCCTCTGACCGGGAAGCCTTTTTCGTAAGAGACCGGATATCCGTCGCTGGCCAGGACCACACAGACCGCCGCCTCATCGGTGAACTGCAGGTCTACCTGATCCAGTGTTCCGTCAATACACGCCTCAATCACTTCAATCATATCGTTCTTCATCCTTGGCAGCACAACCTGAGCCTCAGGATCTCCGAATCTGGCATTATACTCCAGCACCTTCGGACCGCTGGCTGTAAGCATCAGTCCGAAAAAGATGACCCCTTTAAAGGGCCTGCCTTCCGCGGCCATCGCGTCCACTGTAGGCTGGAAAATATATTTCTGGCAGAATTCATCTACCTCCCTGGTATAGAACGGAGTTGGGGAAAAATTGCCCATTCCGCCCGTATTCAAGCCCTGGTCTCCGTCCTTTGCCCGCTTGTGGTCCTGGGCGGAAGCCATGGTTTTCACAATTTTCCCATCCACAAAGGACAGCACAGACACTTCCCGGCCGGTCATGAACTCCTCGATGACCATTTGGTTGCCTGCCGTGCCGAATTTCTTGTCCAGCATAATTTCCTTCACACCTGCACGGGCCTCTTCCAGAGTGCTGCAGATCAGCACGCCCTTGCCCAGCGCCAGGCCGTCGGCCTTCAGCACTATTGGGAATTCCGCATGCTCCAGATATTGAAGAGCCGCTTCAGGCTCTTCAAAAGTCTCATAGGCTGCTGTCGGTATGTTATATTTTTTCATCAGATCCTTAGAAAATGCCTTCGATCCCTCCAGGACCGCCGCATTTTTACGTGGGCCGAACACGCGGAGGCCTTCTGCTTCAAACACGTCCACAATCCCGCCTACCAGGGGATCATCCATGCCCACGATTGTCAGGTCAATCTCGTTTTCCTTGGCGAAGGACACCAGTCTGTCAAACTCCATGGCGCCGATGTTCACACACTCCGCAATCCCGGCAATCCCGGCATTTCCCGGAGCGCAGTAGATTTTCTCTGCCTTCGGGCTCTGCGCCACCTTCCAGGCGATCGCATGCTCTCTTCCGCCGCTTCCAACAATCAGAATCTTCATTGGTCCCTTTCCTCCTCTATCTGCCGTCAGCTGATATGTACCCGGCCGTCCTTCACTGTCACCCGGCCGTTGGCGATCAGGTCAATCGCCTTCGGCATGATGACCCATTCAGCTTCTTCCATCACTCTCCGCTGCAGGATCTCCGGCGTATCATCCTCCCGGATCTCCACAGCCTTCTGCAGGATGATCGGCCCGGTATCAGTTCCCGCATCCACAAAATGAACCGTAGCTCCCGTGATCTTCACTCCCCGCTCCAACGCCGCCTCATGGACCTTCAGCCCATAATATCCGGTCCCACAAAAGGCCGGAATCAGCGCCGGATGGATGTTGATGATCCGGTTCGGATACGCGTCTACCATGATCTTGGGAATCACCACCAGACAGCCTGCCAGCACTACCAGATCCACACCATAAGACTGGATCTTGGCCAGAAGCGCTTCGTTAAACGCTTCCCGGTTCTCAAAGCTCTTCGGTGAAATGCACACTGCGTCTATCCCTCTGGCCTCCGCCCGCTTCAGGGCATAGGCTCCGGGATTATTACTGATCACCGCTGAAATTTCCGCGTTGGTAATTATGCCATTATCCATCGCATCCAGGATGGCCTGCAGATTGGTGCCGCCTCCGGATACGAGTACCGCCATCTTTAACATATTATCCTCCATGCTGTTCCTTATACCAGCTGAACGCCCTTCTCACCGGTCTCGATGTGCCCGATCACATAAGGAGCTTCCCCGGCCGACCGGATCGCTTTCATCGCGGTATCGACGTCCTCTGGATTCACCGCCAAAATCATTCCAATGCCCATGTTATAGGTATTATACATCATCTTCTCTTCCACCTGGCCCTTTTCCGCCATCATGCGGAAGATCGGCGGCACCGGATAGCTGTCCTTCGTGATCACGGCAAAAACGCCGTCCTTCAGCATTCTCGGAACGTTCTCATAGAACCCGCCTCCCGTGATATGGCTGCAGCCCTTAACGGTCACCCCGGAATCCTTCACACTCTTCAGCGCTTTTACATATATCTTTGTCGGAGCGATCAGCGCGTCTCCCAGCGTAGTTCCCAGCTCTTCATAATAAGTATCGAGAGACTCTCTTGTCATATCAAAGATCTTGCGCACCAGGGAAAATCCATTGCTGTGTACTCCTGAAGAAGCCAGGCCGATCAGCACGTCTCCTGCGCTCAGGTCCCTGCCGGTAATCAGGTCTTTTTCATCCACTACGCCCACGGCAAACCCGGCCAGGTCATATTCGTCCTCCGGATAAAATCCAGGCATCTCAGCCGTCTCTCCGCCGATCAGCGCCGCTCCTGCCTGGCAGCAACCCTCCGCAACTCCCTTCACGATCTCCGCGATCTTTTCCGGCGTATTACGGCCGCACGCAATATAATCCAGGAAAAACAGAGGCTCCCCGCCCGCGCAAGCGATGTCATTCACACACATGGCCACACAATCAATGCCGACCGTATCATGCCGGTCCATGAGAAATGCCAGCTTCAGCTTGGTGCCGACGCCATCTGTCCCGGACACCAGTGTGGGCTTTTCCATGTCTTTAAACTTCTCCATGGAGAAGGCGCCTGAAAATCCGCCGATACCTCCCAGCATCTCCGGACGCACCGTTTTCCTGATGTGCTCCTTCATAAGCTCTACTGATTTATATCCGGCTTCTATATCCACACCTGCGTTTTTATAGTCCATAGTGACCTCCGTTTATTTTGTGTAGTTTTTATATCCGACTTCCTGCAGCTTGGCGTCCTTAGCCACCACCTGGTCCTTCAGTTCAGCCGCATAGGCTTTTACCTTCGCAAGCAGCTCCGGATCTGAAGCAGCCAGGATCTTGGCCGCCAGAATGCCCGCATTGGCTCCCCCGTTAATGGCGACAGTAGCAACCGGAATTCCGGAAGGCATCTGAACGATGGAATACAGAGAATCACGGCCTCCCAGCGATGTTGTGTGCATGGGGATACCGATGACAGGCATCGGAAAAATAGCCGCGCACATGCCCGGCAGATGCGCCGCCATGCCGGCTCCCGCTATGATTACTTTGAATCCTTTATCCTCCGCCGTCTTCGCATATTCAAAAAATACGTCCGGCTCCCTGTGCGCTGAGATAATTGTCATCTCATATTCAATGCCGAATTTCTCAAGCATATCTGCCGCCTTAGCCATAACCGGCATGTCAGAGTCGCTTCCCATTACAATTCCCACTTTTGCCATAATCGTCTCTCCTTTTCAATACTCATTAGTTATACTTATAAGTTACATTTATTAATTAACCATTGCTTATAAGTTATTTTACTAACCTATGAAGTCATTGTCAACCTGTTTATTTTTTTCTGTCCCGCCTCCGGTTACTGTCCGCCTGAGGCGCCGTTAATGCCCGCAGGCTGCTCCGGCCGCGTCTTCGCAGCGTCCTTCTTCACCGATTCAGGGGTTCATTCAGTTCTTCCGTCCCCGGAAGCACAAAACGGCCGTTTTCAATCAGAGAGACTTCCGTACCGTCTTCCCTCACAACCCGGATGCTGCCCAGCTCTTCATAGGGGATCGTGATGTCGGTATGACATCCGAAATACGCCTGGCTCACGTCTGTCTTTCTCAGGAGAGAACGCTCATTATCCCTGGCGACAATCTCTTTTCCGTCGGGGTTATAGACTTTCGTCTCCTCCTGCCAGCTGTAACAGGTATCTCCGAAGGCAAAATGCGGCCCCATCTTCTCAGCGATCAGAATCGGCAGCTTGTCCGCAATCTGATAGTCCCTGGCCATCCGGTAAGCTGCCGTATTGGTCCCTATGGCAAATTCCCCCATAGGAAGGCTGTCATGGTGAAACAGGATATTTTCCTCTATATATCTGCGGTTATCTTCTTCCTTTTCAAAATTAGAACAGGTATAGCCACGGATCATTCCGTCTTCCACAGTGATCTTCAAATCCAGATACCGGAACTCCTCCAGATACACCTGCTTCACATGCAGGACTCCGCCGGTCCCTTTCAGAATCGGGGACGTGAACACCTCTCCCACAGGGATATTGACATCCGCCAGGCAATTCTCAAAATTCGTCTCCTTTGCCGGATTGCCGAGAGTATGCAGCTGAACGGTCAGATCGGTCTCATTGCCGTCCATTCCCCGTATGCGGACACTGCTTCCTTCGTCAAGAGCGTCGATGAGCTTCTGTTGAATCTTCTGATATTTTCTGTTATCCAGAGTATTAATTTTTACAACCTCACGGAAAATTTCTTCATAGCCAGACCCTATCTCCGGAACCGGATAGGCAATGATCGTAAAGCTCCTCTCTTCCCCGATGATATACCGGTTGGTAATCTGCCCCGACTCACTGTCATACCGCACCTGTAGTCTCTGCTGATCTTCTGAGAGCTGGCAGGCCGCACGCTTGTTTTCCGGAATGAAAGGGGTTTCCCCGAACACATCCATGCAGGCCGGTCCGGCATGGGCGTTGGCCTGTTCCCTGTATTTTTCAAAAGCCAGCTGCATAGCCTGAAGCTTTCTGGAGACCAGCTTTTCATCCAGGTAAATGGCCGCGTCATTCTTGTGATCGTAATCAAATTGTTGATTGGGGACCGCCCCATAATACCCGATGCGCAGATGCTGCCTTTTGTTGACAGAGTGGCTGGCCGCCCGGTAGATCACCGGCCTCAGCCCCATTTCCGCAAATTGTTTCACTGCCTCACGGATTATTCGTTCAAAGCCCAGGCAATAACGAATATTGACCGTCTTCTTTTTGCTCAGATCTTTGCCGCCGTTCACGAACCCCATCCGGTAACCCTCCGTAAAGGTGCGGGCCATCGCCCCAATCTCCTCCTGGGACAGCGAATTGAGGAATTCCGCCGTCTTTCTTTCATTTTCCGTGATATATTCACCAAAGCGGTAGAGATACCGGACGTCCGATAAATCTTCCTTCATAATCAGGTCTGCCGCAAAACTGAGAGAGGGATCTACCATTTCCCTGACGCGGTATTCCATCATCTCCTGGCTGTAATCACTCACATACCAGTAAATAGCCGACCTGAGAGCCTGAACCCCGGGAAGTTCTTCTTCCTCAAACATGTGATAGCATTCCAAAAACAGCTCCATGGACGTCAGCATATCCCAGAGCCTGTCCTCATAAGCAAAGACAATCAGCCCCCGAAGCTCTGCATACAGAAAGCTCAGCAGCCGCCCGTATTCCTCTCCGAACATAGCGGCAGCATACGCCGGATTCCCATAACACGTCTCATAATTCTCCGGCAGAATGTCGGCATAGAGTCCATGGTTCATCAATTCCAGCTCTGACAGGCAGGCGTCACGGTATTCGCCCCTCTCCAGCTTCACCCGCAGGCCGTTCATCTGTATGATAAAAGAAGCCTCTTTCTCAAAAAAATCCTGATAGACCACCGGCACCGAACGGTCCATGGGGATCTGCCTGATCCGTTCCAGAGCCAGCTCATACCGTTCCCATTCGTCGAATTCTTCTGTCATGTGCAATTCATCCTTTCCATGTCCGTCGTCCTCATTGCCGTAAGGCCGTCCGGTTTTATTCATCCTTCAGACTTCCTTTTGCCACGTTGGCGTCCAGCAATGTTTTCATATATTCCCAGATCTCCCTGGAACCTGTTCCTGTCTTTTCATTCCTCTTCTCCGTCTGGGACCGTTTAATGCCCCGGGCTTTCCAGTCTCCTCCTCCGTTGGAATCATTCAGAAGCATCGGCTGAAAGTTGTCCATTGTGTGGGCAAACCGGGCCTCCGGCGTCTCATATGCCTCAAACTCTTCCCACAGGCCCCGCATCAGCCGGCCCTGATCCTCCGGCAGCAGCCCGAAGATCCTGTCCGCCGCGGCCGTCTCACGCTCATGCTCCGTAGCCTTTCCTGCCGCATCATACGCATATGTATCCCCGGCGTCAATCTCCACCAGATCATGAGTCAGCACCATCATCATAGTTCTGGCGATATCTATCGGTTCGTTAGCATATTCCTGCAGCAGGTAAACCATGACCGCCATATGCCAGGCATGCTCCGCGTCATTTTCTCTGCGCCCGCCTCCGCTCAGATGTGTCTGGCGGAAAATACTCTTCTCTTTGTCGATCTCCAGAATAAAATTTTTCTGTTTTTCAAATCGTTCTCTGTCCATTTTACTTCACTCCTACCAAAAACAGGGCCAGCCAGATTATGGACATGACCCCCGCAAATATCGTACCGATCGCCGCAAAACGGTGTCCGGTGTTCTTCTCCGCCAGCCCTTTCAGCCCCAGGTAACAGCCGTACACAGCCAGAAGCATGGCCACCAGCCCTATCGCACCCAGCACGGCTCCGCCCTTTCCTGAAAAGGCGAAGGAAATAATCGCCAGCACAATAAAAGCAGCAAAAGAGATGCCGGATAGCACCAGCGCTTCCAGCCCCTCTTTTGCCTCATGATCTCTGGTAAAAGAATACTTATATTTTTTTGCCATAATAAATCTTTCTCCTCACCCGGTTGCAGACCGCAAACACCAGATATCCCAGCGCGGCCCCCAAAGTGTTCAGCATCAGGTCATCCACATCGAAAATACCGACTCTGGTCACCAGCTGTATCGTCTCTACCGCCAGGCTCACGCTGAAGCCCAGCAAAACCACCGTAACAGCCCTCCGCATTCTGGCGCTCAGAACCGGCAGAAGAAACCCAAAGGGCATAAATCCCAGCACATTGCCGCCAAGATTCAGAAATGCGGCCAGAAATCCCACGTTTTTCCAGTAGACCGCAAACCGGCGGATCTCCTGGAATGGCTGCAGATTATAGCGGTATTGCCGCGCCGCAAAATCCTGCCGCCCGTAGCTCTCGGAAAAAAACAGCAAATAGATCAATAGAGTCAGATAAATCAGGAACAGCACCCAGCCGGCTGTCCGAATCACCCTTTTCGCCTCTCTGCTCACAGCAGCCCTTTCTGAAATCCCGCCGCGCCATATTCTTCATAATATTCATCAATTGCTTTTTTAACCGCGTCATCAATGACTACCCGGCCGCAGCAGGGACGGTTATACAGGTATTCTATGACCTCAGCCATGGTCACTATCGCATTCGCAGGAAATCCGTACTGTTTCTGAATCTCCTGAAGCGCGCTTTCCTGTCCTCTGCCACGTTCCATACGGTTCAGAGACACCATCAGGCCTTTGATCTCCACATTCCCCTGGGCTTTCAGGATCGGAAAGGTCTCTTCGATAGACTTGCCGGAGGTGGTCACATCCTCGATGATCACAACCCTGTCCCCGTCCTTCAGGCCGCTGCCCAAAAGGATGCCTGTATCGCCGTGATCCTTTGCTTCTTTCCGGTTGGCGCTGTAGCGGACGTCTGCCCCGTAAAGCTCACTGATCGCCATGGAGGTCGCCACTGACAGGGGGATTCCCTTATAGGCGGGCCCGAAGAGCACATCAAAATCCAGTCCGTAATTATCATGGATCGCTTTCGCGTAATAGGTCCCCAGCCTGCGAAGCTGTGTACCAGTCACATAAGCTCCTGCGTTCATGAAAAACGGGGACTTTCTCCCGCTCTTGAGGGTGAATGATCCAAACTTCAGGACGTCACTTTCCACCATAAATTCGATAAATTCCCTTTTATAACTTTCCATCTTACATTCTCCTTTATTGAAAGGCATTCCTGGCCCTGTGATACCAGATTTTCACATAATTTTATCATACCCTGTGGCTATTTGCAATCTTGACGGGGACTTTTCAATATTATTCACTAAGTCTCTGAATCTTACTCATACTGCGGACAGTCAGACAAAAAAGCCGGCAAAAGGAACCTCTCTCCCTCTCACTGGCTCTTGTATTTTTCCATCAGGTAATTGGTAAGGAATGTCCCATCCCTTTCAACCTGCTGTTCTTTTATTACCCTGTATCCTCTTTTTTCAAAAAAGGGCCTTGCGGTTATGGAAGCGCAGGTGGTGATCCTGGCGCCCGGGACCGCCTGTTCCAGTTTATCACAGATAGCCGCTGCAATTCCCTGCCGCTGGTATTTGTGATGGACATACAGCCTGTCCAGATACCCGCTCCCGTCTATATCTCCAAAGCCTGCGATACTCTCGTTCTCCACCGCCACATAGGTATAATGTTCTGAAAATGACCGGTCCCATTGTTCCAAATCCACCATTCCTCCCGCCCAGGCGTCCAGCTGTGCTTCTGTGTAATCTTTGGCGTTGACGGTGTGGACTGTTTTATAAAAGAGCTCTGCCAGGCTTCTGCAGTCTGAGGCTCTGTATTCACGGATCTTCATAGTTCTATGCCTTCTTCCAGAGAAGCATATTTTTCTCAAATACGGCTTCGATACGTCCGTTGTCTTTTAACCAGGCCAGATAGGAACGGACGGTGCTGCCCACCAGCACATACTGTTCAAAATCCATCGCCAGTCCATATGCTGAAAATACTTTTTGCAGCAGGTTCTCAAAGCAGAGGGGCTCTTCGCAGAGGGAAACAATCTTATCCGCAATCTCCCACACCTTGCCGATGTTGTACTGTGCCAGCGGAGCGATGTCTTCCGCCGGCTCCGCGTGAGCCGGAATAAACATCACTGCGCGCAACGCCTTGACCCTCTCAAGGGTATCCAGGTATGCACCGACGTCATAGATAAAACTGATCTGGTATTTGTCCAGGGTCTGTCTGCTGGACAGGCAGTCGGCCAGATAGACGACGCCATCCGGGGTTCTATAGCCCACCATACCGAAAAAGTGTCCGGGCAGCGGAAGAATCTCAAAGCCCTCCGGCAATACTTCTTTCGTCAGATATGCCGCGTTACTCTCCTGCGCCATGAGGAATTTATGACGCAGTTCCCGCGGCGGAAACGCGCCGTATAGAAACGCCGGCTCTAAAACCGGATGGCTTGTGAACGCACATTCAATGCCCGGCGCATAGATCTTGCATCCCGTCTGACCCTGCAGATACCGGTTGCCTCCTATGTGATCGGCATTGGAATGAGTATTGTAAATGGCCGCTAAATGCCAGCCGCGCCCGTTCAGAATCTGACGTATCTTGCGCCCCGCGTCTTTATCATTGCCACTGTCAATCAGGCATACATCCGAATCGTTTAATCTCACAAGGCCAATTTTGGAAGGGCTTTGAATATAATAGCTCCGGTCTGTCACTTGTATCAATTCATACATTCTCCCTCATACCTCCGGCTTCCTGCGTTTTTTGTTTCGCTCCACTCGCAAAAAACAGTAACCTTTATTTTACTGCGCCGATCAGTTCCTGTATCTCTTCGACGCCGTTCTCTTTCATGTAATTTACAATCCCTTCCGCAATCTCCATCGTTGCGTATGGATTGTAGAAGTTTGCCGTCCCCACTGATACAGCCGAAGCTCCTGCCAGCAGGAATTCCAGGGCGTCCTCCGCGGTAGAAATCCCGCCCATCCCGATGACCGGCACCTTTACCGCGCGGGCAGCCTGGTAGACCATCCGGAGCGCCACTGGCTTAACTGCCGGGCCTGACATTCCTCCCGTCTTGTTGGCCAAAGCAAAGGTTCTTTTCTGAATATCTATCTTCATGCCGGTCAGCGTGTTGATCAGGGAAAGCACGTCGGCCCCTCCCGCCTCGGCAGCCCGGGCCATTTCTGTTATATCCGTCACATTGGGGCTAAGCTTCATAATTACCGGTTGTTTCGCGTGTTTTTTCACCTCGGCGGTGATAGCTTCCACTGCCCTTGGATCTTGCCCGAAAGCAATCCCGCCCTCCTTCACGTTGGGACAGGAAATATTGATCTCCAGCAGATCAACCGGCTCATCTCCCAGCCGCTCCGCCACTTCACAATAATCCTCTACGGTCCTGCCGCAGACGTTCACGATGATCTTCGTGTCGAACTGCCTCAGGTACGGAATATCCCGCTTGCAGAACACGTCAATGCCCGGATTTTGCAGTCCAATGGCGTTCAGCATGCCGCCGTAGACCTCAGCGATCCTGGGTGTCGGATTACCTGGCCAGGGCACGTTGGCCACACCCTTGGTCACCACCGCTCCCAGCCTGCCGAGATCCACAAATTCACTGTATTCCGCCCCTGAACCAAATGTTCCTGAAGCTGTCATAACCGGATTCTTCAGCTCCACTCCGGCCAGGTTTACTTTCGTATTCATCACAGCTCCACCTCCGACGCTTCAAATACCGGACCGTCCTTACAAATCCGCTTATTGTGTACGTGAGAATGCCCGTCCACTTCCCTGGACTGGCAGACGCAGGCCAGGCAGGCTCCGATCCCGCAGGCCATTTTCTCTTCCATGGAAATCCAGCAGGGGATGCCCCGCACCGCCGCATACTGCTTGACAGCGCGCAGCATGGGCGTCGGGCCGCATGCAAAGATCACCTCTGCCGAAAGCTCCTGCTCTCTGACAGCGTCCAGAACATTCCCCCGGGTCCCCCGGCTTCCGTCTTCTGTAGCCGTATAGACTGTCCCGGCCTTCTCAAACTCTTCCAGTAGAAAGCAATCGTCCCGGTATCCCAGAATCAGCTGTTTTTCTGCCCGAAGCTGCTTCGCAGTCTCCAGCATAGGCGGAATTCCAATCCCGCCGCCCATCAGAAACACAGATTTTCCAGCCGCCTCTTCCAGTGGGAAACCGTTTCCCAGAGGTCCGAGCACAGAGATCTGGTCTCCAGCCTTCAGACCGGAAAATTCTGCTGTTCCCTTTCCTGCCACACGGTAGACCAGACGCAGCCGGCCATTCTTCCCGTCAATCTCACAGAGGCTGATTGGCCTCGGAAGCAGACGGCTTCCGTCCTGACAGTAAAGAGATACAAACTGTCCCGGCCTGGCCTGTGCCGCTATAGATGGTGTCTCCAGCCACATGCTGTAGATCCCCGCGGCTATTTCCTCCTGGCTGGCCACCCTGCACCATTCCTTTACCTTCATTTCACCGCCTCCAGTGCCCCTCTGATATCTGAAACCATATCCAGAACCGCCTGTCTCGATGCCTCCGCAAAATGCTCAGGCCCGAAGGATCCATACTGTTCATGACGGTAAGCGGCAATAATGCCTCTCGAGGAATTAACAATTGCACCCAGGCCGTCTTCATTGAAGAAATGCACCAGGTCTTTGCCTTTCCCGCCCTGGGCGCCGTATCCAGGCACCAGGATGTAGCTCTTAGGCATTATTTTCCGCAATATCCTGCCCATTTCCGGATAGGTGGCGCCCACAACCGCGCCGACGTAGCTGTAGTCATCACCCATCGCCTCTTCACCCCACTGGGCTACCTTCTCGCCCACCAGCTCATACAGAGGACGGCCGTCCACCAGACGGTCCTGGAATTCCCCACTGGAAGGATTCGAGGTTTTCACCAGAATAAAGATGCCCTTCTTCTCTTCCCTGCAGACCTTCAGAAAAGGTTTCACGCCGTCGCTGCCCAGATAGGGATTAACCGTTGCAAAATCTTCATGGAAACCAGCATAGCTTCTGCTTCCCACCCGGACTCTGCCCAAATGCCCGACCGCATAGGCTTCAGAGGTGGAGCCAATATCGCCTCTCTTGATATCTCCGATCACAACCAGCCCCTTTTCCTGGCAATAGGCGACTGTCTTTTCATAAGCCGCCATGCCCGGAACGCCAAACTGTTCATACATGGCAACCTGGGGCTTTACAGCCGGAATGAGATCGCAGACCGCGTCAACGATCGCTTTGTTAAACTGCCAGATGGCCTCGGCAGCGCCCTCCAGAGTCTCTCCGAATTCACCGAAAGCTTTGTTCTGCACCTGTTCCGGCACATAAGACAGCATCGGGTCCAGCCCTACCACGATGGGGGCGTTCGTCTTCTTGATTTTCTCTATCAGCCTGTTAATCATTGTACTAAGTTCCTCTCTTTATCCTGATATACAATTTTTCCTCCGCAGATTGTGGCCATAATCCGGCCTTTTACCTTCTTCCCTGCAAAAGGAGTATTTTTCCCTTTTGATTCAAAGTATCTCGTGTCTATTTCATACTCCTTATCCGGATCTATGATTACTACATCCGCCTCGCTCCCCGGAGCCAGAGACCCCCGTCCCTCCAGGTGCAGAATCCGGGCGGGGTGATAGCTCATTTTTTCCGCCATCTGCATAGGCGTCAGGATTCCCGTATCCACCAGCTCAGTCAGCGTCAGCGCTGCGGCCGTCTCCAGACCCACAATGCCAAAGGGAGCCTTCCTCATGGTGGCCGTCTTCTCTTCCGCGCTGTGCGGAGCGTGATCCGTACTGATCACCTCAAAGACGTCTTCCTTCAGCCCCTGACGGAGCGCTTCTCTGTCTTCCGCTGTCCTCAGCGGAGGATTCATCTTGTAATTCGTATCTCCGGGAATGATATCGCCGCTCGTCAGTGTGAAGTGGTGGGGGCAAACCTCGCCTGAAACATCCATTCCCCGCTTTTTGGCCTCCCGCAGAATATCCATGCTTCCCTTAGTGGAACAATGGCACAGATGCAAATGGGCGCCCGTTTCCTCCGCCAGCAAAATATCCCTGGCGATGATCACATCCTCCACCGCATTAATGATTCCCGGCAGCCCGGCAGACCTGGAGTTCTCATCCTCATTGACGCAGCCGCCGTTCACCAGGTTCGCATCCTCACAGTGGGCCAGCACCGGAATCCCATGCCGTGCAGCCAGTTCCATGGCCTTCTTGTAGAGTCCCGCATTCATGACGGATTTCCCGTCCTCACTGATGGCCGGAATTCCATGGGCGATCATCCCTTCAATATCCGCCAGCACCTCACCCTTCTGACCTTTTGTGATGGCTCCTGCCTGGAGCACATGGATGGGAGCAGAATAGTCCGCTTTCACCTTCACATAGTCCACCCGGTCGGGAGAATCTATCACAGGCTTTGTATTGGGCATCGCCAGGACCGTCGTAAAGCCTCCCCGGGCGGCAGCCCTGGCCCCGCTCACCACATCTTCCTTCCATGTCTGTCCCGGATCACGCAGGTGCACGTGCATGTCAATCAGTCCCGGCATCACATAACAGCCCGTCGCGTCCAAAATCACATCCGCCTCCGCCTCTATATTCTTCCCGCACGCTGTGATACGGCCTTCCTCTAACTGTAAATCACAGATTTCATCCAGCTTTGTGTCCGGATCGATGACCCGTCCATTCCTAATCAATATGCTCATACTCTCCGCTCCGTCCCCTTCCGGACGCGCGGCGGCGCATCCAAAAGGCATTATAATTACTGACTTTGCCCCAAGTATACAGGAAAATAACGGATATTTCAAGTTCTTCCGATTTGCCGGAAAGATTGGAAGTTTTTCCTTGACTTTTTACACCAGCATGTCTATAATAAATACAAATAGAAATGAGGAATTATTGAGATGTATATGAGGTCACTGGTTATTAGAGATTATATTTCATTCACCTTAATATAATCTGTAATAGCCAGTGAATTTTTTTACAAATTCACTCGCTGGCATCAATTCATTTTTCTATTTAGTTATGGAGGTACTACAACATGAACAAGGGAACTGTAAAATGGTTCAACGCTGAAAAAGGCTATGGCTTTATCACAGGTGAGGATGGAAAAGATGTATTCGTACACTTCTCTGCTATCCAGGGCGACGGATTCAAATCTCTGGACGAAGGCCAGGCTGTTACTTATGATTTAACCGAAGGCGCCAAAGGAATGCAGGCTGCTAACGTTGAGAAATGTTAATCAGGTAATACAGATAAGCGAATGAAGGAAGGACGCCGCCCCGCAGCTGTGACAGCTGCGGGGCGGCATCATTTTTATTCTCATACAATTAAATTTTTCATCCGGTTCGATAGTCCCGTTTATTCAGACGCAGTAGCTGCTGAATTCGCCTCGTTCATATAATCATTGATCGCCGACACATCCAGTGAAGTTGTCACCGTCTCAGCATTCGCCTGGGCCTGGGCCTTGGAATTCTTATACACAGCCACGCTGAACCAGCTGACCAGCCCCACCAACACCAGCGCAGCAACTGTAATCTCCAGCCTGCGGAGAATCTTCTCTCTTCTCATGATCTTCTGACGATTGGCCTTATTCTTCTTATATTGATCTACTTTTTCCTGACTCATGATATTTCTCCTTCTTTTGCATCGAAATTCATCTGGTAAAAAGTATACAACATTTTTATCAAAAAGGAAAGACCCACACAATAAAATCACAAAATTATCATATTTGCATCGCGATTATGGTTTCGTGACGAGGCGGCATAACCTGGACGAGAAGCAACGGAGACGGCTTCTTCTCAGATCGCGACTATGATTCCGCCGTCATTGGCATACATGGTGCTGACGCCCCCCGTATTCACCAGTACGACATCCTTGACCTTAATTCTCTTAAGAATCGCCTCTTTTACCTGCTGCGCCCTTTCTTTACAATTGCAATAGGCGATCGCCAGTGTCCGGTGTTCGCTGTCTTTCACCTGGTCTACGATGAAATCTATCATCTTCATCAGGGCTTTGTTGATGCCCCGCGCCTGGCTCAGCTGGCAGATGCTCCCGTCTTTGGTCGCTCCCATGATGGGGCGGATCTTCAGGGCGGATGCCACGAAGGATTTCAGATTGCTGAGTCGTCCGTTTTTACGGAGCACATCCAGATTCTCAAGGACAAAAAAGGTGTTCTGGCCCTTTATATAACGTTCGGTATCTTTTACAGTTTTTTCAAAATCAAAGCCTTTTTCTTCACACTCACGAATATGGGTGGCGATCAGTGTCTCACCGATGGATGCCGACCTTGAGTTGAAGATATGGATTTTCAGATCTGGATTTTCTTCCTTCGCCATCTCCATGCCCAGCCTCGCGCTGTTATAGGAACCACTGAGCTGTTCAGATAATGTCACTACATAATAACGGTCTTCACCGCTCAGAAATGTCTCCATATATCTCTGAGGTGAAGGGCAGGATGATTTGGGACATTCCGGAGAAGCATCCATCTTCTTCAGACATGCTTTCTGGTCAAAGCTCTCGTCATCCACCATCTCTTCGCCGTCGACTACAAGTGTCAAAGGCACGCTGATAAAACGGTCGTCTTTCTTCATCTCCTCGGTTAAATCCCCACAACTGTCTACAACGATTTTAAATCCCATAAAATGCCTCCTTGCGCTTAAATCTTTGATTCTTTTACCTTCTTTAGCAAATATTTATATTATTTTATATATTTTTCATTTCTTTATTATTTTGTTTTTATTATTATGCTACGTAGTTTTAGTTACTATGTACACTATAGCATAATTTCCGGAAAAATGCAAAACATTTTTATTGTCTAATACTATTCATTTCGTTATAATAAATACAGTCCCCTGGAGGTGATCTTTTATCCGTCGTTATTTACTGGAAACTACTTTTCGCGAAATAGACGATTTATATGAACCAACGCCTGAGGAACAGGTTTTTGAGCTGCTGACTGTGGAGGAAGCTTCCTCAAGATGCAAAAATTTCCGTTTTTTCCGGAACCTGAAACGGAATTTCAGTGAACCGGCCGAATACTGTGAAGCAGAGGTTCTGCCGGACTGTATGATCGGGACGCTTCTGATCCCTGATAAGCAGGAAACTCATCTGGACTCTCTGTCGCTGACCTATTACCTGAGCAAGCAGCAGCTCCTGCTGATTGACTCCGGCGAACACTTCCCGGCCCTTATGGACGCGGTGGAGCAGGCCGGACTTTTGGACTGTTCCAGCATTTTCCACATTTTTTTCTGTTTGCTGGAATATCTGATACAGGGAGACATGGCGCTGCTGAGAGGCTATGAAAAACGTCTCGCCACTATGGAAGACGCCATCGAAACCGCTTTTCCCAAAGAGCTGCAGCGCGGCATCACATCCGGCCGCAGGGGCCTCCTTCGTCTGCTTTCTTTTTATCAGCAGATGATCGACATGTGCGTCATACTGTCACAGAACGCCACAGACCTGTTTCCGCCGGAATACGTACAGCATTTTTCACGGCTGCAGGCGCGGATCGACAGGCTTTATGACCACACCCAGATCCTGCGGGAATACGCCCTGCAGATCCGGGAATTTTATCAGGCGCAGATGGACCTGAAGCAAAATGACACCATGCGGATTCTGACAGTCGTCACCACTATTTTTCTGCCGCTCACACTGCTGACCGGCTGGTATGGGATGAACTTCGCCAATATGCCGGAGCTCATGCATCCCTTTTCCTATTTTATTCTGATTGCTCTCTGTCTGTTTATCGTCGGGGGAGAAATCTGGTTTTTCAAGAAGAAAGGCTGGCTGTAAGATATGATTGCACTACCGATAAAACATGTAAAAGATTTCATGAATAAACTACTGCTTCAGGATACCTTCGACCGCTTTCTGGTATCGGAAGCCTCCATCACTACCTTTACCACTTTTTCCATCGACGGTCAGCTTCACGCAGATTTTTATGACACAGAAAAAGCAAAAGAGCTGAAAGCCCAGGAACGGACACAAGTTACCTGGCAGGAAATCAAACCCTTTTGCTATTCTGTGATTAAGGGGCGCCGCACGCCCCTCGCTTTTAAATTCGTGTTCCAGCTGCCGTCAGATGAAGTGGACCTTCTTCTGGCCCGCAGCGGCCTGCCGCTGACTCCCCAGGACGTCTTCGGCCTGTTCTTCAACTGCCAGTATCACGGGGAATCCCTGACGCTGACTACCGGTTCATCCCTGCGCATCTTCACCATGGATAAATCCCTGGATCAGGCCTGGGATGGGATGCTGGAAGATTTTCTGCGGCAGCAGGAGCTGGAATGACCGTAGAACGGGTAACAACGGCACTCAGTCCGCAGGAGTTCCCTGCAGCCTCTGGAATATTTCCCGGCAGATCTCTTCCACCTTTTTTCCATCTGTGGCTATGGTCAGATCCGCGGCCGCTTCATAGCAGGGGCGGCGCTGTTCCATCAGAGCCTGAATGCCCGCCACGTTCTTCCGTCCCTTCAGAAGCGGCCGGTTGTCATTACCGGACACCCGTGTCAATATCGTCTCCGGAGACGCAGTGAGCAGGATCACCTTCCCGTTCCGTTTCATCGCCTCAACATTGCAGGCACGCATGGGAACTCCTCCCCCGCAGGAGACAACCGTATTCTGATTGCTCTGAAGTTCAATCAGGAGAGCCGTCTCAGCGGCCCGGAAATACTCCTCTCCCATCGTCTCGAACAGTTCAGGGATCGACATGCCTTCCCGTTCCGCTATCGTCTCATCCATTTCAAACAACGGCATTTCATATTTTCTGTGCAGATAAGCTGCAACAGAACTCTTACCTGACCCCATGAAACCAATCAAGAACAGGTTATAAGGCAGGCTATATTCTTCGTTCATCGGCATCCCGCTTTCTCTGTCAATTGGCAAGCTTCATCATAATCTCGTTGCTTCTGGCAATGAATTTCGTCATTCCTTCCGGAGTCAGCGGCTTATTGCAGATCATGGCCAGATCATAAAGCTGTTCACAGAACACCGGCACGTCTTCCGAATCCCTGTGCTCAAAAATATATTTTACCAGAGGATGCTTGGCATTCAGGATCAGCGTCTGCTGCCCGCCGAACATGGAAGTATCCATCGTTCCCATTCCATACATCTTCATCATCTCTTCCATACGGCGGCTCTCCTCAGACAGTGTGACCATGGAAGAAATTTTATCATTTTTCAGGTTCTCCACCTTAACTTCCAGCTTGTCATTATTCAAGGCTTTTCTGAACAGCTCTTCCATCGCTTTGGTTTCCTCTGCCAGATCCGCCCCTGTTTCCTTCAGATCTTCCGTCAGATCTGCGTCTATTCGCTGGAATTTCACTTCTTCATTGGCTCTCTCCACATGAGTGATAAACGCAGAATCAATATTATGCTTCAGGATCACGGCGTCCATTCCCTGTTCACGGAACATATTAATATACTGGCTCTGCTGAACGGGGTCAGTCACATAGTAAATTGTCGTTTTCTTCTTCTCTTCCGCATCTTCACCGGTCTCTTTTGCCTCTGCGCCTTCTCCGCTCTCCTTCGCCTCTGCGCTGTCTTCGGATTCTTTTACTTCCACGGCTTCCTCTCCGTCCTCAGCGGACTTTTCATTTTCCTCTATACAGTCCTTGAGAGTCAGATATTTATCGTCTATGTTCTTATACAGCACATAATCCATCATCTTCTCGGAGAATTTGCTGTCCTTGATGCAGCCGAACTTGATGAAAGGATTGATATCATCCCAGTATTTCTCATAATTCTCCCGGTCTGTCTTGCACATGCCCGACAGCCTGTCCGCCACCTTCTTGGAGATGTAATCGGAGATTTTCTTCACAAAGCCGTCGTTCTGCAGCGCGCTCCGGGACACGTTCAACGGCAGGTCGGGGCAGTCGATCACACCTTTCAGCAGCATCAGGTATTCTGGAATGACCTCTTTGATGTTATCCGCGATAAAGACCTGGTTGTTGTACAGCTTAATAGTCCCCTCAATGGAATCATACTCCGTGTTAATCCTGGGGAAATAGAGGATTCCCTTCAGGTTAAAGGGATAATCCATATTCAGATGAATCCAGAACAGCGGCTCCTTATAATCCAGAAATACCTTCCGGTAAAATTCCTTATATTCCTCTTCTGTGCAGTCATTGGGATGCTTCGTCCAGAGAGGATGGATATCACTGATGGAAACGGGACGTTTTTTAATCTTCACCTGATCGCGGGCCGGGGATACTTCAACGGTTTCCTTCTCCCCTTTGTCGTTCTCACGCTCTTCCGTCTTGGCTTCTTCGTGGATATGCTCAATGACCTCGTCGTCCTCTCTCAGATCCGCCTCGTCAATCGTCTCATATTCCGGCTCTGCGTTGGCCTTGGAAAGGAAAATCTCTACAGGCATGAAGGAACAGTATTTCTCCAGAACCTCCCGGACACGGTATTCGTTGGAGAATTCCAGGCAGTCTTCGTTCAGATACAGGGTGATCTCCGTCCCAACCTCCTGTCTGCTGCCCTCATCCATATCATATTCTGTGCTTCCGTCACATTCCCAGTGAACCGGTTTCGCTCCCTCCTGGAAAGACAGGGTATCAATGTGGACGTCGTCCGCCACCATAAACGCTGAATAGAAGCCCAGTCCGAAATGTCCGATGATCTGATCCTGGTCTGTCTTATCTTTGTATTTCTCCAGAAATTCCGTTGCACCGGAAAATGCGATCTGAGTGATATACTCTTCCACCTCATCCGCCGTCATCCCGATTCCGTTATCGATGAACTTCAGAGTTTTCTCTTTGTCGTCCACGATCACCTGTATCCTGGGCTTGTAGTCCTCCGGAAGTGTATACTCCCCTGCCCCGTCCAGCTTCTTCAGCTTCGTAATCGCGTCGCAGCCGTTGGAAATCAGCTCTCTCACGAAAATGTCGTGATCCGAATACATCCATTTCTTTATGATCGGAAAAATATTGTCACTGTTAATAGAAAGATTACCATGCTTCATTCCCATGATAACATCACGCTCCTTTTAAGATAATTTGTTCTGATCTTATATTAGTACCACTTTGACCGAAAGTCAAGAAAAAATTAGCACTCATTTTAAATGAGTGCTAACAAATTCATAGTGAGATTTCTCCGCTCGCCCTGGCTTTCCGGTTGACGAAGGATTGTATGAGAGGGACGAGAAACATAGCGACAATGCCTCCTGCAAATCCATTGTTGTACAGGTTCATCCCGCTGTATACAATTCCCACGTTCAACGCCACCGAAGAATGCAGAAAACCCGCCGCAATCCCCCACAACATCCCGAACTGCCCGGCAATCGGCGCTAATGTCGTTGACAAAAGCAGCGCAAGCACAGCCGATGGATCAGAGATATCCCACGATTTCGTAAGGCTGGCAATCCACACCCCTGCCATGACGGGAGCGATATTCCTCAGGTGCTTTCCCGTCGCGCTGAAGCCCAGGATCGTGAACACCGAACCGATCGTCGGCCCGTTCAGATCGCCTCCCGTCAACAGCACAAAACCCACTGCGAAGTACCCGTTAATGCCCATATTGAGCAGTACCGGACGGATGCCCACTTCTTTCACATAATCGCTTCCGCCCGTACCCGCAGCTTTTAATATGCGCAAGTATCCTCTGAAAGTTGTCCGCGGTGAAGGAAGCAGGCCAGCAGTGATGAAGGCTGCCAGGACCGTCGCCAAAATCACGGCAAACTCCCCGGTGTATTCTGAAGACCAGATCAACCGCGTTTCTATCTTCAGCCCGAAGGATTTGAACAGGGATACCACCGCAATTGCGATGATCCCTCCTGCAAACCCAACATTATACAGAGAAAAACCTCTGTGGGCAAAATGAGCATGGGTACAGAGAGGCGGGAGCACAAACCCGATGACAATCCCCACCGCAATAGCCAGCAACAGTCGTCCTGCCACAGGCAGATGGCCCAGCTGCATCAGCTGTGTGATAATCGGCGACAGGCTTGTCCCGTAAAATCCTATATATATGTAACGTGATAGAGATGTCCTGTGATATCTGGCATAGATCCAGACACCCAGCAAAATACTCCAGATATTCATCACGTTCTTGCCGAACAGCGAAAAGCCGAACATCAGGCAGACCGACGTGATCGTATGGCCGTCTATTTCCATCCCCAGCCTGTAGACCAGGTAAATACAGATCAGTGTCACGGCGCCTGCGTTCAGAAGCGTAGCGCCCGGTCCCCCGACAGCGAAATAATCCGTAATCAGGAAATCAGGTTCCTTCAAAATCGCCGGAATTCCTTCCTCCAGCGTGTGCAGCGGCTGAAGGAAGACTCCCAGGACGGTAAAACAGGCCGGAACCAGAGCCAGTAAAAAAAACTGCGTTTTTCTGGACAGAGGTTTCTTTTTTCCCATGTACGGTACCCGTTAAATTCTTTCCAGTATACTTCTGGCTACAGAAATACCGTTTGCCGAAGCCTGCTGCAGCCCACGGGTTACAGAAGCCCCGTCCCCTACGGCATGGAGGCCGTGAACACTGGTCTCAAAGTTCTTGTCGACTACTACTTTATTAGAATAGAATTTGACCTCCACACCGTACAGCAGCGTTTCGTCGCTGGCGATTCCGGGCGTCACTTTATCCAGCGCCATGATCATTTCCTCAATATCCACCATAATCCGGTGCGGAAAAACCAGCGACAGGTCACCCGGAACGGCATCCTTCAGTGTGGGGATCAGGTTATTCCGGCAGAGCCTTTCCTCAGTCGTCCTTCTGCCCCGCTTGTAATCGCCGAAGGTCTGCACCAGGATCTTCCCGTCGCAGAGCATGTTCGACAGCTGGGCAATCTGCTTGCCGTATTCTATCGGAGTTTTAAAAGGCTTCGTAAAATTCTTGGATACCAGCAATGCAAAATTGGTATTATTCGTCTTATACTCCTGGGATTTATAGGCATGGCCGTTGACCACGGCCAGCCCGTTCTCGTAATACTCTGTTGCCACCTCTCCGGAAGGATTGGTGCAGAAGGTTCTGACCTTATCATCAAAGGTGGGCGTGTGGTAGACCAGCTTGGCTTCATACAGATTCTTATTCAGGAAATCCATGATCTCATCCCTGACCTCCACGCGGACGCCGATATCTACCGTGCCAACCTCGGTCTCAATCCCATGGTTCTGGCAAATGTGTGAAAACCAGTCGGCTCCTTCCCGTCCCACGGCTGCCACCATCTCATCCGCGTAATAGGTCTCGCCCTTATCCGTGGTCACTGACCTGACCCGTCCCCCTTCGATTCCGATATCACTGACCATGGTCATAAACTGCATCTCAACGCCCACCTCCACAAGATGGTCCTGCAGCCTGTGATAGATCTTGTAGCCCTCCTCGGTTCCCAGATGACGGATGGGGCACTCAATCAGCTTCAAATTGGCAGAAATGGCTTTTCTCCGGATCTCCCGGATTTCCTTTTCCTTGTCAACGCCGTATACATTCGTATCCGCTCCAAATTTCAGATAGATTGAATCGGATTCCCGGATCAGTTCCTGGGCTTTATCGTAACCCAGAATCTCAGGGAGATTCCCCCCCACGTCCGGAGATAGCGACAGCTTCCCGTCAGAGAAGGCACCCGCACCGGCAAATCCAGTTGTGATGGAGCAGGGCTGGCAGCCCACACACTTCTTAGTCTTCCGCTTTGGGCACTGGCGGTTCTCAATGGCCCTTCCCTTCTCTATCATAAGTATCTTCAGATCCGGGCGCTGTTCCTTCAGCTCATAGGCGCAGAAAATACCTGAAGGCCCTGCTCCGATAATTATTACATCATATTTGTTGTTCTCCATACTAACTTCCCTTCTCTTATGCCTCAACGATCAGATACTGCCCGTTGGGCAGCGCAAATACTTCGCTGGCTTCCTCCAGCTCCCCATCCGACAAACCTTCCACATCCATTCCATTCTCATCCAGGTACTGGCGCACTTCGTCGATTGAATCCACTACCGCCGCCATGCAGTCCTCCAAAAACGCTTCCGCCTCGTCATAGTTCTCCGCAACGGGTTCGTCGAAGAGCTGTCCCTGATTCCTCAGAAAGGTTAAAATGCACTCTTCACTGTATTCTTCCATCATAAAAAGCCCTCCTTTACTTTATCACAACCTGGTCAGCAATGCTTCCAGGACATGTTCTACTGTATCAGTTTCATATCTGCAGACCTTCTTTACCTCCGGCACTGCATTCTTCATCGCGACCGGATACCCCGCCAGCTCCAGCATCTCAAGGTCATTGTAGTTATCCCCCAAAGCCATGCATTCATCCGGGGCGATATCCAGAAATTCCATGATTTTTCTCAGGCCCAGGCCCTTGTTGACACCTTTTGGCATCATATCCAGCCATTCATTCCCGGAGGTCACCACCGTCACCTCCCCGCCGAACCGCTCCTGCCAGTAGGCGGCGCTGTTCTCAATGCCAGCCTCTTCATAGACGGATATTTTCATATAGTCTTCCTGAACCTTGAAAATATCCGGCACCAGGGTCACATTGTTCTTCACCACATCTTTCATGTGGTAGTAGTAGCTCATCTTCTTTGGCTGCAAATAACTGGTATTGACGCCGGAAAGCAGAATTTCACAGCCCTCCCGCTCCCAGATGGCCTGCATGATCTCCTGTCCCAGCTCCCAGGACATCTTCTCCTGGTAGATCATTTCTCCCTCAAAAAAACTCAGGCAGCCGTTTTCACACAGATAACCGATCTCGTTCCTGATCGGAGCGAACAGCCGCTGCAGATTCGGATACTGCCTCCCGCTGGCGGCAAGGAAACCGATCCCCTTCTGATTCAGGCTGTGGATCAACCGGCAGGTGCCTGGCTGCAGGGACTGAGCACCGTTCAGCAGCAGCGTCCCGTCCAGATCGCTGGCAATCAGCCTGATTTTTCCGCTCATTTCATGTGTTCCTCCGTTAATCCTATGATTTCCAGCGGCGAATCTATGATCCGGTCCGCGTGATTTTCTTCCAGCTCGCTTCTGGGCCTGAAGCCCCAGGCGACGCCCACCGTATAGATCCCGGCTGCATGGCCGGTCTTCATATCAGTATTCGTGTCCCCGAAATAAAGGCATTCCTCTTTCTCTACTCCCAGGCGGCTCATAATCTGCAGAGCTCCCGCAGGGTCCGGCTTCTTGGGCACGGTATCCGTCTGTCCCTGAATCCAGTCAAAAAAGCCCTTGCCGAATATGGTGCTGACTACATGGATAGCAGCCTCATGGGGTTTATTGGAAAAAACCGTGATTTTAATTCCTCTTTTCTTCAGTTCCTTCAGCGCCTCCTGCATATGTGGATAGGGACGGACATGGTACAGCGGATCCTCGTTGAACCACTCCCGGCACATGGGAATTCCTTCTTCCATGTGGATGCCGTCACTGTCTCCTGCCGCAGCCAGAGCCCGCCGCAGGGCCATGTCAATTCCGTCTCCTGCATAGAAGTTATATTCTTCTACAGGCCTCGGCTCCAGTCCGAAGAACTCCAGGGTTCTGTTTATCGGCCTGGCAATCGATTCTACGGTCTCCGTCAGAGTTCCATCCAAATCAAATATACACGCCTTTATCATTCTATATCACTCCTCTTCCTGTTCCTTATACAGGATAACATTAGTGCCCCCGTTGCGCAAGTATTTCCGCTGGTTATTACAGTCACTTTATGATACACTGAACAAGACAGGAAACAGGGAGGTCTGATATGAATACAAAAAGAAAAATTCTGTTTATGGATCTTGATGATACCCTCTTAACCCATGACAAACGACTGACCCAAGAGAACGCAGACGCAATCACCCGCGCCCTGGAGGCCGGACATCTGATCGTAATCAATACGGGAAGGCCCCTTCCCGGCGCCCTGCCCTTTCTCCGGCGCCTTCATCTGGACCGGGAGGGCTGCTTCGCCATCACCTATAACGGCGGCCTGATCTACGACCCATATCATGAAAAAACCTTATATAAAAAATCCGTCCCGCTGCCCTATGTCCGCCATGTTTTTCAGTCTGCTGAAGCCCAGGGCCTTTATTGCCAGACCTATTCAGACAAAGCGCTTCTGTGCAAATCGCTTGCAGAAGAGACAGACTACTATTGTTCGAGAAATGCTATCGCCTGGAAAGCCGACCCCGGCCTGCCGGATACGCTGGAAGAAGAGCCCGTCAAGGTACTGGTCATCAATCTTCACGACAGATCCCGGCTGGAAGATTACCGCAGGGATATCGAACCGTGGGCAGCCGGAAAGTTATCCATATTCTTTTCCAGCGATTATTATCTGGAGCATGTGGCTCATGGCATATCCAAAGGCGGAGCCATCCGTTTCCTGTGTGATTACCTGAAAATCCCCATGGAGCAAACGATCGCCATAGGAGATGCCGAGAACGATATCCCCATGCTGGAAGCCGCCCATATAGGCATTGCAGTTCAGAATGCTTCCGGGCCCGTCAAAGCCGCGGCTGACTATGTCACCGCCTCTGACTGTGATCACGGCGCCGTCAGCGAAGCAATCACAAAATTTATGTTTTTTTAATACTATCTTTCCAAATTTCTCTTTCCTTTTCCTGTAAATAGTGTATAATCTTACATTGAATGGATAGCCATTACCGGCTAAGCACCAACAAAAGAAGGAGCATAAACATGGGAAAGAAACTGGGAAAAGTCATTCTGGGTCTGGCCTGCACCGGCGTTGCAATCGGCGCTGTGCTCACATATATGAAAGAGCATCCCGCCAAATCCGGATTTAAAGACGATTTTGACGATTTCACAGATGAATTCGAAGATTGCAGTTGCGAACGCACTTACACTACAATCCCATATGACATGGCAAAAGCTGAAATCCCCTCTTGATTCCAGGGGCTTTCGGCTTTTTATGTTATGGATTACGGCCGGTCGGCTGCTCCGCCCCATGCATTCATCAGCCCTTTGCACGCGCTGATTATTTCCTCTTCCTCCATGGTGGCATAGCCCAGCAGTACAATCCGGCTCTCTTCCGCCTCCATCTCCTCTATGAAGTATTCACTCAATCCATAGACATGGATTCCGGCCGCCGCCGCCTTTTCCACTGCCTCTTTTTCATTCATCCCGTTGATGAAACTGACCAGAACATGCACTCCGGCATTCTCACCTTCTACTGTCACAAAATCCTGCATGGCCCTGAGCTGCTTCAGAATCAGGTCGTGTTTGTTCTTATACGCAGCCCGCATCCTGTTCAGATGCCGTTCAAAATACCCCTCCCGCAAAAATATCTCCAAGATCTTCTGATCCACCCGGGAAACCGTCGCTGAGAAGCACCGGCCCCTCTGTTCATAAGCGGCCATCAGCCGTTTCGGCAGTACCATATAGCTGATACGGATGGCGGGAGCCATGGATTTAGAAAAAGTCCCCAGATAGATCACACGGTCATTCTTATCATATCCCTGCAGCGCCGGAATCGGCTTGCCCTTGTACCGGAATTCGCTGTCATAATCATCCTCTATCAGAAAACGGCCGTCAGCTTCCGCGGCCCAAGCCAGAAGCTGCAGCCTGCGGCGTATGGGCATAACAGTCCCCATGGGAAATTGATGGGAAGGCATCACGTAAGCGATCTGAGCGCAGCTTTGTCCCAGCTCATCCGGTCTCATGCCTGACTCATCCAGCGAAATGGCGCAGACGGGATGGCCCAGGCTTTTAAAGCACTGATATGCGCTCTTATATGTGGGATTCTCCATGGCTATGGGCTTATCCTTTCCCAAAAGCACTGACAGCAGCATCAGCAGATAATCATTGCCCGCCCCGGTTATGATCTGATCCGGACCGCAGTCAACTCCTCTGGCATGGTGAAGATAATTGGCGATAGCCTCCCGCAGTTCCCATTCCCCCTGGGGGTCCCCCAGATGGAACAGCGAACTGTCTTCCTCCGCCAGCACCGCTTTTGAGATCTTCCTCCAGGCATTCAGCGGGAATCCCCCCCGGTCAATTCCGCTGATTGCAAAATCATATCGGTAGCTGGGGCATTCCTTCCGCTGAACCGGCTCCGCCCGCCGGGACATCCCGCCCAGCTGATACAGCTCTGTGACGTCGCCTGCAAAATACCCTTTGCAGGGCACGCTCTGGAGATACCCCTCTGAGGTGAGCTGTTCGTAAGCCAGGTCTGCCGTGCTCCTGCTGACAGAGAGCTGTCTGGCCAGCGCCCGCGAAGATGGCAGCCGTTCGCCCGGAGGGATCTTGCCATTCCTTATCTCCTCCTTTATAAATGTATAAATCTGTTCATACAGCGGTTTTCCCGACCGGCTGTCCAGAGAGATCAGCAGCTCTTTCACACAACCACCTCCATTTTAATATGCTCCCCACATAAGAAGAATCAAGTTTATTTCATATAACAAAACCGCCCCAAAAGAACAATCTTCTGGGGCAGTCACCTTTTCATTTACTGAACCGGCAGCTTAAAGGAACTTTTTAAAGAAACAATCCTGTTAAAAACCAGCGCCTCCGGCCTGGAATCTTTAGCGTCCACGCAGAAGAATCCGTTTCTCACAAATTGAAAGCTGTCATATGCCCTGGCGCCGGCCAGGTTCGGCTCAACATAACAATTTTTCAGGACAGTCAGGGAATCCGGATTGATATTCATGGAACCGTCCTCGTTATAGACGCCCTTTTCCTCATCAATGAGATTCTCATACAGCCTGCATTCCACAGGAATCGCATGGGCTGCGGACACCCAGTGAATGGTCCCCTTCACCTTTCTTCCATCCGGGCTGTTACCGCCTCGGCTGGCCGGGTCATAGATGCAGTGTACGACTGTAACATTACCGTCTTCGTCCTTTTCAAAACCGGTACACTTTACGAAATAGGCATTCATCAGGCGCACTTCATTGCCCGGAAAAAGCCGGAAATACTTTCTGGGCGGCTCCTCCATAAAATCTTCTCTCTCAATATATAACTCTCTCGAAAACGGAATCCTGCGGCTGCCCAGGCTCTCATTCTCCAGATTATTAGGCGCCTCAAGCTCCTCGGTCTGGCCTTCCGGATAATTATCAATCACCAGCCTGATCGGGTTCAGAACTGCCATGACCCTGGACTTCTTCAGCTTCAGATCTTCCCGGATACAGTATTCCAGCATGGCATAATCCACAGAACTGTTCGCCTTGGAGACTCCGCAGAGATCTACAAACAGCTTAATGGACTCCGGGGTGAATCCCCTCCTTCTCAGGGCAGCGATGGACACCAGGCGGGGATCATCCCAGCCGTCAACCACGCCGTCTTCCACAAGCTTCTTAATATATCTCTTACCGGTCACCACATTGGTCAGATACAGCTTGGCAAACTCAATCTGCTTCGGCGGATGGGGATATTCCAGTTCCCGTACCACCCAGTCATACAGCGGGCGGTGATCTTCAAATTCCAGCGTACAGATGGAATGTGTCACTCCCTCAACCGCATCCTCAATGGGATGCGCAAAATCATACATTGGATAGATACACCAGGCATTGCCCGTATTCTGGTGATACATATGGGCGACTCTATAGATGACTGGGTCCCGCATATTGATATTGGGAGACGCCATATCAATCTTCGCCCTCAGCACCTTACTGCCGTCAGGAAACTCCCCGGCCTTCATGCGCTGGAACAGATCCAGGTTCTCTTCCACACTCCGGTTCCGGTACGGACTTTCCCTGCCCGGTTCCGTCAGCGTGCCTCTATATTCACGGATCTCCTCCGCGGACAGGTCACAGACAAATGCCTTGCCCTTGCGGATCAGCTTTAACGCCGCCTCATACATCAATTCAAAATAATCAGACGCAAAATAAAGATGATCGCCCCAGTCAGCGCCCAGCCATTGGATATCATTCTTTATCGATTCAACAAATTCTGATTTTTCTTTCGTGGGATTGGTATCGTCAAAACGCATGTTAAACTGCCCACGGTATTCCTGGGCCAGACCGTAATTCAGAAGAATAGACTTTGCATGTCCGATATGCAGATAACCGTTAGGTTCCGGCGGAAACCGGGTACAGATTTTATCATAAGCCCCTTCTGCCAGATCCTTTTCAATGATCTGCTCAATAAAATTCTTGGAAACTGCTTCCTTTTCCATGAATCATGTCCTCCTCAGATATGTCACCCCTATCAAACAGGCGGAAACCTGTCCGGAATAAACATTTTAGTATATTATAGACAATCATAGCATAAATTGTGCAGATTTCAAGGTTTTTTTACATCAGATTGCAAACTCCTGCTATGGCAGAAGATGAAAGCGGGAGTCGGGCTTCAGTTAAACCTGATTTGAAATTCATTTGCTTGCTATTGACATTTTGATATCAAAATGATATCATCCAGGTATATCCAATCATCAGCTGTACAAAACACATTTAGTAAGAGGAGGAGTCATCATGAGTGAGAAAATTTTAAACAACAAGAAAAACGGTATGCTCGTATTAATTATTTCAATACTGCTTTATGCAGCGGCTGTTGCCGGATGTATCATAGGCGGTATTGCTTTGTCTGACGGATCAGCGCCCATTCTGCTGGTGATCAGTATTATCTGGCTGACTTTCGGATGGATTCCGTTCTGCGGCCTGAAGGTTCTTAAGCCTCAGGAAGCTTTGGTGCTCACGCTGTTCGGAAAATATGTCGGCACTTTGAAGAATGAGGGCTTCTATTTCGTGAACCCCTTCTGTACCAGCATCAATCCGGCGGCTAAGACGAGACTGAACCAGAGCGGTGATGTGGACGGAGGCGCTCAGAAAGCAATTGCTTTTTCTATCAAGACTGAAGCTTCAGCGGCCGAAGCGTCGACCAGGAAGATTTCTCTCAAGATCATGACACTGAACAATAACCGCCAAAAAATCAACGACTGCCTGGGAAATCCTGTTGAGATCGGAATTGCCGTTATGTGGCGGGTGGTTGACACCGCCAAGGCTGTATTTAACGTGGATAATTATAAGGAATATCTCTCCCTGCAGTGTGACAGCGCACTCCGGAATATTGTGAGGATCTATCCCTATGACGTGGCTCCCAACGTGGACACCACCGGAGACGGTGTCGCGGATGAAGGCAGCCTCAGAGGGTCCAGCGAGATCGTAGCTTTCCGAATCCGTGATGAAATCCAGCAGAAGGTTTCCGATGCGGGCCTTGAAATCATTGAAGCACGCATCACTTATCTGGCCTACGCGCCGGAGATCGCAGCCGTCATGCTTCAGAGACAGCAGGCATCCGCCATCATCGACGCCAGGAAGATGATTGTGGACGGCGCCGTGGGAATGGTAGAGATGGCCCTCGACCGCCTGAATCAAAAACAGATTGTGGAACTGGATGAAGAAAGAAAAGCGGCAATGGTTTCCAATCTCCTGGTGGTGCTCTGCGGCAATCACGACACGCAGCCCATCGTGAACACGGGAAGTCTTTATTGATATGACGGATTCCAAAAAGAAGCAGGTTCCTTTGAGGCTCTCTGAAAAACTGTATAATGCCATTGCCGCTTGGGCTGAAGACGATTTTCGCTCTGTCAACGGGCAAATAGAATATCTTTTGACAGAATGCGTCCGGCAGAGAAAGAAAAACGGAAAGTACGTCTCAGAGCACCTGGATGAACCGCCTGAACTGGAGATACACTGACAAAACAAAAATACCTTATTCCGCCTTCATGATCCCCTGCAATTCAGGAGATCATGGAGGCGTTTGAAAATCAGCGCCGCCATCAAACAGAACCCCAATCTGGTTAAATAAAGGCCAGCTTCCTGCTCATCTCCCGTCTTCACCGCTTCCCCTCCCATGCCCTCTGCCGGATCTGTGGAAAAAACCCATTTCACGTGGCCGCTCAGGAGGCTGAATTCATTTCCCAATTTCTCAGGTACAGACACTTGAAACTTCAGCTTCCCCTCCGAGTGTTCAGGCAGCGTAAGCAGCAGCCTGTTTTCCGCAAGCTCTTTTCCTCCGGCGCAGCCTGTGTAAATCAGTTGCTCAATCCCGTTTTGTTCTGCCGAAATCTCAAGCTGTATCCCCTCCGGAAGAGGCAGCCCGTCCGTTCCTTCACTTCTAAAATACAGTTTCACCTCTCCGCCGCTGTCGTTGTTTATCACTGCCGAATCACGATATTCATCACCGGGCATTAAGATGGGAAAATTTGCAAAAAAATCCTTCTCACTGGCAAACATCGAACGGCTGCTGCCCTTGTACTCTATCAGAAAAGACCTGTCCTCTGCCGGTGTAAAGCTCTGAAAGCTTCCGTTTTTTTCATTTTGTAGGATTTGCACTTCACCCCAAGGTGAAACTGCGTGAAAATCCGGGCGGAAATTCTTGCTCTGCACGGCTTCCACCTCCACATCCAGCTGAAAAGAACCTCCCTCCGGGGCCTGTGAAAGAGTTTCAGGTATTTTCATTCCATCAATTAAATTCACAAAAGCGCCTTCTTTTAAGACTTCTCTGCAATAATAATACCCGTCGTCTCCCTCCATCCACATATCATCCATTCCCGTAATGCAGTCTACCACTCTTGCTCTTACTCCCCGGAGTGTGAATCTGGCACGCACAAAACAGTCATTTCCGTTATTCTGTATCCGATAAGGTCCCCCCAGCTTCTGTCCAGGTAAAATCCTTTGTTTCTCCCCCGTCCCGCTGTCCCTGATTTCAATATCCACGATGCCGGCAGCAAACTCATTGATCACCGACGTTTCGCTCAAAGCACAGACCACAACCGCCGCACAGCAAAGCACACCGAAAGCTCCCGGTATCAGCCGCCATTGTCCCTTTCCCATAGTTCCTCCTTTCAGTTTTTTCTCTCCCGGCAGACCTGGGAGCAGCTCAGGCTTTTTTACGCTCCGTCAGGAGCATGTGTTACAGGATCATCTGATGCCTATTCCAGTGCAGGCGGCTGGGCAGACAATACCGACCACACATCCGCCGGCGCCGTCTTGCCGCCATTAATATCAGACGTCTGTATACCATAGGCATTTACCACTATTTCTTTCACGCTGTCTTCCAGCCCCTGGCCTTCCACCGCGTTTACGAACACTACCGATTCAAACAACGCCGGAGTGACTGCATCCTTTTCAAGTGCTGTACAGGCAGCGCTACTGCCGTATACATACAGGTATGTGTGGGTTTTCTTCCTATCATCTGTGGAGCCCTCACCCACCTGCGCCCACCCTTCCTTAATCTCATAGCTCCATAGATCTGTATCTGCGGCTGCATTTTTCTTGCCGCCCTCATTAACTGTCACCAGTTTTTCATACGGAACCACCACTTCCATAAAAACATACTCCGGATTGGTTCCGTCATTTCTGATCTGCGGATCTTTCGCGATTTTCTGCATGGGAGTGATGTTCTGGGCCTGCTCAGGATTCCAGGCTGGTTCCAGCAGCTTGAGAGATATCTTTCCTGTGGTAAAGGTATTCGTCACTGTATCAGCGTCAGTAAAATATGCCGCAATTCCGCCAATTGCCAAAACCCCTGCCAGTGCCAGCGCAAGTACCAGTGTTTTTGTTGTATTTTTCATTTTTCTTCCTCCTTTTGTTTTTTAATCCACGTATCTGCCGTTGCCGCGATTCATCCCTCCACCTGCGCAGATGGGGGAATCATCGCTTATTGTGGATGAAAACTACATGACGGCCATTATTGTCTTTTCTGCCTGGATTTTTCTGCCCGTATTCTCAGCAATAGGATCGTTCCGCCGCCTGCCGCCAGCAACAAGCCCGTCAGCAGGTTCCAATTGTTATTGTCGCCGGTGCGGACTGCACCTTTGGCTGCCGCACTGCCTCTCTGTCCTCCCGGCACTGTCTTCTTTGCTGAATCTAACAGGCTGATCCAATCCCGGTCTACATCATCCTCATCAGGAATTACCTCCTCCGCGGAGACAGACACTTGGTTTTCGAGATCGCTGCTGTTATCAACCGTTTCTTTCAAATAGGCGGTATAAATGAGATCTACAGAATCTCCGCTCTCCAGGCAATCCAGTTCAACAGTGCCGTTCTTTTCAAATGTTACATGGATCATGCGCCCCTCTGATGATTTCAGATTCTTCTGTTCCCCGGAAAATTCTGCCCCTGATACCCAGCCTTTTAATGCTTCATCCATTTCATCTCTGACCCTGACCCCGTGGGCGGCTGCATTTCCGGAGTTGGTGACTGTGATTGTATATTGCACCGCCTCTCCGGCGCGGTAAGTCCCCTGGATTCTGGTTCCTGTATATCTTCCTGACTGCATCACAACGCCTGTTGTCCTGTCCGCATGTTTTGCCGCCTTCAGGCGGGGAGTCCTGATCCGTAGCCTGTCGCTGTCTGTATCATCTTCATCCTCCGGCACTGTCAGCAGGGTCTCCGGGACGCCTTCTCCCTGCTCCGTCTCCTGTCCCGCATCATAGACGGCAGTCACATGAACCGTATTCTCCAACAATTCCAGATATCCCGCATCTTCCTTCAGGCAGATCACATATTGCAGGGTCACAGACTTCCCTGGCAGCAGCGTTTCCGCCGCTAAGATTTCCTGTGAGCCTTCCACGCCCCCGTCCTTCTGATTGACCGTCTGAAAGCTTCCTCCGGTCATCCAGTGGCTTTTTCCCGGTACTGCCAGCTCTTCCAGCTCCTTTTGAAGCTGGTCATTCAGTTTCACCTGATATACAGGCACATTGCCGCAGTTGGTTGCCGTGATTTGAAAGCTGACGTTCTCGCCGCTCTTATACCAGCCAGGTATTTTCTCTCCTTCATATCTTCCTGCCTCCAGCCTGGCTCCCTGGGTACGGCCGGCCAGTTTCGCCACGCACAATTTGGGCGTAACCACATAGATTTTGTCCTGATCCCAGTCATCCCCGTCTTCCGGAACCGGTTTCCATTCCGCCGGCTGATTCGGATTCTGATCGTACTGTCCCTGGATTCTTACCACATTATTTAAAGCTTCCAGACAGGAAGCATCCTTTAGTAGCTTCACCCGGTAATCAATGCTGACGCTGTCCCCGGGCCGCAGCTGGTCCAGCAACACTCCTTCTTGGGTAACCGCCTTTACCGTCACCGGATTTCCCTGGCCGGAAGACAGCGTCTGGCCTTCCTGAAGTTTTCCGCTGTGATTATGAACTGAAAATACTCCGCTGTTTTCTTCCAGGTATTGTTTTAATTCCCCGGAAGGCTCTTCTCTCAGCCACACCTCAAAAGCGGTCACGTTGCCCGTATTCGTAGCGGTAATTTCAAAGGCTACATCCGCGCCGGCAGGATAGTACCCCGGAATCTTGCTTCCCTGATACCTCCCGTTTTCCAGCTTATCAGCCCCTGTCGTCCGCCCGGCCTTTTTGGCCACGGCCAGAGCCGGATTCATTTTCTCATTGACAACAGAAAGATGGCAGCCTTTCTCAGTAATCTCAACCTCGTAAACTTCCACCGGCTTCAGATAACCCGGCGCACCTGACTGTTCAGTGATTTCCCAAATTCCGCAGGTCAGGCCATCCACTGAAGCCCCGCCGTCTTCTCCGGTCTTCAATTCGGCACGCTCGCCCGTCTCCTTATGTACGGCCGTAAATACAACGTCCTTTAAATCCCTGCCGTCGCTCCCTTCTTTGGTAAGCTCCAGCCTCCCCTTTATTCCAAAAGGAATCTTCAGGCGGACGGGGCTGCCCTCTTCCCAGATGCAAAAGCTGATATCCTGTACGTCATCCCGGTTTTCACTGCTTTTGAAGCTGATCCCCAACACTCTTTTATCCGACAGCATCCCCCTAATTTCAGGGCTCAGCCATTCTGTCTCTCTGCTCACTGGAGCAGTCAGATAGAAGCTCTCACCACCCTTTACTGTTACTGTACCCGTGTACTTCTGTCCGTCTTTAACCGCCTCCAAGCCGCCATCCAGAACCAGGCTGATCCCGTTCCGGCTGTCTGCCTGAAGATGAAGCTCTTCCGTCCGCTGCCGGCCATTTTCATAATAGACTGACGGCAGCTCCGGTTGCAGGCTGATTCCTTCAGCGCTCCAGTCTTCTTCCCTTTCCACAGCCGCCATCAGCGCGGCAGCAGGCTCCCAGCGGATAAATTCCTGGCCCCTGCCGATATCCCCGCTGTGTATTTTGGACAGCACTATATGCGTGGCCATATAAGCAGTTTTCCCCTCCGGGGACTGGATATAATCCAGCTGCGCTTCATAGGTGCCGCGGCCCCGTCCATTCTCCCAGATAGACCGCTGACCGCAGAATCCGAGCTCCATTGCCTTTGAAGCCATCGCATTTCTCTGATATTGGTAAATCTGTTCGCTGACCGCTGCTCCCGGAACATCAATTTCGCTTCCACTAGGATTCGACAGAGACATATCCATACAAAAACCAATATGTTTTTCGGTGTCCGGACCATTCTGATATGTCACGCAGAACACAGCAGTTCCGTTGACCTCCTCAGCGGCGCTGTAGGAATCCGGCAGCTGATTCGGATACATTTGTCCGGTGACAGGATCTGTCTTCAGCGCTGAATCAGAAAACCTCAGTGTTCCTACGGACTTTACCTCCGCCTTGCCAGATACACTGCCCTCCTGCTGCCCGGAATCAATCACGCCTCCGAATATCTGCACACCGGTTGCCGCAGCTGTTAAAACGGCCATGAGAACCGCAAAAAGACAGCCCGGTCTATTTCTTCTTTTTCTCAAGCATGCTCCTTCCCTCTCTTCCACACATGCTTTATCCAGAAACTTATTCTATTCTGCCAGTGCACATCATCTCCCTTCATGCTTACTCAATTGGAAACTTTGGCGAAACGCCTGTTGGATGAATCATCCAGAAATGATAACTTCTGCAGGAGATCTCCCGCTGAAAGTAAAAAAAGTATAGCACAGAACCGTCCATTCCACAAGCTCAGATGACTATATTTTATAAAACTTTAAAATTCTGTATTGACTAATTCTCCAAAAGTGATAAACTAAAATGCATGGAAGCATAGCTCAGCCGGGATGAGCGTTCGCCTCACACGCGAAAGGTCAGGAGTTCGAGCCTCCTTGCTTCCATTTTTTATGCCCTTTTTCAGGTCTGCGCGGTAAATAGCCATCTCTAAGATATAATTCCCCACGAATAATATTATTACTGTCAGTATATATTTCATTCCAATAGTACCATAAATTGTAATACTATGTCGAAAAACGTAAAATACGAGACATTTCACTGGAAATATTTTACAATCCTATTATAAACTTGCATAGGAGGGATTGTAGAATGAGAAAAACAGACCAGCTTTTGCAACAGGCAAAATTTTCAAAGCGTTATCAGGGTTATCATTACCTGCTTCTATGCGTAGAACTAGCCGCCGAAGACGAATTACGCTTATGTTCACTAATCAAACAGATTTATCAGCCTGTAGCAGACCAGTACCAGCTCACTTATCAGGATATCGAAAGGAATATCCGGACCGCCCGGGATTATGCCTGGCAGAATGGGGGAAAAGAATTTCTGGAGGACATCAGCGGCGGAAAGTTTTATGAGCCTCCGGCCGTTGGGGAGCTGATCGAGATACTGGCTGACTTCCTGAACAGCAGCGCATAAAGAAAAACCCTTGAAAATCAAGGGTTTCTTAACAGCTGCTGACGAGACTCGAACTCGTGACCTCCGCCTTACCAAGGCGACGCTCTACCACCTGAGCCACAGCAGCATTCTTGCTCACTACAAGAAAAGATTCTACCAAAACACACAACCTTTGTCAAGAATAAAACTGCTTTTTTTACATCTTTTTTCCCAAACTGAAATTCACACGCGGTCACCGGCGCCATATAATACAATAAAGCAGACTAATTTTTTCCTGTCAAAGGAGGTGAAAGCCATTAAAATCAACTGGAAGATCCGTCTGAAATCCTGTAAGTTCTGGATACAGATTTTGCTCGCCGTCGCGACTCCCGTCTCTGCCTATTACGGGCTAACAGGGGCCGATATGACGACCTGGCCCAAATTGTTCGGCACTGTGCTGGAAGCTATCTCTAATCCCTACGTCGTAGCCACAATGGCTGTCTCAGTCTTTAACACGATCATCGATCCAACCACTGCCGGACTATGCGACAGCCGCCAGGCGCTCACATACACAGAAGTAAAAAAAGAGCAGAAGGAAAGCTCATAACACCTGTTCCGGAGAGGAGGCCGTATCCGAATACGTCCCCCTCTCAACGGCATTGCTAATATTCCAGTGTCCGGTTCACCTTCGCCCGTATCCTTTGAAGAGCGTTGTCTATGGACTTGGCGGGTCTTTCCAGCTCTTCGGCGATCTGCAGGTAATCCAGGCCACTCAAATACAGGTCCAGCACCCTGCATTCAAAGGGGCTGAGGTTTTTCTCTATCGCGCTTCTCAAGTTTTCTGTAGCCTCCTGATCCAGAAGGATCGTTTCCGGGCTTTCTGCCGTCCCCAGGTTGTATTCCTCCTGGTTTTCTTCCAGTTCATTCAGTGAAATCGATGTGTTCAGCGGATGATGCTTTTTCCTCTGGGCCGATACCACCGCTGAATACATCTGTCTCGAGATGCATAATCCGGCAAAGGTCTGAAAAGATGCTTCTTTGTCGGGCTGATACTCCCGCACAGCCTTGTACAAGCCCAGCATCCCCTCCTGAAGCAAGTCCTCATGGTCTCCGCCTGCCAGATACAGGGCGCGAGCCTTCTTCCTGACCAGAGTCTTGTACTTATCCATCAGGTATTCTGCCACAGGTGTCTCTCCCTCACGCAGCATCTGAATCAGTTCCTCATCTGAATATGCATCGTATTTTTCCATTTTATCCCCTCTGTCTGACGATTTCATAAGCCAGAATCCCTGCAGCTACGGAAGCATTCAGGGAATCGATATCACCTTTCATCGGTATGGAAGCTATGAAATCGCATTTCTCCCTCACCAGCCTGCTGACTCCTTCACCTTCATTTCCTATGACCAGCCCGACCGGGCCCCGCAGATCCAGATCATACATCCGGGTGCCGCCCATATCCGCGCAGACAAACCAGATCCCTTCTTTTTTGAGCTGCTCGATGGTATTGGTCAGATTTGTCACCTTGGCCACCGGCGTATAATTGACCGCACCCGCAGAGGCCTTTGCGACTGTGGCTGTCAGCCCAGCCGCCCGGTGCTTTGTAATGATGACGCCATGAGCGCCGGCCAGGTTCGCCGTCCGGATGATAGCCCCCAGATTGTGAGGATCCTCTATCCCGTCCAGCAGGAACAGAAAAGGAGCCTCTCCTTTCTCCCCGGCGCGGGCCAGAATCTCCTCCACCGAAACGTATTCGTAAGAGGCCGCCATCGCTATGACGCCCTGGTGATTGCCCGTCTCTGACATCTGATTCAGCCGCTCCTTGGCCACAAAGCTCACAATCGTATCATGCTTTTTCGCCTCCCGGAGAATAGTCTGGATCGGGCCGTCGGAGGAACCGAGCTGGACGTATATCTTATCCACGCTCCGCCCCGCCCGCAGAGCTTCCAGCACGGCATTCCGGCCTTCCAGCCGGTTCGGCAATTCATTAGATTCTTTTCTCATATTTTAATCCTATTCCTCCTCTGGGGCAAGGCCCATTTTTATCAGATCAATCATCCGGGTATAATCCCCCTTCAGGTAGAGATAACCCATGACCGCTTCAAACCCAGTAGCCCTCCGGTAATCGGAAATACTGGCATTCTTGGCCGTCGTATAGGACTTCGCATTGCGGCCCCGCTTGTAAACATGGATCTCCTCCTCCGTGAATTCCCGTTCCAGCACCCCTATCATCTCTGATTGCTTCTCTGCCTTTACCAGGCTGCTGGCATGTCTGTGCAGCTTGTTCACCTGGGTGTTCCCCTGGCGGACAATCATAGTCCGGATGATCAGATCATAGATAGCATCCCCGATATAGGCCAGCGTCAAAGGGGAATACTGTCTGAGATTCAGCTCCGGCAAGCCAAACTGTTCCTCCAGGTAGCTCAGGCTCTCTTCCATTTCACTCCCTCCCGGGTATCCTCCAGCATAATCCCCTTTTCCAGAAGTTCGTCCCGGATCGCATCTGCTCTCGCAAAATCTCTGGCCTTCCTGGCCGCCTGCCTCTCGGCGATCATGGCTTCAATTTCGCTGTCCAGAGTCTCCTCCTTCTTCTCGGCTATCAGCCCCAGGACATCGCAGAGTTCTTTGATCTCCTTCTTCACTGCTCCGGCAAAGGCCTTTGAACTTCCTTCACCCGCTTCTGTATTCGCAAACTTCACCAGTTCAAAGACGGCTGCGATGGCATCCGCGGTGTTCAGGTCGTCATCCATTGCCTCCTCGAACTTCTCTCTGTATACCTTCATGGCATCCAGCTTCTCCTGCTCGCCTGCAGCCAGCCCTTCCTCCCTGGCGGCGGCCTCGGTTCGTTTCAGCGTATCCACTGCCGTCACAATCCGTTCCAGCGCATTCCGGGAGGATTCCATGATCTGCTCGCTGAAATTTAAGGGACTGCGGTAATGGGCGGAAAGCATGAAAAATCTGAGTACCTGAAGATCATATTTCTCCCCGATCTCACGAACAGTAAAGAAATTCCCCAGAGATTTACTCATTTTCCGGTTATCGATGTTCAAAAACGCGTTATGCAGCCAATACCGCGCGAATATTTTTCCATTGCAGCACTCACTCTGGGCAATCTCATTCTCATGGTGGGGAAAGATCAGATCCTCTCCGCCGGCATGGATATCTATCTCTTCGCCCAGATATTTCTTTGACATCTCAGAACATTCAATGTGCCATCCCGGACGGCCGTCGCTCCAGGGCGCTTTCCAGGACGGTTCTCCCTCCTTCTTCGGCTTCCAGAGCACGAAATCCAGCGGGTCTTCCTTCTGATCCTCTCCCGTCACCAGAAGAGAACGCTCTCCGGAACGCAGATCATCCAGATTCTTGTGAGAAAGCTTCCCATATTCCGCAAATTTTCTCGTGCGGAAATAAACTGTTCCGTTCACGTTATAGGCGTAGCCTTTATCCACCAGCGTCTGAATCATCTCGATCATCCCCTGGATCTCCTTCGTCGCCTGAGGATGCGTCGTCGCAGGACGCACGTTCATAGCCGCCATATCTTTTTTGCACTCCTCAATATACCGGCTGGAAATCTCTTCTGCCTCCACGCCCTCTTCCAGCGCCTTGGCTATGATCTTATCATCCACATCTGTAAAATTGGATACGTAATTCACCTCATATCCTCTATATTCCATATAGCGCCTGGCGGTATCAAATACAATCATCGGCCTGGCGTTCCCGATATGGATGAAATTGTAGACCGTCGGGCCGCAGACATACATGCGGACTTTCCCTTCCTCAATCGGCACAAACTCTTCCTTTTTCTTGCTCAGTGTGTTATACAATTTCATTTAGCCTTTTCTCCTTTTCCCTTTCTGACCCCTCTACTAATCAGGATAAAGCGGACAGCCTTCCTGTATAATAAAAAGAGAATTCCGTCTTATATATAAAGACGAAATTCTCCGCGGTCCCACTTTATCTTGAAAATACTGATATTTTCCACTCATGTACTTAACGCGTGACATACGTGCCCGGCTACTGTCCTTCGCCGGACCGGCTCCCGGATGCACTTCACAAACTGCCGGATCAGGCCGCTTTCAGCCGGCGGCGGCCGTTCTCTGTAAATCTGCCTGGTCTGCTACTCTATCCGTTCCCTGCCTTTATCTACAATTAGTCTATTCATATTCAGGAGTTTTGTCAAGTAAAATGTATCTGCTCCCTCCTATTTTCCAGAGTGCCTCTGTATCAGCTTCACCACTTCCATAATTGGTATGATCGCAAGCGCCAGCCCTATGGCAATACCATATTCCATAAGTGATATATGCTCAAACTGGAACGCCTTCGCCAGGAACGGCACCTCTATTACCAGAGTCGTACACAGGAAAGATACCAGCATAGCGCCCCAAAGCCACTTGTTCTGATGCTTCATCCGGAAGATGGACTGCCTTCTGGAACGCATGTTGAAGGAATGGAAAATCTCGATCATGGACAGGGTGAGGAATGCCATGGTCATACCGTCCGGACTCGTGGTAATCTCCCAGACGCCTGATTCCACATAATGTCCCACCATATAGGAGATCAGGACCATAACTGTGACAACCGCCCCCTGGAACACCACGTCAAAACCCATTCCTCCCGCGAAAATACCGTCTTTGGCGTCTCTGGGCTTCCGCTTCATGATGTCGCTCTCACTCTTCTCCATCCCCAGCGCCAGGGCCGGGAAGCAATCGGTGATCAGATTGATCCACAGGAGATGAACCGGCTTCAGAATCACAAACCCAAACATGGTGGCGATGAATACGGACATCACCTCCGCAAGGTTGGAGGCCAGCAGGAATTGTATCGCCTTCCTGATATTGTCGTAAATCCGCCTTCCTTCTTCTACAGCGGATACAATGGTCGCAAAGTTATCGTCAGCCAGCACCATATCAGCCACATTCTTCGTCACATCTGTTCCTGTAATACCCATTCCCACACCGATATCGGCGCTCTTGATGGACGGGGCGTCATTCACGCCGTCGCCTGTCATTGCCGTAATTCTGCCTTTTTTCCTCCAGGCATTGACAATGCGTACTTTATGCTCCGGCTGTACCCTTGCATAGACCGAATATTTCTCGATTTCCTGCTCCAGCTCTTCATCACTGATATCATCCAGCTGTGACCCTGTTATGGCCTGATCGGCGCTGTCGATGATGCCCAGCTGCCTGGCGATGGCCACCGCCGTATCCCTGTGATCCCCGGTAATCATGATCGGACGGATGCCTGCCTCCCGGCATTCCTGAATGGCGCCAACTACCTCCGGACGCACCGGATCGATCATTCCCGACAGCCCTATATAGCACAGATCCTGTTCCAGAACCTCTGCCTCATTGCTCTCAGGCTCTCTCTCCCAGAAGCGCTGAGCGCCGCAGAGCACACGCAGCGCCTGGTCAGCCAGCTTCTTGTTGTCCTCCAGGATCTTCTGACGGACCGCCTCCGTCATCATCTCCTCACCGGTACCGTTCCAGAACCTGGTACAGCGTTTCAGCACCTCGTCCGGAGCGCCCTTCGTGAACTGCAGCACCTTCCCTTCCGGAGTCCTGTGCACCGTGGACATCATTTTCCTCATAGAATCAAAGGGAGCTTCACCGATCCTTGGATAATCTGCAGATAGTTTCCTTTTCGGCACCCCCTGTTTCGCGGCGTCATTTACAAGAGCGCATTCTGTCGGCTCTCCGGCCGCCTCTCCGTCTTCACCCTGTTCCGCGTCAGAGCAGAGGGCCATAGCCATGGCCAGGCGCCTGACATCCTCTGAAACGTGCTCCACAACTGTCATCTTATTCTGGGTCAGAGTGCCTGTCTTATCTGAACAGATCACCTGCGTGCAACCCAGCGTCTCAACTGCCGTCAGCTTCCGGATGACAGCATTCCGCTTCGACATATTAGTTACGCCGACGGACAGCACAATGGTCACAACCGCGGCCAGCCCCTCCGGGATTGCCGCAACCGCCAGCGATACCGCTACCATAAAAGTATCCAGCATGCCCTCACCACTGATGTTGGGATATGAACGGATCAGGTCAACGGCAAAGATCACCGCGCAAATCACCAGCACTAGAACGCTGAGCACCTTGCTGAGCTGATTCAGCTTCAGCTGCAGAGGGGTTTCACCATCCTTGGCATTCGCCAGGGCATCGGCAATCTTCCCCATCTCAGTATCCATGCCCGTACCAGTTATAACTGCCCGGCCCCTTCCATAGACTACGGTGCTTCCCATATAACACATGTTCTTCCGGTCGCCCAGAGGCACGTCCTTGCCTCCGTCCAGCTCCAGCCTGCCGCTGATCTTGTTGGCCGGAACCGATTCCCCGGTCAGCGCAGCCTCCTCGATCTTCATGCTGGCACTTTCCAGGATTCTCGCGTCTGCCGGTACCGAATCTCCTGCTTCCAGCGCGATGATATCTCCCGGAACCAGCTCTTCACTCCGGAGCGTTGCCTGCCGTCCGTCTCTGATTACCTTTGAAGTGGCAGCTGCAATTTCCTGCAGGGCCGCAATGGCTTTTTCCGCCTTGCTCTCCTGTACCACTCCCAGAACGGCATTAATGATCACTACAATCATAATAATAATGACATCGGCAAACGACTCCCCTGAGTACGCAGATGTTATACCGGAAATCACAGCCGCAGCAATCAGGATCAGCACCATGGGATCCTTCAGTTCCATCAAAAACTTATGAATCAGGCTTTCCTTCTTGCCTTCCTTCAGCTTGTTCTTCCCGAATTTCTCCAGGCGCCTTCCGGCTTCCTGGGAACTCAGGCCATCGTTTCCTGTCTCCTGCTGTTTCATCACTTCCTGCACTTCAGACAGATATTCCTTCATTCAAGTTCCTCCTTTTCCTGCAGGGGAGCAGCTAAAAAAAGACTTATCTGCCGCATAGCAGATAAGTCTCGTCATTTCATACAAAGCCAGGAGCTTCTTCTCCGTGTGTTGGCTTCATCGCGCTTATGCGCCGACTACTCCCTTATTGCATAGATTCTAACATGGAATCTTCTGGAAGTCAACGCTAATTAACTTTTGTCATGCTCTCATCTGGCCGGCGGGCATCCTCCGCACCCATTACAAGTCTTCCCCATCCGGTCATCTTCTATACTGTCAAGAGCGCGGCTCAGCGCACAGACCGCGGACGCAGCAATGCCTTCCATCGCTCCCGTAAAGCCCAGGCCTTCTTCTGTAGTTGCCTTTATATTGACCTGATCTGATTCCAGATGCAGGACAGATGCCACATTTTCCGCCATCTGATCCAGATAGGGGCGGAGCCTTGGCCTCTGTGCTACAATTGTCGCGTCAATATTCTCTACCAGGTACAGCTTTTCCTCCAGCATCTCACCCACCTTCTCCAGGAGCTTCAGGCTGGATACCCCTTGATACGCCGGATCAGAATCTGGAAAATGGTATCCGATATCCCTTAAAGCCGCTGCTCCTAATAGGGCGTCCATGATGGCGTGTACCACCACATCTGCGTCTGAGTGGCCTGAAAGCCCTTTTTCATATGGGATTTCCACTCCGCCCAGGATCAGTTTCCGGCCTCCTGCAAGCTTATGAACGTCGTATCCGGTTCCAACACGCATGTCTACACTCCTTCTATCTCAAGCATCTTCGCGATCCTCAAAAAGCTCAAACGTCTTCTGACATAGGGCGCCAGCAGAAGCGACTGTCCAGCCACATCTTCTGGAAGGCCGATCTCTCCCAGTGTCATGCAGCAGCCCCCCGCCCGAAGCATTTCCCTCAGCTTATCTCCTGGAGGGATCTCATCCAGGACCCCGGCAATTGCCGGAAGCGCCCTGTTCAGCCTGTCGGGATCAATCTCCAGCATCGGATCCGGCGTATTCTCTTCCGCCACCGATTCATACAGGCCCTTCGCCCCAAAGGTATCCATCAGGAGCTGCTTCTCCGGGCCGGAATACATCTTCACATAGCAGCGCCCTTCCTCAATGGCCTCCAGAAGCCTCCGGTAGCACTGTTCCGCCAGCAGCATCCCGACGCCTACCTTTTCCCCATGAAGCGCTTCCGTATGTGGATTAATCACTTCCATTTCCCAAAGATGAGATAAGTGATGCTCTGCACTGGAAGCGGGCCTGGAATTCCCGGCCATCTGCATAGCCAGTCCGGAAAGCAGCAGCGCATACATCAGCCGTTCGCAGGCTTCCGCATCCTGTTCCCGGATATCATCCAGCCGTTTGACAACTTCCCGGATCGCCTTATACTCGATCTCACAGATTTTATCGCAAATATATTCACCGGTGACCAGGTTCGCGATCCTCCAGTCAGCCAGGCAGATATACTTGCCCAACAGATCCGAAATCCCAGACGCGGTCAGCCGGTACGGAGCCTTTGAAAAAATATCTGTATCCGCGAACACATACAGCGGGGCCTGAGCCGGCAGGGATTTCTTCATCCCGTTCCAGGTCATGGCCGCTATGGTTGATAAAAACCCATCCACGCTTGCCGCAGTGGGCACGGATATGAACGGAATCCGCCTCTGGCTGGATACATAACGGCTCAGATCGTGGATCGTACCACTTCCCACCGCCAGAATCAGGTCTGTCTCCTCAGGAAGTGTCTCTTCCAGAATCTCCACGCTTCTGTTATCCGCCTGAAGCCCTGCTGACGACAGGCAGATTTCCTGACAGATCTCTGCCACATCCTCCAGCGCCTCTTCCGCCGCCTCGCTGGTATTGTCATCCCATACGATAACCGGGGCAGTAAATTCCCTCAGTTCTCCTTCCGTCAGCATCTCATACAGACGTTTAGAGGCACCCTCTTCAATCCATATTCCCCGTACAGATATTTCGTGCGCCCTGCCACAAGTGCAGGGCTTACGCAAATGCTCTAAATCCATTTCCATTTTTCTTAACTCATCCTCCGTCTACTGATTGTCAATTAAACCCGTATACCTTTTGGGCCAGCTTATATCCATACTCGGACAGTTTCCGGCCGCCCTTGCCGGGCAGGTTCATGGCTGCTCCGGTAATTCCCCAGCGGATCTTCAGGAAAGTCCTCAGATCCTGCTGCTTCAGATATTCCCAAAGCTGCCGCTTCTTCTCCAGGCTGTCTTCCGTGCCGGAGCGGATCAGCATGATGGAAGATACCGTCATGATAATCGCCAGGGAATGAATCATAAACTCCCTCTGGCGGCCCTTCAGCCCTTTCTGGCGGCCCATATATTCGATCATCGCGTTATTAACCAGCAGCTGCTGGTCCATCCGGCCGATCATCACCGCTTCATTCACCGACTGGTCAGCCCTGCCGATGTAATAACGGTAGAAGTTCACATTCAGATAGTACATGGAGCGCACCAGCGGAAACGGTATAAACGCATACAGATTGTCCACATAAAAAGTATGCTCCGGCAGCTCCAGCCCGGATTCCCGCAGCAGAGCCGTCCGGTAGATGATCGAATGCATGAGGACATAATGGCTCGGCCCCAGACGCTTCATCTCTTCCCAGCCAAACACCTTGTCCTGTGGAAAATTATAAATATAGCGCATGACTCGTTTCTTTCTCGCGCCCTCTTTTTCATATACGTAATTGCTGAACAATACATCAACAGTCTCCGGGCCCCGGATGATGGCGTCCAACGTCTTTAATATTTTCTTATAGGACTCTGCGTCTACCCAGTCGTCGCTGTCCACAACTTTGAAGTAGAGCCCTGTCGCGTTCGCAATTCCAGTATTAACCGCGCCGCCGTGTCCTTTGTTCTCCTGATGGATCGTCCGTACGATCGTCGGGTATTTCTCTGCGTATTCGTCGGCGATCTGCGGCGTGCGATCCTTTGTGGACCCATCATCCACAATCAGGATTTCCACGTCCTCCCCGCCGACCAGAAGTGATTCAATACACTTTCTCATATAAGCTTCTGAATTGTAACAGGGTACAGCAATTGTCAATAATTTCATTTTCTTTTCCTCTGCTAATTTTTTTCCTTCAAACCCAGATTCAAATTCATATACCTGGCATATGCCCCATAGGCCGCCGGCACAGGGTATTCTTCCTCCGCATGCTTCGTCTCGGCCAGTATCAGGCCGCCGCTCTTCGCACCTTCAAAAGACGCTACTCTGACAGCATATCCGATCATGTGCCACTCCACATGGGAAAAAATATGCTTTGCATCATCCAGCTTCTGGATCTGCAGGGGCGTAAGCCCCGCCTCTTCTACCCATTCCAGCGTTTCCCGCCGGTTCAGATGACCCGGCAGGTTCGGAAATTCATACAGCCCGGCTAAAAGTCCCTGATCAGGCCTTCTCCGGAGAGCGATCCGTTCTCCGTCCTGTATCAGCAGAATCGTGCGCGCCTCCACCCGCCTGCCCTTCTTACCGGCTTTCACCGGATATTCCAGCTCCCGGCCGGCTTCATGGGCTCTGCAAAGCTTCTGAAGGGGACATTCTCCGCATTTAGGGCTTCCGCCCGGGACACAGATCACAGCTCCCAGCTCCATCAGCGCCTGGTTAAAATCTCCCGGATCATCCTTCGGCATAACTGCCAGCAGATCCTTCTCTACCTGACCTTTGACCGCCTGTCTGGAAATGTCTCTGTCGTCCTCGCGGACCCGCGCCAGTACCCGCAGCACGTTGCCGTCCACCGCCGGAACCGGAATCCCGTATGCGATCGACGCGACAGCCCCGGCCGTATAGCTCCCGATCCCGGAAAGCTTCTTCAACGCCTCATAATCTGCCGGAAGCTTCCCTCCGTATTCATTCACAATGGTAACTGCCGCCTTCTGCATGTTCCGGACCCGGTTGTAATAACCCAACCCTTCCCACAGCTTCAGAAGTCTGTCCTCCGGACAGGCAGCCAACTCCCTGACAGTTGGAAGCTCAGATATGAAATTCTTGAAATAGGGTTTCACCGCTTCCACCCTAGTCTGCTGGAGCATGATCTCCGACACCCAGATATAATAGGGGTTCCTGTCGGCCCTCCAGGGCAGTATTCGCTTGTTGTCCTGATACCACTCTGTCAGCGGTCTGATAATTTTCTCCAGCATGCTTCCCACCTGTCGTCTGTCTGCGGCGGCCGTCCACTCTGATTCCGCCTTTACATTCCTTATTATCATGCCACAAATCAATAGAAAAAGCAAAATAAATATTGTAATATTAATAAAATCTTATTAAAATAGAACAGAATGTTATGATCCGCGGGCGCCAGTCCGCGAACAGCATTGGCAGAATACAAAATTGAAAAGAGGATAAGCCATGATAGACAGCATCATATTTGACGTAGACGGGACCCTGTGGGACTGCACGGATACAGTTGCCCAGGCCTGGAATGACATGTTTGAAAAGGAACCGGATATAAACATCCGCCTGACGGGAGACGATCTGAAAAAGCTTTTCGGAAAGCTGTTGGAGGAAATCGGGGCAATACTATTCTCCGATTGCCCGCCGGAAAGACGTAGGGAACTTTTGGAAAAGTGCTATATCGCTGAGGATGCTGCCTTGCGAGACCATCCTCCGCTTCCCTATGAGGGGTTGGAAGACGTGCTGAAAATTTTATCAGAACGCTGCCCTCTGTACATCGTCAGCAACTGTCAGGCAGGCTATATCGAGCGTTTTCTTGACGCCACAGGTTTCGGCCATTATTTCTCCGGCCATCTCTGCCCCGGGGACACGGGGGAAGCCAAAGCAGCCAATATAAGCGCGATCATCCGCCAGAACAGCCTGCATTCCGCTGTATATGTCGGCGACACCCTGGGAGATTTCGAGGCCGCCCACCAGGCAGGCGTCCCCTTTGTCTATGCCTCTTACGGCTTTGGACAGGTGCCCGCACCCGATTACACCATCGATTCTATCTCAGACCTTCCCGCCCTGTTCCGGGAATAAGCTTCACCTGTTACGCGCCGGTGTGCGGCTGAAGAGCAGCTCTCCTTAATAAGAACTAAATACTGCCGCAGTGAACAATCGCTCAACTGTTCACTGCGGCAGCTTTTCATCAGAACTATTACGGTCTGTTACTGCTCGTATTATCATATATAATTTTCTACTCTGCTTCCTTCTGAAGATATTCCCTGACGCCTTCCGCATCGTTAAAACTGCATGGCTGTTCTGCAATATACATAATTGCATCTTCCCATTCACCCAGCGAATACTTGCTGATATCCAGCTTCTCAGCCGCTTTAAATATCTCTTTACGCTTATCCGGCTGATGCAGATCAGATAAATACTGACATCCGGTCCACCGTGCCAGATCCTCTAATAGTGAACCTTTCTCTTCCTTCATCCTCAGTACCTCTTCCCCATTCCTGTTACTATAACTAGACAAAGAGTAACAGAGCAACAGTAACGAAATTGTAAAATCCCAGTTTGTAAAACATGTTAAAAAATGACAATTATTATTGTATCATGTTCGTTACCAAAAGTCTACCCGATGTGACAGAAATTCTACCTAAAGGAACAAAATTCTTATATTTTTATTCAGACATCTTCACCCTTCTCAGGAACGTCTGATAACTTACCCCGAGAATCTTTCCTGCCTTTCTGGACGTTATCCTGCCCTCCTTCCATTGCTGTTTCAGCTCATCAAATTCGTCCGGCATCTCGATTGGCGGATGGCCGAATTTCACTCCTCTCGCCTTCGCCGCGGCTATTCCTTCTGCCTGCCTCTGCCGGATATTTTCCCGCTCAGTCTCTGCGACATAGGACAACAGCTGCAGTACGATATCCGCGATCAAAGTTCCTGTCAGATCTTTGTCGACCCTTGAATCCAAGAGCGGCATGTCCAGTACGATCAGATTTACCTGGCGCTCTTTTGTCAGGTTCCGCCATTGTTCCAGTATTTCTTCGTAATTTCTTCCTAACCGGTCAATGCTTTTCACCACAAGCGAATCTCCGGGCTTCAGCTTTTTCAGAAGCCTGCGGTACTTCGGCCTGTCAAAATCCTTGCCAGACTGCTTCTCAATAACCAGCTGGTCGTCCCTCAGGCCATATGCCCGCATGGCGATCAGCTGCCTTTCTTCATTTTGTTCCTTGGTAGAAACTCTTACATAGCCGTATGATTTTCCTGCCCTCATACGTATCCTCCTTTCTTCCTTGTACTAAACATGATACGGTATAAAAAGAAAGACCGTACATAAAGTACCGTCTTTCACCCATTTTACTATATATCAGGAGGCTTACGCTCTGGTAATTTCTTCCATTTTTAGTTATATCTGTTTTTTTACCCGGTGCCCGCTCTCTGAGAGGAACAGTCCCGCCAGTGTCAGCCCGATTCCCCCTGCCGCTGCAGCCGTTATTTTCTCATGAAGGACAATCACTGATGTTACCGTTGTGATGACCGGAACCAGGTAAATATACACACTAGTCCTCACGGAACCCAGCTTCCTGACCGCAAGATTCCAGGTCACAAAGCACACGGCGGACGCTCCCAGGCCGAGAAAAAGGATATTGCCCAGATTGCTGCCGTCCAGCAGCTGATCCGGTGTTACCCGGAAATCCATCAGCACCACGGCCGGAATCATGAATATCAGCCCATAGAAAAATGTCCTTCTGGTGGTCTGGACCGTATGATATCCAAATTCGCTGATTTTCCTTGTGATAACCGCATACACAGCCCAGACCACCGCCGCCAGCAGGGCCAGCACATCTCCCAGCGGATTGAGCTGCAGAGCCTGCTCACTGCTGAAGCTAATGAGAAAAATCCCGCAGATCGCCAGGACAAATCCAAAATAAAATCTTCGGGACGGCCGCCCACCATGGAGAAATAACCGGCTGAAAATAGCGGTAAAAAAAGGCGCCACTGAAATCACAACCCCCACGTTTGACGCCTGTGTATACATCAGCGCGACATTTTCCAGCAGATAATAAAGTGTAACCCCGCAGAGACCCGCCGCTATGAAATACTTCTCCTGCCCCTTCTGTCCGGGCCTCAGGAAATGTGGCTTTACCAGCCAGAGAACCAGATATCCCAGCATAAAACGGAGAAACAGGATCTCCACCGGCGTAAAAGTTTTCAGAAGTATTTTCGTTGAAATAAACGTTGTCCCCCATACAAAGATCGTGACAAAGGCGGCCAGATGCCCGGTCGCCGGATTATTTTCTTTCATGCCGTTTTCCCCCGTCTGCTTTGCAGTCTTCTGTAAATATTTTCTGATATTGTTTCGGCGTGACTCCGATAAATTCTTTAAAAAAGTTGGTAAAATGGCTCTGATCCGAAAAACCCGCCATCCCCGCGGCATCCACCGGCGGAATTCCCTGTTCCAGGTATTGCTTCGTCCGTTCCAGACGCACATTTTGCAGGTAACGATAGGGTGAGACTCCCGTCTCCTTCGTAAATACCCTCAGCAGATAGGACTTGCTGAAACCCGACCGTTCCGACAGCTCGTCCAGGGAAATATTCTCACTGAAATGTTCCTCTATAAAAGCACACAGCTTCCGGATCTCCATCCCCGGCATTCTGGGGTCCGGCTCCGAAAATACTGCATACCCCTGCAAAACAGCTTCCAGCAAAAAATAAAAGCTTTCTTCCCTCTCCAGCCGCGGAGCGCCAGACAAAATCTCTCCGTAAAGCTCCTTCAGCCTCACTGCCAGCTCACCCTGCCGGACAACCGGCTCCCGGAACTGCGGCAGACAATCTGATCCATTTATTTCACTGACCGCGGCTTCCATCACTTCTGGCTTGATGTTCACTGCCCGGTAATCCAGCCTTTCTCCATTCAGCGGAGCGCAGAAATGAGCCTCCCTGGGATTGAACAAAACTATATCCCCAGCCGCCAGGTCATATTCCCTGTCCCTGCACCAAAGATGCCTGCTTCCCTTTTCCACAAGGCCGATCACATAATAGTCATGAAAATGCTTCGGAAACCGCTGTACAATCCCGCACAGGCTGTAGGCCTCTATATTCAAATCTGCGTCATAAAATATCTTCCGTTCTTCCTGCTGTTCTGGCATAGGCCCTCTCCTCTTCTCCTGTCCTCTCATACACTCCTGTATTCTACCACGGATTCAAACATAATTCTTGTATAATATCGTACAAGTATTATTGGCTGAAAAAAGGCGGCAAGCCTGCCTGAAAGTGCCGTCAAAGGCGCGGCTCTATGGAATTCGTGGCTGCGCTGCAAATTTCAGCCGCATAGTAAAGAAATGCCGGTTTCCCTGCGCGAGGACTTTCATCCTCTGGAAACCGGCATTTCTCATTTAAAACTGGCACCCATATCGTTCACCGATTACGAGGCACCTGGAATCCTCCCCGTGTCCGACCATCTGCGTCTTCGCCATGGGAAGGCTGCTGCTGCCCACCGCTTTACGGATAAGCTCCCGCAGCGCTGTCACGCCCAGGGCGGCCTCTGCCTCTGTAAATGTACCCAACAATAAGCCGGAGATTTCTTCAAAGGCTCCCATCTGCCTCAGTTGGTTCACCATGGAAACCACCGCGGCGGCAGACCCTCCAAGGGTCTCCAGAAACAGGATTTTATCCCGGAAAGATGGGAAATAGGGCGTACCCGCCAGCTTTAAGAAGCACCTCAGGTTGCCGCCAATCAATATCCCCTCCATCTCGTGACCCTGTATGGCCTCCCACTCCACCTGGAACAGCCGTCTGTCTGTTCCGCTGACGGCTGCCTTGAACGCTGCCGTCTGCCTGTCACCGTCTGCTCCGGTCAGATTCCTCACATTGTACAGAAAGGAACGGCCCCCCGTTCTGGCATAGACCGCATTCATCAGGGCCGTCAAGTCACTGTAGCCCCAAAATGGTTTGGGATTAGAAGCGATCACTTCATAATCCAGTTCTCCCAGTATTTCATTGGACAGATTGCCGCCCGACAGATCAAAAATTGCCCTGATACTGTGGTCCTCATAGAAGCGGTTCAGCGCCTCTCCTCTTCTGCGGGGGGATATGCCAAAGGGCGCTTCGCCCGAGAATATACAGTCGCTCCGTACTGGGTCCAGGCCTGCCTCCCTAAGCACTTCCAGCACTCGTTCCGTACCCTGCTCTTCCGAAAAAGGCCGGGCATCCGAACAGGCAGTTATGCCGACTTTACAGCTTTTCATAAGAAACCAGCTCCTGTAGCGGAATTCTCTTCTCCCGATGACGTTCGGGACTCTGAGGTTCTTCATCACTGTAACCTACTGCCAAAATACTGACAGGCTCCAGCCCTTCCGGAAGCGCAAACTCCTGCTTCACCACATCGGGCTTAAAATAGCCGATCCAGACACTTCCCAGCCCAAGAGCCGTGGCTTCCAGCATCATATGATCGGTCAGGATCGCCGCATCAATATCACCGCTCTGTTTTTCATCAAAAGGACGCACCCAGGCTTTTCTATAATCTGCACACACAAGCACGGCCAGCGGTGCCTGGTAGATTTTCGCGGCTTTTGAAAGCTTCGCAAGCCCTTCATCACTCTGAATCACCAGCAGGCGCACAGGCTGAAGATTGGCCGCAGTCGGCGCCACATGGGCCGCTTCTAGGATCTTATGAACCTTTTCTTCTTCCACTTTCTTCCCGTTATAAGAACGGACGGCATATCTCTTTTTCATTAACTCCAGCAAATCCATGTGATCACTCCTCTTTACTTTATTATCTCAGGCCTCCCCCTCTTCCGTTCAGGCATACATTGCGGGCAGCGCCTGAGTACGCTATAATTGTACCACTTTCTATTTATTTGACAAGAATGTACTTTTTAGGAATATGATCCCTGTCCTGGATGCGATGTGCAGTTGGGGCGCTTTTTATCTGTCAGCCGCCAGACAGACAGAATAACGCCGGTTCACGGTTTCCCCACTATGGGGCATATCCGGTGAACCGACGCATCTCTCATCCGACGTATCATTGTCTCATTTAACGAAGGTGTCAATCACTGTCTTTACTTTTTCCAGCGCCTCTCTATCTCCGTTTCGGACCGCACTCGTAATATTTTCTTTGATATAGGATTCCAACATTATTTTTCCGGTGTTATTCACCGCCGCTTTTACGGCAGCCAGCTGAATGAGCACTTCGCTGCAGTCCCTTCCATTCTCCACCATGGTTTTAATTGATTTCAGATGGCCGACAGCTCTGGCCAGCCTGTGAACGAGAGCTTTTTCCCTTTCGTCTAACAACTTCGGCCCGTCCATCAATAGTACCCGTCTTCTTCAATATCCCAGCTATAACCCAGTTTCCGGGCGATTTCATCCGACAGGTCCGGATCGAGCAGCTCCGTCACAACTCCCAGAGACATATTGAAAGCAGCCGCAGAATTGGACGAAGAATAAAACTTCCCATCCGCAACCCATTTCACATCAGGTATCCAGCTGATACCCGCGGTAAACATCCGTTTCCAGTTCTCAGCCATTTCAAAATCCGCCACATGGCGGTGGAACAGCTGGCCCGTCTGCGCAATGATTCCGGCCCCGCTTCCGACCATCAGACAATAATTCACACTTTCAGCCGCCTTTTTCAGAAAACCGGTCAGAATTTCGTCATGAGTGATCAGCCGTTTCGCTCCCCGTCCTCCCGGTATGACCAGGATATCCTTAAGCAGCACTTCACTGGCCGCTTCCGTCCATACCTTGACGCCCTGGCTGCTGTTCACGATGTCCCCATACATGGAAACATAGTTGATATGGAAATAATCCGGCCTTTGCCCGAACACCGAAACTGGTGCAAAGGCATCTAAGGTTTCAAAATCATCATATAGAAAAATATTCACGTTCATAAACATCCCCCTGGGTTTATGTATTTTTTCAAGCAGGCATTGCCGACTGTTCTTCTGCCCCTTCGCTGGCATGTGTTATATGATACTCTGGAATCTAAATACAGTATACAAGCTCCTTTCCTCCTGCACAAGCTACCCCTGGGGATGTTTTTCTATTTCTGCAGCAGCTTCATGCTGCATTTATAGAACGCTTCTCTGACACGGTTATCCGGCTTCAGATCCATAAGGAAAAATGGCTTTTCTTTGATGTTCTCCGCATAAGGTGCCAGAAATCCCTCCACCTGCCGATACAGCTCCTCATCATTTTCAGGCGCAGGCACAGCCTGATTATAAGGGCAATGAATTCCAATCAGAATCTGATCCCCGTATGCCTCTACCAGCATCCGTTTATCATTCATCGGCTGGCCGCCCCAGATATCCATTCCACATTCCAGCATAGCCGGCACCAGAGCCTCATTCTTCCCGCAGGAATGAAAATCGAATATCAGATTTTTCTTATGGCAGTGCTCAACAATCTGTTTCATATATGGTACAATCATTTCACGGCAGATATCCAGCGAGAAGAACGGGGCCCTCTGTGATCCCCAGTCATCATGGAAAAATATGGCGTCCACATGATAATATTCAACAAACTTGTCGATCAGGCGCTTGTAAAAGTCTGCCAGTTCCTGGAACAATGCTTTCACGTCATCCTGCTGCTCCTCATCGATCAGCGCAACAGCCGCCGCTTCAAAATCCACAAATGATATCAGACGTTCAAACAAACCGTTAAAGATCCAGGCAGTGACCAGCTTATCTGTATTCAGGAATTCCCGGTTTTCCTCAGCACTTTTTTCCCAGTCCCATCTGTCCAGCTCCGGAAAACACACTTTCTCCCTCCATTCAGAAACCTCTTTTAAAAATGGCCGGCCCGGTTCTACCATAGAGCCGCCTGCAATATCGATATATTTCCACTGAACTCCAAAGATATCTGCTCCGCCTACCGGTCCGTCATAAGGCATCCCATCCACTACAAACGCACGGGCGACGTTATCCGGATAGATGCGGGGGGCAAAGTTCACAGAATCTGATTTCATGGGCAGCCACAGGGGATTGCGATGCTTTGCCGCACGTATGTAATTCTCACGGGGGGTAATCGGCGGGTTATTAATTAATAACATATCCTAATCTCCTTTTTATTCTGTTTAATGAAAGATCACAGCTCCCAAGGGGATGCCAACGAAGACAGCTGCCAATGCCAGCGCCAGGATACCCAGAAGCGAGTGCTTTTCCACATCTTTGGTGCCGATCCACTCTTTGTTGCCGTGCAGCATTGCGCCTGCCGGGCTTGCACAGGGCAGAAGCAGTCCGCAATTGGCACAGAAACAGATGACTGCAGTCATCATCAGCGGATTAATGCCCAGCTGTACCGCAAAGGGATACATGACCGGAATCATAATGGCGCTGGCAACCGTATTATTAATTAAATTTGTCAGCAGCAACGTCGCCAGAGCAATCACCGCAGCACATGCAAAGGGACTGGCGTTTGACAGCACCGGAGCAAACATGCCTGTAATCGTAGCAGTAAATCCGGAATCCGGAGCAGACAGCGCGCCTCCCATCATCGTAGCAGTTGCAACCATGAACAGCAGGGGCCACATCACTCCGTTATTCGCCAATTCTTTAAAGGTGAAGTATGGTTTTCCATCTTTTCCCCTGAGAAAGGTAACAAAGGCCACAATCAGAAGTACGCAGGCCGTGGTTCCCAAACGGCTCATGAACATTTTCACCGGTCCCTGTGGAAGACAGCTGGGCAAAATCGTCAGCGCCATCAATGCAATCAGAGCGCCTATAGAAATCTTCTGTCGGGTATCCAGTTTCTCTGCTTCGCCGACATCAATTGTGCTCATCAGCCTGCTCATATCCGGCCGCAGGATAAAACGGCAAAACAGAAGGTATAGAACCATGGTCACTGCACAGAACACCACACTGAAGCCCAGGTACTGTACATAATTATAACTCACATAGGTACTGTTCGAGGCCTTTGCCAGGAAGCCGAAATTTGCCACAACTCCTCCCTGAAACGGAAGGGCCAGGGCTCCCAGCGCGTTGAAGAAAATAATCGCGCAGATCATCATCTTAGGCCATTTATCCTCCTTGGTATATCCCACCTGAGCGCAGATCGTGTAGATAAACTGCCAGCAAATCAGGATTGCCGCAAAACCTGCGCCAAATGCGGCACAGATCCAGACTGCCAGGCAGATGATAATCGAAAGCCGCCAGGGATGCCCCTTGCACAGCCTCGAGTTCACAAGCTTCATTACAACCCATTTGGAAATTCCGGTGGTTGTAAGAAGCGCCGAAAATACCAGCAGCCATAAAATCAATTGTATAGTCCCATTGCTGATAGTATTTGTCAGCGCTTCCGCTACATTCTCCGTATAACCGCTGAATCCCAGCATAACCAGCGCTAAAACACTGGGCCAGATCATGTCGCATGTAATCCATCCCCATAAAGCTCCAAGGAAAATGCCCAGAATCGTCATTCCCAGGGCAGTCATGGAACCACAGGGAGGTATGAACCGAAACAGAACCATCAGTAACACCACAATCGCACTGTTAACGTAGTATTTTTTGCTCATCGCAAGTTCCTCCTCATTCTCTGTTATGTACGATATCATTTCCTGAATATTCGGGATTACTTATATTTTATGAACAGATGCTATCTTTGTAAAGCAACGCCTGCGCACGTTAATCGTCATGTGTCAGCCTCAGGTTGACACACGGAGATCTAAAATGTTAAAATACTATCAGTTCAGTACATGAAAGCGAGGTCAGGAAGAATGAGACTGGAACAGCTCTACATTTTTCAGGAAATAGCAGAAACAGGCTCCATCCGCAAGGCCAGTGAACGTCTGTTTCTTTCTGCGCAAAGCATCAGCAAAGCCATGATTCAATTGGAAGCTGAATGGAATACAACCCTCTATCTGCGTTCCCGTACCGGCATTCAGTTGACAGAGGCAGGCGAAAAAGCTTACCTCCTGATTCAAAAAGTCATTGAGGATATCGCCGCCTTAAATGCCCATTTTCATGTGCAGGAGCCACCAGTACAGGATGACAGCCAGCTGCCTGTTTTCATGTCCTGCTGCGCGGTTATGGAACTTATAGCTTTCGGTGCAGTCAATATCCTGATGGTAGATTACACCAATACCCCCGTGCAGATTGATAAAAAAAGCAGCATAGAAATCCGGGACTTCTTGTTTTCCACCACGAACGACAGCAAAATGCCAGATATTATATTAACCAATGAGGTTTCTGCTAAATTACCGGCCTTGAAGAAAAAAACTGAGAAAAATTACCACTGTTATTTTCTGTTCGAGGATGAACTCTGCCTCCAGATTCCTCAAAATGACCCTCTCGCAGAATATGACAGAATTCCGCTGACCGTTCTGGAGCATCTGCCCATGCTGCTGTATACCGGCACTCCTTCACAGAAAACAGAGAGTGAACAGATTCTCATGGACTGGGGGCATGAGTTACAAAATGTCAGCCGGATTTCCAATATAGAGACCTGCAGCCAGATCGCTATAAATCAGCACAGATATTGCTTTGTGGGCTATCCCAGCGTTGAGTTCCGGCCTATGGCCAACGTCATCTATGTCCCATTGGAGCGTTCTATCGCTACCAATCAGATTATGCTCGTTAAGAGGCGCAGAAAAAACCGTACCGTTACCAATGCTTTTGTCAATTCCATGGACGACTATTTCAATTTAAAGAAACTATGGTAAACATAAAACAGAGCTTTAATCAATCGAGTAGGAGGTAGGCGATTATTTCGCCTACCGACCTCTCACACCACCGTGCGTACCGTTCGGTACACGGCGGTTCAATCAACTTAACAAGTAACCCGCCTTTCGGCGTAGTAGTCCTCCATAGATACAAGCCCAAACTTAGCCAGTCTCTCTTTACTGATACCGATGTGGAGATTCCAGCTTCTGCTCACTCTGGCATATCCCTTTGCATACGAAATACCATGCGCCCCACACCGTGGCAGTCTGAGCTTGATAAGATTCTTTTCCCTGTTCTTAGGTGTTTTCCAGTGTTTCCAGATACACATTCGCATTCTAAAGCGGATATGCTTATCGAGCTTTCTACATAACCTTTTCATGCTTCCGATTTTGAAGTAATTAATCCATCCTCGTATCAGTTGGTTGAGTTTCTTCACCTTATAGGTGTTGCTGACTCCCCAACTCCTACATGTAAGTTCCTTCATTTGCTCCTTGAACTTTTCCACCGCTTTCGTGTGTGGTCTGGCTTTATATCCTTTGGCAAATGTGTCATAGTAAAATCCATACCCGAGATACTTTATGCCTTTCGGTTGATCCACCTTGCTCTTTTCGCCATTCACTTTGAGTCCGAGTTTATTCTCTATAAATCTCGTCACACTCTTCATGACCCGTTCCGCCGCCTGCCTGCTCCCGACCATGATGATGAGGTCATCTGCATACCTGACAAAATCCAGTCCCCTTGCTTCCAGTTCCTTGTCCAACTCGTTGAGCATGATGTTCGCTAATAATGGCGAGATATTCCCTCCCTGCGGTGTGCCGACTATTGTATCTTCATACTCATCGTCTATCATCACTCCGCTGGCCAGAAACTTTCTTACCACTGATATCACATCCCCGTCCTTTATGGTTCGTCCGATGATTGTCATCAGCTTGTCATGGTCTACTGTATCAAAGAACTTCGCAAGGTCGATGTCTACTATCCAACTGTGTCCGTCATTCATTATCTCCAGTGCTTTTAAGACTGCCTGCTGTGCGCACCGGTTTGGTCTGAATCCATAGCTGTGGTCATGAAACTGCTCCTCAAATATCGGAGTCAGCTCCTGTGCTACCGCCTGTTGTACAAAACGATCGGCCACCGTCGGCACTCCCAGGTTCCTTATTCCACCGTCCGGCTTCGGTATCTCCACTCTGCGTACCGGCTGCGGCTTATACTTTCTCGTCCGCAGCTGTTCCCTGATGTTTTCGCCGTTTTCCGAAAGGTATGGGCCTAGTTCTTCAACGGTCATTCCGTCTACCCCTGCTGCTCCTTTGTTCCTGACGACTTGCAGATATGCCGCATTAAGGTTTTCTTTGCTCAATATCTGCTCCATTAGACTACCTGTGTCCATGCGTTGTTTCCTTTCTGCCCCTTTTGCCTTTGCCGCCTTTGAAGTTATCGTCAGACGTTGCTCCGGCTACGAAGTGGAACGTACTTCAACTGATTGATTGTTCAGCCCTTCGCTCCATTCCCATTACAGGAACTTCCCCACTACTATGGCTTCTGCTGACTTCTCACTGTTCGCTGTTGCTACGGCTGATGAAACGCCAGTAAGACCTCCCCAGTTAAGGTGCGCATTCTTTCTCTCCATGTCCCTGCCGCATTTACTCGTACTTCCGGCAACCTTTTGGACTTCAGTGCCTTTTGCCACCTTATCCGTATTTCCGAGCCTTATATGCGATTCCTGTCCGTCAGGTCAGAGATTTGCTCACAGCTTCTTTCAGATTCCGCCTCACGGCGGACACCCTTGCTGTTCGGCTATGTGCTTCGTCGTTGCCTACGCGCACTAGGGACTTTCACCCATTAGAATACGCCCATGCTGGGCAAACAAAATCGCCAGTTCCGGCAAATGCCGGTTCTGGCGATATCTTTTCTCTGTCTTAAAATTTATGAATTACATCCTTGCTGACAGCCTGTGGCAGGCCGCAAAATGCCCCGACGCTATTTCCCTCAATTCGGGGCGCATCTCATAACAGTTTTCATGGGCCCTGGGGCAGCGGTCCGCGAACGCACAACCCTTCGGCAGTTCCAGCGGACTCGGCGGCTCTCCCTTCAGCAGGGGCAGCTCAGCCTCCTGGTCGCAGTAAACATCCAGCACCGCACCCAGAAGAGCCTGGGTATAAGGATGGGCCGCTTTCCGTTCCAGCGATTCACTTTTTAAGATCTCTACAATCCTTCCCAGATACATGACCGCTATCCTCTGGCTCACGTTGCTGACCAGAGCCAGGTCATGGCCGATAAAAAGGCACGCCGCTTCCTGTTCCCGTTGAAGCTTAACCAAAAGCTGCACAATCTGATTCTGAATCGACACGTCCAGCGCTCCGGTTGCTTCATCGCAGACCAGAAGAGCCGGCCTGACCGCCAACGCCCTGGCTATGGCCACACGCTGCAATTGTCCGCCCGACAATTCGTGGGGATAACGCTTCATGAACGTGTCCGGCAGACCTACCATTTCCAACAGCGCCTCCGCTTCCCTCTCCGCTTCCTTTCTGGACAGGCGGTCGTAGTTGATCCTGGGCTCCATCAGATAACTTCCGATTTTCATCCGGGGACTGAAGGAGCTGATTGGCTCCTGAAATACCATTTGAATTTTCCTGCGGAACGCTTTCTGCTCACTTCTCTTCAATGACCAATAATCCACGCCGTCTACGCGCACCTGTCCGGACGTGGGCCTGAGAGCCCCGATAATCATCCGGATCAGCGTGCTTTTCCCACACCCGCTTTCCCCCACGATACCCAGGCATTCTCCTTTTGCCAGGGTCAGTGTTACGTCAAAAACCGCCGACAGCTCTTTTTTTCCTATCTGAAACCTTTTACAGAGATGTGAAATCTCAACCATCGGCCTTTCATTCTCCATATCGCTTCCCTCCCAGCTTTGGAACCGCGTCTAAAAGGCTCCGCGTATACGCTTCCTTCGGATGGAAAATCACTTCCCCGCGGGTGCCGTACTCGACCAGCCTTCCCTGGTTCATCACACCGATTTTATCAGACAGGTAAGACGCCACCCCCATATTATGGGTCACCAGCACGATAGACGTCCCATAAGTATCTCTCAGTTCCTTCATCTCCCGGACCACCTGAGCCTGAATCGTCACATCCAGCGCGCTGGTAGGCTCGTCTGCCAGCAGCAGCAGCGGCCGGGCTGTCATGCCCATGGCTATGCCGACACGCTGCTTCATTCCCCCGCTCAGCTCAATGGGATAGGAGCGCAGCACACGGTCTGCATCTGTCAGATGCATAGCCTTCAGCATCTTCTTCGCCATATCCCGGCAGGTATCCCTGGAAAGCCTTTTGTTATGGGTGCGAATCGATTCCCTGTATTGAGATTCTATCCGGTTTACCGGGTCCAGGGAAAGGCCCGGGTCCTGAAAAATCATCGCCATCAGTTTTCCGCGGATTGCCTGCAGCTCAGCCTCCGTCATCGCTGTCAGTTCCCTGTCCTTGAACCATATTTTTCCTCCGGATATTTGGCCTCCGGACGGGAGCAGGCCCATGACACCACGGATCAGGGTTGTTTTCCCGCTTCCGCTCTCGCCTACAATACTCACAATTTCCCCCTCTTCTACGTCCAGGGATACCTGTTCTACCGCATACTTATCCTCATCATAGCTGATGCTGCAATTCTCAATCCGCAAAATGCTCATATCTGATTCCTTCCCCTTATTTTCCGGCGCTCCATTCCGGAGTCACCAGATAATAATCAATCGGGAACATGGTGACATTGTTCACCTTTTCCGTATTGATAAGAGTGATATTGTCATTTGCATACAGCCACAGGCACGGACAGTCATCCGCCAGTATCTGCTGAGCCTCCACAAATGCCTCCACACGTTCTTCCTGATCAAAGGCTTCATCTAGTTTTTTCATTACTGCATCAAATTCTTCGCTGGAATATTTACCATAATTATCTGTTCCGCCTGTCTGCCACCGTGATGCCAGATAATACTGTCCATCACCTGCATTTACTGTCTGCCAGCCGTCAAAGATAACGTCAAAATCACCGCTGTCCCGCTTATCTTTTACGTTTTCCAGCATTTCGATCTCCGTATGCACGCCCGCTGTCTGCCACAGGTCCTGCAGCGCCTCAGACACCGCCGTAGAGGATGAGCTGGACAGCGAAATTGTGATCACAAGCTCCTGTCCGTCCTTCTCCACAAATCCGTTACCGTCCGTATCCTCATAGCCGGCCTCCTTCAGAAGCTCTGCCGCCTTGTCCGGATCGTGGGACTGGCCTGTTACTTTATCAGAATCATAACCAACCGTATCAGGAAAAGCTGTACCCAAAGGCTGCGCGTACCCGTTTCCAGCCACCTCTGCTACTACTTCACGATCTGTTGCGTAGGACAATGCCTGACGCAGCTTTACATCAGATAACTTACTTCCTTCTGCGCAATTGAAGACAATATCGCTTTCCCTTGTTCCGGTAACAGTCGCCAGTTCGATATCATCCACACCTTCCAGCTGGCTTAAAGTCGTATTGCTGGCGCCTTGAGCCAGGTCAATGTCTCCGGCAAGAATCGCCTCTGTTTTAGTATCCGATCCGATATTCAGGGCTGTGATGGTTTCAATGCTCGGAATATCGCCCCAGTAATTCTCATTGACGGCCAGCTCAATCTTTTCCTCAGACACATATTCCGTCACCATGTACGGTCCTGTGCAGACCGGCTTGGAAGCCGCCTCTTCCAGATCCGCTGTGGTGTCGATAATGCAATACATGGGCTCCGTCAGATTAGCGATAAATGCACTGAACGGCTCCTCTGTTGTAAAAATCAGATTTTCACCGTCGACCTCGATAGATGCTAATTTCAGCGCGCCGCCTCTGGAGTTCTGTTCAATGGAGCGCTCCAGGGACGCTTTCACAATCTCAGGCGTCAGCTCCGTCCCATTGCTGAATTTAACACCCTGACGGATATGTACGCGATAGGTTACATCATCTAATTGTTCCCACTCATCCGCCAGCTGCCCCTCAAATTCCATGTCTTCATTCACAGTAATCAGCGTCTCTCCCACACCGCAGCGTGTCAGGTTCCAGCCGCCCCAGCCCTCTGCCGGGTCCAACCCTTCGATATAGGTGAATAACGCCATATTAATATGTGATTCTTCTGTTCCTTCATCCTGGCTGGCTGCTGCCGCATCAGAGGATGTATCCGCCGACGGGGAAGAAGCTGTATTTTCCCCTTTACCAGTTCCGCAGGCTGTCAGGCCGGCGGCCAGCGCCATACAAAGAAATGCTGTAACTACTCGTTTTTTCATGATTTTCTCCTTTTTTATTATGTAATTTTAACCCCTGCGCCTGTCCGGCCGGCAGACTGTGCACATTTCAGATCCGTTTTGCCTCAAAGACCGCCGCAGGATTTGCTACCTTTATTTTTACAGCTACTTATAATGAGGGTCCATGATGTCCCTCAGGCTGTCGCCTAACAGATTGAATATAATCACATTAATCAGGATAATCAGCCCCGGAAATATCAAAAGCCAGGGCGCGGCTGACATATAATTCCTGCCTTCACTGAGCATAAACCCCCACTCCGGCGTCGGTGGCTTAGATCCCAGCCCCAGAAGGGAAAGCCCGGCAATTGCCAAAAGCTTTCCTCCAATATCCTGAGCTATCAGCACCAGCAGGGACGGAATGACATTCGGCATAATATACGTACCCATGATTTTAAAGGTCGAAGCGCCTCCCAGCCGCGCCTGCAGGATATAATCCCCATTCTTAATAGAAAGCACCAGAGAGCGGCTGGCGCGGGTATATTTTGTCCACCCTGTGAAGCACATCGCGATGATCAGATTCTGTATCCCCGTCCCCATGACCGCCACCATGGCCAGCACAAATATATTTCCCGGAAATGCCATCAGTACGTCTACCAACCGCATAATGACGCTGTCCACCGCGCCTCCCGCCAGGCCGCTGACTATTCCGATCAGGATGCCCAGAACTGAAATAATCGCAGTGACCAGATAGGCGATTAACAGAGACGTCTGTCCTCCATATAAGATTCTGGAAAACAGATCTCTTCCCAGCTGATCTGTTCCGAAAAGGTGGCCTGAAGAGGGCGCCGCCAGCATATTCGCATAGTCGGTCTCCAGCGGGTCATACGGCGCGAATTTTCCCGCACAGACAGAAAACAGTGTAAAAAGGACTGCCAGCACAAGGCATATAATAAAACTGGTGTAACGGCTTTTTCTCCGCTTTGTCTTTTTTCTCACTTTTCCATACCTCCCAGCCGTATCCTCGGGTCCAGATAACGGTAAAATATATCCACCGCCAGGTTGACGCATACGTAAATCACGCCCATCCACATGACATACCCCTGAATCAACTGATAATCTCTGTTGGTAATCGCACTGACTGCAGCGCTGCCTATGCCATTCCAGCTGAATATAGTCTCTACGATCATCGTTCCTCCCAGCAGTCCTCCAAAAGACATTCCCAGAAGCGTAACGATGGTCAAAAGCGAGTTCGGCAGGACATGGCGGAGAACAATTCGCTTCCTGGACACGCCCCGGGACAGCTCCCCCATGATATAAGGCTCACTCATTTCTTCCAGCATAGCCGCACGTATCCGCCGGATATAAGAGGCCGCCATGCCCAGCGCCAGCGTGACAGCAGGCATGATCAAATGCTTCATGCTTTCTGATCCTCCCACCGGTAGGACATGCAGCTTCACAGCAAACAAATAGATCAACAGCAGGGCAATCCAAAAGCTGGGCATGGCCTCTCCGATAAAAGCCAGAAACCTGATGATATAATCTGCAATTCTATTATGGTAAACTGCCGAAAGGATGCCCAGCGGCAGCGCAATGACAAGCATAAGCAGAAAAGAGGAACAGGCCAGCTTTATTGTATTCGGAAGTTTCCTCGCCAGGATTTCCGAAACCGGCTGCCCATATTTAACCGAATCCCCAAAATCTCCATGCAGCACGCCTCCCAGCCAGTTCTTATACTGAACCGCCAGAGGCTGATCCAACCCGTATTCTTCCTTAATTTTGCCGATTACCTCCGGATCGCTCCCCGCACCCATGCTTTCCAGCATCTGCTGAGCCGGATCTGACGGCAGAATGTTGGTCAGACAAAAAGTAAGCACAGACAGCCCAAATAATATGATAATTAACGCTGCCATACGCTTCATGATATACCGCAGCAATTCCCTGCCTCCTCTCCTGTATGCCGGTGTATGGACATATTACTTCTGCTTTTTTGCGGAAATTCTGAAAGATACAGGCAGCTGCCGCCCTATTCTGCCGTTGTAGTAATGGATTTCTGTATGGATCTCCTCATAACCAAGCCCTATTAACTGCTCCAGATCCCAATCTGGCCGCTGTCTTTTGCTCAGGGGAAGTGATTCCGCTATTTTTTCCATGACTGAATAGTCTACCTTAGCTTCGTTGTGCCTGTCATGGCATCCTGCCGGCCTGAAACGCTGCTGTTCCTCCCGGGCAGATGCGTACCTCCCGTCATATAGGTGCAGATAAAAGTTCCCGTCCGAAACCATAAGCACCCCTTCCGGTTTTAATACCCGATAAAGCTCTCTGTAGGCCTTCACCGGTTCCTCCAGGTTCCAGAACAGATTCCTGCTCACAACAGCATCAAAGGTATTATCCGGAAAATGAAGCTCCTGAACATTCATCTGAAAAACATCCGCCTCCAGTTCCCTCTTTTTCAACGCTTCCTTTATCTGCTCAACCATGCCCTGGCTGTAATCCACAGCAGTGACCCGGCATCCGTACTCTGCAAGCAAAACCGTATAAAATCCGGCTCCCGCGCCGCAATCCAGCACCCGGACTGCCTTCCCCTCCTCCGGATGGGGCAATATCCCTGAAAAATACTCTATCCACTGTCCCGCTTCCGGAGATTCCAGCTCCTCCCTGCTTATTTCCGAAAAATCCCCTGATCTGGCATTCCAATATTCCTGAATCTCCTTTTGGCAACTCATACATTCCTCCTGTAATAAAATATCCCTCGCAAATTAACCACCCGCAAAATCATTTACAAAAAAAGGACATGTCCACAGACATATCCTTTTTAAACGTTCAGGTTTTTCCATACTCATAAAAACACAAAAGCATTCCGGCTTTTGCAAAAAAGAATTTTCTTAGCTGTGGCTCGCAGCTTGAAAATAACAGATAAAACCGGTATTCTGGCTTGAGCCTCCTCACGTAGTCCCGCCTTCCCAGTCCCCCGGTGGCTTATTGAGACACGCTCCACTCTCACAGCAACGGCATTGCACAGGATTTACACCTGTTTCCCTATCGCCAGAAAGCCAACAGCTTTCTGCGAAACTGCAATCTCTTGCAGGCATTTTATCCGCTTATCACTTTATGTAATTGTCATTTAGTCCCATTCGGTACATTAATAGTAACACAACCCTCAAAACTTGTCAACAAATTATGATTTTGTTCCGAAGTCCGGATATCTATCCAAAGATCCGCCGCAAAACCATGATTGTTTTTCTTTAGTTGCTGTGCTAATCTAATATTGTAAATTACTCAGACACCAAAGGAGTTTTACTCATGGACATAAATCTAAAGGACCGCATCACTGTTTACTGGGATATTCGGGCGACCAGTTATGGCCAAATGCGGCATAAGCATCTTCACGGAAGGGAATTTCAATTCTGGCAGGCTGAAATGAAAGCTGTTCTGCCTTCCTCCGACCGGCCGTTAAAGGTTCTGGATGTCGGTACAGCCACCGGTTTTATGGCAATCGTATGCGCTTCCCTGGGGCATAAGGTAACAGCTGTAGATATCTCCCGTCACATGCTTCAGCGGGCGCGGGCAGCTGCGTCTGAATTTGGTTATTCTCTGACCTTTCTCCAGATGGACGCCCACCAGATGGATTTTCCCAGTGGTTCTTTCGATGTGGTCATCTGCCGCAACACTATATGGACTGTGTTGGACCCCCGGCGAGTCTATATGGAAATCTTCCGGGTGCTGAAACCAGGCGGCTGCTTCTTTAACTGTGACGCCGATTATGGAAGAGATGCTTTCAAGGGGCTTGGGGCAACACCGGATGAGAAAGCCCTTTTTGCTGAATGCCATGCCTACACTTCTCTCCTTCCGATCAGTTACGTCCAACGGCCGGAATGGGATATCGCCACGCTCCGGAATCTGGGATTTGTACATTGTGAATGTATCAGAAATATAAGCGGCAGATTAAACCCCCATGGCAGTTCGAAGTCCTCTGACAGTCATCCGCTGTTTTCTATTTTTACTGTGAAGCCCGCCTGCCCTGAGGAATTGGAGGACACAGATTATGATTTTCAGTTATTTAAGGCGCATAATCAGCTGTTCTACCGGGAACAGAGGCAATTTGGCAACAATAAAGATACCGAGTATCTGATTCTGGACCTGCTCATGTATCAGCCGGAGGGCCTGCGGCCCAGCGATCTGAGCGAATATATTTTCATCCCTAAACAGACGGTCACACGGATACTGGCACAGCTGGCAGCGAAAGGCTATATCCGCCAAATGCCCAATCCCAGAGACCGCCGCAGTATGCTCCTGACGCTGACCCCTGAGGGACAGAAGCAGCACCGCCGCGAGGAACAAGCTCTGGAAGTCCGCTATGCCAAGGTTCTCAGCAGTTTCCCGTCCCAGAAGCTGTCACAGCTCAATCAGCTTTATATGGAATTTTTAGACGCCTTTCCCACAACATGAGAAGCCCCGGATTTCGGGGCTTCTCATGTTTCCCAAGGATGCCTTTTCAGCGTCTTTTAGTTCCTGCGCAATACTTAATGAAAAATATTACAAGAAATAGTATCAGAATTCCCCCTGCCAGAAGACCTGCCGGATTATATGACTTCCTGTCAGCCGGTTCACCTGCCGGATTTTCCTCTGCATAAAGCCCCCCGTGTTCTCCGAAATCCTTGCGGTTTTCGGGCAGCGCTTCCTCCTGCTGCTCTCTGTCTGACTGAATCCCGGCAGCAGGCTGATGATTCTCTTTCTGTTCATTCTCCTGCTTTCTTTTCAGCCATTCCTCCCGGGTTTTATCCTCGACCGCACCGGTTCCCTCCGCTTCCTGGTTCTCCTGCACCGCAGATGTGGTATCCATTCCCTGCTCATCCTCCACTGCTCCGGGCGCAATTATCTGCCCGCCACGGTCTCCATCCATGTCTCCCCCCATACCTTCTGGAATGGTCTGGTCTGAATCCCGGCAGATCTTCCAAACTTTGCTCTCACCGTCAAAGCTTCCCCCTTCCGCCACCATCTTTAAGTATATGGTATCAGCGTCTGTCGGAAGCTCAACTTTAAAGCCATATATCCAGTCTGGTATGAAGCTCTCCTGAGGCGATATCAGATTCGTATTCCCTGCCACATTATATCTGGTAAAATCTTCTCCGTCCTCTCCATATTCCAGGTAAGCTGCCGATGCCTCCCAGGGGTAAGGAACCAGAAGCAAAAGATTCGTTTTTCCAGCTTCACGATTCAGAACCTCATATGATATCAGAAACAGCTTTTTGTCCGGAGCCGTAAATACAGTAACTTTTGGAACCAGATCTTCTTTTGTATCGTATACTTCCTGAAACCCATCTGTGTTAAATTGGCCTTTAACCACCACACAGATGTTGTCTCCTTCTACCTGTTTCTCTCTCTGCCACAGAACAGGAATCTCAATCTTCGTAATTTCCCCGGTTCTCCTGTTCTCAACATACGACATTAATCCGCAGGGAAGTTCAGCGTCTTCCCCCTCTTCTCCCGTCCTGACTATGGGCGCCGGGGGATCATAATCTATTATGACGTATTCTTCACCTGTGCGGTATTCCGGAACAAAGCTGCAATTTTTCCATATTACCGCACTTCCCGACACGCTGAAGGCATGTCCCTTTCCGCTGGAACAGACAGCCGTAACCGAAGTGTTTTCTATCACAAGCTCCCCATTCACATCGATTCCATAAGCTACTTCCGTCCCCGAGACTTCTATACTACAATCTCTGTCCTCTGTTTTATTCCCCCGGGTACCATAGATACCATTTGCCCTGCCATCTCCTTCTGCCAGTATCCGCACTCCCTGAAAGCTGCAGGCATCCATAGTGCCTAAAAATACCGCGGTAGGATTCTCCCCCGACGCATGAATGAAAAAACTATCCGCCCCGTCACAACCGCTTGTAATACTGCCTCCCGTAGCGATAATCCCTTTACCGCCTCCCTCATAATTCACTTCACCTCTCCGAAGCATTAACTGTGATGAATGGGAATTGGCCAGAAATACAAAATCACCATGTCCTTTAATTGTTAAATTGGGGTTGTCTATGGTCATTGTACACCCTACCACAAAACCATACTCACCGCAATCAATGGTAATCTTGCCTGTTCCATCCAATACAACTGGCTCGTCCCTGCACACTTCCATATCCTTCAGTTCAAATATGGCTCCATCATTATTCTTATTTTCTTCATACCAGCTGCTAAAAGAGTCTCCCTTCGGTTCTTCTTCAAATGCTTCACAGACCGTTCCGGGAAACAGCATAAAACTCATGAGTACAACAATAGCAACAAAAAACTTTTTCATTTCCAGCCTTTCCTGTAGATCAAATTTACTGCAGAACAGGATAAGCTGTTCCACTGCCCCGCAGAGGGCATACATCGCGGTACGTTCTTGCATTCACTGTTTACATTATATATCAATTTAGCAAAGAAGGTCAATTCGCACCATCAAATAAAACAAAATTCCACAACAAATAACAACTTTAATAAATAAAACCCAGAAAAAATTGAAAATAAGCCACAAATAATGATACAATACATGTAAATCTCATGGCTATAGTCTTAGGCCGCCGATTCACTAGTGGAGGAATCATGGACCGTTTACTTTTCATTGACGACGATGTGGAAATTTTAAATATAAATCAAAAGTTTTTTCAGCAGCGCGGCTATATAGCCGATGTAGCCGCCGACACTGAGACAGCGCTTGAATTATTGAATAAACAGGATTACCAATGCATCCTTCTTGATATTTGCATGGCTGGCACTAACGGCCTGGATTTCTGCCGGGAACTGCGGCAGAACCGCTCTATACCCGTGATATTTTTATCAAATATGGCAGAAGAAGAATATTTGATCGAGGCCTTTCACTGCGGTGCGGACGATTATGTGACCAAGCCTTATTCCCTGCCGGTTCTCGAACTCAGAATTCGCACGCGTATCCGAAACACCGGAACAGTCCAAGACTCTCCAGATGAAGCCCTCGTACTGAACTCTGTCGAAAAACAGGCTTATCTCAATCACTGTTCTCTGCGACTCACTGCCAATGAATATGAGATTTTAAACTTCCTAAAAGCTCACGAGGGTCAGCCTTTCCGCCAGGAGGAAATTTATTACGCCTTATGGGGAGAACATTTCTATAACACACACAGCATTCAGGTGATGATCATGCGAATCCGGAAAAAAATGATGGCGCTTTCTCCCGGCCATGAATACATAAAAACCCAATGGGGAAAAGGATATGTCTATGTGGGGTAATTTATGAAAACAAAATCCAAAATCAAATTCCTCTTGGGAGGCGCAGCCCTGATTTCCCTGCTGCTGCTATTATTTTATGCGGCTTACACTTATGACAATAAATACACCGCACATTCAGACAAAATAACCTCTCTTTCTGATCACTGGGAATACTGTGCCGGCCATCTCTATACGCCGGAAGATTTCCACGCCGGGGATCTCACCATATCATCCGAGCTTATTTATATCGGAGAATTCGGCGGCTTTTCCGGCACACGTGATAATTCCGAGCCATTTGGCCAGGCAACTTATCACAAAATACTTGAGTTGAAGAATATTTCCGATCCATGGGCCATGATTTTACCTGAGATTTTTTCAGCCTCCAAAATATATGTGAATGATCAATGTGTTGCTGAATACGGAGATTTTTCTCCTTATAGCATGCAGACTGGGAACTCTCTCATATTTTTGCCCAGCGGTACCGCAGAGATCACAATTCTCACTGCCAATCAATCGCATTATTACAGCGGCATGATCTATCCTCCGCTTCTGGGCCCACTCTCTGAAATCCAGCGGCTCATCGCAGTGCAGCTGCTGTTGTACGGACTGTTTTGCTTTTTTTCTCTTGGAATTTCTATTGCCTCTATCTCTCTGTGGAGGCGAAGAGGCCGGAACCTGCTGCACATTCATTACGGACTCCTGTGTCTGTTTTTTTCCATTCACATCAGCTATCCTTTTGTTCACTGGCTGAGGCTTGGGAGCGGTGAGCTTTCCTATATTGCAGAAGACAGCTCATATTACGCGATGGTTTTGTGCATCACACTATTGACGGGCCAACTCACCCGGATGAGGAAACTGCAATTGTTCCATAAACTTGCCGTGGGCATCTCAGGCACGATGATCTTGAGTTCCGTCCTGTTTCCCTACATTTTATTTCCTGTTATTCCGCAGATGATTCTGGTGTATGGATGGCTGATTTCCCTCTTTAAACTCTATATAAGCCTCTATCTGATCGCCGCTTCATTGGCCGGTATGATTCACAATACCCGGAATATTTGGCTTCTGTACGGAAATGCCATGTTCGGCGCCGGCATATTCGCGGACCTCCTGACCGGAGGAACGTATGAACCCATCCGTTTTGCCTGGCTGGATGAATATGCATCTTTTATCATGGTAATCTTCTTCACGTTCCTGATTCTGAAGACAAACAGGGAACTCGCCGAGGATCATGAAAATCTTACCAGCAGCCTGCACAGCGAAGTGGAGAAAAAAACCGAATTTCTCACCCGGCTGTTGGATGAAAGACGCAGCTTCCTTTCATCCGCCGCTCATGATTTAAAAGCACCTGCCACAGTAATACAGACTTACGTTGATTATATCTGTCAGAGCAATACCCAGCTGGACGAAGAAACAAAGAATTACCTGGCCATCATAGGCAGCAAAACAGACCAGATTAAGGAAAATATTCTCACACTGCAGCTCTTTAATACAGAAGACCAGCTGCGAGAACCTCCTGTATCTCTGAATTGCAATACATTTTTAACGTATGTCTACAACGAAACGCTTCCTTATGCTGATGCCAACGGAATTTATTATACGCTGAAGCTTCCGCCCAATTCACCCGACATCCGCATTCAGCAGACAAAATTATTCAGGGTGTTGGAGAACATAATTATTAACGCCACAGAACACACCCCTGTAGACGGCAAACTGAGCCTGACAGCAAGCTACGGGACGGATACTGCAATGATTAAGATCAGTGATAACGGACACGGCATATCAGAAGAAAACCTATCTCATGTATTTAATTACAAATTTACTACCCATGCAACCGCCGGAGGTCACGGGATAGGCTTATACTTCGCCCGGATATCTATAGAAGAATGCGGCGGCTCCATCAGCGTCACTTCTATTCCTGAGAAAGAGACCTCTTTTACAATCATTTTACCTGTAGCCTCTAAATAAAAGACTGGAGGGAGTATTTTTTCAAATTCCCCTCCAGCTATACTCCAGAATATCCCGCAACACATGCCCTGTGGGTATACTTTGTGGAACAGCATGAGCTGTTCCCCCGCCCGTCAGGGCATGTGTTACGGGGTGCCCTGCGGGTATACTTATTTATCAGACATTCTGCTCTTTCTTTTTATAAACAACTGTTCCCAGAAAAAGTGCCCCGCACAACAACATCAGCATCCAGGCCATGCCTGATTCAGGATCTCCCGTATTGACACCGGCTGTCACTGATTTAGAAGCCTTCTGTACAGCCCTGTCCTGAAGTGTTACATCGAAGATCCTCCTTTCTCCGGGATGTAACTGTCCTATCATTTCCTGGAGCTCTTTCACTCTTTTCCTGTCCTGTTCACTCAACGTTTCCTTCTTAAGAATCTCTATCAATTCATTCTCAATTTTCTGCACCTTTTCGATGCCTTCCACACAGCTCTGAAGTTCTTTTTTGGCTTCTGACAGCTCAGCTTTTTCTTCCTCTGTCAGGTTTCCTCCAATTGCGTTTTCCAGCCTCTCGATTCCCGCAATATTTTCTTTTAACTTTTCTAAATCCTCTTTCTTCATATTCTCTAAATTGATTTTTATCAGCTCGGACAGATTTTCCTTTTCCTTTTGGACATCATCCAACTTTTGAATCAGTGCTTCTGCAACCTTTTCTCTTTGCATAAACATAGAGTTTTCATCGCTGGTTAGATAATCCGTTCCTAGTTTCTCAACTGACTTTATACTTTCCAGAAGCTTTTGCAATTTGTTTCGGCTGTCACTGTTTACATTTTCCTCTGTTACGGCTGTAAATACTTCCCCGCATAGTTTGTCTGTCTCTTCAATCAGCTTTAATTTCGTTTCTATCTCTTTTATTGAATCATTAATCGTCTTCTTCCATTCTTCAAACTGCGCCAGGCCCTCAGTGTTCAGGTTTCCCTTATATTCTTTCTCCACCGTGTTCACAACTGCCTGCAAATCCTTCAGCGCCTCCAGGTCATCTTTCTCTAAATGCCCGGTATCTATGCTGTCAATACCACCGATCCCGGACAGACAATTCTCTGCCTCGTCTATCCGTTTTTCCATGGCCAGAATCTCTTTCTGCCATTCCTGCAGGCTCGCTTTCTGTTTTTCTGTCATATGGTTAGAATAATCCAATTCCATTCTGATTGTATCCGATAACAACTGGTCCAATGCCGTCAGATCGTCCTTGGTCACACTGTTCTCTGACATCGAAGACATTTTTTCTTCAATCTCTTCTAATTCCTGTTTTACAGAAACAACCTTCGCGTACTCCGCCTGAAGTGCCTGGTTGATTTTCTCAAGAGACGAGCGCTCTCCAGATGTCAGATTATTTTCTTCCAACAAGTTTTCGACCCGACCGCAGAACACTTTGATGGCCGCCATCTGATCTGTTGTGACCTTATTCGTATCTGTTGCATCATGAAAATCCCGGATCTCTTTTATCTCTTTTTCAACTGCTGAAATCTTATCCAGAAGCTTCTGTATGATCTTCTCATAGAAGTCGATTTCCTCCTTCTGCTCATCTGACGCTCCAGAACCGACTGGCAGCGATTTGTATTTTGCAAGTGTGGTTTCCAGCGCCTGCCTGTCGTCAGAAGTAACCGTCGTCTCCGACAGAATGCCTCCGTCCGTGATTTTGTCATACATTCTGGAAATCGGATATACGTGCACGCCCAGTTGATAATTACCAAGGCCATAATTCCAGAGTCCGGCCTTATCTGTTACCTTGATATCGTAGTAGAGATAATCGCTTGATTTCCCGCTGGGCGCTGTAACGGATTTATCAATGCGCAGATGATATCTGCCGTCCACTTCCGGATAAATTTCCCTTTGTACAAGGATATTCGCCCTGTTATCTCTGATAATCAGCTCTACCTTTTTGATATTGTCTTCAGTAATATTCAGGATCTGATCCAAATAGCAGTCCGCGTCCGCATCAAAGTCAACAAGGGATACTTCCGGCATTACTGAATCCATGCTGTAAGAAAACGAATACGTGTATATTTTATAATTCACTTTGACATAGACATCCTGAGTCACATTGACTCCATCTTCTGTCACTTTATATCTGCTAGTAAAACTGCCACTGTCCGTCTTACCCACAGTAGTCCCCGCAGGGAGTTTCAGAGAAAAACCCTGGGTATAGAATTCACAGTCTGCTGGCAGCTCCGGCAGTAAATTCCCAGTATATTTTTCATAATATACATCATAATTCTTCTCAATTGTTCCCGAGTATTTCCCTTTTCCTGTAATTGTCATAGTATAATGCCCGGCAAGCGTTCCCTTTCCGGAATACTTTACCGTATAATCTTTGTCTTTTTTTAACGTATCATCGCCGTCCGCAAGGATGTATTGTGGATAACTTCCCGTGGAAGACAGTGTTGACACGTGAGCGACCCTTTCCTCAAATCCCTGAAGCATAGATTCAGTAAGTTCTCTGCCTGTAATTATGAAGGTTTTTTCATAACCAACTAACGCCGTATCATCATAGTCTTTCATATACCACGCATAATCCGAAACAATTCCATTGCACACTGCCTTATAAGTTCCGGCATCTTTCACCTTCTCATTCGATATCACCTGTCCCACACTGTTATACAGGGTATAATCCACTTCCATATAGAAATTCCCTGTGGGATCAACAACCGGGCTAAACCAGTGGGTTTGATTATCATATTCCCAGCTATCCGGAACCGACCACCTCACATTATCCGGCGTCAAGATATATTTGCTGATACTCCCATCTAATGTGGCTGTACCGGAATTCAATATGTATTTGGAGGCATCTTTTCCGGTCAGCCCTAATCCGGTCAGCGTCACGTAAGCTGCCTCTGTGCCTGCTTCATTAAACTCAGCTCCCTGGTAGGTAAGCTGCACGTCGTCTCCACCTTCTATCCCATTTAGCACATAATTATCTGCGCTAACCGCTGCCATGGCATCCGGCGTACCGTCATATGTCTTAGTAACTGCCGTACCCTTCTCAACGGTTACTGCTTTAGTCCCATCGGCCCGAACCGGAATCGCCTGCTTTATAACCATGACACACATGAATAGGAAAGCTGCTGCGAAATAAATTTTAAAATTATGCCTGGTCCTTTGTCTCATTATCCTACCTCACTTTTATGTTTAATAAATACATTATACTTTTAAATACACTTCTGAGAAATGGGAATGGGATCTTGTTGTTATCTGTTGTTTTTTATTTTCTCACCCGGATAAATACTTTATCCCGTCAAATCAGGAAAGGACTTACCGCAGCGTATGATGATACATAATTCCTGCTTACATTGGATATCCTTATACCAATCACATTTTGGAGGATTATCGGTCATGATTGAAAATGAAGAACTCCCCATCGGATTTATGATGGAACTCGCGCGCCATCCTGATGTCCTGAACCGGTTTGCGCAATTATCAAAGCAGGAACAAAAACCGATTGTTGATGGTGCCCGCAATATTGACTCCCACAGCGAAATGCGCAGCTATGTAGAATCCATTTTTAACGGGCTGTAAATTTTTAGCGGGATAAATCCGAGAGTCTGGTATGTCCAAACGGTGAGTGATTTCACTTTAAAAGAAGGCAACGTGTTTGCAAAAACAAATACAGAAAAACGGAAGAAATCTATGAATGTGAATCGTGTGTTGGATGTCCATATAAAAGTGAATGCCGTCCTAAAGCATCCAGCAATCGGACGATCCAGATGAATGAGGAACTAACGCTGAATACTTGTGGCTTCAATCTTTGCAAATATCATACCAAAAAGCAAATAAAAGAGCTGGCTGCGTAAAATCATAGAGTAATCCTCATAGCTTTATTAAGCACACTTTTACAGTAAGAAAATCAATAATTACAGCAAATAATGTATAACAAAATGAAGAATCGCCAGAACCGGCCTTCGCCGGAACTGGCGATTCTTCATTAAGGACTTATTTTACACCCCTTTTTTTGGTGTAAAAAAATCACCCTTGCTAATAATAAACAGCTCCTACTGAATTTATGGTAACAGATTTCTTTACCAATGTTGTAACAAATATCTATGTTCTGTATAATAGTTAATGAACTTTAACGAAAGGAATTTAGCTATGAAGAAGCATCAGGTGTTGATAGATCCCTCCAAGTGTACAGGCTGCGGGCTGTGTGTTAAGACTTGTGTTGCCCATAATATTGAGCTGGAAAACAAAAAAGCCAAAACTTTATTGAAAAACTGTTTAATGTGCGGACAATGTACGGCAGTCTGCCCCGGCAAAGCGGTTACAATCTCTGGCTATGATGCAGAGGAAATCAAGGAAAAGATAGAAACCAGCCTAAAACCACAGGAAGTTCTGGATGTCATTCGTTTCAGGAGAAGCATTCGGCAGTTTAAAGAAAAAAACATACCATACGAAGTCATTAACCAGATATTAGAGGCTGGAAGATACACCCATACCGCAAAAAACATGCAGGATGTATCATTTGTCGTCCTCGACAAAGAAAAAGACAAAATAGAACAATTGGCAGTCAGGCTATTTAAAAAGTATAAACCTTTTGCTGACATATTTAGCCCCATGGCGAGACACTATACAATCGACAGCCATTTCTTTTTCTTTAAAGCGCCAATTGTAATTGTCATTCTATCAAAGAATAAGACTAATGGCATTCTTGCAGCACAAAATATGGAATATGTTGCAGAAGCCAATGGATTGGGAGTTTTGTTCAGTGGCTATTTTACAATGGCAGCTAACACTTCATTTAAAATAAAAAAAGCATTAAAAATACCTAAAGGGAAGCACGCCGCAATGACTTTGGTATTAGGGTATCCAGATGTCCGATTTCTCCGTACCGTGCAGCGCGAGCCTCTGGATGTAAAATTTCTGTAAATATACGGGGGTCAATCATGGAGTGCAAAGAAAGACTCAAAAAGATAGTAGACGGTTTTCAAAAATGCAGAGATACTTTTACTGCCATCGGGAATGAAACGAGACAACTGATTCTCCTTGTGCTTTTGGAAAGTGATCTATCAGGCATCCGCGTTGGTGAAATCGCCAAAAAAACACATTTAACAAGACCTTCCGTATCCCATCACCTTCAGATTCTGAAAGAGTCTGGAATTGTCACAATGCGCAAAGTTGGAACAAAAAACTATTATTCCCTGTGCGCGGACGGAACCCAATGGAAGGATATAGCTGATTTAATCAGCCTTATTTATGAAAGTATCCAGCACATCAATTCATAATCCTAGATTTATACTGAGGAGGCTTATACGATGATATTATATTTCTCAGGAACCGGTAACAGCGAATATGTCGCCAAAAGAATCGCTGAAGAAACTGACGATGGGATCGTGAATTTATTTGAAAAAATCAGAAACCATGATTTTTCCAAACTACATTCCGATTGCCCATGGGTAATCGTCTCACCTACCTATGCCTGGCGGATTCCACGTATCCTGCAGCAATGGCTGGAAAAGACCGCTTTTTCGGGCAACAGCGGAATATATTATGTTATGACCTGCGGCGGAAGCATTGGTAATTCAGGAAAGTATCTTAGGAAGCTGAGTGCTTCTAAGCACATGAAGGATTTAGGATGTTTTTCCATTGTAATGCCTGAAAACTACATTGCAATGTTCTCAACTCCTGAAAAAGAAGCTGCACTGCATACCATTCATCAGGCTGAAGCTGCAATAGATAAAGCATCCCATATGATCAAAAACGGTAAGCCATTTCCGCATCAGACTCTCACATTAACAGATAAAATAAACAGCAGCATTGTAAACAGTATTTTCTATCCAATGTTTGTTCACGCAAAGAAATTCTACGCTAAGGACACTTGCATTTCCTGCGGAAAGTGCGCTGACGTATGTCCGATGCACAACATACGACTTGAAAATGGAAAACCCGTATGGGGGAAAGACTGTACACATTGTATGGCCTGCATCAGCCGTTGTCCAAGAGAAGCAATCGAATACGGCAAACACAGCGAGGGAAAGCCCCGGTATACCTGTCCGATAAAAATCAACCGATAATTATATGCTAACTGCATATCATCAAAATAAAAGGCCCGCAATATGCGAGCCTTTTGTACAGGGGATGAGAGAATCGAACTCCCACTAAGAGTTTTGGAGACTCCTGTCATGCCATTTGACCAATCCCCTATCATATTTAAAAAGCACAAAAGTGACTATTCCTAGTCACCGTTGAAACTCTTGACATACCTTCAAAACCGCATACACAATCTTTCATCTTTTCCCCTGCTTTTCTCTGAACGCCTGCCTTCTTCTGGTCAAGCCCTCGACCGATTAGTAACAGTCAGCTCCACACATTGCTGCGCTTCCACCTCTGCCCTATCTACCTCGTCGTCTTCAAGGGGTCTTACTTCTTCTTAGAATGGGATATCTCATCTTGAGGGGGGCTTCACGCTTAGATGCCTTCAGCGTTTATCCCTTCCGGACTTGGCTACCCTGCCATGCAGCTGGCGCTGCAACAGGTCCACCAGCGGTCCGTCCATCCCGGTCCTCTCGTACTAAGGACAGCTCCTCTCAAATATCCTGCGCCCACGCCGGATAGGGACCGAACTGTCTCACGACGTTCTGAACCCAGCTCGCGTACCGCTTTAATGGGCGAACAGCCCAACCCTTGGGACCTACTACAGCCCCAGGATGCGATGAGCCGACATCGAGGTGCCAAACCACTCCGTCGATGTGAACTCTTGGGAGTGATAAGCCTGTTATCCCCAGGGTAGCTTTTATCCGTTGAGCGATGGCATTCCCACTTAATACCACCGGATCACTAAGCCCTACTTTCGTACCTGCTCCACCCGTCGGTGTCGCAGTCAAGCTCCCTTCTGCCTTTACACTCTCTGGATGGTTTCCAACCATCCTGAGGGAACCTTTGGGCGCCTCCGATACCCTTTCGGAGGCGACCGCCCCAGTCAAACTCCCCGTCTGGCATTGTCCCCCGCCCGGTTCACGGGCGCAGGTTAGAAACCCAATACTGCAAGGGTGGTATCCCAACATTGGCTCCACGGCAACTGGCGTCACCGCTTCATAGCCTCCCACCTATCCTGTACATGCAATACCGAATCCCAGTACCAAACTGGAGTAAAGCTCCATGGGGTCTTTCCGTCCTGGCGCGGGTAACCAGCATCTTCACTGGTACTTCAATTTCACCGGATGCATTGTCGAGACAGCGCTCAAATCATTACGCCTTTCGTGCGGGTCGGAACTTACCCGACAAGGAATTTCGCTACCTTAGGACCGTTATAGTTACGGCCGCCGTTTACTGGGGCTTAAATTCAAAGCTTCGCCGTTCGGCTAACCTCTCCTCTTAACCTTCCAGCACCGGGCAGGCGTCAGCCCATATACTTCACCTTTCGGTTTCGCATAGACCTGTGTTTTTGCTAAACAGTTGCTTGAGCCTATTCTCTGCGGCCTGCTCTCGCAGGCACCCCTTCTCCCGAAGTTACGGGGCCATTTTGCCGAGTTCCTTAACAATGCTTCTTCCGTCGGCCTTAGGATTCTCTCCTCATCCACCTGTGTCGGTTTACGGTACGGGTACAGTAAAAGCAATAGCGGCTTTTCTTGGTACATGGCTCACACGCTTCCCTACTATATTTCGGTCCGCATCACGTCTTCGGCTTGGCCGGCGGATTTGCCTTCCGGCCACCTACCTCGCTTGCACGCGGCTTTCCACTCCGCGCCCGTGCTTTCCACATACGTCCCCACAGTTCTGTTTTACTGCAGTGCAGGAATCTCAACCTGCTGTCCATCGGCTACGGCTTTCGCCCTCGCCTTAGGTCCCGACTTACCCAGGGCAGATCAGCTTTACCCTGGAAACCTTAGATATTCGGCCGAGAGGATTCTCACCTCTCTCTCGCTACTCATTCCGGCATTCTCTCTTCAAGGCATTCCACAGCTCCTTACGGTACTGCTTCTTTACGCCTTCAATGCTCCTCTACCATGCCCCTTTCGGAACATCCTGAGCTTCGGTGTCGTGTTTCAGCCCCGGACATTTTCGGCGCAGGACCTCTCGACCAGTGAGCTATTACGCACTCTTTGAATGTGTGGCTGCTTCTGAGCCAACATCCTGGTTGTCTTTGAAATCCCACATCCTTTTCCACTTAACACGCACTTTGGGACCTTAGCTGCAGGTCTGGGCTCTTTCCCTTTTGACTGCCCAACTTATCTCGTGCAGTCTGACTCCCGGTCATCAATTACGCGGCATTCGGAGTTTGATATCTCTTGGTAAGCTTTGACGCCCCCTTAAGAATTCAGTGCTCTACCTCCGCAAATCTTGACCGAGGCTAGCCCTAAAGCTATTTCGAGGAGAACCAGCTATCTCCGGGTTCGATTGGAATTTCTCCCCTACCCACACCTCATCGCCACCCTTTTCAACGGATGTGCGTTCGGCCCTCCACTACCTCTTACGGCAGCTTCAGCCTGGACATGGGTAGATCACCCGGTTTCGGGTCTGCCTGCTCTGACTCCTTCGCCCTCTTAAGACTTGGTTTCCCTTCGGCTCCGCAGCTTCTGCTGCTTAACCTTGCCAGAGACGGCAACTCGCCGGACCGTTCTACAAAAAGTACGCGGTTCCACGCATGATCGTGGTTCCACAGCTTGTAGACACAGGGTTTCAGGTTCTCTTTCACTCCCCTCCCGGGGTCCTTTTCACCTTTCCTTCACAGTACTATGCGCTATCGGTCACTGAGGAGTATTTAGCCTTGGGGGGTGGTCCCCCCTGCTTCCCACAGGGTTTCCCGTGTCCCGTGGTACTCTGGATCCTGCCGGGCTGTTCCTGATTTCGTCTACGGGGCTTTCACCCTCTCTGGCTGGCTTTCCCAAAACCATTCCCCTATCATTCACAATCCCTTGCGGCAGTCCACAACCCCGCGATGCATGCATCACGGTTTGGGCTCCTTCCCTTTCGCTCGCCGCTACTTAGGAAATCGATGTTTCTTTCTCTTCCTCCGGGTACTTAGATGTTTCAGTTCCCCGGGTTCCCCTCCATACGTTATGGATTGGCGTATGGATCTATGAGGTCTTCTCATAGGGGTTTCCCCATTCGGATATCTCCGGATCTATGGATATTTGCTCCTCCCCGAAGCTTTTCGCAGCTTGTCACGTCCTTCATCGGCTCTCAGTGCCTAGGCATCCACCCTGCGCCCTTCATGCTTGACCTTTTCTTTCGGCCTCCCTTCCACCCTAGCGTGGGCTTCCGGGTTTTCTCGTTCATGAATTGCATTTTCCCCACCCCTTTGGCAAAGGGTGCGGCTGCCAGTCGCCTGCCTCAGATCTCTCCTTCGCAGCCTCCTGGACTTCTGGTTTGATAACGTTACTTTCGTAACGCCTCGGATGTCTTTCCTATCTCTTTACGTTATTACGCTTGGATATAGATTATTGTGTATGCAGTTTTCAAGGTACGTCTGTACGGGAGCGGTTGAACCATTGGTTCATGAGGTTCCCGTCTGCTGACTGTGTTTATCAGTCATTTAAGAACAGGATCTTTCCTATTCTTAAATCACTGGTAAAACCAGCTCTCTATCTGAAAAGCTTTCGCTTCTTTTTTAAAAGGGATCCGGCAGCCACCTGCTCTCCCACACCGTCTCCAGTGCAGTACCATCGGCCGCTTAAGTCTTAACCTTCGTGTTCGGGATGGGTACGGGTGTGTCCCCTAAGCGTATCGCCACCGGAAGCTTCTGAGTCCTTCATAACTCAACAGTAAAACACTTCCTCTACTTCTTCTTCCTTAGAAAGGAGGTGATCCAGCCGCACCTTCCGATACGGCTACCTTGTTACGACTTCACCCCAGTTATCAGTCCTGCCTTCGACTGCTCCCTCCTTTCGGTTGGGTCACAGGCTTCGGGCATTACTAACTCCCATGGTGTGACGGGCGGTGTGTACAAGACCCGGGAACGTATTCACCGCGACATTCTGATTCGCGATTACTAGCGATTCCAGCTTCGTGTAGTCGGGTTGCAGACTACAGTCCGAACTGGGACGTTATTTTTGAGATTCGCTAAAGGTCGCCCTCTCGCTTCCCTTTGTTTACGCCATTGTAGCACGTGTGTAGCCCAAATCATAAGGGGCATGATGATTTGACGTCATCCCCACCTTCCTCCAGGTTGTCCCTGGCAGTCTCCCTAGAGTGCCCAGCTCTACCTGCTGGCTACTAAGGATAAGGGTTGCGCTCGTTGCGGGACTTAACCCAACATCTCACGACACGAGCTGACGACAACCATGCACCACCTGTCTCCTCTGCCCCGTAGGGAAGGCCCCGTTACGGGCCGGTCAGAGGGATGTCAAGACTTGGTAAGGTTCTTCGCGTTGCTTCGAATTAAACCACATGCTCCACCGCTTGTGCGGGTCCCCGTCAATTCCTTTGAGTTTCATTCTTGCGAACGTACTCCCCAGGTGGAATACTTAATGCGTTTGCGGCGGCACCGAAAGGCTTTGCCTCCCGACACCTAGTATTCATCGTTTACGGCGTGGACTACCAGGGTATCTAATCCTGTTTGCTCCCCACGCTTTCGAGCCTCAACGTCAGTTACCGTCCAGTAAGCCGCCTTCGCCACTGGTGTTCCTCCTAATATCTACGCATTTCACCGCTACACTAGGAATTCCGCTTACCCCTCCGGTACTCAAGCTCCACAGTTTCCAAAGCAGTCCCAGGGTTGAGCCCCGGGTTTTCACTCCAGACTTGCAGAGCCGTCTACGCTCCCTTTACACCCAGTAAATCCGGATAACGCTTGCCCCCTACGTATTACCGCGGCTGCTGGCACGTAGTTAGCCGGGGCTTCTTAGTCAGGTACCGTCATTTTCTTCCCTGCTGATAGAGCTTTACATACCGAAATACTTCTTCGCTCACGCGGCGTCGCTGCATCAGGGTTTCCCCCATTGTGCAATATTCCCCACTGCTGCCTCCCGTAGGAGTTTGGGCCGTGTCTCAGTCCCAATGTGGCCGGTCGCCCTCTCAGGCCGGCTATAGATCGTCGCTTTGGTAGGCCGTTACCCTGCCAACTGGCTAATCTAACGCGGGTCCATCTCATACCACCGGAGTTTTTCACACAAAGGCATGCGCCTTCGTGCGCTTATGCGGTATTAGCAGTCATTTCTAACTGTTATCCCCCTGTATGAGGCAGGTTACCCACGCGTTACTCACCCGTCCGCCGCTCAGTCGCCCGGCCTTCAATCCGAAGAAATCCGTCCGGGTGCTTCGCTCGACTTGCATGTGTTAAGCACGCCGCCAGCGTTCATCCTGAGCCAGGATCAAACTCTCTAAAAAGTTGTTCCTTTGTCAAGATTAACTACTAGCTAATCCATCCATTTTTACTGCTTTTAAGGATCTTTCGATCATTCAAGAATATATCATATCTTTTTGAATTTTCGAGGATGTGTTTTACTGTTCAGTTATCAAGGTTCTCTGCATTGCTGTGCTGATGTCTCACGCGACAGCTTATTAAGAGTACCACAGCTGCTTTGCTTTGTCAACACTTTTTTTAACTTTTTTTGTCGTTCTTTGCTGTCGTTCTTGCGACAGCTTCTATAAGATACCATCTTCTCACAAGAAAGTCAACTCTTTTTCTGAGTTTTTTATTTTTTTTGGTATATTCTGCTTTATACCTGTCCTTTTTCGATAAAACGGATGGCATCCTTTATATTTTCCACCGGAACCAAATGTATCCCCTTGTTGTTCTTAGACAGAAGAGATTTCATGCAGACCTTCGGCAGAATAACTGTCTCGAAACCCAGTTTTTCCGCCTCCTGCACGCGTTGGTCTGCCATGCTGACGGAACGCACCTCGCCGCTTAATCCTACTTCTCCAAAGACTACCGTCTTTTCACTGATCACAAGATCTTTCTGGCTGGAGGCGATCGCCAGCAAGATTCCCAGATCCACCGCAGGCTCCGTCATCTTAATGCCGCCGGCTATATTGACATAGGCGTCGCTGGAAGACAGGTTCATCCTGGCACGCTTCTCCAGGACTGCCATCAGCAGGTTGACCCTGTTAAAGTCCGTTCCATTGGCGGTTCTCCTGGGGATACCGAAATTACTGTGACAGACCAGCGCCTGTATCTCAATCATAATCGGGCGGCTGCCCTCCAGTGAACAGGCCACCACAGAGCCTGACGCTCCCTCCGGCTTACCATCCAGCATAAACTCTGACGGATTCTTCACCTCCATAAGCCCTTCCTGGCGCATTTCGAAGACTCCTATCTCATTGGTGGACCCAAACCGGTTCTTCACAGCTCTTAAGATCCTGTAAGAAGCATGGCGGTCCCCTTCAAAATACAGAACCGTGTCCACCATATGCTCCAACACTCTCGGCCCTGCCACACTGCCATCCTTGGTCACATGGCCGACTATAAATACGGGAACCTGAAGTCCCTTGGCAATCTGAAGCAAAACGCCTGTAGATTCCCTGACCTGCGAAACACTTCCCGGCGATGACGATACCTGTTCATTATACATCGTCTGAATAGAATCAATCACCACAGCCTGCGGCGGTTCCTTTTCAATACAGGTTCGGATCGTCTCCAAATTCGTCTCACAGAGCAGCTTCAGACCATCCTGAAATGTGCCGATCCGAACCGCCCGCATCTTAATCTGCTGCAATGATTCTTCGCCCGATACATAGAGAACACTTCTCCCGGCATCCGATAGCTGTTTGCACACCTGAAGGAGCAGCGTGGATTTTCCGATTCCAGGGTCTCCGCCCACAAGCGTCAGTGATCCCGGTACAATTCCCCCGCCCAGGACTCTGTCCAGCTCGCCGATCCCCGTTTTCATACGGCTGTTTTCATCCAGGCTGATTTCCCTCAGGCTTACGGGAGCAGCAGCCCCTCTCACACGGCTGCCGCTCTGTGCGCCCTGCTTTATGGAAACCACTTCTTCCACAAACGTATTCCACTGCCGGCATCCCGGACACTGGCCCATCCACTTTCCTGATTCATAACCACAGTTCTGGCAGAAATATACGGTTTTTTTCTCTTTCGCCATCCGCTATCGCCCTCCAACTATCCCCAACGTGTAATACCCAACGTACCATTTCTGAAAAAAGGCTGCCGCAATTCCTGCGGCAGCCGGATCATTCCCTGATTCATTCAACAATACAGATCTTTACTTCCACTTGCTCTGCCTTCTCCAGCTCTACGCTGAATGAAAGCTTTCCGCCTAAGTTCGTCGTGATGTGTCCCACATTCACCCCATCCAGAATCACTTTATATTCCGTATCTTCTTCCATGCCGACGGTAATCTGCGCATCTTCAGCGCCTTCTACGATAAATTCCATACCGCCTTCAAACTCCTTCAGCCCGGTCACTGCTGTGCCCGGCACGGATTCGTATACAAAAGTATCATTTCTCTCCAGCTTGGTGATTTCACTATATGTTTTTACTTTGTATATATCTCCCTGATACTCAAAGTCGGATAATTTTGTCTTCTTCTCCAGATCATAATTGCCGAAACTGATACCGCCGCCTTCTTCTGTGCGGAGTAATTCTTTGATCACTGACATAATAAATGCCCTCCCAGGAATGTCTTTAGTTTTATTTGATTATATAATATTTCCGTCTCATTTTCCAGCGTTTAAATGCATTATTTATTACATTTTAATATTTATCTCTTTACCAACAGCTTATTCCGTATTCACAGGGCATATTCTGATTATCCATTGTCATGAAGGTTCTAATCATCAGTTCACGCAAAATCACGGCGGCTTTACTTCCATTTCCCCGTACGGTACTCAGCGTAAGAGATCAGATAGTTTGCCAGCCACCCGATGGGCACGGCCACCCACACCATAAATATCCCATATCTGGGGGCAAATATCATCGCTACGGCGACACGGATACTCAGGTTCACCAGGTTGGCCACGGTGAACATTTTCATATCTCCGGCGCCGCGCAGCACTCCGTCTGTAATCATCTTCAGCCCGATCAGCGCGAAAAACCACCCCATGAACTGGAGATATCCCGTTCCGGTCTCTATAGCAAGGCTGGTGCCCTCGCTGCCGAGAAACAGCCGTATCAGCGGGCGGTATCCCAGCTCAAGACCCAGGCAGATCACCGCTGCAAAGCTGAACACAATGGCATAGCCCATATGATAACCCTGCTTTACCCGTTCCAGCTTCCGGGCTCCCACATTCTGTGCCGTAAAAGATGAAATCGCATTCCCCATAGCCGCCATCGGTACAACGCAGAGGCTCTCCACCCGCATGGCGGCTGAAAATCCTGCCAGCATCTCTTCCCCAAAACCATTAACCACCGACTGCACCAGCATCATGCCTATGGAAACCGTGGACTGCTGCAGGATCGACGGCAATGCGATCCTGGCCATGTTAGCCAGCTCCTTCCGGTCAAACCAACTGCATGTCTCCTCCGGAGCATAGTTCTTCATTTCTTTTATGAACAGCAGAAACGCCAGCAGCGCCGAAATTCCCTGCGCAATCAAAGTCGCCCAGGCCACCCCGGCGATCTCCATATGAAGGCCGCGGACCATAAACAGATCCAGAAATATATTAAAGACAGATGAAAAAATCAACAGGTACAGAGGGATCCTGGACCTTCCCAGTGCGTTGAACATTGCTGCCAGCACGTTATACATGAACAGGAACGGCAGCCCCATAAAATATATACTCAGATACTCAGCGGCCTGATCCAATATGCCCGCTGGCGTATTCAGAGCCACCATGATCCCTTTTGAAAACACAAGGCCGAAGATCCCCAGCAGGATGCTCAGCCCGAGGAAAGTGATCAGCGCTGTCCTGACGGATGTTTTCATCTTTTGATAGGTCCTGGCGCCAAAGCACTGGCTTGTAATCACTGAAGCGCCTACGCCGCCGCCAATTGCGATGGAGATAAATACTGTCGTCAGTGAATAGGACGCGCCGACTGCCGCCAGGGCGTTCTCGCTGACAAACCTGCCTACGATTACAGAATCTGCCATCGTATAGAACTGCTGAAACAGATTGCCGACAATCATGGGCAGGGCAAAGACCAGTAAGGCCTTCACCGGCTTTTCCCGAATTAAATATTCTTTTCCCATTTCAAAAACACCCTGAGGCTTTCCTATTAAACACTTTTAAAGGTGATTTTTTTGTTGTACAGGCCCACGGATACTGTGTCGCCCTTCTTAATCTCTCCCAGCAGGATCTTTTCTGCCAACGGATCCTCCAGCTTGCTCTGGATCGCCCGCTTTAATGGCCTCGCGCCATACTTGCTGTCAAAGCTGGTCTCTATCAGATGCTCTTTCACCTTGCTGCTGACCCGGAGTTGCATGTTCATCTGCTCGCTGCAGCGCTTTTCCAGATCCTTCAGCAGAATATTGATAATCTGCTTCATGTCTTCCTTGGTCAGAGAGTGGAACACAATGATCTCATCAATCCGGTTCAGGAATTCGGGCTTAAACATCCGTTTCACCTCATCCATTACCTGGCCCTTCATGTGCTCATAATCTTTCTTCTCATCCTCCTGTGATAAAAATCCCAGACGCTTCGGCTCTACGATGGACTGCGCCCCCGCATTGGATGTCATGATGATACAGGTCTGCTTGAAATCAATCTTCCTTCCCTGGGCATCCGTGATATGGCCGTCATCCAACACCTGAAGCAGGATGTTAAACACATCGGGATGCGCCTTTTCGATTTCATCAAACAGCAGCACACTGTAAGGATTCCGGCGCACTTTTTCTGAAAGCTGTCCGCCTTCATCATAGCCCACGTATCCCGGAGGCGATCCGATCAGCTTCGATACGCTGTGTTTCTCCATATATTCCGACATGTCGACCCGGATCATCGCCTGTTCGCTGCCAAACACTGCTTCCGCCAGGGCTTTAGACAGCTCCGTCTTTCCCACGCCGGTGGGGCCCAGGAAGAGGAAGGAGCCAATAGGACGATGAGGATCTTTTAAGCCAACGCGGCCACGTTTGATTGCCCGGGCCACGGCCTCCACAGCCTCCTCCTGTCCTACCACACGTTTATGAAGAGTCTTCTCCAGACGGGCCAGACGTTTAGATTCTTCCTCTGCCAGCCGTTCCACCGGTATCTTCGTCCAGCCGGAAACTGTCTGGGCGATATTCTCCTCTGTCACCTGCAGCTTTTTGTCACGGCACCGCTTTTCAAACCTGGTTTTTGCGTTCTCCAGGCTTTTCTGAATCTTCGCCTGCTTCTCCTGAAGCATGCGGGCATTCCCGAAATCACTCTCTTTAATGGCCGCTTCCTTAGCCTTCAATACCTGCTGAAGCTCCTGTTCATTTTTCTGGATTCCTTCTGGAATTTTGTAACCTCCCAGCTGCACCTTGGCGGCGGCCTCATCGATCAGGTCAATGGCTTTATCCGGAAGAAAACGGTCATTGATATACCTGGTGCTCATCTTCACCGCGGCCTCAAGTGCGCTGTCAGTGATTTCTACCCCGTGATGCTTCTCATAATATGGCCGGAGCCCCTTCAGTATGGCGAGGGCCTGGCCTTCTGTCGGCTCCTCTACCATGACAGGCTGGAACCTCCGTTCCAGAGCCGCGTCTTTCTCGATATATTTCCGGTATTCCTCTATGGTGGTGGCTCCTATCAGTTGAATCTCTCCCCTGGAAAGGGACGGTTTTAAAATATTCGAGGCATCCAGTGCGCCTTCGGCTCCGCCGGCGCCAATGATTGTGTGAAGCTCATCAATGAACAAGAGGATATTCTTGTGGCTCATTACCTCTTTTACAACCTTTTTAATTCTTTCCTCGAATTCCCCCCGGTATTTAGAACCGGCTACCATTCCCGACAGATCCAGCACCACGACACGCTTGTTCGCAATGCTGTCAGGCACCATCCCCCATACGATCCTCTGGGCCAGCCCTTCGGCAATGGCTGTCTTGCCCACACCTGGCTCACCGATCAGACAGGGGTTGTTCTTCGTCCTCCTGCTCAGAATCTGTATAATCCGTTCTATCTCCTGCTCTCTTCCCACCACAGGGTCCAGCCTGCCCTGCTTCGCCATCTCCGTGAGATCACGGCTGTACTGGTCCAGCGTCGGCGTAGAGCTGCCTTCTGCCCCCTTGGCCCGCTGCTCCTGTAGCTCCTCTTTTGAAAGATTGCCTTCTTCACCCATGGCTACCAGAATACTCACATAGAGCTTCTGGATATTTACTCCCATAGTATACAGCAGACGGGTTCCGACACAGTCTGTCTCCTTTAGCATGGCGATCAGAATATGTTCTGTCCCTATACCGCCGCCGCCAAAATGTGCGGCTTCCCGTGCCGCCCCCTCCAGAACTCTTCCGGCCCTTGGAGTATATCCCGGCTGTCCGGCTGTCGCCACTGTGCCTGACGGCGCGATCAGACGGTCTATCAGCTCTATCAGCCGTTCTTCCTCCACTCCATATTCCGCAAGAACCATGCCGGCGGTCCCTTGAACCTCCTTCAAAAGTCCCATCAGCAAATGCTCCGTTCCTATATACGTATGTTGATACTGTCTGGCCGTCTTTCCGGCCAGCGCAAGCGCATTCTTCGCCTGCGCGGTATATGATTCACTCATATATGTCCTCCTGTCAGTCTGATATTACCGTTCAGCCGCCGGTTAAAGCACCGGATATCCGGGCCGCAGTCTAATCCTCCGTATATCCATATGACGCGAAGATATCGTCCACCAGCTGGTGCACCTCTTCTCTGGATATATTTTTGCACACCGCCCTGGCCAGAATCACCTGCAGCTCCCCCTGCAGCTCTTCCAGCGCGTACAGCTTATCAGCGTCGATCCGGATGACCGCACCCTGACGGCGGTCTATGGTAAGAATACCCTCCTGCCGCAAAACGCTATACGCTTTATTTACTGTATGCATGTTGATGCCGATACAGTCTGCCATCTGACGCACAGAGGGCAGGGCATCCCCCTCCTGCAGCTGTGAGGTGGCGATCCCCAGAATAATCTGATTGCGAAGCTGTATATAAATAGCCTCATCACTGTTAAAATCGATCCGTATCCTTTCAAAACGCATACTTCTAACCTCTTTTTCTTTGGTTTTTGTTATAGAAACAGTATAACAAACTTTTGCCGATTGTCAATGCAGGCATAAAAAAAGCCGCTTTTAATTCAGAAGATAATCTTTCTGTTTTAAAAACGGCTCTTTATCAGCGATTTTTCTCGTAAATGATTTTAAGTCCCTTCAAAAGCAGGTCATCATCGACCAGGATGTGTCTCCTGCAATGAGGTACAATAGCCCCGGCCAGCCCCCCTGTGGCTACAATCGTGCATTTTTCTCCGAGCTCCTCTTCGATCCGGTCAATCAGCCCGTCAAGAATTGAGGCATTCCCATAGATCATCCCGCTCTTCATTCCATCAATGGTATTGCTTCCGATCACCTTCTTCGGAGGCTCCAGGCTGATCTGCTGCAAAAGAGAGGTATGAGACACTAGCGAATCCAGCGCGGTCCTGACTCCCGGCACGATCATTCCGCCGATATACTGCCTCTTGCTGTTGATGACGCACACCGTTGTAGCGGTGCCCATGTCTACAATGATCAGCGGGACCGGATGCTCCGCCAGCGCGGCCACAGAATCCACCAGCAGATCGCTCCCCAGCTGAGCAGGATTGTCAATCAATATATTCAGGCCCGTTTTCAGGCCCGGACCCACAATCTTCACCGGGGTCTTGATCAGTTTTTCCACCGCACACCGGAGCACTTCAGTGACCTGTGGTACAACGGAGGAGATGATCCCTCCCTCCAGGGCGCCGTCTCTGATCTCATAAATCTCCATGATATTCTTCAGAGTAATCGCGTATTCCAGCTCAGTTTTATTCAAGTCTGTGGACATCCTCTCAATGAAACGGATGCCTTTCTTGTCAATACAGCCTACAACTATGTTGCTGTTTCCCACATCAATCGCTAAAATCATTGCTTTTCTTCCTTATCTGCCACAGCAATATTTGTATTTCTTGCCGCTTCCGCAGGGACAGGGATCGTTCCTGCCGACCTTCTTGCCCTTCACGATGGTGCCGGATTTTTTCTGCTCCAGATATAATTCCTTCCTCTTCTCCGGAGTGAAGATCTCTTCCCAGGCGGGAAGCTCATAGAGCCAGTCTGCCTTGGCATCCACCATATTCTTGTACAGCAGTTCCTTATCAAAAGCCAGACTGACTTCTGTATTCTCTTCCATCTCTTCAATCGGGTTCGGTACCTTCAGGCTGTCATTGATGCCGTCCAGAAATCCCACCATATGCATCAGGTCGATCTCATATTTATCGGCCAGCTCTTTCACAGTTCCTCTGACTTCTTCATCGGGAGACGCCAGAAGCTTTTCATAAATCCCTTTTTCCACCAGGAAATAGTCCGCCCAGAACTTCTGCAGCTGATTTTTGTCTGTCTCCTGATTATAGGCGACATCTCTCCAATCCTGTAATAAACTCATTGCTAACTTACCGTCCTTTGTCTATAATAATTAATTACTTTGAAAACCCCGCACGGCAGCCGGGCTGAGGTCAATCCCTGCATGCACCGGAGCACGGAGCAATCCGCTTTCCTGATTAGTGATGTCCGCACCTGCGAACATGTCCGTTTGCATAAGAACTTCGCACGGTTTAGTATATACGAAACGATGCGAAAAAGCAAGTGGTGCTATTCTTCTTCAGCCTCTTCTTTTGGCAGAACTTCCACAACGGTCCCTTCGATCCGATGCTCTTTTACTTCTATTACTTTTATATGAAGGCCATCCACCTCCAGTTCAAACTGGCTGCCATCCGCAGGGATAGAACCCAGGTTCCCGAAAATATATCCCCCGAACGTATCATAATCGTCTACCGGAAGCTTGATATGCAGCGCCTCTTCCACATCGTCGAGAGGCGTCACGCCCTGTATATTCCAGACATTGTCTGAAATCTGCTGAATCTCATCGGGCTTTTCTTCTTCATCTTCCTCTGTCAGATCTCCCACAAGCTGCTCAATCAGATCCCGCAGGGTAATGATCCCGTTCATCCCGCCGTATTCATCCAGAACTACCGCAAAATAATTCCCGCTCTTCTTCATATTGCGGAACAGAAGAGCCGCCTTCAGGTTCTCCGGCACGAAATACGCCGGACGTATGGCCTGGGCCATGATCTCATCTTTGCTGCAGCCTTTCAGCCGGAAATAATCCTTCGCTCCCAAGATCCCCAGAATGTCATCCACGCTCTCCCCGCATACGGGGAACAGGGAATGGCGGCTCTCATGAATGGTTTTCTCCCACTCTTCCAGCCCGTCGTCCGCCCACAGCAGGGCTACGTCCGTGCGGTGAGTGCAGATCTCGTCAACCGGGATATCATCAAATTCAAACACATTCTGAATCATCTCTTTTTCTTCTGTGTCAATCGTCCCTTTTTCGCTGCCGGCATCCACCATCATACGGATCTCTTCTTCTGTCACCTCTTCCTCTTCTTCATTGGGGTCAATGCCCAGAAGCCTCAAAATACCATTCGTGGATACAGTCAATAATCCCACCAGAGGCGCAAAAATCTTTGATACCACATACAGCATGCCAGCCATTCCCAAAGCTAGCTTTTCAGCCTTTTTCATAGCCAGACGCTTAGGGACGAGTTCACCAAATACCAGGGTAAAATAGGACAGAATAATCGTAATTAGAATGACCGCCACTGCCTGGGGCATGTAGAAACCAATGCCTGCCAGAGCCGAAACCAGCTTAGTCGCAAAGTTATCCGCTGCGAACGCACTTCCCAGAAAGCCTGACAGGGTGATTGCCACCTGTATTGTCGCCAGGAACTTCGCGGGGATTGTCGTCAGCTTAGAAAGCGTTACCGCACGCTTGTCACCTTCCGCCGCCAGCTTTTCCAGCTTCGTGTCGTTCATTGAGATGACCGCAATCTCCGCACATGCGAACACCGCGTTCAGAGCAATAAGAATAATCTGCAAAATAATGGGCCATATCCAAGGGTCACCGTCCAAAATTCATTCCTCCATTCAATCTACTGTGAAATTGCCGGATAGCAGCCGGTCTTTCACAAATTCTAAAATATTCGCAACAGCAGCCTGTTTGCAGAGACAGACGCTGTTGCGAATATTATAGTATATCTCAGTATGTCATGTCAACTCATTTGAAATAAGCCACGCCAGATTCAAACAGCTTCAGATCTTGTTCGCCAAAGATGTTCACAGCCACGCCGTCACCGCGGCGTTCCGCGTGGGCCATCTTGCCGAATACCCTTCCGTCCGGGCTGGTAATTCCTTCGATTCCCAGGTAAGAGCCGTTGATGTTCCAGTATTCGTCATCTGTAAAATTGCCCTCCAGGTCACAGTATCTGGTAGCAATCTGACCGTTGGCAAGCAGCTTCCTGATCCATTCCTCGCCAGCCACAAACCGTCCCTCGCCATGGGATGCAGGATTGGTGTATACCCCGCCCAGCTCTGCCTGAGCCAGCCAAGGAGACTTGTTGGAAACAACTTTCGTATAGACCATCTTGGAAATATGGCGGCCGATGGTGTTAAATGTGAGCGTAGGGGAATCCGGCTTCTGTCCGGTGATCTCTCCATAAGGCACCAGTCCCAGCTTGATCAGCGCCTGGAATCCGTTGCAGATGCCCAGCGCCAAACCGTCCCGCTCATTCAGAAGCTTCATGACTGCTTCTCTGATCTTCTCGTTCTGGAAAGCAGTCGCAAAAAATTTGGCCGATCCGTCCGGTTCGTCACCCGCTGAGAACCCTCCCGGGAACATAATAATCTGGGACTGGCCGATGGCCTTTTCAAACAGCTCCACGGAATCCAGGATATCTTCTGCCGTCAGATTCTTGAACACCTTCGTTATTACCTTCGCTCCTGCCCGTTCAAATGCTCTGGTGCTGTCATATTCACAGTTAGTTCCGGGGAAGACCGGGATAAACACACAGGGCTGGCCCATCTTATGGCTGCAGATGTGAACGCCGGCTGTCTGATAACATCCGTCTTTCAGGACAGCGCCTTCCTCCGCCGGTTTCACAAACAGATCTGTCGGCCCGTCCGTTCCGGCGCCCGATGTGGTCTTAAATACCTTTTCCAGCGTCTGGTTCCAGGCCTTCAGGGCTTCCTCTTCTTCAATCACTGCGCTGCCATAGGTGAACTGCGGCTGCTCAGTAACTTCACCGATCACCGTGTAGCCGGAGCACAGACTTCCCACCTGATCCGCCGGAACTTCACAGATGATGTCTCCGAAATACGGACTAAACAGATCCCTCGGGTCCAAATTGTGCTCTATCTTCACACCCAGGCCGTTCCCGAAGGCCATCTTACTGACAGCGACAGCGATGCCCATTCGGTCGAGGGCATAAGCCGCTGCCACACGTTTCTCCTGCATATCCTGGTGAAGCTTGTCATAGATCTCCATCACCCTGTCATAGACCGGTAATTCATACTCATCCACAGGAATGTGAATCCATATCAGCTTATCACCGGCCTTCTTCAGTTCCGGCGTGATTACATCGTCCACTTTGGCCACGTCCACCGCAAAGGATACGAGGGTTGGCGGAACGTCGATCTCATTAAAGGTTCCGGACATGCTGTCCTTTCCGCCAATGGAGGGCAGCCCGAAGCCCTTCTGTGCGGCAAATGCCCCCAACAGCGCGGCAAAAGGCTGACTCCAGCGTTTCGGGTCTCCTGTCATCCGGCGGAAGTATTCCTGGAAGGTAAAGCGTATCTTTTTATAGTCGCCGCCGTTGGCAACGATTCTGGCAACAGACTCTGTCACCGCATAGACAGCGCCGTGATATGGGCTCCAGCTGGAGATATAGGGATCAAATCCATAGCTCATCATGGTTACGGTGTTCGTCGTTCCGTTAGCCACCGGCACCTTAGCCACCATGGCCTGGGTCTCTGTCAGCTGGTATTTACCGCCGTAAGGCATCAGCACGCTGGCCGCCCCGATGGAGGAATCGAACATCTCCACCAGACCCTTCTGTGAGCAGGCATTCAGATCAGCCAGGGTTTCCAGCCATTTCCCCTTAACATCTGATAGATCGCCGCTGCGTCTCAGGGCATTCCCTTCTCTGGAAGGGATCTCCACACAGACATCTGTCTCCTGATGCGCGCCATTAGTATCCAGAAACGCCCTGGAAAGATCCACGATATTTTTCCCTCTCCAGTTCAGCACAAGGCGCGGCTCTTCTGTCACAACCGCCACCTTAACTGCTTCCAGGTTCTCTTCATTGGCATATTTCAGGAACAGGTCCGCGTCCCTGGGGTCTACTACCACAGCCATACGCTCCTGGGATTCTGAAATGGCAATCTCCGTCCCGTCCAGACCCGCATATTTCTTCGGCACCTGATCCAAATCAATCTGAAGGCCGGCGGCCAGCTCCCCGATGGCAACGGATACGCCGCCGGCGCCGAAATCATTACATTTTTTGATAATCTTGCTCACTTCTTCCCGCCGGAACATTCTCTGGATCTTACGCTCAGTGGGGGCATTGCCTTTCTGCACCTCCGCGCCGCAGGTTTCCAGCGACTCAGTGGTGTGTACCTTGGAAGAACCGGTAGCGCCACCGATGCCGTCACGTCCGGTCCGGCCGCCCAGCAGTATGATGATATCGCCCGGATCGGAATTCTCCCGGATGACTGCCCGTCTCGGAGCGGCCCCCATGACGGCGCCGATCTCCATTCTCTTAGCCACATAATTGGGATGATAGATCTCCTTGACATACCCGGTCGCAAGGCCGATCTGATTTCCATAAGAGCTGTAGCCCTTAGCGGCACCTCGGGTCAGATTCTTCTGGGGCAGCTTGCCTTTCAGCGTCTCTCTGGCAGAAACCGTGGGGTCGGCAGCACCGGTCACACGCATGGCCTGGTACACATAAGTCCTGCCTGAAAGCGGATCACGGATCGCCCCCCCCAGGCAGGTAGCTGCCCCGCCGAAAGGTTCAATCTCCGTGGGATGGTTATGGGTCTCATTTTTGAAATTAATCAGCCATTCTTCCTCCCTGCCATCCACATCCACCGGGACCACAATACTGCATGCGTTAATCTCATCAGATTCCTCCTGATCTGCGAGCTTTCCTTCCGCCTTCAGCTTCTTCATGGCCAGAAGGGCCAGGTCCATCAGGCAGATAAACTTGTCGTCGCGGCCTTTATAGAGAACGTCACGGTCAGACAGATATTCTTCATAGGTTCTGACTATCGGTTCTTTGTAATCTCCTTCTTCAAATTCAATATGCTTCAGCTCCGTGGAAAAGGTGGTATGACGGCAGTGATCAGACCAGTAGGTATCCAGCACACGGACCTCTGTCACGGACGGATCACGTTTTTCTTCGTTCCTGAAATAATTCTGTATATGCTGAAAGTCCTTGAAGGTCATAGCTAGGTTGAGTGATCCATATAATTCCAGAAGCTTTTCCTCAGACATATCCTGGAAGCCTTCAAAAATCTTCACATCCTCCGGCTCAGGAAATTCCATCACAAGAGTCCTGGGCTTCGTAAGCCCCGTCTCACGGGAATCCACCGGATTGATACAATGAGCCTTGATCGCCTCCAGCTCCTGGCTGCTGACCTCCCCCTCAATGACATACGTCGTCGCAGAACGGATGACCGGCTGCTCCTCTCCCTTCAGGAACTGCACACACTGCACGGCTGAATCTGCCCTCTGGTCAAACTGCCCCGGAAGATACTCAACGGAAAACACATGGGAATGTTCATCCATGGGAAAACTTTCTTCATATAAAATGTCTACCGGAGGCTCCGCAAACACCACATGGCAGGCCTTCTCAAAAACGTCGTCGCTGATATTTTCCACGTCATACCGGATCAGAATCCTGACGCCGGTCACTCCCTGAACGTCCAGATAATGCTTAATCTCATGCTGCAGATCCCTGGCCGCAATGGCAAATTCCGGCTTCTTTTCAACATATACTCGTCTGACTGTGCTCATCTCTTTATCCTTTCTGCAATCGCGCAGCCGGTGAAACAGCATCCGCCTCATACACCGGCCAGTGTTCTGTTATGCGGTCGTCATCCCGCCTGATTAATTTCAGAATACCACAGGATTTATTATTAGTAAAATTAATATATTTAATTATAATTATAAGATGAGCTAATTCAAAAAACACAGAACCAACACAACAAATTACGGTTTTGCTTCCAATTGGTCGGGGAAGGGAGGGCGTTTTGGATACCCCGCCTCTCTGGTGATCTAAAACTCTTCACCCAAGTTCTCCGAAAGTGTCATCAGAATGGTTTCAGACAGTAATCACTGGCTTATCGCGGCCGACTGGCGCCAGTATTTCTTTATTAAATATCGAAATCTACCGCCTGAGACTATCGGGGTTCCACCCCTGGCGAGAGCCATTGTACCGTCTGGAACAGCCAGAAAAGCAGCGGGGGACCTCCGGCGGTTGCGGCCTGACGGGCAGACCTCTGCAGGGTTGTTAGTGATTCTTGACTTCCGGAGGCCGCTCTCCAGGGGGCGTCCGCTGTGCCTCATGCACGGCGGGCGAGGGGAACGGAGGATGGAAGGCATCAAGCCTTCCACCGGACTTTCCCCGGTACCCCTGGAGAGTGGCCTCCGGAAGTCTTAGAATCACTTCAACCCGAAGCCCAGTCTGCCTGGCAGGCCACAACCGCCGGAGGTCCCCCGCTGCTTTTCGTCCGGGTATCCACCCCCACCTCGCCACAAAACCGTAATTTGTTTGCACATTGTCCTGCTTAAATCATATATTAATAGAGAAAGATTATGGCAGGGAGATTTACCATGGCATATAGAATCGTGCTCGATGCAGGACATGGCGGTGCTGATCCGGGTGCTGTCCATGAAGGCCGCCAGGAAAAAGATGATACGCTGGAACTGGCCCTGGCCGTAGGAAGAATTCTAGAAGAAAACGGCATCGATGTTATTTACACCCGCACCACTGATATCTATCAGACTCCTTTTGAGAAAGCTCAGATAGCAAATGAAGCAAACGCAGATTTTTTCATCTCGATTCACCGTAATTCCAGCCCCGAACCCGATCAATACCAGGGCGTGGAAACCCTCGTCTATGACAAATCCGGCATTAAGCTGACCATGGCTGAGGCGATCAATGGGGCGCTGGAAAATCTGGGATTCCGGAACCTGGGTGTGAAAGCCCGGCCCGGTCTGGTCGTCCTGCGTAGAACTAAGATGCCCGCTCTTCTGATCGAGGCGGGTTTCCTGAATACCGCATCTGATAATACTCTGTTTGATGAACAAAAACCAGAAATTGCCCGGGCAATTGCGAGCGCTATCCTGGGAACACTGGATATGGAAACTGTAGAATCTGAAGCTGTGCCTGAAACTGATTCAGAATATATCTCTGAATCTAATTCCGGTCCCACTTCTGAAACCGATTCAGAAACTGTCTCTGAAACTGCTTCAGAAACTATTCCGGAAGCGCATGCAGTCACACCCATTCCGGTCCAGGCGGAAGATGGCGCTGACGAAACGTATTACCGAGTTCAAGTCGGCCTGTTCCGGGTGAGACAAAATGCAGATAATCTTCTGTATGAGCTTCTGGACCAGGGCTATCCGGCATTTATCCTCTATGATGACGGCTATTACAAGGTACAGGTGGGAGCCTACAGGGTCCTGGGCAACGCGATTATCATGGAACGGCGTCTGCGGCGGGCCGGCTACTCTACTCTTATCACCACCTGAACCATCCGTCCGGAAAATCACTCCATAAATTGGATATGTCTGCTGAAGTCCCGGCAGCCATATCCAATTTTTATGTAGAATGCAAATTATCTATTTACCCTCCCCCTTTTTTGAGGTAAACTGAAAGCGAGAGGATTTTTTTATGTATCATATTATAGTTAATCCAGTAGCAAAATCTGGTCTCGTCAAGAAAATCCGGCTCAGGGTTCATCACACTCTGTCACTGCGCTATCTCCCGTTCCGCTCCTATACGACCAGCTATCACGGGCACGCCAGGGAACTGGCTGCTCAGATCATTTCCGCTCCCTGGGATTCCCAAGAAGATTCCTTGATCGCCATCTGCGGGGACGGCACTGTCAATGAAGACTTAAACGGCATTCGTCATCTGGAACGGGTGCCATGCAGAGTCCCGTCCCACGGACGTGGGAACCGTCGCATGCGGCGGTATCTAGTGCGCGCTTCTTCTCTGAAGCTCCACACCTTCCGTCCTATGACTGTAGATCTGGACGGTGAATCCGGCGGCCTTCAGACAGATCTTGAAATCGCCCTGGAACAGGAATTTCTTAAGGTCATCACTCCGGGGCAGGAGGTATAATATATGCTTATTTTGTTAATCGTTGCGCTGGCTGCACTGACTTTATTCCTTTTTTATCTCTGGATCATTCATCCGGACACTTCCCGTCGGGAAGAATGCCTGGCCTTCAGCCGCTGGGATTTCGCCCACAGAGGTCTGTGGGATCTGGAAAAGGGAATCCCTGAGAATTCTCTTCCCGCATTCCGCCGCGCCGCGGAACGTGGCTTTGCCATTGAACTGGACGTGCATCTGACACGGGACGGAGAGCTTGTGGTATTTCATGACGATACGCTGACGCGCATGTGCGGCCGGGATGAGACGGTGGAATCCCTGACCTGGGAACAACTTTCATGCTGCCGCCTGCTGAATACGGATTACCGGATTCCAAAGCTTTCTGAAGTCCTGAAGCTGGTGAGTGGAAGGGTACCGCTTTTGATCGAACTGAAGCTGCCCACCGGGGACATGAGCCTTTGCCCGCGGCTGAGGGATGAGCTGAATACCTACCACGGTCAATATCTCATAGAATCCTTTAACTCGCTGGGACTCAGGTGGTATCGCAGGAATTGCCCTTCTGTGCTGAGAGGTCAGCTGGCCACCCGCTATGCTCCTTCTCAGGGTCTGGACGCCCTGCTCAAATTTCTTTCCACGACACTGATGGTCAACTGTCTGAGCAGGCCGGATTTCATCGCCTATAATTACCAGCATGCCACAGGGCTTGGCTTTCGTCTGAACCACCGGCTGTACAAAATACCCGTGTTTGTCTGGACCGTCCGTTCCCGCCTGGCATATACCAACTGCCAGGAAAGGTACGGCGCTGTCATATTCGAGAACTTTCTGCCGGAAAAAGTAAATACCCGTTAAGATTTTTATACGCATTTCTTAAAATTCAGGTCAGCGGCTTGACTTCATTCTTCCAATATGACATACTGGCAATGCAGTATCATTCTTGCTCTTTTACGGGAGGAACAATACAATGAAATGGCTAAAGACACGAAAGCAGCGGTGGCTGGTACCTGTGTACATGATCTTTTATGTGATAAGCTTCAGCCTGCTGGAACGCCATGTGACGGCAGACTTTCACCTGATCACTTCACCGCTGGATAAGTACATTCCATTTTGTGAGCTCTTTGTAGTGCCATATTATTTATGGTTTTTCTACATAACTGCGGTGTTGGTCTATTTCATTTTTTATAACGAAAGCGTCCGGGAGTATAACCAGCTGATTTTTTCTTTGGGAATCGGCATGACCTTGTTTTTATTTATTTCCCTTGTTTACCCCAACGGCCTGAATCTGCGTCCCGCGGAATTTCCCAGAGACAATTTTTTCACCGGCTGGGTCGGCAGCCTGTACCGGACAGACACACCCACCAATGTATTTCCCAGCATACACGTCTATAATTCCGTCGTGGCCTGCATCGCTGTCAGGCGCTGTGAGTCACTAAGGAAACGACGCGGAATCCAGATTAGCTCTTTCGTGCTGTCGGTACTGATTATTTTATCAACTGTATTTTTAAAACAGCATTCTGTATCTGATGTAATATCCGCATTTGTTCTGAATTTTGTGGTATACGCGGTCATCTACCGGCCAGACTGGCTGTTTTCCAGGTCAAAAAAAAAGATAGCAGACGCTGAGAGGGAAATGCCTGTCAACTGACCAGGCACGAAACAGGGCTGCGGTGCCGATGAGTGCGCTCTCATCGGCACCGCAGCCCTGTTTCGCTACTCCTACAGCTTCTTCAATTTCGCAAAGGACGCGAACATCCTCTTCACGCCCACCCGTTCAAAGTCCACCGTCACCTCGTAATCTTTTCCGCCTTCTGTGATATCCTGCACCTCTCCAACACCGAATTTCATATGGCGGACAGTATCCCCTACGCCGTATTCCAGAGATTCCGCCTTTTTTACCGTGAACTCTCTGGGCTTGAAGGTCGCCGCGGAATACGCTCTTCCAGGCAGCTCCGCCCCGCCGAAGGTGGAGGGCTTAGAATAATTCCTGGCGGTTATCGCATCCCGACCCAAATCCACAAGCTCCCTGGGAATCTCCCTCACAAACCGGGAGGTCTTATTGTACTGAGTCTCGCCCCGGATCATCCGCTGCATGGCCGAGGTCATGGTCAGACTTTTACGGGCGCGAGTAATACCCACATAGCATAGACGCCGCTCTTCCTCCAGCTCTGAACTGTCTCCGCCAGTAATAGTCAAATAACTGGGAAATATCCCGTCCTCCATTCCGGCCATGTAGACATGGTCGAATTCCAGTCCCTTGGCGCTGTGCAGCGTCATCATCAGAACGTAATCGCTTCCCTCTTCTACAGAATCAATGTCGGCAACCAGCGCAACCTCCTGCAAGAAACCACTGAGCGTGGACTGCTCCGCGGATTCTTCATAATCGGCCACTTTGGACAGTAATTCATCAATATTTTCAATTCTGCCCCTGGCTTCCTCCGTATCCTCCGCCTCCAGCTCCTTCACATATCCTGTCTCTTCAATGATCTTCTCCAGCAGCTCCTTCACTCCCAAATATCCCTCCTGGGATCGCAGGCTCTGGATAAACAAGGTAAAGGCTTTAATTTTAGCCAGGCTTCTTCCAACACCTGGTATGTAATCTGCTTCCAGCAGTGCGTCATAAAAGCTAATCCCCTGCTCCCGCGCGTGTTCCTCCACTCTGCTTATAGTCGCGGCGCCGATCCCCCTTCTGGGCACATTAATGATTCTCTGTACGGCCAGATCATCCAGGGCGTTATCCACTGTCTTCAGATATGCCAGCAGATCCTTGATTTCCTTTCTGGCATAGAAGTTCACGCCGCCCACCAGCTTATAGGGGATGTTGGCAATCAGAAATTTTTCTTCAAACAGACGGGACTGGGCGTTGGTTCTGTACAAGATCGCAAAATCCTTATACTGACAGCCTTCTGTCCTTACCTTCTTGCTGATGTCTCCGACAATGAATTCCGCCTCCTCGAATCCATTCTGGAACTGCCGGAAATGGATCAGCTCTCCCGTTTCATTCTCCGTCCAGAGCCGTTTCGCTTTTCTTCCCTGATTATTGCTGATCACTTCATTGGCTGAATTCAAGATATTCTGTGTCGACCGGTAATTCTGTTCCAGTTTGATGACCTTCGCCTCCGGAAATACCCTTTCAAATCCCAGTATATTCCCGATATTCGCTCCTCGGAATTTATAGATGGACTGGTCATCGTCACCCACCACGCAGAGATTCTTGTACTTGGACGCCAGCAGCCTGACAAATTCAAACTGCACGGTGTTCGTATCCTGATACTCGTCAATCATGATATAGCGAAAGCGCTCCTGATAAAAATCCAGCACCTCAGGCTCCGCCCGGAACAATTCCACAGTCCTGACCAGCAGGTCATCAAAATCCAGCGCGTTATTTTTCCTCAGCTGGGCCTGATATTCGTGATAAACCTGCGCCACCTTCTTCTCCTCCCACCGGGCAGCATTCCTCTCATACTCTTCCGGCAGAATCAGTTCATTCTTGGCGCTGGAGATCTTCGCCAGCATCGCCCGGTCCTTATAAACCTTCGGGTCCAGATCCAGACGGCGCAGCACTTCTTTCATCACCGATTTACTGTCTTCAGTATCATAGATCGTAAAATTATTCTCATAGCCAATCCTGTCTATATATCTTCTCAGAATGCGCACACAGCTGGAGTGGAACGTAGATACCCAGACACTCTCCGCGCCAAAGTCCACAATCGCATTCACCCGCTCCCGCATTTCCTTGGCCGCTTTATTGGTAAAGGTAATAGCCATGATATTCCAGGGCTTTACCTCTTTTTCCTCAATCAGATAAGCGATCCTGTGAGTCAGAACCCGTGTTTTTCCAGAGCCGGCTCCTGCCAGGATCAGCAGGGGGCCTTCCGTATACATAACCGCTTCCTGCTGCTCATTATTTAAACTGTCGCAATTACTCATATAACTCCTTTACCCATATCTGCCCGGAATGGCGGTTCTCAGTTCCGCCTCCGCATCTCTCACTGTTTTCCTGGATAGTATATCATAAAACAGCGGCCGGATAAAGAAGAAAACGCATTTCCACAGCAAAGCCTCCCCGGCTTCCATGGGAAAAAGAAACTGTTCCCTGGTGTGCCACGGCGATCTGACTGACAATGCGCAGGCCAAGTCCATGTAGTCTATTCTCAGCCAGACAGCCCGCAGTTCCCCGAAGCCTTTCCAACTGCACATCTGTTACGCCGGCTCCGTCATCCTCAAAATGCAGAACTGCCTCCTTCCCTTCCCTGCGCACCTCTGCCGTAATACGGCAGCCTCCCGGGTTATGTACCTGGGAATTCATCAGTATATTTGCGACAGCCCTGCGGATCAGTTCACCGTCACATTCCGCCCCGCACACAGCCAGCCGCTCATCGGTCCTCCAATCAACAGGAAATTTGCCTTCCAGATCCAGATTCATAAAATCCACCACCGCCTGCCGGACGGCGGCCACCAGATTTACCTTCTCCATACGCAGCGGCTGCATATGATATTCCAGCCTTGAGGACAGATTCAAATCATTCACGAGATTTTTCATGCGCACACTCTGCATGCGGATGATCCCTGCCTTTTTGCGTTCTTTTTCCGGAAGTGCGTCATTTTCTTCTAACTGCTCTGCATAGCCCATTACCATTGACAGCGGCGTCCTGATATCGTGGGAAACTCCCGCAATCCAGCAGGCTCTGGCATTTTCCCTCCGTTTCAGCTCCTTCTCCTGAAGCCGCAGTTTTTCTGACGCCCGGTTAATAGCCGTCGCAAGGTCAGACAGAAGGCCCTTCTCCCGGAGATACACTTCTCCTCCCTCCGGCAGCGCCTCAATTCCCTTCAGAACCGGCCGGACCGCACGCACCACGCCGGAGGTGGCAGCTATATAGATCAGAAAGACCAGTGCACAGTTGGCCATGAAAAATATCAGCAGCGTGCGGGGAAGGCTGGCAATCATCTCATAGTCAAAGGTGTTCCACATCAGTTTCCAGTAAGCCGTCCCGGGATATCCGAGAATGACCAGGTCATCCCCGCAGGCCCCGGCTGTGGTGGGATAATCAGCTATATATCCCCTCGTCGCCTGGGAGATGTCAGACACTGTATAGTGCAGCGGGACTTCTCCTGGCAGATTTTCACTGTGCCAGACCACCTGTCCGGTACCATTCTCAATCAAAATTGCCCATGCATTTCCGGACTGTAAAACCTCCCGGCCCTCCTGACTCAGGGCATATTCGCCATTCTCCCCCTTTGCCAGCCCCGCCGCCACTTCTTCAGCTGCACTCCAGCCGCTGCCATTGGCTGCCTGCCTGTATGAGACGCTGATCAGCAGCACCACATTCAGAAGAAAGAGGAGTACCACTGCCAAAATCAGTGTAATGCAAAAACGTTTTATCAGCTTTAGCGTACTTTTCATGGGCTATCCCTCAACGATGAGCTTGTATCCAAGCCCTTTCAGAGTCAGCAGCGATACGGGCTTCGATGGGTTTTCCTCGATTTTCTCCCTGATCCGCCGGATGTGGGCCATCAGGGAATTTTCATATCCGAAAGGATTATCTCCCCAGGCTGCTTCGCATAACTGGTCGATAGTTACAATCTTTCCGGCATTCCGATAAAGGGCCTGAAGAATCTCATATTCTTTTGCCGTCAGCCGAATGCGCTCTCCCCCCTTCAGTACCTCTGCCCTCTCAAAATCCAGGCTGCTCCCCTTCAGCTTCACGAGCGGGGATTCCTGTCTGTAGCATCTGCGCAGGATCGCGCCGACCCTGAAGATCAGTTCTCTTCCAAGGAACGGCTTCACCATATAATCATCCGCCCCGGCACCCAGGCCTTTCAGCCGGTCTTCTGCCTCGCCTCTGGCAGTCAAAAACAGCGTGGGAATATCCCCCGTTTGTTTCATCTCACCGAACAGGCTGAACCCGTTCCCGTCCGGCAGCATCACATCCAATATGGCAAATTCCGGCCGCCATTCCCGGCAGATCTGCAGTGCTTCTGCCGCAGTCCCGGCTGTCCTCACCTCACCATACCCTTCCTCTCTCAGTATGGAAAGCACCAACTCCCGCAGCTCTTTTTCATCGTCTACCAGAAGTATTCGCTTCTTCTTTAAATAGTCAGAAACCATTTACTCTGTTACCTCCTGAAACAAGTATATCATACTCCTTTCACCTTTTTATCAATGTGTCAAAGATGTAAGGTAATTGTAAGCATGCCAAAAGGTTCCCGTAAGGCTGCCGCCTTATACTTAAGCTGTCAGGGGTAATCCAAATAGAATTGCTTTGCTGTTCTGCAATGTATACTCCAGAGTACAGAAAAGGAGAATTATTAATGAATATAGTAGAAACCTGTAATCTCACTAAAACTTACGGAGGCTTCACGGCGGTATCACCCCTGAACCTTCACATCCGCAAAGGAAGCGTATATGGCTTTCTCGGGCCTAACGGCGCAGGAAAATCTACAACCATGAAAATGTTCCTGGGGCTGACGCGCCCTTCAGGAGGAAGCTTTGCCATCGCAGGCCTGAGCTTTCCAAAGGACCGGGCTGCGATTCTGAAGCAGGTGGGATCTTTTATTGAATCTCCTGCTTATTATGGAAATCTGAGCGGTAGGGAAAATCTGGAAATCATTCAGAAGCTTCTGGGGCTTCCATCCAGCGCCGTGGATGACGCCCTGGAGCTCACCCGCCTAACAGAATTCCAGCACCGCCCTGCCCGAAAATATTCCCTGGGCATGAAACAACGCCTGGGCCTGGCCGGAGCTCTGATCGGCCGCCCTCCGATCCTCATACTTGATGAACCCACCAACGGGCTGGACCCGGTGGGCATTCACGAAATCCGGACACTGATCCGCTCTCTTCCTGAAAAGTATGATTGTACAGTCCTGGTTTCTTCACACCTACTCCCGGAAATCGAACTGATGGCCGATACGGTCGGCATTCTCAACCACGGCCGCCTGCTCTTCGAAGGCACGCTCCAGGAACTAAAGGCAAAGGCCCAGTCATCCAGATTCCCCACTGACAATCTGGAAGAAACCTTTCTGGCTCTCATTGAGGCCGATGACCGGAAAGGGGGTATCAACGAATGATCCTGTCCCTGGAATGCCTGAAATTAAAACGGACCGGATTCTTTCCGGCCATTCTCACCGGAGGGGTCCTTTCCTCCATGATTCCGGCTGTCAATATGGCCGTCCGGTCCGGCACGTTTACCAGCCTTCCCGGAAATCCACTGGTTATCCTCCTGAACGCCAACTGGCAGCTTATGGCAATGCTTAACCTGCTGGTGGCCATATGCGGAACCTGCATCATGTACCACACGGAATATTCAGATAACGCACTTCAGAAAATGCAGGCTCTCCCATGCAGCCAGTTTTCTCTGTTCCTGGGAAAATTCGGGATAATGGCCCTCTCCTCCCTGCTCTGCATCCTTCTGGAATTCCTTTCCGTGGCCTTTTGCGCCCTGCACTGGTTCCCGGATACCCGGATTCCCCTGACAGAACTGGCAGAAACCGCCGGATACGCGGCCTTTCTTATGTTTCCTGCATGCATGCTGATGCTCGTCATTGCTTCCGCATGCAGAAACATGTGGATATCCCTGGGTACCGGAGTGTTTCTGCTCTTTGCCGCCACGCTGATCCCAGATGACCATACAATAGTTTCTCTGTTTCCCTTTGCAATGCCTTTCAACATCTTCCCCACTGGCGGCATCAGCCTGTCACTGCTGGCGGCCGGCGCGGAAACAGCCCTGTTTTTCGCCGCGGAGCCGGTATATCTGACAGTAAGGAGGTCTTTATCATGAGTTTTCTATCACTTCTTGGAATAGAATTCCGCAAGCTTCGCCGCTCAAGGATACTTTTCATCCTTCTGCTTCCAGTAGCCATTTTGTGGCTTCCTTCGATACTCAATGCCCGGGTAAATTTGACGCCGGCGGCAGCAGCCATATCGCCGGAGCATAATTTTTTGATTCAGGGATATATGGGAATGGCCTGGTTTATGATTCCCGCCACGTTCATCATCTGTACGGTGCTGCTGACCCAGACAGAGCGGAAAAATAACGGGATTCTGAAAATGCTGGCGCTGCCGCTGGATCCCGGAAGACTGTGTCTCGCCAAATTCGTGGTTCTTCTGTCCTTCGGTGTGATTCAGCTCCTGATGACAGCCGCCGCTTATTATATCAGCGCTGCCGCGGCCACACATTTACTGAACTATCCCTTTATCCTGCCTTTGTCCTACGTGCTCCCTATTACAGGCGAGATTTACCTGGCCTCTCTGCCCATGGCCGCCGTATTCTGGATGCTCGCAACACTGATCCGGACGCCGGTTTTTTCCATCGGGATCGGGCTGGCTGCCATAGTCCCCTCTGTCCTGATGATCAATACCAAAATATGGTTCGCCTATCCCATGTGCTATCCCTTTTACACGCTGATGACAGAATACGGCAGGTTATCTCCCGGAATATTCTCCGCCTGTCTGCGGCCGCTGCCTCTGATTCCGGCAGCCGCTGCGGTCACTGTCCTCTGTCTCACCGTTTCCTGTATACAGTTTGGCCATTCTGAAAGGAGTGAATGATTGTTATGATGAAAAAAAATGTATGGACTGCCGTCAGCACCGCGATGCTGTTTCTTCCCTGGACGCTTCTGCTTCTGCGCATGAATGCCTGGGCTTTGGAATCACCCGCGGCTGAAACTCTGATATCCTGTTACTCAGCCTTTATGATCTTCAGCGGGCTTTTCACTTTGTTCGCTTACACAAAAGGAAACGTCCGGAACAATCTGATGAAGGTCTGCCTGGTTATCAACAGCCTGTACGCAGCAGGCGGCATAGCCGCCTTTTGCATGATGGCCGTCACAAAGCTGTCGTAAGGAGCCTATTCATTATGAGAATTTTTAAAAATGCTGCGGTGATTTTATTAGCCCTCTGCTTGCTGTCCGGGCTGAGCGGATGCTGTGGAAATAAAACAGGAACTGAATGGAAAGAAGAGCTTCTGGGAAGCTGGAATAATTTCATGCAGGACTTCAGCCGGTACGCGCTGACCTCTGACGGAGATCTGCAGGGCAAAAAGCTCCCGGGCAGAGACGGTTACACCGGTACATATGAGGCAGCTTATGAAAGCTGGAGCGGAACAGAATATCTGTTCGGCGGGACAGCCCTTGAAAGAAGCGCGGGCGATAAACTGTCTGTATCCTACACACTTCAGATAGCCTCCGGAACCGCCGCTATCCGCTGGATAGAACGGGGGCAGGAACACGTCCTGGCAGATGCGGATGCTGAAAGCGCCTCTGAAATTACTCTGAACGCAGGCGACAACTATTTTTTATTAAAAGGAGAGGATTTCACAGGCTCTCTCCATATGGATATAAAATAAAGAAGATGCCGCACAATCATCAGTCAGATGGCTGTGCGACACCCTTCCGGCGCCCTCTATGAATCTGACAGCAGAATCCGGTCATTGTCCAGATCCCGCCCTGTCCCGGCCCTGAATCTCTTCAACAGATCCTCCACTGTCATACCGCTCCTCTCCTGCCCCGACACATCCAGCACAATAGAGCCATCTGCCATCATCAGCGTCCGATTCCCCAGGGCCAGTGCCTGATGCATGTTGTGAGTGACCATCAGACAGGTAATCCTGTTCACAGAGATGATCTCCCGGGTCAGCTCCAGCACTTTTTCCGCAGTACCAGGGTCCAAAGCCGCCGTATGCTCATCCAGCAGCAGCAGCCTGGGCGGCTCCAGCGTTGCCATGAGCAACGTCAGCGCCTGCCGCTGTCCGCCGCTCAAGAGCCCCACCGGCTGTCTCATCCTGTCTTCCAATCCCATGCCCAAAAGACTAAGCTTCTCCTGAAAAAATTCTTTATCTTTCCTGGTCACGCGGCTGAAGGGCGCTGCCTTTCTGGAAGTCCGCAGATAAGCCAGTGCCAGGTTTTCTTCAATTGTCATGTGGGGAGCCGTTCCTTTCAGCGGATCCTGGAACAAACGTCCGATCATGCGGCTCCGTCTGTACTCCTGCATAAAAGTGATGTTTCTTCCATCCAGGCAGATAGAGCCTTCATCTACATAAAAGCTGCCTGCAACCGCGTTAAACATTGTAGATTTCCCCGCGCCGTTGGACCCTACGACCGTCACAAAGTCACCTTCCTCCAAATGGAGATTCAGGCCGGACAGCGCCTTTTTTTCATTCACTGTACCAGGATTAAAGGTCTTGGTTATATTCTCCAGATCCAGCATATTACCTTCCCCCTTTCCGCCTGGAAGCCGCCCATTTGCGCTTCTGGAAGGCAAAATATTTTTTCAGGGCCGGCATGGCGATGGCCAGGGCGACGATCACCGCAGTCACCAGCTTCAGGCATTCTATGGGTACAATCCCGGTTTTCAATACAACCGCATAAATAAACCGATAGATCACACTGCCGACGATGACTGCAATCACACCCCGCAGTCCTGAACCGCGCCCAACCACCGTTTCTCCGATGATCAGGCAGGCCAGGCCGATGACTACAATCCCGGCGCCTCCGTTGATATCGGCCGTTTTCTGCATCTGCCCGACCACTGCGCCTGACAGGGCCGTCAGGGCATTGGAGATACACAGTCCCACGGTAATTGTTAAAGTAGGATTGATAGATGAGGCACGCACCATGTCCCGGTTATCCCCTGTGGCACGGATGGAAAGCCCGATACGGGTGCCCAGGAACCACACCAGCAAAGCCCCTGCAAGCACGGTAATTCCCGCCGCCAGGAGCAGCTCATACCAGCTCCCGCCGATTCCCGTTTTCTTAAGCAGAGTAAACGCTGTTTCCTGCTTCAGCAGATTCACATTGGAGGTCCATCCCATCGCCATCAGATTGATGGTATACAATCCAGTGTTGGTTATGATTCCCGCCAGGATCGACGGTACTCCCAGACGGGTCTGGAGAAACGCGGTGACGAACCCTGCACCGGCGCCAGCCGCCATGGCTGCCGGAAAAGCCAGAAGCGGATGCCCCGCCGCCGCCATGGAGACCGCCACCGCGGTTCCCAGCACAAAGCTGCCGTCCGTGGTCAGATCCGCAATGTCCAGCACACGGTAGCTGAGATAGAGGGCCATGGATACCAGCGCGTACATAAAGCCCAGCTCCAGAGCCGTTTGGGTGATAAACAGCATAACAAAATCTCCTTTCCGGTCAGAGGCTTATTCCTCTGTTGTAGATACCTCCACCAGTTCGCCCATGCTGGCAAACATAGAATAATCCGCTTTCAGCGTTTCCGCGGTTTCCGTATTTACGGTAATGATTCCCCCGTCCATCTTATAATAATCTTCCATACCGCCCATTCCATCTGTAATGGCCTGATATGCCAGATCCGCCGTCTTCGTTCCCAGATCCGTATAATTCACGCCGCAGGTGGCAAACGCTCCGTTTCTTACGAAGGAATCAGCGCCGGTATAATGGGGAATCCCGGCTTCGGCAAAGGTCCCTGCAATCGCCATCTCTGCCGCCATCACAATATTGTCAGTGGGCGTGAAGACCGCATCCACTCCTTCAGAAACCAGAACGCTGGCCGCCGCGATCACTTCATCATTGGTGTTACCCGTCGCTTCCACGTACCCAACTCCCTTGCTGTCCAGATATTCCCTGGCTTCCGCAACCGGAGTCGCTGAATTAGGCTCCGACAGAGAATACAAAAGCCCTACTTTCTTCGTATCCGGATTCTGTTTCAGCATCATGTCTATGATAAAATCTGTATTGAGGGCATCGCTGGTCCCTGTAACATAATCAATGCCTGTTACCTCTGCCGCCTCCGGATCAGAGATCGCCGCATAGATCACAGGCGTCTGCGTATCCTCCGCGCATACGGCCATGACCTGAGCCGCCAGGGTCGCTATAGGGATGATGGCGTCCACTCCGTCCGCAATAGCCTGATCCCCGATCTGCTTCAGTACCGTCTGCTCCCCCTGTCCCGAATAAACCTCATATTCAATAGTAATATGATTCTCCTCTGCAATCACGTCCAGTTCCGCCGTGACCGCACCGGCAATCTCATCCAGCGACGCATGGTCCATCTGCTTAACGACCGCTATCTTATAGGTATCCTTTGCCGCCGTCCCGCCGGATACAGAAGATGAATCCGATGGGGCTGACGCTCCCTGGACGGATGTTGCCCCTGATGCGGACGATGCTCCCGATGAATCGCTGCCGGAACCGGAAGCTGCTCCGCCTGAACAGGCAGTCAGAGACAATCCCATCGCTGCTGCTGCAGTTACCGCTAATACCTTTTTCATAAATGCCTGATTTTTCATTTTACTGTCCTCCTTAAGATATGATGTTTTGAGCAGCAGATGTCCTCTTACTTTGCACGCTGATATGCGGCTGCAAATACAGCTTTCCCCAGCACGCCTAGCGCCTCCCGCCCGGAGGGGATATTACACGGGAAGGTTCAAAAAGCTTTCCAGTGTAACAAGAAAGAATCTCGCAAGCGAGATTCTCCGCCTGCGGCGGGTTGCATTTGCAACACTCTTCCTCTCCGCCGAAGTGCGATCCCCCGGAGGGTTTTTATATCATAGGACGCACTTTCCTATGATATAAAAAAAGCCCTTGCCCCAATACATGGGACAAAAGCTCTTGCTTCTGCGATACCACCCAAATTGACGTAAAAACGTCCACTCGCTTACACGTACCATCCATACGCGTCCCGACGGATAACGGGTGGGATGCCCGTCGGTCCCTACTTGGTCTTCCCGTTCGGTCCGCCCTCCAAAGCCCATTCACCGGCTGATCCCTGCCCCGCTTCCACCATCCGGGACTCTCTGCAAGTTCTCATAACCAGTTACTTCTCTTCGTCACAGGTTTAAATATCTTATCATTTTTTATTATATGGAGCAGGCAGAGATTTGTCAATCCCTAATTTATGCCACGCCGCCGTCCCAGCCAGTCTCCCTCCTTCATTCTCTTAAAGAAATCCGTAACGTCCCGCGATTTCCCGTACGTCTGCTTCCCGTCCATTTCTGGCAGATTCCATCTGTGCGTGCATCAGGAGCGTGGGCAGTATGGCAGAGGCAGCCGGATTTTCCGGACTGGTTTCTCCGCGGACGGCTTTGACGAACCATTCCCACTCCGCGCGGTACACATCGTCGAACTGCCGCTCTGCCGTGACAATTTCCATCTCTCCTCCGAATGTAGCCGCAGTGATCCTGGCCGTCATAAAATCCCCCTGAATATAACCCCGATCACCTGTGATCTCAAGGGTGTGCACCTGAGGATGCTGTACATAGTTGAAATGTGAATGAGCGGCGAATGTCCCGTCAGCATAGCGGTAAACGGCGTCGATCACATTGGGTGCAGAAGTGAGCTCCAGCGCTCCTGCCTGGATGCCGTTCATGAATACATAATCCGGCACACGGCCCGTGAGCCAGCACAAAAGGTCTGTGTCATGGATACAATCCATGATGATTGAATATGGCGTATACGCCTGGTGACGGGAAACAGAACACAGTAAAGTGTTGTAGGTTCCCAGCCTGCTGTAAAAATGTACCGGTGTTCCGATGCGCCCGCTCATCAGGATTTCTCTGATCTTTCGGATAAAGGGATCAAAATGGAACATGAAGCCCACAGAAAACACTTTTCCGCTTCGCTGAACGGCCTCCTGCATAGCCATACACTCTTCCACGGAATCACTCATGGGTTTTTCACAGAAAACATTTACCCCCGCATCCAGTGCCTGAATGGACATTTCCGCATGCATACCGTGAGGGGTAGCGATTACCACAGCGTCCAGGTTTCCGGAAACCAGGGCCTCTTCCAGTGTATGGAAACGGCGGAATTCCCCCATCTCCTCCACTATTCTGGCCCAGCTTTTCTCAGAAGGCTCCACAACGGACAGCCGGATATCCCCCCGCTCCTTTAACAGCCGCAGGTGGCGGCGTCCGATGGAGCCAGCACCTGCGACACAAAAATTCAATTCATTCATACGTTTTCCTTTCATCACTACTCCCCTGACGACTGTTGTTTATAAATAACTCCCTTTCTATATATTCCTCATCATACTTTGGACGTCTTCCCTTGCCGCCCTAAACTGTGCATCCTCCGGGGAAATCTGCAGAACAAACTGAATCTTTCCCAGTAAATGCTGCAGGTACCGGGCAGCATCCGGCTGGCCACCGTTCATCCATTCTTTCTTTTCACATCGCCGCAAATGCTCAACTGCCCCATATTTTTTACAGTAATATACCTCTGCGCGGACTTTTCTTCTATAAGCACGTCCCACATCAGGTTTTTCATTCACTACAATTCCTGTCACCGTCTGTCTGGTATGCCGACCAAGCAGACGGGTTTTCTTCTCATTCAGTTCAAACCCCATGGCCAGCAGATAATTCCTGACTTTGCGCTTGAGCTTCTTTTCATCAAACAGACCGGAAAACGTCATATCATCACTATAACGGGTATAGTTAATCTCCCGTTCCTCACACCATGCACCCATATAGTTATCGAATGATTTCATTACCAAATTGGAGATTGCCGGAGAAGTAGGCGCCCCTTGCGGAAGATACTCTTCATAGCAGCAAAATTCTGTCAGCATCCGCCTCACTGCAGGCGGAAAATAGATAGCCGGAAAAACCGATTGATAAATCAATGGATATGTGATACTTGAAAAGAAGTTTTCAATATCCAATTTCATAATTCGTTCTCTTCCCACATGCGCTCGTGCGTTATCCAACACCGTCGCTTTCTTTTTGTAGGCAGTAGCATAGGCTGAAACTGAAAATCCATCCAGCACATGATGCAGCAGATTTCTCTGTATAGTGCCCAGTAACGCGTCCGGTATCAGCAGACGGCGTACTCCACCACTTTGTTTTACAATCTGAGCAGTGTGATAGTGCTGTCTTACATGATTGCTGACAGCATATAGACATGCCAGCTTTTTTTCCTCACGCACCGGTGCACCTTCCAGAAGGCGGAATGACAGCAGCATCTCATGAATCTGTTCTTTTGTACAATATTTCCACAAATCGTACTCTCTGCTTGCGCAGCGCGATAAATAGGTTGTCATATACTCCATCTCCACCTCATATACAGGGACAATACAATAAGGTGATTCTGTAAGATGCGCAGATGTACACAGGCGCAGCCGCCTGCACACGCTAGTGTGCTGAAGTACCTCGGAGCATCTGAAAGTCTTATGGCTTCTTTTTCTTTACCAGACGGCGACTCGCCATCCGGCTGGACATGCTGTCAGTTATCAGGCAAACCCAGATATACTATTGTCCCTGCTTCTTTAGCATATCATCTGCAGGGTGAAGTTGCAATTAAATTCGTTAAGCTCTCACCACTGCGTCATCCCTCCGTCGACTATGATATTAGTACCCGTCATAAAGGAAGACGCCTCAGAACACAGCAACAGCAGCGCACCGTTAAGCTCTTCAGGCTTTCCGGTACGGTTCATCATGGTTTTTCCGCTCAGACGCCTGATAAATTCCTGGTCTGTATCCAGCGAGATGTTCGGGAACGGCCCCGGGGTTATACTGTTCACGCGAATGTTCCGCCGGGCCAGAGCGGACGCACAATAACGGGTGAACTGCAGGACGCCGGCCTTTCCCGCGCCGTAGGTGGGCGGATTCCAGGGGATATCGCTGCCATAGACCGCAAAATCCGGAGCGATCATCCCATACATCGATGCGATATTGACAATATTTCCACCGCCCTGCCTGTCAAAATACGGAAGAATCTCCCTTGTACAGCGAAATGTTATATTCAGCGTGCCGTCCACTCCTTCCTCCCATATCTCATCAGTTATCCTGTCCAGCCTGTATTCACAGCTTTTTCCGCCGGCTCCGCCGCCATATGCCGCACAGTTCACCAGCACATCCAGACTCCCAAACTGTTCTTCCGCTTTTCGGAATCCCTCTCTGGTGTCTTCTGATTTGCTCAGATCCGTTGGGATCACCGAAAGTCTTCCATTCCTGCGGTATTCCTCATAAGACTCATCCAGCCTGTCCCGTCTGCCCAACACCGCCACGGCGGCCCCGTACTCCAGCAAAGCTTTTACCATAACACGCCCCAGGCTGCCGCAGCCTCCGGTAAAAACCACGGTTTTCCCTTCCATAGTAAACAGGTCTTTTCCCATATTTTATCTGCCTGCCTTTCCCTGATTGATTCTGTTGCCTTCAGGATAGCACAGGCTCACAGCTCCCGCAATAGCGTGCACAGGACAACTTTTGCGGCGTCATGTCCTGTTTTGCAGCACGGTCTGGAAGTTGCGGCCGCAGACATTTTTATACGCCCTTTTGAAGGCCGCTGCCGATGGATAACCGGCAGCAGCGGCGATCATCTCCGCGGAAGTCTCACCGTTCTCTATCAAAGCCTGGGCGAAGCTCATTCTCACCTGTTGGAGAATCGAAGAGAAGTTACTGTGGTACTGCTCTTCAAGAATCCTCGACAGCTGCCGTTCGCTGACTCCGATGTACGCAGCCAGCTGGCTCTTGCTGCACTGGGAATCCATGAAATGAAAATGAAAGTATTCCTCCAGCAGCCCGGTTCTTTCTTCATCCAGCGTATGTGGCAGTTCTGCGGCAGCACGCCTGTCCCCATACAGTTCTCGGGAAAGATTTACAAGCAAAAGCCTCAGCTCCGCCTCCAGCTTTTCCTTCTGACCGGGCCGGCTGTCATTCAGCGCAGTCATGAGGCCGCAGAGCCTTTCAGAGCCTCCAAAGCTATCCTGGATCTCCACCGGTTCTTTCAGTTCACGCAGTACGCCGCAGATATCTCCCATTTCATCTGATTCCGGTCCGGAAAATGTAATCAGTATGGATTTTATACTCACTATATCTCCTCTTCTGACATCCTCTGCCAGATGTACCGTGAGCGGCGGTATCAGAAGAAACCGGACACCGGCTCTCTCTTCAACGCAAATGAGTTCAAAGCATGAATGGCTGTGGCGTACCGGCGGGCGGTCTTCCATACCTAAGAAAAACTCCTCTGTCAGCAGCACATCCATGCCTGGCAACGCAATATGAAGCGGCAGCCTCACCTCTCTGTCCATAATTTTTCCCTCCAAAATCCATGAAACGATCTGCAAGCCGTATTATTTTTTCCACGCTCAGAACCACTGAAACCTTTCCTGTGCAATAAAAAGGAGAGCATCAGCACCTTCATGCCATCGCCCTCCTCTGTTTCTCATCAGAACGTTTACACTCTAAATTCGGCATTCACAGCTTCCAGGGCTGCCGCTATCACCTTATCCATATCATAATATCTGTACTGTCCCAGCCGCCCGCCGAAAATGACCTTCTCTTCCTTGCCGGCCAGCTCCCTGTATTTCTCATACAGCTTTGTATTTTTCTCATCATTTACTGGATAGTAGGGTTCCATCCCCACCTTCCACTCAGAAGAATATTCCCGTGAAATCACTGTCTTTTCCTGTTTGCCAAATTCAAAATGCTTGTGCTCGATGATCCGCGTGTATGGGACCTCACGTTCGGTATAGTTGACCACCGCGTTGCCCTGGTAATTATCACAGTCCAGAACCTCTGTCTCAAAACGGACGCTCCGGTACTCCAGCGCTCCCAGCCGGTAACCGAAATATTCATCGATCATGCCGGTAAATACTGTCTTCGCGGCGATACCCTGATGGCCTTCCCGAAACTGGAAGTAATCGGTTCCGGTCAGCACTTCGCTGCCCTCCAGAAGTTTTTCCACAATTTTTGTATAGCCGCCCATAGGGATTCCCTGAAAACGGTCATTAAAATAATTGTTGTCATAGGTAAAACGGAACGGCAAACGTTTAATGATAAAAGCGGGAAGCTCCCTGCAGTCCCTGCCCCATTGCTTTTCCGTATAACCCTTGATCAGCTTCTCATATACGTCCTTCCCCGCCAGGGAAAGAGCCTGCTCCTCCAGATTCTGCGGATTTTGAATATTCAGGCTGGCGATCTGCCCGGCAATTATGTCCTTCGCCTCCTGAGGCGTGCGGATCTTCCACATCTTGCTGAAGGTATTCATATTGAACGGCAGATTATAAAGCTCGTCCCTGTATACAGCGATGGGGGAGTTAATATAGTTATTAAACTCAGCAAACTGACTGACATAATTCCATATCTCCTTATCCGAGGTGTGGAAAATATGCGCCCCATATTTGTGGACATTAATCCCTTCGATTTCCTCACAGTAGATATTACCTGCCACATGATCTCTTTTATCAATCACCAGGCATTTTTTTCCTCTTTTGACAGCCTCATGGGCAAATACGGCGCCGAACAGGCCTGCCCCGACTATCAGATAATCATAGCTCAAAGGTCTTTCCTCCAGATTCTGTTATATGATACCAGTATAGCGGATTTCCCCGGCCAGCGCAAGCCGTTACCGACACTCTCGCAACGCTGCTGCCTTCTTCAGCACTGTTTCATCAGACGGATATAGAATTCTACGGCCCGCTGTGCCGTCTCCACCCGGATGCGCTCGTTATTGCCGTGAATCGTGCCCCGTTCCTCCGAAGTCAGATCCATGGCTGAAAACCTGTATACATGATCCGAAATCTTTCCATAATGACGGCTGTCTGAACACTGAACCATCAGATACGGCGACACCAGCGCGCCTTTCCAGGTTGAAACCACAGCCCTGGCCACCTTATCCCATGCCGGGCAATTTGTCTCGGAAACAGGACTTGGATTCATCCCCTGGATCTTCGTGATCTCAACCTCCGGATGGCCGGCAGCATTCCGGATATATTCCAGTGCACTGTCCATGGTGTCTTCCGGATTCAGCCGGATATTAGACACCATGGCTGCTTCCGGCGGTATCACATTGGAGGTCTTGCTGCCGCTCATCCTGGTAAAGGCAACGGTAGTGCGCATCAGAGCATTCAGCTCTCCGCCGCTTTTTTTGCACAGCGAATCCAGCACGCCTGAAAAACACCAAAGGTTGGAAAAGATTATCCTGTAAAGGAAAGAAGAATGACGTCCCAGTGTATCAAACATCTCCGCCACCGGTTTGGTGATATGGGATTTGAACGGGTGGTTCTCTATTCTGCAGCAAACCTCCGACAGAATACCCACCGGAGTGTGGGGCTTCGGCGCGGAAGCGTGGCCGCCATTGGATTTTGCTTTATATTCCACATCCATCAGTCCTTTTTCAGCAATGCCGATCAGGCCGCAGGGAGCTGATACCCCTGGGAACACATCTTTCACAACGGCCCCGCCCTCATCGACCACAAGCGCAGGCCGAATGCCATTCTGTTCAAAGAACTCCACAATATGTACAGCCCCCGGCCCGTTAACCTCCTCACCGCCTGAAAATGCGAAATAGATATCCTGCTCCGGCACATAACCCTGTGCAATCAGATGATCCGCCGCTGTCAGCACGGCGTTAAAGGTTACTTTCGTGTCAAGAGCGCCCCTTCCCCATAAGACTCCGTCTTCCAGAATTCCCTCAAAAGGAGGCTTCACCCAGTCTTCTTCATGCACCGGCACCACATCATAATGGGCCATCATCACAGACGGCGCTTCGTGCGCTTTTCCCGCCCATTGAAAGAGCAGTCCCCGGTCTTCCATCCTGGTCATCGGACAGTTTTCCGCCACATGGGGATACAGCTCCGGCAGAAGAGAAATCAGCTTTTCAAATTCAGCTTCATCCTCCTGCGCCCTTTCATAGCAGGACACTGTCTTGCACCGCACCAGCTTCTGAAGGTTTTCCACTGCTTTTTCCCGGTCAAACACCTCTTCATTTTCAAAAACTTCCACATTTTTTTTAGGCTTAAAATTCAAAGTGCGGATCAGGACCACCGCCAAAAACAGGACGATAACCGCTATCACAGCAATGATTATATACCACATAATTTCCCCCCTTTAGGAAAGCATTCCTTTTTTGTACATGATCCTGGCAACCGCAAGAGTGAACAGTACGCCGACGGGAACCATGATCCCCACCGTACTCGCATTCAGCGCAGGAACAAAAATAAACAGCACGAGCATCAATATCATCGGGAAGATCGCCAGTTTAAGATTTTTTGATACGAATACGACAGCCAGCCCCCCGAACAGCGCCGGCAGAAGCTGTGCAAAGGCAACACTGAGCGTCTCGGAGGAAAGAACCGGCGTCAACGGGATGATCAGGATGACTCCGATAACAATGATCACCGTGGTGACTATACTGGACACAGCGATAGAGATTGTAGAAATGATCTCCCCTTCTTCCGTATTTGCCTTCACTCCCGCACGCTCCATGGCATCCAGTGCGCAGGGCAGCTTGAGATTGGAAATATTGCCAGTCACAAAGGAAAGATAGGCCCCGCCCGCCCCCAGCATCGGCACATATGTAAATATTTCCACGATTCCCACCGCCCAGTACATGGGCAGAATTGCCAGGGTTCCTCTGGCCAGCGCTCCCCAATTTGGCCAGGCCTGGAAGATGATTGCCACTCCAAAGGGGAAAAAGAGAATCAGAAAAAACAGAAGCAAGCCCCAGGCCCGCCCGTCCCTGTGTACGCTTTCCAGATAGGTTAGTTCTTTTTTACCACTCATCTCCATACCTCCTTATCCTAACCAGGCTGTCAGCGGTATTGCGGACAGCATGCCGCAGACCAGGCTGAACGGCAGGGCATAGTCTGTGATCCAGCGCTGCTTCAGAGTCTTCGACAGTATACCACAGCAGGCCATCACGATCGCTGAAAAAATCATCACACAAACGGGAATGAGTCCCGACGTATCGCCGTGGAACACATTTGTCACATCACAGAAAACGTATCCGAGAAATGCAGATATCATCCCAAGAAACATGGCGTTTGTAAAAATCTCGCCCCATTTTTTGTCTATCTTTTCAATCTTCATCATCCCGCCCTGGATCTTTTTCGTAATCAGCGGAACGAGAAGAAGGCCGATGATGATACCGGTGGTCATGACAAACACTACAGTCACGTAATCAGAAGGATTCGCAACCTGCGTGCCCAGCCCCAGACCCAGCTCCTGCAAAGCTGTTCCAGCGGCGACCGTTTCATAGGTGAGCGAGCCGATGATCGAAAGGCGCAGCCAGGGAAGGGCCACACCAAGGCTCTTTGACAAGGTAATGACGCCGACGAGAATTGCAATAGCGGGAGCTATTGTAAAAACTGCCGACGATGAGATTGTTTTTTTGATTACCGTTTTCTCCATTCCGATTTCTTTAGCACGCCTCAAGGCGCGGACCAGAAAAAATACCGACTGAGCAAGCACAACCAAAATCAAAATGCCTACCATGACGAACAGAATCGGACTGTTAACATTGAATTTCATCACGATCTCCTCCCTGAATATTCATTATATATATAAATCCCGCCTGTCCCAGACGGAATAACTTTCAGTTGGAAGTGAGGAAAAAATCAATTATGTCAGAGAAATTATGCGGTTATATTAGATTATTTATATTTTATATTATCATATAGCTCATAACACTTCAAGATGCGGGGGATTTATATTGTGCATAGTATTTTTGTAATCAGGTAATCTGTTAACACTTCAAACACTTAGGTGATTCTTCTTTTGAACTTCATGTAAGGAAAATATTACAATCCATGTCCCACCAGGGGCGACTTCGCAGGTGACTGCAGATTATGATAAGCAGGACAGAATTTCAATCCATGCCCCAACAGAGGCGACTTCTCCAGAATCCGGCTTTTATCGTGCTGGAAATTATAATTTCAACCCACGCCCCAACGGGGCGACTTCGACTCCCTGCGTCAGTTTCTCGCCTTCTGCATTGGTATTTCAATCCACGCCCCCCAACAGGGGCGACTTCCAGGCATGGGCAGATGTTTACAAGTCCGGAAAGATTTCAATCCACGCCCCAACAGGGGCGACTTCCCCATTTTAGTAGCCAAATTAAGGGCTTCTTCATATTTCAATCCACGCCCCAACAGGGGCGACTTCGCCTGATCGGGTTTTTCAGCCCGTATCAGGGTGATTTCAATCCACGCCCCAACAGGGGCGACTTCCAGGAAGCGGCGGATACAGACACCCGCTTGACAATTTCAATCCACGCCCCAACAGGGGCGACTTCCAACCCTCCGGAAACGAGCACGGATCATTTACGAAATTTCAATCCACGCCCCAACAGGGGCGACTTCCGAACGTGCACTTCGCGATATTATAAATACTTATATTTCAATCCATGCCCCAACAGGGGCGACTTCGAGAGCTATACTTGATCCATAGCGTTTGCTCATCGATTTCAATCCACGCCCCAACAGGGGCGACTTCGCCTATCCGGCCGGCTGTGCTGTATAGCACTTCCAATTTCAATCCACGCCCCAACAGGGGCGACTTCGTGCTGAATGACGGGAGCATGTATGACATAACGGAATTTCAATCCACGCCCCAACAGGGGCGACTTCCGGGAAGTCAGCGTCACACACCGACTCCCCGCGATTTCAATCCACGCCCCAACAGGGGCGACTTCAAAAATGCGTCTGATCCGTACTGGTACTTCACGATTTCAATCCACGCCCCAACAGGGGCGACTTCGAGACACGGATATACAGATTGTTGTGAATGCGGCAATTTCAATCCACGCCCCAACAGGGGCGACTTCAAAAACAAGCGATCCCCCCAAGCTTGCATCTTTTATTTCAATCCACGCCCCAACAGGGGCGACTTCTCACCGTTATGGCGTTCATCACCAAAAAGAGTATATTTCAATCCACGCCCCAACAGGGGCGACTTCCGAACCGCATTATATCAGTAAGCATGGAATACGGTATTTCAATCCACGCCCCAACAGGGGCGACTTCTGCATGGTGGATACTCAAGAGGTGTCGGTTATAGTATTTCAATCCACGCCCCAACAGGGGCGACTTCACTGTTGAGGACTTCTGCCGTGATCACCCATCAGATTTCAATCCACGCCCCAACAGGGGCGACTTCAGTATCCAGTAAGGCGGCTGGGTACTCGGCAGACATTTCAATCCACGCCCCAACAGGGGCGACTTCTATATTCTTCCGCTGACTGTATTGCTGTGTTAAATTTCAATCCACGCCCCAACAGGGGCGACTTCGAGATATCTCCCGGAAGGGTTGATATAAAGTATGGATTTCAATCCACGCCCCAACAGGGGCGACTTCTACGCCGTACACCACACAATCCGGCAGAATACAGTATTTCAATCCACGCCCCAACAGGGGCGACTTCTGAGCCGGAAACAAAGATTCATACCACCGATGACATTTCAATCCACGCCCCAACAGGGGCGACTTCGTTGCTGTCGCTCCTGTAATCACATGCGATGTAATTTCAATCCACGCCCCAACAGGGGCGACTTCGATAAACGGATTGTTTCTGGTGCTACGCTGAAAGATTTCAATCCACGCCCCAACAGGGGCGACTTCTCGATAGGCATAATGGACATACCCGTCCTGAATTAATTTCAATCCACGCCCCAACAGGGGCGACTTCCTACAGGCGGCGACACGAGGCCCACACAGGATGAATTTCAATCCACGCCCCAACAGGGGCGACTTCTGAAGTGGTCATACAGTTCAAAGCAGTATCATCCAATTTCAATCCACGCCCCAACAGGGGCGACTTCCCCCATACGCGCACGATCATGGATCTGTTACCTTATTTCAATCCACGCCCCAACAGGGGCGACTTCGTACATTCCTTACCCGGACACGGTTCACCAACTTAATTTCAATCCACGCCCCAACAGGGGCGACTTCGACTTTTGGTGTTACAATATGTCTATTAATGCTATTTCAATCCACGCCCCAACAGGGGCGACTTCGATACTGTCGACTATGTGAAGTATGTAATAATTGATATTTCAATCCACGCCCCAACAGGGGCGACTTCTGCAAATTTCAATAATATTTTCTTAAATATCTGAAAAAAATTGCCAAAAGCTACAATTATGAACATTTATTCCTGTTTTAATCATTTCTTTTTTCTTGGGTAATCAGAAATTTTGTGCATTTTTTCAGGTGCGAATCTATCAGGTTTTTTATGTTTGCTTGGGGTTCGCACTATAGTATTAAGGTCTGATCTGCTCTGATCCCCCTTTCAATTCCTATGTGCTCAACTTTAGTTTCATAGTTATTACCCAGGTAATAAAACCTAAGGCTGTCTACTTCATTATCAATAATCTCTGACAATTTCTCTTTTAATAACAGGCTCTGCGCCTGATCTAAAAGGCATTCAAACACTGAATTCTGTACCCTTCTCCCATAATTTACACATTGCTTGGCTACTTTTCTCAATCGTGTTCTTCCGGCAGCTGTTTCTGTATTTACATCGTACGTAATCAGCACTAACATCTGCTTTCACCTCATTTCCACAAAAATACAGGATATCCATCCAGGTCTCCGCGGAGATATCGGCTTAACAGCAATGCCTGAACATAAGGCACCATTCCCCACTCGACCTTTTCATTTAGATAAGGATGCGTCAATGTTTCTTTCTTCTTATTCTGCCATTCAGTAATCACAATCTTCCGCAGTTCATCTCCCATGATTATAGCGCCATTTTCTTTTTTCTGGAATTGCTTTCCACTGATCATTTTTTTATTAATGAGAGATAAAACAAAACGGTCTGCCAGCACCGCTCTCAGCTCCTCTATCATATCCAAGGCTAACGAGGCTCTTCCAGGCCGTTGTGTATGCAGATATCCAACATATGGGTCTAAGCCTGCCGTTTCTAAAGCCGAAGCCATCATATTTGTTAATAGCGTATAGATAAACGAAAGCAATGCATTTGTGTTGTCAATGGGCGGCCTTTTATTTCTTCCTTTAAAAATAAATTCCTTTTTCTGCTGCAGAATTAATTCATCAAACACTCCAAAATACACACTGGCTGCTTCTCCCTCATACCCTCTTAACTGGTCTTTAGATTCACTGGACCGAATCAATTCAATAGAATGCTTTAATTTGCAGGAAGCACGTCTCACCGCTTCCACATCAATCTGCATACTGTGATCCCGCAGAGCACGCTCTAACACCCAACGGGCATTATAGACTTTCCCGAGAATACAATTCCGGGCTATTGCCATACTTTTCTCTTTATCACTGCAGATTTTATGCTGCTGATCCCTCAAAACAACATTCCCTCGCACTTTTCCCGTTACTCTCGCGAGAAATTTACCCTGAGGAGTTAAATAACATAAAGAAATATTGCGATCCGCACAAGCACCCATCAATGCCGGACTAGTTCCTCTATATCCAAACGAGACAATCCCTTCCAGATTATGCAAGGGAAGTCTTCCGATCTCTTTTTCTTTATCTAGAACAACTACGTTTTCACCATCTAGTGCCAGATAACTATCTTCAGAAGTCACATATAACGTGTTCAGCAATTTTCTCATCTTATCTCCTAACAGGGCTGCCCCAATCAGCAGCCCATGTCAAATAACCCACATATCTCCTCAGCTATCCTTTAACATTTTATCAATATAATCTTCTACTGAAACGGCTCTTCCCAGTTTGGGAAGGCATATATTTTTCAGCGAACAGGAATTACAGGCTTTTGTATATTTAACCCGTGGAGTATATTGTCTTTCATAATACTGATGCATCTCCGCAAACATATCCTTTACCTGTTTTCTCAGTTCCTCAGTGACAGCGATAACTTCTCTCCGGCGTGTCTCACCATAGAAAATCGCGCCTTCTCCAACAAATGTGGAAAACATTTCTTCCAGGCACATGGTCTGTGCCGCCAGCTGAAGAATATCTTCCTCTGTTATCTTCGGACTTCCCTTTTTATACTCAACAGGATATACACGGTAGCAGCCTCTATGCCCGTATAGCTTTATGCCTTCTTCACATTTATGAAATTCTACCACATCACACTCACCGCTTATCCCGAGATTTCTGGACGAAACCGGCATGGCCCTGGAAATAATTACATCCTTACGTTTTTCCCTTACATCAGGATCATGCACTTTTTTATGCATTAATTCTCCAGTAACGGTATGTATATTGTCGTCCCACTGTTGTTCTATATGGATGAGTGCCCATTGCCTCCTGCAAAACTTAAAATGCTGGATACCTGATATCATCAGATAATCATCTTCGTTATATTCCATTATATTTTCCGCATCATCTCTACTGTATCCGGTATCCTGTCTTCATGTATGCTAACTGTATAATCCTCATATTTTCTTGCGTACTGAATACCTTCTTTTCTTGTGACCTCAACAGACTCAAATAATTTATAGGCAGGACAGTCACCCAATTCCTTACTGTGTTTAAAAACAATCAATTCCCGGACTGCCATTTTTCCGCGCGCCGCCGAATGGTCATTTTCAAACATGTTAATAATAGCCTGCCATAGAAGCTCCAGGTCATCTTCCGAAAATCCTGTTACCTTTCTGGCTAAATTGGCTGAAACATACCCTTCTGCACGATACACCGCATAGGGCACGATATTCTTTCTGCCCATTTCCGTACTCTTATTTTCAGCGTCCTTTTCCGTTGTTATTGCGACTCTCGTAATCGTCACTTCCTGACTGATAATTGGATCAATACTTCTGGCAAAACCTAACTGCACGGGCCCTCTTACCTGACCACAGTTTAATGCCGCCTTTACGAAGGTCGTCATCACAGCGCCAAATGTCCTGATATCATAAAAGTTACTGCACATAAAATCCCTTATCTTTTCATCTGCTCCGGGATCTTTCTTTTTCAGTTCCTTAACAGATTTTTCATCAACGCCTAAATATTTAAAGGCCTCACTGTCACTTCGGTTCAGCGGGACATCCTCTCTTATATAAATGCGATAGCCTTCTTCATCTTCCTTTACCGTTTCCACGTAATTTCTGATTTTACGTTTTAAGCAAACGTCTGTTACAAGGCCAAAACCGCTTTCAGGATCAATTCTGGGCATATTTCCAGCATCCGGATCACCATTTGGGTTTCCATTCTCCACATCAAAAAGTATCACAAATTCATATCTGTTTTTTATAGCCTCTTTCATTTATTTTTCCTCCTTTTTTGTGTATCTTTTCTCTGTCTGATGATAATATCCCAAATCAAACATTCCCTGTTCATCAAGCGTCAGCCTCTTGGGAAACGCCTCTATCTGCCCCATCAATTTTATTACCTGCTTTTCTAAATTGATTTTGGCACCGGCTTTGTCTCTGGCAATTTTTTTCATGTGACTGTTCATCAGCCTGATTAAAATAGGGAAAACCGCCGCCGGCGTAGCGCTTGCAGAATTAAAATAGCGGTCATGTATCGTAGAATTGATCCCAGGATTCGCTGCTTCCTGAATTGCTTCCATCACAGAAAACAACCTGCCTAATATATATGCTTTATCTTCCCGTTCCTCATCCAATCCCATAAGAGTCTCTCCTTTCTCTATAGAACGATTTTTAATTAAAAATGCTTTAATAATCGCCGCTCTCCCCCAGGTAATTCTGCCTTGCTCCGCCCGAATTCTTATCATCAGATTGCTGTAAAGGCTTTCCGGATACCTGCTATCTGAGATCATTGATTTTAATGTCATCGCAGCCATGTTTGGAATTGGCGTTTTATCTTTTGATTTTTGGTTTACCGTCTCAAATACCATCCTTCCAATCCCAAGGTATTCCCTGGTTTCCCAGGATGGTTTTACCATCCGCATGCGGTCATAGTGCTTCTTTATATTCGTTAAAATATGTCCAAAACTATCCTGATAGAAAAATCGTACTGACAGCCGCGCCGCATTTGGAGCCAGTCCTAATATATAAAATGTCTGTTCCGGATTCAGAATGATATCTCCCACATCAATCGGGCGATTCTCTGCCAGATTTTTAAAAAATCCCTTAAGCGTTTCCTGATTATCCTGGATTGGTTCAATCGAAAGGTTAAAAATATCCTGATACGCTTCTTCGCCATCCTCTGCCCAAAACACAACTGTCGTATCCCCCAGCTGAAAAACGTACTGCTTCTGTGTAAGCAGATAATTTAAAGCGGTTGTATATGCAAAAGCTGCATATTTGCCTACAGGAGCGTTGAAGCTTTGCTCCTTCCCATAGGATTCAAAGGATGCGGCATTAAATGAAACCAATGCCGCCCCGCTGGACTGCGCCCCCGGCACACCTTTAATGGTGCCGTGAATTCTTGAAATTTCTTCTTTCCGCCCCGTCACCAGGCAGATCCCGCATTGCTCAGGCACATCTGAGCTGCTTGCCCCTTCCCAGGCCTTCCTGACTTCATCGTTACTTTGTGGATACTCAAGCCCTACCTCGAAGATCAGATTGCCCCCCTCTGTTATTTCATCTAACAAATCCTGCAAGGCCACATGATCAGAAGCCAGTTCCGGCTTCCATTTCTCAAAAAATAATTTTACTGCATTGGCCACAGGACAACTTGTTTCCTGTAATATTTTCAGATGTTTTTCTTTGGCTGCTTCAAAACAATCCCTGGTACGCGGGCTGCATCCCTCCCGGTCTATTCCCAAAAAGTATTTTGAATTGTCGCACAAAAAATTGGCTGAAACACCTGAAGAACGTGCCACCATTTGTGGAACCTCCATCAGTGTTGGCAGCCACACTGTCTTTTTTCCCCGCTCTTCACTCTTCAGCAGCGGAACAACTGCCTTTAATTCTCCTTCCAGTGAAATATTTAAGGCATAGGAAACCTTCGCATGGCACCAGCCCTTTCTTGAAACCTTGCCTGCCTCAGCCAGCGTTTCATAATGCTCTACCAATGCCTGTAGAATCATCGAATCACCTCGCAATCCCGCAGATCTAAAACACCGTTTTTCATCACAGCTCTGAAAAACATTGGCTGTATATTTGCCCGGTCAGAATAGTCCATGTCAAAAAGCATATAACCCAGATCTTTTTCTTCCACCCCATCATAAGCGGTAACAATTGCATCCTCCTCACACAGGCAAAAGTTCACCGGAAATTCTCTGCAGCCAAAATAAGGGGTATGATAGCATTCACCTCTGCGGAGACGGCGCATGATGATATCCTTAAATTTACCTGGATTGTCTGTCTCATTCGCTTGTTCCGTCATCTCAAAATGTGCTTCTATCACATATTCCACATCACACAGAAGCAGTGAAGCACGCTGCACAATTTCAGCCTTGCTGCTGATATACAAAGGTTTTAATGCACCGTTATATGCGGAAAGCACATTATTTGCAGAGATCTTGCTCTTTACCTCATTTCTTCTGATACTGGTAAACTGAATCGGTTTCACCACATAAATCCGGTCGATCACCCATTTCATTCCTGGATGCCAATATACCGCTTCCAATATTCCGCGGGCCGCTGATGGTGTCATCACATCATAGGAACAGCGTTCTACCTTCATCTCCGGCCTGGAAAACAACGCATAATCACCCCAGACCCTTACTTTAACACCTACCGCCACTGCTTTCCTCCTTCCGCACACTGATTCATTTTTCCGTCCTAAGCAGACTTGCTTTCTGGTGACTGACATTTCCCCGCATATCTAAGGAAAGACTCTACAGCAATACTGCCCTTCCATATTCAACATCCATAATCAGCCCCATTTCTTCAGAATACTGAGCTTTGTCTTTTAAAACCCAAAAGCTTCCCTTTAGCTCTTCTGAAATCACTTCTAGCATGCCTGCCGCATACAGTTTTTGAAAATCATTCTCATAAACGCTCACACAATATTTTCCTGCCTCTCGCATGAGACGTTTGGAAATACCCATATGTTCAATTTTTCTTAAGATCTCATCTGCTTGCTTTTCCTGATTAATGAATATCGTCTCAGTATTATTCTCAATCAGTCTAAAATCCTTTCCGGTCTCAGCAAACGAATATCTGTTTTTCCTAAATCGGCCAATAATACCTTTTTTATCAAGGCTCTCTGACCTGTAATGGTACAGCATCTCAAAATACCGGTTAATATTTTCCAGCGAAGTCAGATCCTTTTCCTGGTCAATGAGCATTTCAGCAACTGCCATCTGCTGTCTCTGCCCCGGCATAAACTCTTTTTCATCTAATTGAAAAATATATGTAAAACTATCGTCACAAGCCCGTTTGCCTTCCCTGTTACATCTGCCCGCTGCCTGAATGATAGAATCACTTCCAGCTAATTGTCTATAGACGACTTCAAAATCCAGATCCACGCCGGCTTCTACAAGGCTGGTAGAAATAACAATACATTTTAACCCGCTCTTTAACCGGCTGCGTATCCGTTTCAGCACTCTCCTCCTGTGTTCAGGATACATACAGGTTGACAGATGATAAATTCCTTCTCCCCGAATCTTTTGATAAATACTCTGGGCCCTTTTTTTCGTATTAACAATACAAAGAGCCTGTTTTTCTTGCCCCAGGCTGTTAATTAATTCCGCCTCTGAAATCCGCCCCATATTTCTCAGTGTAACCCGCTTAAAAAATTCAAATTGGCTCTCTATATTAGGACACAGTTCGACTGCCTGCAGGTCTTTTGAAAAAAACGGCTCCAACGCAGGCTGCGTAGCTGTGCAAAGAACAATACTTGCGCGATATCGCTTTATAAGCTCCTCCATAGCCGCAATACAGGGCTTGAGATAATCATTAGGCAGCATCTGAGCTTCATCAAAGATAATCACGCTATTAACGATGTTATGTAGTTTTCTGCATTTTGAAGACCTGCTGCCAAACAACGATTCAAAAAACTGCACATTTGTCGTAACAACCACAGGTTTGTCCCAATTCTCTGCAGCTAATTGCATCGGCTTTAATTCTTCATCACATTCATAATCTACATTACAATGATCTTCCAGAACATTTTCTTTTCCCAGAAATCCACTGAATACCTCCGCGTTTTGTTCTATTATGCTCGTGTACGGTATTACGTATATAATACGGTCTAACTTGTTTTCCACCGCATGATTTAAGGCAAAAGCCAAAGATGCAACTGTCTTGCCTCCGCCTGTTGGGACAGTTAAACGAAACAGCCCTCTTTTTTCTCTGCCTTTCGCCATACACCCCTTTAAAATCTCCGTTCTTCTGCCATTAACCGTACTTAAATCTGTATTTTCCAGCCATCCGGAAATGCCGGTTTTCAGTCGTTTAAGTAACTGCTCCATGGAGCATCCAGGTTCCCTTTTTACACAGCCATCTTTCATAAAAAATTCTGTATTCAAAAAATCAGCGTCCACCAAACATGAATATAGCATCCGAATAAAAAAGCTAAAGGTAAAATCACGATTTTTAATATCCTGCAACGCAAAAGGAAAATTATTCAACTCTGGGACAGTTACTTCTTGTTGAAACGCTGAATAGTCCGTGACTGTTTTCTTCAGTCTTCCCATTAAAGAACTGGCATTACCTGTATCCGCACATTCCCCAGTATCAGGAAGACCTGCATGATGACCAGCAATACAATAACTCAGAAACGAATACAGCCCTTTCCTATTCCAGCACAATTGAGCTCCAGCTGTAGAATGATCCACACGAATATCTTCACCTAAAAGTTTCCTTTGAAATTCATTTGAATATTTACCAATATCATGTAACAATCCACAGCAATAACCCCACTCATAAGCATTAAATGTCTGAGCAAATTTACCCGCAATTTCTGCTGATCCAATTAAATGGTCTATTAATTTCTGCTTTCTATCGGATTCGACATGCGCTAGATATTCCATATTATCCTCCTCTGCATCGATTTGCAGCGCGATCTCACATAACATTTTATAGGCAACGCAGATAGAATATATAGATTAATATCCTATCACATTATCGCAATTACACCTCAAATACAGTTGGCATTAAACAAGACAGCTATTCTTACTAATCAGGCCATATCAAAACACATTTCTAAACGGATCACGACACCGGAAGAAATGACGCTCCGGGTAACGATAAATTAATTCACGCTTACTTCATAAACTGATTAGCATTATATGTGTCATTTATTTCAATCCACGCTCCCAAACGGGAGCGACGGCTAAGGAACAGCAGAGCCGCAGGGAATGGTATCAATTTCAATCCACGCTCCCAAACGGGAGCGACGGACGTTCCCACGGTGGCCGGGAAAGTGACCGGATATTTCAATCCACGCTCCCAAACGGGAGCGACAACACCCCGGAGCGTCTCTTCCATGCCCATGTTTGAATTTCAATCCACGCTCCCAAACGGGAGCGACGTTGTAACCGTAATGATCCAGGGCCGTGTCAATATTTCAATCCACGCTCCCAAACGGGAGCGACTTGTATGGGACGGTACGTATGACCAGTACGGACGATTTCAATCCACGCTCCCAAACGGGAGCGACCGCACAGTATGCCGGCCAGAGCGGGCAGACAGATATTTCAATCCACGCTCCCAAACGGGAGCGACGTAACAACTGGATTTTCAAAACCTTATGTGGCATTTCAATCCACGCTCCCAAACGGGAGCGACTAAATCTCTTAATAGCAACTTATATCCAGCACAGAATTTCAATCCACGCTCCCAAACGGGAGCGACCGCATGGAAGCCCTATCCAAAATCTGAGCAGGTAATTTCAATCCACGCTCCCAAACGGGAGCGACTGAACAAGTCCGGAGAATTGGCGGATAATCTGGCGATTTCAATCCACGCTCCCAAACGGGAGCGACGGTGGACGGGCTGCAGGAAATTGAGATATGGGCAGAATTTCAATCCACGCTCCCAAACGGGAGCGACGATTTTGTGTAATAGTCAATTGTCCCCTGGACGATTTCAATCCACGCTCCCAAACGGGAGCGACGGCGTATTGCATCTTTGATCTTATCTGCTAATCCTATTTCAATCCACGCTCCCAAACGGGAGCGACGGCTAACATTGCAATTACTAATGCGAACAGTGCATTTCAATCCACGCTCCCAAACGGGAGCGACTTCTAAAAGTTTTTCAAACGGTGCGGATTCTCAATTTCAATCCACGCTCCCAAACGGGAGCGACGTTTAGTTCCGATTTTAAAAATAACAATAGCCTATTTCAATCCACGCTCCCAACCGGGAGCGACAAAGCAGAATCGCTTAAGCCGAGAGATGTTAAGTATTTCAATCCACGCTCCCAAACGGGAGCGACCTCCGATCCAATCCACCAGTATTGTATCCGCGCGATTTCAATCCACGCTCCCAAACGGGAGCGACTCACAATGACTGACGGCTTCCACTTGCTTTCCATATTTCAATCCACGCTCCCAAACGGGAGCGACCTGAAATCACTGTCTCCCGAATCCACGCCCACTGATTTCAATCCACGCTCCCAAACGGGAGCGACTTGGATTTCCCGAAGGGAGGAATACACATATGAAATTTCAATCCACGCTCCCAAACGGGAGCGACGCGCTTGCAAAAGCAACTAGCGCTGAACAAGCGGTATTTCAATCCACGCTCCCAAACGGGAGCGACGTTTGTTGCACCTTTATAATTTTTAGGTTGTAGTATTTCAATCCACGCTCCCAAACGGGAGCGACGAACAGTAGTGGTTAGTTTCACTTTGAAATTCATCATTTCAATCCACGCTCCCAAACGGGAGCGACAATCCCACGGGTGACTATAATAGGAGCGGATACATTTCAATCCACGCTCCCAAACGGGAGCGACCTTTTTCAAAATAATATCTAAGGGTGTTAATCAAATTTCAATCCACGCTCCCAAACGGGAGCGACATGGTCTTCTGTAGTTACAGCTATCTTTAATTTATTTCAATCCACGCTCCCAAACGGGAGCGACGGGATATTTAGCTTTGGAATCTACTATAGGTGGCATTTCAATCCACGCTCCCAAACGGGAGCGACGAACCAGAGAAAGATTGATACACCTTATTATGATGTATTTCAATCCACGCTCCCAAACGGGAGCGACGGCAAACATGCACAATATCGCATTCAAAAATCATGCAAAGTCTCCAATAATTATCTGTATATTTTACATATTACACCATTTATTTGTATAAGTAAACACCAAAGTCGCATATTTTCCTACCATCTTTCAGTGCGAATCTCCCTGACATTTCATGTTCACTTGCCTTTCGCACCATATATAACTACAGCTCCCACCATTTTTCAATTAAAGTGGCATATAACGCTGTTTTATAATTGTATAAAACTCGAATTTTAACCTATTGCATATTAACAACTATAGTTTTATTTGCTTCAATATCCTTCTGAACATTCATTAACCATTTTATAAATTTAGGCACTTTATCCGTCACGCTTAACCTTGTAACTTCCAGATTAGAAACCCTTATTATATGACCTTATTACCTTCTTAACTATCAAAAGAACGTCTAATAACTTAATTAATTTGATCTAAAAGGATTTTTCCTATACGCTTCTTTTTTATTTCACACTTTATGCAATGGCATCCTTTTCACCAAAAATTTACAAGTATATTATACTCTCATTCGAATACTGCTACCATATAGTATTTTACAAAAGAGACTTACATAATCTGGTAATATTAAAATCTACCTTTTAGTAATTACTAGATAACATGCGTTCAAAAATAAATGCTCTATTTATTGCTGCTATAAACCAATCGTTTATAGCGTCCATCCCAAAAAATACTCTTCTCATGATCTTTTACAGTATACTTTTTGAATATAATTCCAATTTTATACATAATTCTCCTTGTTTTTCAAGTCTTCATGAGTGCTACGTGAAAAAAAGACCCTTGGCGGTTAGGCCAAAGGTCTGATTTTTGCAGCGGCAGAATAATCGCCTTTGCATCGTAACAAGTTTGTCACGATGTAAGCGTCTTTAGCGTACATCTGCAAAAAACGCTATCCTCATGATTGTCTACAGTTTCGTTTTTTGATGTGTATCAAATTCCAGTTTTATACACAGGTTTTCCTTGTTTTTCAAGGCTTTTCAGGTACTATGCGGATAAAAAAAGACCCTTGGCGGTTAAGCCAAAGGTCTGATTTCTATTTCTTTAATGGATACTGATTTTTGCAGCGGCAGGATAATCGCCTTTGCATCGTAACAGTTCTATTTATGCATTCTTCTGAGAAATTGCTGCCTGTGCCGCTGCCAGTCTTGCGATCGGTACACGGAACGGTGAGCAGGATACATAATCCAGTCCCAGTTTGTTGCAGTATTCTACAGAGCTCGGATCTCCGCCGTGCTCGCCGCAGATTCCACAATGGAGTGACGGACGGGTCTTTTTGCCCAGTTCTACTGCCATTTCCATCAGCTTGCCGACGCCGGTCTGATCCAGCTTGGCAAACGGATCGTTCTCGAAGATCTTGGCGTCATAGTACGCATCCAGGAACTTGCCTGCATCGTCACGGGAGAAGCCGAAAGTCATCTGAGTCAGGTCGTTGGTACCAAAGCAGAAGAACTCAGCTTCTTTTGCGATCTCATCGGCAGTCAGGGCTGCTCTCGGGATCTCGATCATGGTACCTACTTCGTATTTCATGTCGGAACCTGCTGCTGCGATTTCGGCGTCAGCGGTCTCAACTACGAATTTCTTCACATATTTCAGCTCTTTGATATCTCCGATCAGCGGGATCATGATTTCCGGCTCGATGTTCCAATCCGGATGAGCTTTCTTAACATTGATAGCAGCACGGATAACAGCCTTGGTCTGCATCTTGGCAATTTCCGGATAAGTAACTGCCAGACGGCATCCACGATGACCCATCATCGGGTTAAACTCATGCAGTCCGTTGATGATCGCTTTGATCTGCTCAACGCTCTTGCCCTGGGACTCTGCCAGTTTCTTGATATCTTCTTCATCGGTCGGAACAAACTCATGAAGCGGCGGATCCAGGAAACGGATGGTAACCGGGCAGCCTTCCAGAGCTTCATACAGCTTCTCAAAGTCTCCCTGCTGTTCCGGAAGGATCTTGTCCAGTGCAGCTTCTCTCTCTTCTACAGTTTCAGAGCAGATCATCTCACGGAAAGCATCAATTCTGTCGCCTTCAAAGAACATATGCTCTGTACGGCACAGACCGATTCCTTCCGCGCCCAGCTCGCGGGCCTTCTTAGCGTCAGCAGGAGTATCCGCGTTAGTTCTGACCTTCATGGTTCTATATTTGTCAGCCCAGCCCATAATTCTTTCGAATTCGCCGGCGATTACAGCGTCTACGGTCGGGATAGCACCGTCATAGATGTTGCCGGTGGTACCGTCGAAGGAAATGATATCTCCCTCATGATACTCTTTTCCAGCGAGAGTGAACTTCTTATTAGCCTCGTCCATGATGATTGCAGAACATCCGGATACACAGCAGGCGCCCATTCCACGGGCAACAACGGCTGCGTGAGAGGTCATTCCTCCACGTACAGTCAGGATACCCTGGGATGCTTTCATGCCTTCGATATCTTCCGGAGAGGTCTCCAGGCGGACCAAAACTACCTTCTCGCCTCTTGCAGCCCACTCTTTGGCATCATCAGCGGTAAAGACGATCTTGCCGCAGGCAGCGCCGGGAGCAGCAGCCAGAGCTTTTGCAATCGGGGCAGCCTTTTTAACTGCGTCAGCGTCAAACTGCGGATGCAGCAGGGAATCCAGGTTACGGGGATCAATCATGCTGACAGCTTTTTCCTCAGTGATCATGCCTTCGTCTACCAGGTCACAGGCAATCTTCAGAGCAGCTTTGGCAGTTCTCTTACCATTACGGGTCTGCAGCATGTACAGCTTCTTATCTTCAATAGTAAATTCCATATCCTGCATATCTCTGTAATGATCTTCCAGAGTATCGCAGATCTTCACGAACTGATCGTAAACTTCCGGCATGGTCTCATGAAGCTGTGCGATCGGCTGCGGAGTACGAACGCCGGCAACAACGTCTTCACCCTGGGCGTTCATCAGGAACTCACCCATCAGCTTCTTATCGCCGGTTGCAGGATTACGGGTAAATGCAACACCGGTACCGGATGTCTCGCCCATGTTGCCGAATGCCATCATCTGAACGTTAACGGCAGTACCCCAGGAGTACGGAATATCATTATCACGGCGATATACATTCGCACGCGGGTTGTCCCAGGAACGGAATACAGCTTTGATCGCTTCCATCAGCTGCTCCTTCGGATCATTCGGGAAATCAGAACCGATCTTGCCTTTATATTCTTCCTTAAACTGACGGGCCAGCTCTTTCAGATCGTCGGCGGTCAGGTCAACGTCCTGTGTAACTCCCTTTTCAGCTTTCATCTTATCGATCAGCTCTTCAAAATATTTTTTGCCGACTTCCATAACAACGTCGGAGAACATCTGGATAAATCTTCTATAGCAGTCCCAGGCCCAACGGGGATTGCCGGATTTCTTGGAAAGAACCTCTACAACGTCCTCGTTCAGTCCCAGGTTCAGGATAGTATCCATCATACCAGGCATGGATGCTCTCGCTCCGGAACGTACGGATACCAGCAGCGGATTCTCTTTGTCACCGAACTTCTTGCCGGTGATCTCTTCCATTTTGCCGATGTATTCCATGATCTGGCCCATGATTTCATCATTGATCATTCTGCCATCTTCATAATACTGGGTACAAGCCTCCGTCGTGATGGTAAAGCCCTGCGGTACCGGTAACCCTAAGTTAGTCATCTCAGCCAGGTTCGCACCCTTGCCGCCGAGAAGCTCACGCATGCTTGCATTTCCTTCTGTAAACAAATAGACCCATTTGTTTGCCATGCTACTCTTTCCTCCTAAATATAAGAATTAGTTAATTAGTAAAGTATTCCCGGAATGTTCCGGGTAATACTCACATACAATAGATAAGTGCAACCTTTTTGGGCGCACACATTTATTTTAACATAAAACCTTCCGTAGTCAAGAACTAATCGTTCCATTCTTTTCTAATTTTCAGGGCTATATTTCCATTTTCGGTAAAGCGCTGTTGTTTTATGCATTTTAAAGGAAACTTCTGTGATAATTTCACGAAACAAAAACCGGAAGTATTACCGCCTGTTTCTCACAGGCCTGAATGCTTCCGGTTTTGCACACCCTTTAATCGATAAATTCTATATCTTCCGAATAATATGTAATGACCGGTATACCTACAGTAATCCAATCATATAGCTTCGCCGCCTGATCAGACGGCATATTGATACAGCCGCGGGAACCTCCATAGACATAGTATGTTCCTCCGAAATCATATTGCCAGGAGGCATCGTGCATGCCGATGGCTTCATTAAACGGCATCCAGTAATTCACAAACGCATTCCACTCATAGCTGCCGTCTTCCTTCTTCGGCCCGCGGAGCCATCTCTCCCTCTCCTTATTATATAATTGAAAGACGCCCGGCGGCGTGTACCGGTCGTGGGTCATCTTCCCGGACACGATATCCGTCTCCATCCACAGCTGGCCGTTCTCATAGACCCACATGTGCTGCCGGCTCAGGTCAATTTCCACATATGTAGTGCCGATTCCGTTATTTTCAGCGGCAACAGCCCGGCTCGCGTAGACCGGTTCCCGGACCGTCACAACGCTGTTCTGCAGCTCTGACGTCAGTTGGGCGATCTCCGCTTCCTGATCTATCTGCCAGCCGAATACTTCATTGGGCACAGTCACCGGGTCAATTCCGGTAGCATGGAATGTCATGTCTTTATGCAGCGTGTCCACAGCGGCCGCCATATCGGCCACATACTGCCGGATGTTCTGATTCCACACCTCTTCATCTTTTCGGTATCTGCCCTGCTCATCCTGGACCAGCCAGCCTTTCAGGACGCTTCCGTCCAGCACCTGATTGCCTGATGGCAGCGTATAAGTGATGCTGCTGGAAACCAGCCGGTTCAGTTCCTCCGCCTGCTGCACAAGTTCCTCGGCATCCTGCTTGATCGAAGGTTCTTCATATATCCCCAGTTCTTCCACGTCCAGCTTCGTCTCTCCCGCAGCCACTGCCTCCCGTACCGCCTGAAGCAGCTTCTCCCGGTCCAGCCGGTTCCCGGCAACCTCCGGTACAACTGCAAAGCCGTCCTCCTGCCATGCCACATATGCATCCTGTGGAGCAGTCATCTGAGTTTCCTGAATCTCATCAATGCTAAAAACTGCTTTCTCCAGCCTGGCCGCATCATAGGAGGCGCCTGCAGTCGCCTCATTGACACTTTGGGTAAAATATCCTGTGATCCAGAAGATTGGCACCTGGCGGTCTTTGATCTCCTGCACGCTTCCGTCAGAGACATAGGAATAACCGATCTCATCTCCCTGGAGCTTCTCTGTCTTCCCGTCCCGGAACGTGATTGCGAGGCTGTAATCCTCTGTCAGCTTCTCTAACCGGTCCTCCACCTGTGAGACTGTCATGCCGCCGCAATCCACTCCATTAATAATCGTGCCTCTGAAAAACTTGTCCTGGTACTGATAAGCAAAGACCAGGTATACCCAGAGCAGCACGGCCACCGGCAGCAGAATCATAAGTGCGATTCGCCTGCCCTTTTTCTTCTTCTTACCCGGCTTCTTCTGTTGCTTTCCCTCCTCCGGCGGCACCTGCTCCCCAGCCTGGCTGCTTACTGAAGTTGCCTGAGACGGATTGCCCGCCTCCGTGCCGGGTGAAAAACCCAGCATGTTTTCCAGCTGTTTTTCCAGCCCTTCTTCAAATTGTTCGTTACTCATACTCCCTTACTCTCCTTTTTGATGTGACCAGCGGAGTCATCCCCTTCTGCGGCAGCACACCCCTTATTTGTGCCGCCGGCTCAATGCCCACACCAGTTACCGCGATGATACCTGAGTATCATAACATAAACATTTTAAGAAAAGCTTTATATTATCTTAATAACCTATCACATTTTTTCTTCTATTTTTTTACCAGCCTGTTATCAGTAAATTTCCAGTTCTGACCGCTATCAAACAGCCAAAATGCGGGTTTTCCATTTTTTTACCCCCTCAGCGGGCGATTCCGCTCTGTAACATTCCTGTTATATATTTAAATATTTGCATATAATAAGCCTTTGCAAAGCAAAAAATGGAGCGCATTTTTTGCTTTTTGAATGTACTTTCTTCTTATTATATACATGTTTAGATACACTTTTTTACGTGCTATTATGGTACACCGGGCCGTCAAAAGCAGATTTACCCCGCATCAGGGGTTCTCTGCCTGTTGCAGCCACCTGTATAATAAATGTATCCTCTACTCCATAAAAGGGCACGGGACCTTCATCCCGTGCCTTAGCTTTCATGGCTGCCTTTCCGGCCGCCAGATTTTTCTTATTTGTAGTTAACGATCTTCCCAAAATCTGGCTTCAGTGACGCTCCGCCCACCAGGCCGCCGTCGATATCTGCCATCGCAAACAATTCAGCCGCATTGCCCGCGTTTACCGAACCGCCGTACTGGATGCGGATTGCCTCCGCCGTATCTGTATCGTAGATCTCAGCAATGCATTCACGGATCCCTTTGCATACTTCCTCTGCCTGCTCGCTGGTGGCAGTCCTTCCGGTACCGATTGCCCAGATCGGCTCATAAGCGATGACAGCGGTCTTTGCCTGGTCAGCTGTTACGTTCTGGAAGCCGACCTTTACCTGCTGGCGAATCCAGTCCATAGTAATGCCCTGCTCTCTCTGCTCCAAAGATTCTCCGCAGCACATGATCGGGGTCAGGCCGTGCTCAAATGCTTTGAGGACTTTCTTGTTCACATCCTCACTGGTCTCATGGAAGTAATCCCTTCTCTCAGAATGGCCCAGAATAACATACTTAACGCCTGCGTCAACCAGCATCGCCGGAGCGATTTCGCCGGTATAAGCGCCTTTTTCCTCAAAATACATATTCTCTGCAGCAACTTCAATATTCGTTCCTTTGCAGGCTTCAACAACCGGAACAATATCGATCGCCGGCACTCCAAATACCACATCCACTTCATCACTCTGAACCAGCGGTTTCAGCGTCTCAACAAGTGCGACAGCCTCACTGGGGGTCATATTCATTTTCCAGTTTCCTGCAACAATTTTTCTTCTTGCCATGTTCTTATCCTCTTTTCATAAATTAATAGCTGCGCCTCCGGCTTGCCAATCGCTAAATTGCTTTCGGATGTTTCTTCAACTAAGCTCGTCTACGACTCGCTAAGGTTCAGAAACGGCCTCGCACTAAGCTCTGGCTGCGCCTCCGGCTTGCCAATCGCTAAGTTGCTTTCGGTCATTTATCGTTAGCCGCTGCCACGCCCGGAAGCTCTTTGCCTTCCAGGAATTCCAGCGATGCGCCGCCGCCGGTGGAGATGTGGCTCATCTTGTCACCAAAGCCCAGCTGGTTCACCGCCGCTGCAGAATCGCCGCCGCCGATGATCGTAGTTGCCTCTGTCTCTGCAAGAGCCTTTGCCACCGCGATGGTTCCGGCTGCCAGGGTCGGGTTCTCGAACACGCCCATGGGGCCGTTCCATACGACAGTCTTAGCGCTCTTTACCGCTTCTGCGAACAATTCTGCGGTCTTATTCCCGATATCCATACCCTCCATATCAGACGGGATATCATCCACGGACACTACCTTAACCTCAATAGGGGCATCGATGGGGTTCGGGAAATCAGCTGCGATAGTGGTATCTACAGGAAGCAGAAGCCTTTTGCCCAGCTTTTCAGCCTTTTCCATCATTTCTCTGCAATAATCTATCTTGCTGTCATCTACGAGAGATTTTCCGATCTCCTTACCCTGAGCCTTCAGGAAGGTATATGCCATACCGCCCCCGATGATCAGCGTATCACATTTTTCCAGCAGATTAGAAATCACATTCAGCTTGTCCGCAACCTTGGCGCCGCCCAGAATTGCCACAAAGGGACGAACCGGATTCTCCACAGCATTGCCCAGGAACGCAATCTCTTTCTCCATCAGATAGCCCACAGCGGCGGTGTCCACGAACTGGGTAACGCCTACGTTGGAGCAGTGCGCACGGTGCGCGGTTCCAAACGCGTCATTTACAAAGACATCACACAGGGAAGCCAGGTCTTTGGAAAAGGCTTCTCCGTTCTTGGTCTCCTCTGCGCGGTAACGGGTATTCTCCAGAAGCACAATATCCCCGTCCTTCATGGCCTCTACAGCGGCCTTTGCGTTGGGGCCGACCACTTCCGGATCAGCGGCAAATTTCACTTCCTGTCCCAGCAGTTCGCTTAAACGAACGGCCACCGGCGCCAGAGACAGCTCCGGCTTCGGCTCTCCCTTCGGCTTGCCCAGGTGGGAGCAGAGAATCACCCTGCCGCCGTCATTGACAAGCTTCTTGATGGTAGGCAGAGCGGCCACCAGACGGTTCTCATCAGTAATTTTTCCATCCTTTAAAGGAACATTGAAGTCACAGCGTACCAGGACTCTTTTTCCTTTTACATTAATATCATCCACGGATTTTTTGTTCAGCATATTCATTTCCTCCTGAATAGAATTAGCATTAAAAGGGCCCGGTCCAAACAGACCGGACCCCTTGGGTTCTGAATCAATGAAACTATTTACTGTAACTCAGAGAAGTATTTGATCGTACGAACCATCTGGCTGGTATAGGAATTCTCATTGTCATACCAGGAAACAACCTGAACCTCTGTGGTTCCGTTGTCCAGCGGCAGAACCATTGTCTGAGTAGCATCAAACAGAGAACCATATCTCATTCCAATGATATCGGAAGAAACGATCTCGTCCTCATTATATCCATAGGATTCGGTAGCGGAAGCTTTCATCTTGGCATTGATGTCGGCAACCGTCACAGTTCCTTCAACAACTGCGGTCAGGATGGTGGTGGAACCGGTCGGGGTCGGCACACGCTGTGCAGCTCCGATCAGCTTTCCATTCAGTTCCGGAATAACCAGGCCGATTGCCTTGGCAGCGCCGGTGCTGTTCGGAACGATATTAACAGCTGCTGCACGGGATCTTCTCAGATCGCCTTTTCTCTGCGGTCCGTCCAGAGTCATCTGGTCGCCGGTGTAAGCATGGATCGTTACCATGATACCGGATTTGATCGGAGCCAGCTCGTTCAAGGCCTTTGCCATAGGAGCCAGGCAGTTGGTAGTGCAGGAAGCTGCGGAAATAACAGTATCGGTAGCCTTCAATTCTTCATGGTTTACATTGTAAACGATGGTCGGAAGATCATTGCCGGCCGGAGCGGAGATAACAACTTTTCTTGCGCCCGCTTTGATATGAGCCTCTGCTTTAGCCTTGGAGGTGTAGAAACCGGTACACTCCAGAACAACGTCAACTTTCAGTTCTCCCCAGGGAAGGTTCGCGGCATCAGCCTCTTTGTAGATTCTGATTGTCTGTCCGTCTACAGTGATGGTGCCTGCTTCTTCATCAGAGGTAACTGTGTCTGCCAGAGCATATTTGCCCTGAGATGAATCATATTTTAACAAATGAGCTAACATCTTCGGAGATGTTAAATCGTTAATTGCAACTACTTCATAACCTTCTGCACCAAACATCTGTCTGAAAGCCAGACGCCCGATACGTCCAAAACCATTGATCGCTACTCTTACTGCCATGATTTTAATTCCTCCTAAAAGTGTTTAAAATTGATTTAGTTTCAACCTGCACTATATTCTACCTAATTATCTTTGAAAATTCAAGCCCTTATTTCCAAAAAACGCCGGCTTTTCCATTATATTTTTATAAACTCCGGTTTTCTTCCGTTAAATACCGTGAGACAGTCAAACCCGGCGTCAGACACAATCTGCTTCAACGTCTGGAATTGATACCCTATCTGCTCCGGCCTGTGAGCGTCTGAACCTGCGGTCACCATCGTGCCTCCCAGTTCCCGGTAACGCTTCAGGATATCCGGGTGGGGATTGGGAAAGCCCAGGCCGTATTTGAAACCTCCGGTATTCATTTCCAGAGCGATATCCCTTTGGATCAATTCCCGGAGAATCTCGTCTATGATGTCCGCATATTTATAATAGGAATAATCTCTTTCTTTCTGATAGCCGTACCTCACCACATAATCCATATGGCCCAAACTTTGAAAGCCACGTATATTCCTTACGCACTCCAATGTGAACCGGAAATACTCCCGGTACATCTCTTCATCCGTCCTTTTAATCTCATCCCGGTCATCGGGGTCTACCCCGTCCACCAGATGAACTGATCCGATCACAAAATCAAAGGAAAATTCGTTCAGATACCTGCTGATCTCTTCCTTCAAATGTGGCTGAAGCCCCAACTCCACACCCACACATAGATCCAGCCTATCGCTGTACTTTTCCCTGACCTCTTCCAGCTTCCTCAAGTAAGCGGCCGTGTCCAGCGTGAACTCGCCGTCCGGAAAATCCATGTCGTAGTGGTCTGTGATGCAGATTCGCTTCATTCCCAGGCTGATGGCCTGCTCTGCCATAGCCTCCACCGGCGTATTGCTGTCATCAGAAAAGCAAGTATGCATATGGCAATCTGATATCATAAAATTGTACCTCCTCCGGCCACGCAGCCGTCCTTATAAAATACGACTGCCTGTCCGGGCGTCACCGCTCTGACCGGCTCGTCAAATGTGCATTGAATTTCATCAGGTCCTGTCCTTTTCACCCGGCATCCGGCGCCTCTGTGTCCATAGCGGATCTTCGTCACAAAGTGGCCCTCTTCACCGATATCCATTTCGGGGACTGCCATAAAGGAGATATGATTCGCCTTCAGCGTCCCGGAAAAGACTTCATCCCCTTCACCGATGACTACCTCGTTTGTCTCCGGACGGATTTCCCGCACAAACACCCGGCGGCCCATGGGCAGCCCCAGACCTCTGCGCTGTCCCACCGTATAATGGGTAATCCCCCTGTGGCGCCCGAGAATCTCGCCTTCACTGTTGACAAAATTCCCTTCCGGCATCTTCCTGCCGGCATTTTTCTCTATGAATGCTGCATAATCTTTATCCGGCACAAAACAGATCTCCTGGCTGTCATGCTTGTCCGCTACCGGAAGTCCGGCCTTCTCCGCCATCTCCCGGATCTGGGGTTTTGTGTAATCCCCTACCGGCATCAGCGTGCGGGCCAGCTGCTCCTGAGTCAGGCTGTACAGCGCATACGTCTGGTCCTTTTCAGCCGTCACCGAATTGCGTATGGCATAGCGGCCGTTGGACAGCCGCTCAATCCGCGCGTAGTGTCCGGTCGCGATATAATCGGCGCCGATCTCAATGCTTCTCTGCAGCAAAGCCTCCCATTTCACGTAGCGGTTACAGGCAATGCATGGATTCGGCGTCCTCCCATGAAGATATTCCTCTGTGAAATAGTCAATCACTCTTTCTTTGAACTCACGCTTGAAATTCATCACATAATATGGGATCTGCAGAACCTGCGCCACTCGCCTGGCGTCTTCCACCGCAGACAGTCCGCAGCACCCGCCCTCAGCCTCCTGAGTAAATTCATCCTCCTCCTGCCAGATCTGCATGGTCACCCCGATCACCCGGTATCCCTGCTTCTGAAGCAGCCAGGCGGCCACCGAGGAATCCACGCCCCCTGACATTCCAACGACCACTGTTTCCCGTGCCATTTTAATATTCTTCCTCTTCTTCTCCCTCGCTGATGTCCGACTTAGGCTTCTGCAGCCCTTCTATTTTAATATGATGCTTTTCGGCATAATCCCAGAGAGCCGCATGAATCGCCTCTTCTGCCAGCAGAGAACAGTGCACCTTCACCGGCGGCAGTCCGTCCAGAGCTTCCATCACTGCTTTGTTGGTCACTTCCAGAGCTTCCTGGATTGTCTTTCCCTTGACCAGTTCTGTAGCCATGCTGCTGGTAGCCACCGCGGCGCCGCATCCGAAGGTCTTGAACTTGCAGTCCCGTATAATGCCGTTATCATCGATATCCAGGTACATTCTCATGATATCTCCGCATTTTGCATTGCCCACAGTTCCAACACCGCTGGCATTATCGATCTCGCCCACATTCCTGGGATTCTGAAAATGGTCCATCACTTTTTCGCTGTACATTCTATATTCCTCCATTCTGAACTTCAGATTATTTTCTCACTGTATCATGGATTTCGTCTTTCCCGCCACAAAATCTTCATACAACGGTGACATGGCGCGAAGCTTCTTCACAATTTCCTTAATCTTATCAACGGTAAAATCGATATCTTCCTTCGTAGTTTCATCCGAGAGCGTCAACCGCAGAGAACCATGGGCGATTTCATGAGGCAGGCCGATGGCCAGCAGCACATGGGACGGGTCCAGAGATCCTGAAGTACAGGCCGACCCACTGGATGCACAGATGCCTTCCATATCCAGCATGATCAGAAGGGATTCTCCCTCGACAAATTCAAAGCTGAAATTCACGTTGTTCGGCAGACGCCTGGACGGATGTCCATTTAATTTGCAGTTGGGGACTTCGGCATTGATTCTCTGGATCATATAATCCCTGAGCTGGATCTCCTTCTGTGTCCGTTCTCTCATGGTCTCCGCCGCGCGTCTGGCAGCCACACCGTAGCCCACGATTCCCGGAACATTCTCGGTGCCGGCCCGCCGCTTTCTCTCCTGGGCGCCCCCATGGACGAAGGACCGGATCTTCACCCCTTTCCGGATATACAGAAAGCCAATTCCCTTCGGGCCGTTGATCTTATGCCCGCTGGAGCTGAGCATGTCGATATCGTATTCATCCACCGGAATCGGTACCTGGCCAAAAGCCTGAACCGCATCCGTATGGAACAGAATTCCATGCTCCCTGGCAATCATGCCGATCTCTTTGATGGGCTGGATCGTGCCAATTTCATTGTTGGCAAACATCACAGATATGAGGATAGTCTCCGGCGTAATGGCATTCTCAAGCTGATCCAGCTTCACTACCCCGTCCTCATCAACGTCCAGATAAGTGATCCGTGCGCCCCTCTCCTTCTCCAGATATTCGCAGGTATGAAGGATCGCGTGGTGCTCAATCTTCGTAGTAATGATGTGGTTGCCCTTGCCCTTATATGCCTCAAAGGCTGCCTTCAGCGCCCAGTTATCCGCTTCACTTCCGCCTGCTGTGAAATAGATCTCTTCCGGTTTCGCACCCAGCACTCCGGCAATTGTCTCCCTGCTGGCTGTTATGGCTTCCTTACTTTTGCCGGCAATCGTATAGATGCTGGACGGATTGCCATACAGCTCTGAAAAATAAGGAAGCATTGCATCTACCACTTCCGGAGCGGTCTTTGTTGTAGCCGCATTATCTAAATAAATCATAGGTTTTATCTCCTCTTTTCTTTAATTCTTACATCTCTGGACTGGCTCCCCGCCATTCTTTTCCAAAAGCCTCCTGCTTTCTCCGACCAATTCACCCAGCATGATGGAATCCACCGTGTGGGTGATCGCATCATTGATTTTCTTCCAGACAAACTTGGTCACACAGCAGTCTGCTCCTTCGCAGCCCTGCTCTTCCTGGTAAGCCGAACATGCAACCGCTTTCAGATCGCCTTCGAGAGCGCGCAGAATATCTCCTACCGATATGGTATCCGCCGGCTTAGCCAGGCGGTAGCCTCCTCCGGCTCCCCGCACGCTGACAACCAGTCCAGCCTTCTTCAGAAGCCTCACCAGCTGCTCCAGATAGCTCTCTGAGATGCCCTGGCGTTCCGATATGCTCTGGATGGAAACTGTGTCCTCTTTTTCATGCACAGCCAGGTCAATCAACGCCCGAAGCCCATACCTTCCCTTTGTAGACAGCTTCATATCCGTTCCACCTTCTCAATAATAATTCCGACTAAATTACTCGGATTTTTGTTCATCCTTAGAATATCACCGCCTAACAGTTCTGTCAAGCCTAATCTTTTCATAAATTAGGGGTAAAGGACTTTTTGGGAGCAGTTATATGTCCAACACGAAAAAAGGGTTTTTGAGGGGTGCACTGATTCTGACAGCCGCAGGCTTTCTGAGCCGGATTATAGGCTTTTTTTATAGAATATTCCTTTCGAGAACAATTGGTGCGGAACAGATTGGAATTTATCAGCTGGCCTCTCCGCTGTACACGCTGTGCCTGGCCCTCTGTGCCGTCGGCATCCATTCGGTGCTTTCCCGTTCCATCTCAGCAAAATTCGCAAAAGGAGATAAAAAAGCCGCCTTTGACACTCTGATCACCGGCCTGATAATCTCTCTGACCCTCTCCATCGCAGCCGCTTTCCTACTCCATCGGTTCTCCGGATTTCTGGGCGCCGCCATCCTCCACGAAACACGGTGTGTACCTCTGCTGAAGCTGCTATCCTTTTCGCTGCCATTTTCCTGTATTCATTCCTGCATCAGTGCTTATTATTATGCGCGGAAAAAGACGGGAATCCCTTCCCTCTCACAGCTTCTGGAGCAGGTAGTCCGGGTGGGGGTCTCGTTCCTCTTTTACTCCATCAGCCTGCAGCAGGGTACGCAGCCTGGCGCTCTGCTGGCGGTCTCCGGCGTGCTGGCCGGCGAGCTGGCCTCCTGCCTGTTCTCACTGATCGCCATTAACCTGGAATTCGGCAAATACCACTATGCCGTACATACCCTGGAAAAGCCCATGACCTACACGCGGGAGATTCTCCTGCTCTCTCTGCCGCTGACCTTGAACCATGTGTTGGTCACAGTCCTTCACAGCACTGAAACAATCCTGATTCCCGGCAAGCTGGAAGCTTCCGGCCTGACCGCCTCAGCCGCCCTGAGCCTGTACGGGGTTCTGACCGGAATGGCGCTGCCCATGATAATGTTCCCATCTGCCATCACGAATTCCATCGCCGTCATGCTCCTGCCCAGCGTCGCGGAAGACCAGGCGATAGGAAACTGGAAAAGTATCAGCCGGACCATCGAATCTACCATTCACTACTGTCTGATACTGGGCATATTTTCCATCGGCGTATTTTTCTGCTTCGGGGACCCCATCGGAACACTGCTGTTTGACAGCACCGATACCGGAGTTTTTCTGAAAATACTCGCTTTTATATGCCCGTTCCTTTACCTGAACACAACCTTGTCCAGCATCCTGAACGGTCTGGGCAAAACTAATTTAAGTTTCATTGAAAATGTTATCGGTCTGGGAATCCGAATCCTCTTCGTGATGATCCTCATCCCGCAGTATGGCATACTGGGCTATCTCTGGGGCCTGCTGATCAGCGAACTATCCATCACCTGCCTGAACCTGCTGTTCCTGTATCACCTGACGCCTTTCCATTTCGATGCTGTCTGCTACATCATAAAACCCGCGCGCGCCCTGCTGGTCAGCCTGGGCTGCAGCCTGCTGGCTGAAAACCTTCTGTCACGTCTGTCCATCGGGGTACCGCTGCTGCAGCTCTTCCTGTCGCTGCTTATCATGGGAGTGATCTATCTTCTTTTCTTTCCCGAAGAATGGAAAAAATATACGAAAAAGAAGTGAGTGGTACAGGATCCGTGTAATATCACAGACAGCGGGCAAAAGGAATGAGATGAGCTTCGGAGAACATGATTTTATTTTTTATTATCGACAAACCTTCTCAATTGTAGTATTATAACGACGGTGGGGCAGACAGATCTGCCTGCCCGAACTGTAGTTTTACCGTCTATTTTACATTAAAGGAGACAATCGCAAATGAGCTTTCAGATTATGAAAGAGCTGCCCACGCCGGAAGAGATCCAGGAGCAATACCCTCTTTCCGCTTCGGCGCTCAGGATAAAAGCTGACCGTGACGATGCAATACGTAAAGTGTTCACCGGGGAATCGGATAAATTCCTGGTAATCATCGGGCCCTGTTCAGCTGATAATGAAGATTCTGTCTGTGATTACGTGAACAGACTCGCCAGGATACAGGATAAGGTGGCTGATAAGCTGCTTCTGATCCCCAGGATCTACACCAACAAGCCGCGGACCACCGGAGAGGGTTATAAGGGCATTGTCCATCAGCCCGATCCGGAGAAGAAGCCGGATCTGCTGGCCGGCCTGGTCGCCATGCGCAGAATGCACATCCGTGCGCTGGAAGAATCCGGCCTTACCGCCGCAGACGAAATGCTGTATCCGGCCAACTGGAGTTATGTGTCCGATTTCCTGTCCTATGTGGCCATCGGAGCCCGTTCGGTGGAAGACCAGCAGCACAGGCTGACAGTTTCCGGCATTGATATTCCGGTAGGCATGAAGAATCCTACCAGCGGAGACCTGTCTGTCATGATTAATTCAGTGATCGCCGCCCAGAGCGGACATACATTTATCTACAGAAGCGCGGAGACGCATACCTTCGGAAATCCTCTGGCCCACACGATCCTGCGCGGTGCCACCAACAAGCACGGGAACGCTATTCCCAATTACCATTTTGAGGATCTGGAGCTGCTGCTGGATAAGTATGCGCAGACCTCGCTGAAGAACCCTGCAACCATCGTAGATACGAACCATTCCAATTCTAATAAGAAGTATAACCAGCAGCCGCGGATCGCCCGTGAAGTTCTTCACAGCCGCAGGTATGATTCGCGCATCGCATCTCTGGTCAAAGGGCTGATGATCGAAAGCTATATAGAACCGGGCTGCCAGAAGATTGGCTGCGGAACGCATGTCTATGGTAAATCCATCACAGATCCGTGTCTCGGATGGGACGAGTCTGAACGGCTGATCTATGAAATCGCAGAGCTCTGCTGATAAGGGAAGGGAGCGGTATGCTAGAATATAAGTATGACACCCAGCTGTTGATCGAAGGACAGGATCTGGACGAGGATGTAATTAATGAATATTTCACACGGAACTTTAAGGGCGACTGCCTCCTGGCAGTGGGGGATGAGGAGCTGATTAAGATTCATTTTCACACAAACGAACCCTGGAAGGTACTGGAATACTGCGCTTCGCTGGGAGAAATTTACGACATCGTCGTAGAAGATATGGACAGACAGACAAGAGGCTTAAAAGGATAAATAACCGCCGAAAATGAGCTGACGCATGAATATCCATCATGCGTCAGCTCATTTTCATATTCCTGTCTGCGTCTCATTCGGTCATTTTCTAGGATGTGCCTTGGTGTACACATCCCTGATCTTGTAAATCCCCATGTTCAGATACATCTGAGTCGTAGAAATATCAGAATGCCCAAGCATCTCCTGGACGCTCTTCAGATCAGCTCCATTTTGGATCAGGTGTGTGGCAAAAGAATGCCGCAGCGTGTGCGGCGTGATATCCGCCGTAATTCCCGCGTCCGCCGCATAGCCCTTTAACACCTTCCAGAAACCCTGACGGCTCATGGGCGTGCCGGAGCAATTCGTAAAGAGATATTCACTGGTTTTTCCCTTCAGAAAGGATGCCCTGGCTTTCTCCAGATAATGTTCCAACGCCTTCTTCGCCGTCTCCCCGAAGGGTATAATCCGGTCCTTTCCCCGCTCTGTGCAGGTGATATATCCCATCTGCAGATTCACATCCCCCATTTTCAGGTGAATCAGCTCGCTCACGCGTATACCCGTAGCGTACAAAAGCTCCAGCATGGCCCTGTCCCGGATTCCTTTCATCGTCTCCCCATCCGGCTGCCGCAGAAGCTTGTCCACTTCTTCCACAGTCAGGATCGACGGCGCTTTCTTCTCAACCTTCGGTGGCTTAAGCTGCTCCGAAGGATCTGCCTGTATCTTGTGTTCTCTGACCATATACTGGAAAAATGACCGAATCGCCGCAATATTGCGTGAAACAGTGGCGGGAGACATATGCTCCCGTTCCAGATACAGCATGTAAGAATTCAAATTAGTGGCGGTTATCTGAGTCAAATCTCCAATCTGCTGACCTGCAAAATATACCGCCGCCTTTTTCAAATCCCGTTCGTAAGAAATCTCTGTGTTGTGTGACGTTCTCTTCACGTTATGTAAATAACTGATATAATCTTGAATTGCATTTATCATATTCTAGTCCCTCTGTCTGATATTATAAAAGCAATTCACCCTTCAAAATCTTTATAAGCCATTATAACCGTAAATTTTAGAAATTGCAAACGCATTTTTCGTTGAAAAATCGGGATTCCCAGGCGTTTTCGACAAAAAACAACAACATATCGGAAGGAGCCTTTTTTTACACACCACATCTTGTAAAAAAAATATTTTATTTTTTTTTAACTTTTAAAATACCAGATTTAATATGTAGGGGTTCACATAACATTCCAGCAGAATGCCGCAGAATATCACAGCCAGCGGCGCCAGACAATTCAGAAGATACCCCTTATATAATTTCCGGTTCAGACCGTCTGCCCCCCGGCTTTTCTCAGACATCTGGTATACGCTGGTCAGATAAAACAGCCCTGCCGGCAAATATAGAAAAATCTGAGGCACACACGCAGCCACAAGAACCGCGAACCCCTTCAGCCCGAGCTGAAGGATGGCAATTGCCGCCAGCGCGCCGCTAAGAAACCCCATCCAGAGAAGACCCGCGATAACCAGGACAGTTCCCAGCACAGTAACTCCGACGAGATGATAAACACCCAGCATACCCATCCGCTTCTGCACGAGGTACCACAGATAACCGCTCGTATGCACCTGTACGCTGACCCCTTCCCCTGTGCTGAACAGGCTGAGCGTATCAATATCCTGGGTCCTGTAACGCCAGACCAGATTGACAAATATGATTCCAAGTACAAATCCCGCCAGGAAGAGAAGCAGGAAGAAACGCCAGTATGCCAGTTGCTCAGACTTTCTGAATTTTCCCATAAGAAGACCCCCTCTAGCTATTGTATGAGGGGGTTCCTTCGATCATTACTTTTCTTTTACGCTTTCGTCCACGTCTGTTTCTCCCGCAGCATCCGCTTCTGTCTCACCGGCATCTGATTCTGCAGGCACCGTTTTTTCCGCAGCTGCTGTTTCTTCACCTGCCGTCTCTGCCTCTTCCACGGCCCCGGATTCAGCCTCAGCCTTCTCTTCCTCCGCTGCATCTTCCGCGGATTCTTTCTCTTCGAGGACTTCCTCCATCACCGCTTCATCCTCAATCTTCTGTTCATTGTCGCCGCGCATCATCCTCAGCAGCCCACGGATGCTGGCCAGCACGAAATAAGCCCCGGCGCCGAAGAAAAGGATACTGGCACATATTCCCAGGATCATGCTTCCCCCTGTCATGTTGCCCTTTGCGATCCCCTGGACCAGCTGTACAGCCAGATAAAACAGATAGGCCCCGGCAATAATCCTGATAAAGTAACTGAATTTTTCGTTTCTCATCTTCTACTCCTTTGTATGTTTTCTAATAAATAATTTACTATTCCATTGCAATTAAAGCCGCGCCGATGGCTCCGCAGAGCTGGGCATATTCTGATACGTAGATTCTGGTTCCCAGCTTCTCTTCGAGTACCCGGACAATTCCCTCATTCCTGGCCACTCCGCCGGTCATCATATATACCTCTTCGCCGCCGACCCTTTTAATCAGAGCTGCTGTTTTAGCAGCCACAGCCTTGTTCAGGCCATGGATAATATCCGGGGACGGCGTATTCCGGGCGATCAGGGAAACGACCTCTGATTCCGCAAACACCGTGCACATGCTGGAAATCGTCACATCTTCTCTCCACTTCTGGCCGAGAGCGCTCATTTCCTCCATAGTGAGCTCCATGGTCCGGGCCATCATTTCCAGAAAGCGTCCGGTCCCTGCAGCACATTTGTCGTTCATAACAAAATTCTGCACAGTTCCCTGTCCGTCTATACAGATTACCTTTGAATCCTGGCCCCCGATGTCTATGACTGTCCTGGCCTCCGGATTCAGATAGTGGGCACCCCTGGCATGGCAGGTAATCTCCGTCACGGATGCATCTCCCCTTCCGATCGTCTCTCTGCCATACCCAGTAGAAACTATTTTTCCGAGATCCGCTTCCGTAAGCCCCGCCTTCTCCAGCGCGCCGGCCAGAGCCTTGCCCGCTCCTGCGGCCGCTCCCGCTCCCGTGGGGACCACGGACCAGGCCACCAGATTCTTGTCCTGATCCAGTATCACCACATCCGTGCTGGCAGAGCCACTGTCAATCCCCGCCGTATATCTTTCGTCCCTTTTTGTCTCTCGCTCCGTATCAGACAAGGACAGGCTCTCCGCAAACGCATCCAGCCGGGTAGACAGCTGCCCGCTGCTCTGCCTGGTCCCGTCAGTCTCTATCTTCAGAAGAGGCACTTCCCGGCTGTCCTTAATATTCGCATATTCAAAACTGTAATAGTCACAAAACTTCATCGTGTGATAAATAATCCCTCTGGCCCCGCCTGTCAGCACCTTCCGCTTCTTAATGCTCATCATCCGCATGCAGGGTATCTGATTCAACAGGGCTTTCCCATAATCCGTCATGAATTCCCGGGCAGTCGCCGGCTTCTTGTCCGCAGCGGCGATCTGCCGGTTCCCGCTGCAGGTATCGTCACACACCGGTATATTAAAATGCTTTTGCACCAGATCGCGCAGATGGGCGCCGCTGTGTGCCCCCTGCAGACTCAGGTGCGGCTGTGCGCCTCCATCCGAGGAAACCTCCGCCGCCTTCAGCGCCGCCCAGGCCAGCTCCGGCTGGAATTCACGGCCGCTGTACTGTTCATATGCCTCTAACAGCCTGCCCAACTGCGCCTGAAACATCCCTTCCTCCGCCTCTCCGTTCTTATGGGGCAGATCCAGAAGATATAAAAAGCCCATCTTCTTATTCTGTTCCAAAATATCATAAATCCTTCGCACCACGTCGCAGCAGTTCACCAGAATCAGCTCATCCACCTCTGGCGCCAGCGCGGCTTCCAGCAGCGCCTTGCCATATCCGCAGATGTTCGGATGCCCCAGGCTCTCTGCTGCCTCGAAGGAATCGGTTAATTCCTCCAGCCTGCGGCAGGGAACCTGAAAGCCCGCGAACAGCTCGACCGGCGTGTATTTGCACATGTAGTATATCATCCTTTTTTCCTGTCCTCCAGCATTTCCACAAAAGCCTGCATCCTGGTCGACATCTGGCCATTGCTGGAATTCCCCCGGTCGCAGCCGTCTCCGTCCAGGATCAACACGGGATAGCCCTCCTGTTCCAATCGTTTTTTCACATTCTGCGCCGCTGCCAGAGTCTGCTTGCAGCCCCAGTGGCAGAAGTAAACCACTCCGTCTATCGCCTGATCCCTGCACATGGACAGGCTTCTGTCAATCCTGTGGCCGGATGACCCGTTGAAAGAATCCATGACCACCCTCCGGGCCATGCTTTCAAAAGGATTCTCCGGATCCATCCTGCAAAACGCGTCAAAATTCATGTCACAGGCAGTCACCTGACACCGGGGGCTGAAATTCAGCAGCTTCCGCAGCGGTTCCTGATAATAGGGGATCGTGTGCATCCACAAAAGCCTAATCCCTCTGGACGGCTCCGACTGCTCCAGATCCTTGCAGAGCATTCCCGCATACTGCTCTATCTGAGGCGTGCCCAGAAGCGCATGCGTTCCAAACACCTCGTAGAGTTCACTGGTCAGATCATTCCGAAGGTATTTCCCCCGCTTCAGCCTCTGGCTCTTGGCGAGAAGATCCATCGTCCGTCCGCTTCGCCCGACTGTCTCCTTCAGGCGCTGTTCATCCAGCCGTTCTCCTGTCAGATCCTCTAAAAAACGGGCGAACTCCTGAAGCTGTGCCGCCACATATTCGATGCTTTCACGGGAACGGTCATAGGGGATATCCACATAGAACTGTGGGATTCCATAATGCTCCGCCGCCAGACGGAAGGTCAGGTTATTGGCATCGCATACCAGAGAAGTGTTCGCTATAAACCGCGGTTTGGGAATCACTCCTGATAAGACGCCCCCCAGCAAGATTTTATGATAGGAACAGTACGTCTCCGCAATCCCTTTCCCTTCGGCGTATTCGACAAACCCTTTTTCAGCCGCCGCCCCGTTAATATAGCAGGACATGGCCTCCGCAAACATGGGATGAATCCCAAAGACGTGGAGCAGCTCACAGGGCATGAAAATACTGACCAGAGCCGACCTTTCCGGATGGACCAGCGGAGCGATAATCGCATCCATAGACTGCAGCGCCATCCAGTTCCGGGCCGGGCTCAGATTTTTATCCGGAAAATGCTTCAGCTGTATCCGCTTTCCCCGGTAGGCGGCGACCAGAAGCTTACGGGCCGTATCGGGGTGATCCTGTATTTTATTACCTACTAAAGCTCCAAATTTATCAACAATTGTACTCATAGCATACAGTATAACATAAAAAAATCCGGTGGTAAATTGAAAATACGGCCAATTTACCACCGGTTCCATATTGTCCCCCGGGCGGGCCGGGCAGCCCCTGTCAGCAGCGCAGCAGATCCAGTCCCACATCGCGGATTCTCCCGTTCACGGCGTCAAAGAGCCAGTCAGCCATGATATCCCCAGATTTCGTCTTATGGTAAAACTGCCTTTCCCGAACTGCCGTGTGGACAGTCCCGCCTCTCATCAAAAACAGGTTCTTCCAGTCATTTAAGAAAAAGCCGAAATGAGGCGTCAATTTCTTTAGCTCCCGCACCATATCGTTCAGCTGGTGGAAAAAGACCTCCTGCACCTCACTGTCCGTCTTATAGGTCTTGTGAGCCACATCATTATAATATGCGCTCAGAAGATAATCTCTGACGGAGCTGGCATATAGGTATTTGAGCCGGTCGCCCCACTTCCTGTACAGGCATCTGTACCACTCCAGTGTGATATTCGCGCCCTTAATAGGCCTCCAGAACTCTTCCTTTGTCTTCCAGATCTTTTTCGCCGTCCTCTGCCATTTGTCATACAGAAGCTGGCCGCTGTCCGACAGCAGCGTCACATCCTCACATTCCGGATAAAAACTCTCCAGAATCTCTCCCGTCAGGGCCGGAACCGCAAAGGCGCCGGCACTGTCTCCGGCTATGAGCAACTTCTTCGGGTTACTGAAGAACCGTTTCCCCGCCCTCATCCCGGCAATAAAATTGCCGTACCCGTGAAAATGGAGAATCTGGTCCGAGCCGTCCTCGCCTTCATAGGGGAAATCGTTGTTCCCTAAATGAAAGTCCCCGGTGGCATACGTGATGATAATAAAATTCCAGTCGTCAAAAGGATTCTTTGGGTTCCCAATCTCTGTAATCCCGATGTTGATATTCATGATCTGAGTGAACGGGCGCAGGTTATTCCAGTAATAATTCGGCAGCCCGGCAGCCACCTTTCCCCCTGTGACCGGCCGCGCAGCCGTATATTCATTCCAGGCGACTCCGCCGCCGGACAGAAAAACGCATAAATTGTCGGACTGCGCCCTTTTAATATAAATGTAGTATTCGGAGCCGTCACCGGTAATGCCCTCCGGTATCGGGTATTTATACCAGATATTCTTATCAGGCGCGCCCTGAAGCACAGGCGCCTCTTTTTTGCTCACGATTGTTTTCTCTATAGAATTCTCTACAAACTCTCCTACGCGGATGCTTAGTGCCAGTCCCGGTTTCAGGTCTTTCTCCTTCATCAGCCGTCTCCCCGTGTTCGATTCTTTCAACAGTTACATGTGAAACAGTTTCTCAGAAGCACTTTTAAGATCCCGGAAACGGAACAGCAGAGCCGCCACTCCCAGAATCAAAAGAGACGCCATGCTGATCACCGCCGGCCAGACGAACGCATTCATCCGGAGCGCGAGAAAGATCGCCTGCCCCATCGCCAGTACCATATCTACCGCCAGATAGAGAATATATTCCTCCAGCAGTACCTTAGCGCCTTTCCCGATGCAGACTGTCACGATCACAAGCCCCACAAAGCAGCAGGGAATCATCCACTGCACCGACCAGCCGTAAAATCCCGTATACCGGTCAATGAGAAATCCTGCAATCATGACGATATATACCTGTAATGTTATATTCTTCACCATATTATTTCGGAAATATACCCCCAACACCACATCCAGCCATACGACCAGGGCGCCGATCATTCCAAAGGGTACCCAAGCCAATTCAAAATCGGACAGAAACCAGACCGCGATGAATGCTATCTCCAGCGCTATCATGCAAAAGGTAAAGATCTTCACCAGTGACAGGCTGGAAATTCTCCCCCTCTTCAACGTAGGGAACGCAGCCGGCGACGGTATGCCGGTCAGCTCTCCCTGACAGAGAGGACAGCACTTTTTATTTCCACGGATCTGTATCCGGCATTTGCTGCAGTACAGCATGTTCCTCACCTCCCTGCACATCATAATCGGTAGTGGCTAATTCCACGGGTATCCCCAGCTCCACCAGGCGGCGGAAAAAATTCATGAGAAGGCTGTGGGTCTTAAAAGCAGTCGCTGCCCCAAAAGTCAGAGCGTCCTGAAAGGAGCTGATGCAGATCTGAGTGGTCTTTGCCGCCATAAAGCTGCTGAACTTCTCAATATACGGAACCAATTCCTCCGGCATTGTAACCTTACCCACATTGGAAATCGTGCTGGTGATTCCGCGCTGCATCAGGAAATTGATGCCGGATATCCCCAGGTCCTTCAAAAACAGCGGCACCATCTTAACCGCCCAGTTATGCTCTAAAGCCGCATAGGAATTCATCGTATGGAAAATCTGCTCTTCAGACAACTGTTCCTTGAACGCCTGCTTCATCTCCTTCACAATACTTTCCAGCGTCCCGTCATAGTGACTGGGCTGAAACGGCACATTGATTACGCCAAAAAAATTCCGGGTCGTATGCGATGGGAAATAATTTCTCAGATTCACAGGGACTGTGATGACAATCGGGAGCTTTCTCTCCCTCACAGCCATCTCCCTGATGATAGACTCTATATAAACTGCCACGGAAAAAATCGCTATAGTCGCATCATACTGATGCGCCACCTCCAGAATCTTGCTGACAGATACAGTGCCCTCCAGAAGCTGCAGTTCCAGATTTTCATTCCTTTCACCCTTCAGATGATACGCTTTCTTCGGCGGCTTCTCCTTCAGCCAGTTCTTATTCTTCTTGCTCTCATAAAAATGATCAAAAGCATCGCCAATCTTCTCACTGACAGAAGAACGTTCCTCCGGAATAATGCTTTCATCTAATTGATGGCACTCAATCAGATAATTCATCACGATACTTTTCATGAACACAAACGCCCCAGTCCCATCCGTCAGCACATGGAACATTTCCAGGTTAATCCTCTTCTTATAATAATGCAGGCGGAATAACAGGTCTTTCTTCCCAGCTGTATAGATAGCGCTGCAGGGCGGAAGATGTTCTTCGCATACCTTTGCCTTCTTATTGCTGGCCTCCAGATAATACCAGAACAGCCCTTTCTTCAGAATACAGTTAAAATGAGGGAATTCACGGATCGTTTTATCCAGAGCATGCTGCAGGATCTGTGCATCCACATCCTCCTTCAGCTCACAGCAAAGACGAAACACACGGGTATCCGACCCCTGTGTTGTAGAAGGGACAATCTTTGCCGCATTATCCAGTTCATACCATTTGCCATTTTTCGCCATTGTATCTCCCTTATGAAAGCCGCAGGACGGCGGCCAATCCTTCACCTTTTCAAATTCAGCCGGTATGGTATCATATCCGGCTGCTATTAATCATATCATTTTCTCACCTAAAGAGCAAGAAAATTCCAGTGCCCCGGCTGTCATAACGAAAAAGCTCCGCGCCCGATGGGAGGCGCGAAGCTTTTCTTTGGAGGAGGATTCGGGATGTCTGATGGGAGCATCCCGTCCTAAATGATGGGTAATTTATACAGATATGAGTAATTTGCCTAAGTTTTCACAGGCGGCGTTATCCTCGTCGCCCGGTTCATTGTTGCAGATCAGCCCTTCATCGCCTACGATGGCCGCCCCTGCATCCTTCATTCTGCTGGCCCAGGTCCGCATCCACTCGCCGTCGCCCCAGTCATAGGAACCAAACAGGGCGATCCGCTTTCCCGCCGCGAATTTTTCCACCTCATTTACGAAGGGTTCTACTATTGTATCCTCCAGCTCTTCCGCCCCCATAGCGGGACATCCCAGCGCAAACGCGCCGCTGGTCTTCAGATCAGCCGGTGAAATATCTTCCATTGACACTACCTTTGCTTCGCCGCCGGCTGCTTCTATGCCTTTTCCAATGGCGTTCGCCATCGCTTCAGTATTGCCGGTGCCGCTCCAATATGTAACTATAATCTGGCTCATAAGCGTCCTCCTGATTTTCTTTTTAGATTACCGCTGCCGGTTCTCTCCATTTGATGATGCTGCCAGTTATTTCACGGAAGCCTTTGCCTTCCTGCGCCAGTTGTACGGCTCTCCGGCGGGCTTCCCCATATCTGGCAAAAATTTTTTTCGCCTGCTCCGCATTGCTGTATACCTTCCAGTATCCGGAATACAGGTAATTCTGCCCTTTGTTCTCCATGAACCCCTTCACATCCGCCAGCGGATAGTCCAGCAGCACTCCCAGCTCATGGGGATATCCTTCCTCATTTCTCAGATACGCCTGATACCGTTTTTTCAGATGCATCAGGACAGAACTGCAGCTAAATTCCTGATAGCCGAACTCCCGAAGAAATATCCGGACCTCCGGCTTCTGCAGAACCGCTTCCAGTTCCTCCAGCCAGTAAACCAGCCACACCTTCCTGCTGCAGCCACAGTACAGATAATCAAATGATAATCCCGTCCCATCCATCATCCTCATGACGGTCAGCGGGCTCACCCGGCTCAATATCAGGAGATTGGAAACCTTAATCCCTGCCAGCACAGGAGCGCATTGTCTGGCCACCTGCAGTTTTGCCGCTTTTTCCTTTTGATCCATGCAGCCTCCTAAATAAGAAACCCGTCCTCTTTTTAGTTAGTTTATACTAACTAAATCCTTAGAAGAAACGGGGCTGTGCGCGCCCCGTTTTTTCTTTGGGTCGCCGTGATTCCTGATCTTTTTCATTCATCACAACATTTGAAAGGATTTTTTGTATGCAGCCCGGTTAGTGTTCTCTAACCACATTCTTATATTACCATACCCTCAATCATTTGTAAAGAGGAATTTTGAATTTTTTTCAAAATAATTTTCCCACAAATGAATAGCCTGTTTTATCAATGGCTTTCCGCCTGTTCCAGCAGCTCTTTTAAAACCGTTGAATCAAGATTACCCATGAGCACATAGGCGGCCGCCTCCGCGGTCTCTTCCGACAGCTTCAGCCGTTCTAACAGCAGCCCGGAAATACAGGCGTAATACCGCCTGCACTCCTGCATCATCTTTCTCCCCTCTTCTGTAAGCCGAACGTCCGAATACGGGTCCTGCTGAACCAGGCCCATATGTTCTAATCTGCACAGCATTCCGCATACGCTGGGTTTCTTCACCTGAAGCTTCCGAGCAACGTCAGTACAGCGGATCTTGCTGCCCCTGTCCAGTTCCCCCAACGCCAACATATATTTCATCTGTGACACTGTCAGTTTCATGATTCTTTCTCCTTGTCTTCCAAATACAGCCGCGTGCTGTTCCCGCTGATCACCATGGTTGAAAGATTGTGAAGCAAAGAAGTGACCGACGGGCTGAGGGCTCCGGCAATGCCAAAAGACATCAAAAGAGTATTAAATGACAGAATGAATCCATAATTCCTGTATATTCTTCCCATAAGCTTTTCACTCAATTCCCGGAGAGCCAGAAGATCCGTCAGCTTCTCCGACAGGAGAGTGATATCCGCCACTTCTTTGGCCAGATCCGAAGAGTCCCGCATGGCAACCGATACGTCGGCCGCCGCCAGCGCAGGTGAATCGTTGATGCCGTCACCTACCATGATTACTTTGCAGCCCTGCTCCTTCAGTTTTTTGACCATTCCCGCCTTATCCTCAGGAAGAACCTGCGCCTGATATTCTACAATATGCAGTTCCCGGGCGACACGGGCGGCCGCGGCTTCACTGTCTCCGGTCATCATAATAATATGCTTAAAGCCTTTTTTTCTCAGTATCTCTATAACCGCCGCCGCGTCTTTCCTGACCGGATCCTCGATGCCGATCATGCCTGCGACAGCGCCCCCGACGGCCAGATATATCACGGAAAGCCCCTGCATTTCCACATCTTCGGCACGCCGGACTTCTTCTGTATACGGAATTCTTTCATCCTCAAATATGAAATGGGCGCTTCCGATCTGGGCGCGCCGTTCTCTCAGGATCGTGCTGATACCATGAGCTACCACATACTCCACCCTGGCGTGCTCCTCCTGATGGTTCAGACTCTGTTCCGCCGCCTTCTCTACAACCGCCCTGGCTACACTGTGAGGAAAATGTTCCTCCAGGCAGGCCGCATCCCTCAGCACCTCTTCCTTTGTGTATCCGCCAAATGCTATCACCTTGGCCACCCTCGGGGCAGCAGATGTCAGCGTCCCAGTCTTATCAAAAATAATTGTATCCGCCTGGGCAAAGCCTTCCAGAAATTTTCCGCCCTTCACCAGTATCCTGCGGCCGGCCGCTTCCCGCATGGCCGATATCACTGCGATCGGCACCGAAAGCTTCAGCGCGCAGGAATAGTCTACCATCAGTACAGACATGGCTTTCGTCAGATTTCTGGTCAGCAGCAGAGTCGCAAGGGATGTGGCAAAGCTGAATGGCACGATAGAATCCGCCAGGCATTCCGCCTTGCCCTGAACACCGGCTTTTAGAATCTCCGACTGGTCAATCATGTGGACGATGGACTGGATGCGGCTCTCTCCCGCCAGCTTCGTCACTTCTATCTCAATATTTCCCTCTTCCACGGCTGTTCCCGCATAAACAGTGTGGCCTCGCCTGCGCAGTACAGCCATAGGCTCTCCAGTCATAGAGGATTCATTCACCATTGCATCTCCTGACCGGACGGCGCCATCCGCAGGTATCAGACTGCCTGCCTGGACTCTGATCCGGTCGCCCGGACGCACGGCGGACAGAGGCACTTTCACATCACCCTTTTCTGTGACCTGCCATACCTGATCCACATGGACAGCCAGGCTTTCTGCCAGCGCATTTCTGGTCTTTTTCCGGGTATTTTCTTCCAGGCATTCACTGATTTGAAGCAACAGCATGATTGAAGAAGCGGTCTTAGGCGACCGCTGGGCGAAGGCGCATAGAATTGAAGCAGCGTCCAGCACCTCCACATTCACTTTACCCGCCGCCAAAGCCCGGAGACCTTTTCTGACAAATTTTAACGCATGGAAAACCGCGCGAACCAGACGCAGCGGGGACGGTATCAAGAGACGCACCGCGTAATGGGCAATGACCATCCTCGCCACCTTGCCATAAAAACCCTGATTCAGCTCTCTTGTCTTCGTCTCCTCTGATTTCTTCCCTGCTTGCAGCTCTGTACGCCTGAGGCCGTCCAGGATTGTCAGAATCGTCTGACGGCATTCCCCCTGATAATGTATCAGAATCCCACCGTTGCTTGAAGACGTTTCCACAGAACAGATTCCCTTTTCCCTGCTCAGCAGATTTTCAATCCCGTAGCCCTGTTCCCTCGTAAACGCATATTGTCCCATGCGCACCCGGATTCTGCCCGGTTTGTCGTATATGATCAGGTATTTCACAAAGCCGCCTCTTCTCCCGCTGCTTTTCTTTTCGCATCTTCATAAATATCCTGCGCCTCTTCCTTCATATTCTGAAGGCCTGCTGCCATTTGATCCTTCATCTGCATTCCCGCGGCTATTCCATTGACACATGCCCTCCGCGCCGTTTTGCTTCTGGCAAAAAGGCCGGCTGCTGCTCCTCCTACGAACAGCCAGAATTTCGTGCTCTTTAATGGATTTCCCATCGTTCTTTCCTCCTCTTAAAAAGTATTTATTTATCAACAAGGGATGCCGTATCGACACCCCTTTTTTGATATCCCTGAATTATCTCTCCTTTTTCCCGGCCGTACCGCAGGAGCCGTGACACCCCGAACAGCCTCCTCCGCAGCCGCTGCAGGTCTTTCCGGATTTCTTATCCTTATGCATGGAACGGATCGCTAATACTACCACGGCAATCACCGCCAGCAGTATGACAAATGTTGGTGCATTCATGCTCTCACTCCTTTCCGGCCTTCAAGGCCTTCGGTCAGGCCTTTGCTCCTTTTTTAATGCGAACTTTCGCGTTCAGCGTCTGGCTCTCTCTGTAGGGACGAAACAGCAGATACAGGAAGCCTGCAAGGACTGCCAGTGCTACGAAGAACCAACCATTAATGGCGCTGGCTCCGACGGTAATCACAGTACCGATCTGATATACGCACAGAGCTGCGCAGTATGCCAGCAGACACTGGTATCCAATGGCAAACCAGAACCATTTCCGGTTATTCATCTCACGTTTGATGGCGCCCATCGCTGCGAAACAGGGGGCGCAGAGCAGGTTAAATACGAGATATCCGTATGCGGCAACCGTTGTCAGGCTTGCAGCCAGGTTTCCCCAGATTTCGGCGCCGTCTTCAGCAACCTCGGCAAATCCGTACAGAAGGCCAAAGGTTGCCACGACGTTTTCCTTGGCGATCAGGCCGCTGACAGCAGCAACTGCCATCTTCCAGCCTTCTCCCAGATTCGTCCAGCCCAGCGGGGCGAAGATCGGTGCGATCACATTCCCGATGGAGGCCAGGATACTGTAATTCAGTTCCTCAGCTTCCAGCATTCTGAACGCCCCTGCTGAATCCCAGCCGAAGCTCATCAGGAACCACAGCACGATGGTTGACAGCAGGATGATAGTTCCGGCTTTCTTGATGAAGGACCATCCGCGCTCCCACATGCTGCGGAGGATATTGCCCACGGTAGGCAGATGGTAAGCCGGAAGCTCCATGACGAAAGGAGCCGGATCACCTGCGAACATTTTCGTCTTTTTCAGTATAATACCGCTGCAGACAATCGCCGCGATTCCCACAAAGTATGCGCTCCATGACACCCAACCGGCATTGCCAAAGAATGCTCCTGCAATCATCGCGATAATGGGAAGCTTTGCCCCACAGGGAATAAATGTTGTGGTCATAATGGTCATCTTACGGTCACGGTCGCTCTCGATCGTTCGGGAGGCCATAATGCCCGGCACTCCGCAGCCGCTGCCGATCAGCATCGGAATAAAGGACTTTCCGGAAAGCCCGAATTTCCTGAAGATACGGTCCATGATGAACGCGACACGGGCCATATAGCCACAGGACTCCAGGAATGCCAGGAATAGAAACAGCACCAGCATCTGGGGCACAAAGCCGAGAACCGCACCGACACCGCTGATAATACCGTCTACCAGCAGTCCCTGCAGCCAGGCCGCGCAGCCAATAGCCTCCAGCCCTCTGTTGGCTGCCGGAACTATCCATTCCCCGAATAACGTGTCGTTGGTCCAGTCGGTCACAAGGGTGCCAACCGTAGTGACTGACACATAATATACGATAAACATGATACCCAGGAAAATGGGAAGCCCCGCCCAGCGGTTGGTCAGCACCCGGTCGATTTTATCAGAGCGGGATAGCTTCTCCTTACTTCTCTTCACGTAGGATCTTTTAATTACCTTCGCGATGTATGTATATCTTTCATTGGTGATGATGCTTTCCGAATCATCGTCCATGGCTCTCTCTGCGTCTGCAATCATCGGCTCCACATCCGGAACCCGGTTCATCTGCTCGCCGATTTTATTGTCTCTCTCAAACAATTTGATCGCGTAGAATCTCCTTTGTCCGGAGGGCACGTCGTTTCCCAGAAGATTCTCAATGGAATCCAGCACCGACTCTACCTCCGGCGCGAAGGTATGGACGGCCGGTGTCTCCCGGCGGGTTTCTGCCAGTTGTACGGCTTTTTCAGCCGCTTCTTTGATACCCGTTCCCTTCAGCGCTGAAATTTCAACCACTTCGCAGCCCATTTGCTTTGACAGCTCTTTTGTGTCAATCTTATCACCGTTTTTCCTGACCAGATCCATCATGTTGACAGCCATAATCACCGGAATGCCCAGCTCCATCAGCTGCGTGGACAGATACAGGTTCCTCTCCAGGTTGGTCCCGTCAATGATATTAATGATGGCGTCCGGCCTCTCTGTAATCAGATAGGTACGGGCAACCACTTCCTCCAGCGTATAGGGAGAAAGAGAATAGATACCGGGAAGGTCCATGATGATGACATCCTTATATCCTTTTAAACGCCCTTCCTTTTTTTCAACAGTTACACCGGGCCAGTTGCCAACGAACTGGTTTGAACCGGTCAGCGCATTGAAAAGTGTTGTCTTTCCACTGTTTGGATTCCCCGCCAATGCTATCTTGACTGACATACTTTACTCCTCCTAATTATTAGTTTATCCTAACTTTTTCCAAAAACAAATGGTTAGTGTTTTCTAACCTATTCATAAAAAAAATCATGACACCTCAATCATTTCTGCATCGGCCTTTCTCAATGACAGCTCGTAGCCGCGGACCGTAACCTCTACCGGATCTCCCAGCGGGGCCACTTTTCTAACGTAGATACTGGTACCCTTCGTGATTCCCATGTCCATGATGCGCCTCTTGACAGCACCTTCGCCATGCAGCTTCACCACTGATACCGTGCTGCCGATTTTCACTTCCTTCAACGTGCGCATATTTCTCTTCCCTCCTTCTAATATCCTGCTGCTTATACCATGATTCGGTTAGCCATCTCTTTGCTGATCGCTACCCTTGATTCCTTTACGTTTACGATCAGATTCCCGGCGGCAACGGATACGACCATGACTTTGCCGCCTGTTACAAACCCAAGGTTTTCAAGATGACGTCTTACTTCTTCGTTGCCGCCAACCTTTTTTATCGTTGCAGTCTCTCCTGCTGCCGTCATTGTTAAGGGCATCATTTTTCCTCCTTCACTGATAAGCTTTTAGTTAGAATTTGCTAACTTATTTTCTTTTAATAGATTAGCTCTACCTAACCGTTTTGTCAAGAACATTTTATGATTTTTTTATTTTTATCCCTTTTGCACAATGATACCCTCGTTTCGGCTGGAAATTTTTCACATATAGATTGCTTTTCCGTCCTTCAGGGTCGCCAGGACCCTGATTTCACGGAGCTTCTCCCCGTCCGTATCCAGGGGATTCTGGTCCAGAATCACATAATCTGCCCTTTTCCCGGCCGCCAGGCAGCCCTTGCTGTCTTCTTCAAAATACTGCCAGGCAGCGTTAACAGTCACAGCCTTCAGCGCTTCCAGCACGGTCACCTTCTCATTCCCGCCTAAAGTCACTCCCGCGCGTGTTCTTCGGTTCACCGCACACCAGACAGTCTCCAGCATATCCGGTTCCAGCACCGGCGCGTCCTGATGAAACGTAAAACGGATGCCCTCAGCGGCAGCCGATCCTGCCGGACTGATGGCCCCCGCCCGTTCCATCCCAAAATTCCTGATGTGAACATCGCCCCAGTGATACACATGGGCGACAAAAAACGACGGCGTTACGCCAAGGCGCCTGACTTCCTCCAACTGGTCTGTTCCCAGCAGCTGCGCATGAATCATCACCGGACGGCTTTCTCTGAACTCAGGCGTTTCTTTTTCCTGCGCCGCCAGCGTCCTCAGATACTGTGCGGCAGCCGCGTCGCCGTTGCAGTGCGCCAGAAGCTGCATCCCTCTCTCCGCCGCCATGGCCGCAGCGCTTCTGACTTCGGAATCCTTCATTGTCCCATAACCGCAGTAACTATCCTCTCCCTGGTAGGGTTCTCTCATCCAGGCCGTCCTGCCCTGGGGCGAGCCGTCCAGGAAAATTTTCAGTCCGCCAATCCGGAAATGCCCGTCGTAACGCATCACAGCTCCCGGAAAGGCATCGCACCACTCATCCACCGCAGCCACCTCTGAATAGCCGTTCACATCCAGCCTCAGAATCTTCTTTTGGCGCATCATCTGATAAAGCGGGATTAACTCCCTGGTCATCATGCCTTCCTGAACTGTAGTGATACCAAAGGAAGCATATTTCGTCTGAGCATCAGAAAATGCCTTCATCAGATCTTCAGGTTCCGGCATCGGCACCCGCCTTAAATATTCTGTAAACGCATTCTCTTCCAGATAACCAGTCAGCTTCCCATCCCTAATCTCGATTACGCCTCCCTGTGGCGCTTTGGTATCTTCTGTGATCCCCAGGCGTTCAAGCCCCCTGCTGTTGAAGACTCCCATATGCCCGGACTGATGCTGCAAAACTACCGGATTGTCGGGAAACACCCGGTCCAGAAGGCCGGCTGACGGATGCCGCCCCTCTTTCAGATGATTGTGGTCATATCCCTTAGCCATGATCCACTGGCCCTTTGGTATCCTCCGCTCCTCCGCAAATTTTTTAATAGCATCGCAGATATCCTGCCAGCATTCTGCCTCCTCCAATGATACCTGCAGTAATCCGGTAGCCACACCGGAAAAATGGCTGTGAGAGTCCAGGAACGCCGGCATCAGTGTATTCCCCTCCAGATTCACCGTCTCAGCCTCCGGCTCCTGTATTTTCAGCTCTTCATAACCGCCCGTATGCCTTATAATCCCATCCTCTTCCAGCAAAGCTTCCGTATACAGCTCTTTTTTCATGGTGAGTATTGTTCCGCCGTAATAAATTCTTTTCATCTGAGTATCCTCCTGAACAATTCAAAACAATTTAATACTTATTTTCCCAATTTTCTATCCCTATCATACGGCCAGTCCCGCACAATTTGCAACTTTTAATAAATAGAGGCGGGCGGATGCCCGGACGAAAAGCAGCGGGTATCCAAACGTCCCCCTCACCGCCCAATCAAAAGCAAACCCCTGCCTAAATCTAGTATAGTGTGTAATTTACACAAAAAAATGACTGATTTCCTGTATAGAAATAATCAGTCATTCCATGGGGCCTACAGGGCTCGAACCTGTGACCCTCTGCTTGTAAGGCAGATGCTCTCCCAGCTGAGCTAAGACCCCTTTTAGAAAAAGCGACCCGGATCGGGTTCGAACCGACGACCTCCGCCGTGACAGGGCGGCGCTCTAACCAGCTGAGCCACCGGGCCGCAATATCTAACAGATATGAAGTTGTAAAATGGACCTTCGGGGACTCGAACCCAGGACCGACCGGTTATGAGCCGGTTGCTCTAACCAACTGAGCTAAAGGTCCAAAGAGCCGATGATCGGACTCGAACCGATAACCTGCTGATTACAAATCAGCTGCTCTGCCAATTGAGCCACATCGGCTGATTCTGCTCTGTACGGATTCCTTATGACTCCGACGGGAATCGAACCCGTGTTACCGCCGTGAAAGGGCGATGTCTTAACCGCTTGACCACGGAGCCAGCAACGGAATTATAGTACCATATTTTGACCATGTTTGCAAGAGTTTTTCAAATTTTTCTTAATAGAATTTCTGGCTCACCCATACACCCCAGTATCATAACAGTGATCTTGTATTTCTATTTGTATTACTGTATAATGCAATCATGAGTTAGTCACGGCTTCCCGGTGTTCCCGGCGCCCGGCAAAATACCCCATATAACCAGAAGGCCCGCAGATGCCCTCAGGAGGCCGGCTCTGGCATCGATGCACAACTTCATTTTCCATCAGAAAAATTAGCTAACCGCCGGAAATAACGGCAGAAAGGATACTCTCATGAAAGAAATCATCCTGATCTTCCAGTTGGAGGACAGTTCTATGAAAACAGCAATCGGACAGGCTCTTCTCCCGTTCCATGTGCGTCTGAAAAAGGTGGAACCTTCCGAATACAACAAGCCTCTGGGCGCCCTGGCGGGACTGCCCGGCTTTGAGGCAGATGGCTCCGCAGGAACCTACACGGGAGCCCCTCTTCCCGCACCCATGATGATCTTCGCTGGGCTGCCGGAAAATAAATTTGACCGCATTCTGAGGCAGCTCCGGAATCATAAGGTCATACTCCCCTACAAGGCAGTTCTGACGCCCACGAATCAGGCCTGGACGCCGCTCCAGTGTTTTGAGGAAATAAAAAGGGAGCATGAGTCAATGAACTGCTCCCTATAATTCTATTTATTTCCAAGAATCGCTTTTAAGTCTTCCTCCGGGGTAGTGACCGGCGCGATGCTGAATTTTTCAACCAGAAAGTCCAGCACATTCGGGGAAATGAAAGCCGGAATCGTCGGCCCGAGGCGTATATTCTTGATTCCCAGGTGCAGCAGCGTCAGCAAAATGCAGACCGCTTTCTGTTCATACCAGGATAATATCATGGACAGCGGTAGCTCATTGATTCCGCATCCAAAGGCCTCAGCCAGTGCTGCGGCTACCTTGACCGCGCTGTAGGCGTCATTACACTGCCCCATATCCATCAGTCTGGGAAGCCCGCCTACCGTACCCAGATCCAGGTCATTAAAGCGGTATTTTCCGCAGGCAAGCGTCAGGATCACCGTATCACCGGGCGTCTGCTTCACAAACTCGGTATAATAGTTTCTGCCTGCACGCGCTCCGTCGCAGCCGCCTACCAGGAAGAAGTGGCGGATTGCCCCTTCCTTTACCGCGGCCACCACCTGGCCGGCCACGCTCAGAACGGTTCCATGGCCGAATCCGGTCATCACTGTTTTCCCGCCGTTGATCCCCGTGAATTCTGTATCTTCCGGGAATCCGCCCAGTTCCAGGGCTTTTCGGATCACCGGTGTAAAATCTTTGTCTTCTCCGATGTGAACCATTCCCGGATAGGAAACGACCTCTGTCGTAAAGACACGGTCGGCATAGCTTTCCTTCACGGGCATCAGACAGTTGGTGGTGAAGAGAACCGGAGCCGGCAGATCGGCAAATTCCTTCTGCTGGTTCTGCCAGGCAGTCCCATAATTCCCTTTCAGGTGCGGATACTTCTTCAATTCCGGGTAAGCATGGGCCGGAAGCATTTCTCCATGGGTATAGATATTAATTCCTTTTCCCTCTGTCTGTTCCAGCAGCAGCTTTAAGTCATACAGATCATGACCTGTAATCACGATGAACGGACCCTTTTCCACAGTCAGCGGAACCGTGACGGGAGCAGGCGTACCGAACGTCCCTGTGTTGGCGCTGTCCAGAAGCTCCATGCATTCCAGATTCACCTTTCCAACCTCCAGAACGACCGGAACTAATTCTTCCATTCCCAGATCCTCGCCCAGGACCGCCAGCGCTTTATAGAAGAAGCTGTTCACCGCCTCACTGGTGCGCCCCAGCACCATGGCGTGGTAGGCATAGGCAGCCATTCCCCGGATGCCGAACAGGATCAGTGACTTCAGGGAACGGATATCCGGATCAGCATCCCAAAGCTCTTCCAGCCAGTAATTATCCGCATTCCCGCATTTCGTACAACATTTGGCACAGCCGGGAGCAATCCGCTCCTTTTCGCAGTTCACACGGTCAATGAGCCGGCGGAGCGTATCATCGTTAAAATTCACATTCGTCACTGTGCTGAAAAGCCCTTCCAGCACCAGGCGGTCTGTCTTTTCTGTCCTCGGATTGTTCCCGCAGGCCCTGGCCAGCCCGATCAGGGCTCCGGTCAGTTCATCCTGAAGCCTGGCTGTATTGGCAGATTTCCCGCACACCCCTGCGCTTCCCGTACAGCCCGTACAGCCTGCTGTCTGTTCACATTGAAAACAAAACATATTTCTCTCCATCTTATAGTTCCTCCTCTTTTCTATGAATGAATTCACCTTCTGTAGTAATAACCTTTACCTCCGTCGGTATTTCCCTCCCGCTGTTCTCCACAGCCTGCTTCACGGCATATTCTATACCTCCGCAGCAGGGAACCTCCATCCGTGCCACTGTTATACTGTTGATGGAATTCCTCCTGAAGATCTCTGTCAGTTTTTCCGAGTAGTCTGCCGCATCCAGCTTCGGACAGCCGATCAGGGTTACTCTGCCTCTGATAAAATCCTCATGGAAGCTCCCATAGGCATAGGCTGTGCAATCCGCCGCAATCAGCAGATCCGCCCCTTCAAAATACGGGGCGCTGGCAGGCGCCAGCCTGATCTGAACCGGCCACTGACGGAGCAACGAGCGGCCCATACCCTGCGGAACAGCATTAGCTGTTCCCCCGCCCGCCAGGGCATCTGTTACGGGACTTCCTTTGGATATATTTTTCTGAACGGCGGCTTCCTCATACGCAGCCGCCTCTCTTACCGTAAAGGTAATCGCTTCTGCCGGACAAGCGGGCAGGCAATTGCCCAGGCCATCGCAGTAATCATCCCGCAGCAGCTTTGCCTTTCCGTCCACAATGGCGATCGCCCCCTCCTCACAGGCTTTTGCGCACAGCCCGCAGCCGTCGCATTTTTCCTCATCAATCTGAATAATTTTTCGGATCATCTCTGTTCCCTCCCAGTTGTCCTTGACTTTATGAGTTGAGTATAATACACTTTTTACAACAAATATGTTGTTTAAACAACGAGGAGAACAAAATGGATTACAATTTTTTATCAAAAACAGTCCTTTTCCGTGGAATCGCTCCGGATGAGGTCAAATCGATCTTACGTTGCCTGAATGCTGAACAAAGGCAATACAAAAAAGGCATGGTCATATACCATGCCGGTGATTCCGTTCAGTCCATGGGTCTGGTTCTTTCCGGACATATTCAGATAGAAAACGATGATTTCTGGGGAAACAAGAGTATTCTCGATATAGCCGGGCCGGGAACCGTATTTGCCGAAACCTACGCCTGTGTCCCCGGGGAACCCCTGATGGTCAGCGTGCTGGCCGCCGGACCTGCGGACGTGCTCTTTTTAAATATAGGGCGGGTTCTGAAAACCTGTTCGGAAACCTGCGCCCATCACAGTAAGCTCATAAGGAACCTTCTGACTGTCTCCGCCGGGAAAAATCTGAACCTTTCCCGCCGCATCTTCCACACCTCCTCCAAATCTATCCGGGGAAGGCTCCTGTCCTATCTCAGCTACCAGGCCGTCCGCTGCGGGAAGAAGGAATTTGAGATCCCCTTCAACCGACAGCAGCTTGCTGACTATCTGAGCGTGGACCGCAGCGCTTTGTCGAACGAACTGGGCAAAATGCAGCGGGAAGGATTGATTGTTTTTTCCAGGAATCATTTTGAATTAAAAGAAACACTGTAGCTTTCCAGCTCCTCACCGCTGGCAAGCTCATATACTTTTATCCGTATCTGTCTCTCATCTACAGTAACCTCCGCGGCCGCCGGTCCGTCCGCCCGGCCGGCGGCCAGATAAACCGGACCCTCTTCCAGGTTCCCGCCGACAATAGTCCCTCCGGACTGTCCGCAGATCACCACGTCTACTCCGGATTCCTCAAACATCGCTTCATATTCACGCCTCTGGCCCTCCTCCAGCTCTCCGGCTCCATGACGCATCACGGCAAATATCCATTTTCTCCGGGCATTGGCTGCCGCATTCTCTATGAAAGCACGGTGGGCGGCCATATCTCCGCTGTCGGAATCCAGCATCAGGAACAGGCTGTCCTGATAAGTAAAGGAATAGTCCCCTGTTCCCCCTTCCCCGGCGCTCTTTGTGATTCCCACCGGAATCTTTTTAAAGATCCAGGGCCGTCTGAAGGCCAGATTCTCCCCTGCTTCCGTTCCTGCGCCAGGATACAGTAGAAAATCGCAGGTTCCCAGCAGTTCTTCCCATGCTTCAGCACTCTGCTCCCAGGCCTGGCTGCCTTCCGCTGAAAAACCTCCCACCAGCCCAAAGGAATATTTGTTATTGACCGCCGTCGTGAAGCTCATGAGTTCACAGCCCCTGACTCCTCCGACGCGCACCACCCGGTACAAATATTCTGTCCCGACCTGGAGCCGCTTTAAGACCGCATGGTTCAGATATTTCCCACTTTCTGGCAGATACTTCCTGCCCATCAGCACAGAGGAAGATACCTCCGAAAATTCCTTGTTCCAGCTTGTATAATCAGATTTCGTCATATACTCCACCTGATAAAAGCTGTCTGAATCAGTGATCCAGCTCACGCAGATCTGTTCTTCATTCTCTCCCTGCTCCAGCATAAGCCCCTGGATATCAGGCTCATCTTCTTCCAGCTCTATCCCCAACAGCCTGAAGCCCTGGAAGCTGAAATAGGCGTCATCCTGCTCCATATCCTCCTGATGCACCTCAACAGCCAGTATATTTCTCCCCGCGCGCAGCGCAGACAGGTCTGTCACCTGAAAATAGCTCTCCTGGACTCCCTCTGATGCCTGTGCGGTCCCAGTCTCCTGGTTGGATTCATATCCTCCGGCAGGAACATTGCCCGCAAAAATGATTTCACCGTTCAGATACACAATCACCGCGTCACTGTATCTGATCTGCCCTTCCATAGACAGGATCTCATCAATACCGTCCAGCTCAAACTCTTTTCTGAAAAAATACGTACCCGCCTCGCCGTGTTCCGGTGTTTCCGCCTGCAGTACGACGCCGGCGCCTCCTGCTCCGGCAGATTCCGGAGCCGCGAAGACGCCCCTGCCTTCTTTCCATCGGGAAGTATCATACCGGTCAGTCGTCCAGACATTCCCCACGCCAGGCTCTTCGCCTCCGTCCATATAAGCCCACTCAGATTCGGGGCCAGCGGCCTCCAGGATCTCTCTCCTTTCAGAGCCCGCCTGAGCCATGCCGCCGAGAAATCCGTACCTCTGCGCCGCCAGAATGAATACGCAGAGGCAAAACACAATCATCAGCCCTATACAGATACCCCTCTTCAGCCACCGGCCTTCTCTGCTGTCCACATTCATCCTCCATTTCCCTTCAGTTCAAAATATCTGCCAAAATCCCTCTTCCGGCAGTTTCCTCATAACTGTCCTTCAGCGCTTCACAGGCCCTCGCCGTCCATCCGGCGTCCGCCGTATGAAGAGGGTATTCCCTGTTCTCCCCATACGCCGCCTCATATGCCTTTACAAACCTTTCAGCACGCTCTTCATCGCCCAGCTCCACCGCGATACAGGCCAGGACCGGCCAGTCAAACGTCCCCCCCAGCCCCAGGCTCTCCCACTCATACCGGGAGCACAGTTTCTCATACAGCTCCACCGTCCGCTTCCTGGACAAGATCATCCCGCAGGCAGACGGATAGACCTGCGCGATCGCATCCGGGTAAAATTCCTGCCAGCCGGTAAAATCCAGCGGCCTCCCCCTGCCATCCAGGCCGATTTCAAACCTCTGTTCCTCTGCATTCCATAATTTACCGCTCACGGACTGCCAGATCCCCTCTTCCAACAGTCCATAACGCCGGCCCGTCTCCGCGGCCCCGGCCCAGCCCGCCACCTCCACATCCTCCGACTCCAGCAGCAGCCGTATTCTATGGCATCCCTCCCATACCTCTGCGTTATCCATCAGATAGGACACCTGGTTTTTCTCCGATACTTGAGTCAGGCCTCCGGGATTCAGTTCTTCCAGTTTTTCCGCGCAGACTGCCAACGCCTCCTGCCAGTCCCCTGCCTCTGAAAGCCGGCCGCCCTTTTCCTCATATTCACTCAGCAGCGTCAGATATACGGCGATATAAGAATCCACGGAATCAAACTCTCCGGTTGGCTCCAGACCGTTTCCATCATTTCGGTAATTCGTTACGACCCCTTCACACTCCGCCAGCTTTTCCGCATGCCAGGACAGATACTCTGCCGCGCAGCTGAGATCCTCCGCCGACGGCTGTCCCGCCAGCAGCCCCATGGCTGCCTGGCACGCAAAATAGGGATTCACGTCTCCGGCCCCGCCTGACAGATTCATATAGATTTCTCCTCCGGCCCCCTGATTTTCCCGTATCCATTCTTTTTCACGATCCATAATCTTCTGCACCGTTTCCGTCTTCTCCCGGCAGGCAGCCCTTTTTTCCGCCCGATACCAGATGTCCGCGGCAGCAAACACCATGAGACAGAGAGCCGCCAGGGAGAGGCCTGTCAGCCAACAGCGTTTCTTACTCTTCATCACTTCACATATTCTCCAGCAATCTGCGGATTTTAATGCTGGCCCTGCCGTCCCCATAAGGATTCCTGGCCTGGCTCATCTCAGAATAGAATACGGGATCCGTCAGCAGCCGCCGGCACGCGTGATAGATCCCATCCTCCTCTGTCCCCACCAGCTTCAGGGTACCGGCTTCCACGCCTTCCGGCCGCTCCGTAGTGTCACGCATCACCAAAACCGGCTTGCCCAGAGCCGGCGCCTCTTCCTGAATGCCGCCGCTGTCCGTGAGAATCAGGTAACTGGCATTGAGGAAATTATGAAAATCACTCACCGCCAGAGGCTCGATCAGCCGGATTCTGTCACAGCCCTCCAGCTCCTCCCGGGCGATTCCCCGCACCTGCGGATTCAGATGAATGGGATATAGCGCTTTAACGTCAGGAAACTCCTCTACAATTTTCCGGATAGCCCGAAACATTTCATGCATGGGACGCCCCAGGTTCTCCCTCCGGTGGGCGGTTATGACAATCAGCCGGCTGTCCTTGCTCCAGCTCAGGACCGGATGCGAATAATCCTTTCTCACGGTCGTGAGCAGGGCGTCAATTCCCGTATTGCCTGTCACAAAGATATCCTCCGCCCGCTTCCCCTCTCTCAGCAGATTATCACGGGCAGTTTCCGTGGGAGCAAAATGGTATCTGGCAATCAAACCGATCTCCTGCCGGTTAAATTCTTCCGGATAGGGGGAATAGATGTTATACGTGCGGAGTCCGGCCTCCACATGGCCCACCGGGATCTGCTGGTAAAACGCCGCAATCGCCGCTGCAGCCGCCGTTGTGGTGTCCCCGTGCACCAGCACCACATCGGGGCAAACCTTCTTCAGGATATCCCGCATCCCCTTCAGAACATCAGAAGTAATATCATAGAGATCCTGGCCCTGCTTCATGATATCCAGATCAAAATCAGGCTTTACATCAAAAATTTCCAGAACCTGATGCAGCATTTCCCTGTGCTGCCCGGTTACGCAGACCACGGGCTTCAGCTTGTCACTTTTCTTTAACTCTTTCACAAGTGGACACATTTTGATGGCCTCCGGCCTGGTCCCGAATATCAGCATCACATTTTTCATTTCGTTTCCTCCAGTCAGTTCACACAGTTCGCGTATAAATCCTTCATATGAGAATCTAAAAATTCAAACCGCAGGTCCAGCGCGGTATACAACTGCTCCATAGCCTCTTCATAGCTTTCCAGGTCACGGTTTTCCCCCGTCAGGAGATTCAGCCCGAAGCTGTATCCCCATACGGCGAAATTCCGTCCCACCGCGTCTCCCAGCTCCGCCTGATAAGCCGCTATTCTTTCATAAATATGCTCCTGGGACAGCACTCCCTCTCGCAGCTTTCCGTACCGGGATACAACCTTTTCCACAAAACTCCGGTCCTCCAACAGCCTGGAAAACCAGGCGTTTCCCGTCATGCAGAATTCAGAAAAATCCTGTGCGAACCACTGGTAATTGTCCAGGCAGTTGTTATAGTCCCAGATCGCGATCTGAAGCTTACCTCCCAATTCTTTATAGACATAGGTCGACAGATTTCCGGCGTCATAATTCATGAACACTTCATTCAGGATCACATAGTCCACAAAAGCATCCACATCGATATAGGCCGCGTACCCAGTCTCCGGGTCCGCGAAATCATCGCCGTACAGCACTTCTTCAAATGCACTGATATCCTTCTCTATCCAGCTTCTCTGCTCTTCCGTCAGCCTGCCGGACGTGGGATATTCAATATACAGATCATTGTTCGTCTTTCCGCTGTACTTTCCATATACCTCCAGGGGATCTTCTTCCGTCCCCACCCGGTCACGTTTTACAATATATGGCGTTTCTCCCGAAAGCAGTCCGAATTCACTGAGCCGCAGCCGGCTTTCGCCGTTGGTGACAGGCTCCACCGCCAGGTATACGCCCTGATATTTCCCATCCACAAACAGCTCCACATACCGGCTGTCCGGCGCCCATTCGAAAATCTCTCTTCCCAGGCCGTATACCAGGCGGTTCCGGAGCAGCGTTTTATCCAGGAAAGGCCCGTTCAGCACCCATTCGCTGTTGGAACCCATACCCAGAAGTTCATAGTCCTTTGCCTTGCTGCTCCCCTCTTTTTTGTAAAATTTAATGCGGTACTGCATTTTATCAAATTGTGAATAGGAGGACGCTCCCCTGTATTTAATCGTTATCGGGGCCTGACCGTCCGGTTTCTCCAGAATGGAACGCTCCCTCCCATCTTCACTGGCCTCCAGCACGGCCAGCGACGCCCATATTTTATTCTCCTTCGTAATCCGATGTCCGCCGGTATCTATATAGAGAACCGGCAGGGTTGTCTCAAAGGCGTCCAGCCCATGCTCCTTCAAATCCTCCAGGTCGGGTTCCCCATAATCTTCTACTGTTACACCGGAAACGCTGTCTCCTGCATCCTTCTCCCTTTCCGGGACACGGCTGACGGCCAGCCCGGCTCCCGTCACAATCAATAGCAGAACAACAGCCGCTGCCGCGCATTGAATCATCTTCTTCATATATTTTTGTCCTCAGAGGTTTACCTGGAAATATCATCCTGCTGTTCCACCAGATTGACCCGTTCTACTCCTTCCAGCTTCATCAGCCTCTGGGCGATATCAATCATATTCTTCTCGTTTGCCTTCGCCAGATCCCCTTCCCGGATGCTGTATACCAGCTCACAGGAAGCCGCCGACAGATTCTTAACATTCAAATGCGCTTTTCCGTCAAAGTGCCCGCTGACCACCGCCTCAATCTGATTCTGCGCCTCCGGGCGCCCCTGCACTACCATCAGTTGCTTTCCGGAAGAAACCACATTCTTTGTCAGCAAGAGGAAGAGCAGCAGAAATACGCTGCCCACACCGATCAGCAGATACTGGGACACCCCGCAGCCAATCCCCGCGGCGATCGCCCAGAAAATGAAGGCGGCATCTCTCACATCCTTCACGGCGGTACGGAAACGGATAATGGACAGCGCGCCCACCATACCCAGTGATAACGCAATATTATTGCTGATCACACTCATGATCATGGTGGTGATAATCGTAATCGCTCCCAGCGAAATATTAAACTTACGGCTATAGGCTGTTCCTGAATAGGTAACCTTATACGCCAGCATGACAAAAAATGCCGCGGCCATCGCCACAAGGTTGTTCAGAACAATCACGGCAAAGCTGATTGTCTCTGCGCTGGTCAGGTTTTCCACAATAAATTCTCTCATCCTGTCTTCCTCTTTTCGTTTAGATATATGCCAGCCTGGCTTTTGAATATTTGCTGCTGGCCTCCGCCAGGCCGTCTATACGGCTCACGGCCGCTTTTAGCTGCGGCGGCAGAAAATCATTATATTTTACTTCCAGTATTCCCACATCTGGCTGCAGCAGCGGCGTATAAAACGGCTGTTTTTCAAACAGGCCGTAAGGATTCACGCTTCCCATGATCTCATGGTCATAGGTAATCCTCGTATCACTGACCGGGTAAGTAAACGCTGTCCTCTGATATTCCACGATGGTCCTCGGCCGGTAAGTGCCTCCCGCCATCCTGGCATACAGCTGTGCCGCCAGAGGCTCTTCCCTGCCCAGCAGAAATTCATACCTGTGATCCTCCATCAGGGATGCTTCCTCTCTGCTGATGTTCAGGGAGTATTTTTCTCCGTCTGATCCGCTCTTACATTTATATTCCAGTTTCACCCGCTGATCCTCCGGAGAATAGATCCTCAGCCTGATCTTTCTCTTCTCCATGACTCCCGACAGATTATCCCACAGGTCCCTGTCCGTCAGGGAATCATAATACTGTGACCGCACCCTATAAGTTCCGTTCTCCCCGTAGCTGTCCCGCTTCATCAGAAGATCAAGCTGTCCCTCTATGCTCACAAATGCCTCCAGCGGAATTACATATTTTATCTCTTTCCGATATACACTCAGCATTCCGTTTTCCTCTTTTCCAGCCAGTGAGTGACCCGGTCGGGACACACCTTCCTGAACATGGTCTGCCGCCGGCTTGTCAGCATCTGCAGCCCAAATCCCGCGCCCGCACACAGGGCAACGGCAGCCGCCTTTAACAGCGGCCCCGCGCCGGGCCAAAACCACAGGAATAACACGTCCGCCAGCAGCCAGCCGCCCCACAGCGCCGTCAGGGAGGAAAGGGCCAGCACGGGGAACAACAGCATAAAGATGCCGCCCAGGATCCCTCCCGCCGCCGCCGTCCAGACCGACGGTTCAACCAGACAGCCTATCCAGACGCCAATCAATGCGCACAGTATACAGCCGCCGAACCGGTACCAGCCATAGGAGAGGACCGCCGCGGCCGTACCGACAACGGCAAAACAGGTCACTACCGCACCCCATTCCACCCGGCCGCTCATACACACCGTACAGACAAAGGCGATCAGAAAGAACAGAAATACAGCAAAATAGGCACGGTACACCCAGAAGCCGAGAAAACAACCCAGCGCTCCCAAAACCAGAAGCACGTAAGGCCCGAACCCCTGATATTGCCTGATATCTCCCAATATTCCCGTCTCTGAAGCAAATTTACCAAACCATTTACTCAATATATCAGCCATTTTTCTTCAATCCTTTTACTCATTCTGGTTTAAAAAGCCGTTCACCGCACCGCAATAGGACATGTCTCCCATATACAGAGAGCTTTGGGCCCAGACCACATGTTTCACCCCGTACTCAGCCAGGATTCCGGCCATATCGGCAGAAAATCCCGTGTCCTCCGTCACATTTATCACATAAACTGCTTTGTAATAATTCGCCAGAAACGGGGCCAGCAGCTTTCCCCTGTCATCGCAGATCAGGAGCAGAGTTTCCTCACCGGTCATTTTCCGCTTCTGATCCCCTTCGACAACCGCCGACAGATACCCGCCTGAGACAAACGTTCCCAGCCCTCCCGCCGCATGAGAAATCGCAGGCTGAACGCTCCACTGCCCTTCTTCCTTTTCAATCCGCTCTCTGTTCTTCCCGTCCGGAAGCAGATAGTAATAGACCCTGTCCTCCGGCATCTCGCCCAGCCGCCCGGCCAGCTGCGGGTCGTCCTCGTATTTCTGCAGTAGGCTTCCCTTGAAGCTGTTGTACATATATTCCTCATAGTTCTCCAGTGAGAACGGTTCCAGCCCCAAAGCCCTTCCGAGCACCGATGAGCCGTAATAAGCACCTTTCGCCGTCCACGAATCCTCTGTGCGGAAAAACACGTATTCCTCCTCATGCCCGGCCAGCTCCGGCAGAACATCCACAAGGGATGTCCCCTCCGGCAGGCTGGACGCCATGCGCTCCAGGTAAGCCTGATAAGCATCCTGATCCGCCTCATATCCTTCCTCCAGAACAACTTTGGGCGGGATAGGCATAACATAAATATGCTCCAGAGAAGGATTCTGATCCTTCATTCCTTGTACTGCGCCGGCGGTGTTCTGTACCTGGCTCTCGTCATAAGAGAATCTCCGCAATATTCTGTCCGCATAGCAGGACACCTCTTCATTTTCGTAAATAATAACATCCGAAAGCTCCTGATTCCCCTCCAGGCCGTAACCGTTATACAGGTCTTTGGCCATAACCTGCACCTTCTCCGTGGGATCTGGCTCCTTCTGACCTTCCATGAGAAACTCCAGATACATCAAAAGAACCAGCGCCGCTGCTGTACACGCTGCCGCCAGAATCATCTTAATCCATTTTCTGTGCTTCATCAGACCGCTCCTCTAAAATTTCTCTGAAAACCAGCTCTACGCCAGTATCCCTCAGCTCCAGAATCCCCGCCTGTCCGCTGCACGTGCCGGGCAGGCTGATCCTCGCCAACGAATCACAGCCTTTAAACGCACTGACGCCGATATATTCCGTGGTATCCGGAAGACGCAGCTCTTCCAGGCTGGCACAGCCCCTGAAGCAATGATCCCCAATCTTCCGGAGCAGAGAATCTTCCGGAATCCTGAAATTTCTCAGATGGCTGCACCCTCCGAAGGCTGCACCCTCCAGAACACAGACGCCGGCCGGTAGCTCCAGGCTCTGAAGTCCCTCACAGTTTTCAAAGGCAGACGTTCCAATGGATGTCAGCATGGTATTTTTAAATCCTGCCAGCTCTTTCAGCCTACGGCAGTCTGCAAACGCATAGCTCTCAACAGTACGCAGCGATTCCGGGAATACTGCCTTTTCCAGCTTCCTGCAGTCAAAAAACATGCTTCGCTGTACGCAGGAAGCTCCCGCGGGAATAATCACATCCAAAAGCTCCTCTTCCTTCCGGAATCCCTGCCAGTCCACATGCTCATATTCATACAAATCTCTGAAGGAAAGGTGCTTCAGATGACGCGGCAGCTCCAGAAAGCTGAAGGATGCGGCTTCTTCCCCCGCCTTCTCCCGGGCGGCCGTGCTCCCACCCTTCTCACACCTGACATATCCGAATACAAAATTATCCTTGTCAAAGGTAATCGTCTCCCTGGCAATCATCGAGCTGATCTTACCTCTCTGTCCGACGGTCGCCCTTTCCTCCAGCCGAATGCTTCCCTGAGAAAAAATATTGCCCAGCACAGCCGTATTTTTCTCCAGCAGCACATCGCCTTCAGCAAAAATATTTCCACAGACAACCGAATCCTCGCACAAGCGCACCCCCCGGTGAGAGCGTATATCCCCCTGCACTATAATCTTCTCTGTCACTGTCACATTTCTCCATGACAGGACGGAAAAATCTACGATCCCTTCATCATTTATCATTTCTTTGCTGATATAACGCATGTTATTCTCTCTGTTTACCTGCACCGGCAGCCGGTAAATCCTGGCATCCTTTCCATCCTCAGCCTCCAGCGTGCTGCCGGGTCTCTGGCCGATACGGATTTCTCCGGCATAAAGCCTCTGGAACCGGCAGTCCGCCCCCACGCACATCTGCTCCCCCGCAGATGCGCTGACGCCCAGATCACAGCCGTCATAGACAGCCAGGGTTTCCCCGGCGTCCACCCACCGCGAAACGGTAATGCCATTCCCCAGCACCATCCGCTTTACGCAATATGCCGCCCGCATCTTAAGGCCGCTGTGTATCAGGGAGACATTTTCCTCACTGTAGATTTCCTTCTGAAACTCCTTCACGCTGTCCGGAGGGCAAAAAGCCTTCTGTCTGGCGATGACCAGCTCTTCCACACATTCCTCCGCACAAGGATCTCTGTCGGCGTCCAGAAATGCCTCTTCCTTGGAAAGACGGATTCTGTTGCCCCTGACAGAAGCCAGGCTGCCCTGTACGAGAGATGCGAAAGACTTTCCGAAATAGCGGGGGTCCCGTATCCGTCCCTGATTAATGTGCAGGATCGTCCCCTTCCGCCTCTTGTAATAGACCGCCGCCCATGCAATGGGGCCCGCCAGCATGATGACAAACGCCGCTGCCAGTATGATAATCGCTTGCAATTACAGGCCCTCCTTTTCCAGTCTTTTTTCTTCTTTTTTATTTCCCCGGGCCGCTGACGCCGCGCTATCGGTAAACCGCTTCGTCTTCGCCCAGTGCACCTTCCTCTTGGTGATGATATCCGCAACGGCGTCCAGAAATCCCCGGCTGATGTTCCACATATAGAAATAGAAATTAAACATCAGAAGCGGGAGAAGCAGCACCTCTCCCTTGATTCCGTCCAGCACCAGGGCCGTCCCGATCTGGTAGAAGGGCGCAAAATTGCCGAAGGAGCAATAGACTCCGATGAACAGAAGCACCCACCATCCGGCAAACAGATCCATCTCGCCCAGAAAGAACAGCGCAAGGGAAACCATCTGCCCCAAAAGCAGGAAAAAGGGAATCGCATATACAAACAACAGCAGGATACCATCCAGCTTTTCCCTGAGATTCATGTGGGTTGACACAACCGTGCGGAACAGATAGCGGAACAGCACCTGATTATGGCCTCTGGACCATCTGCGTATCTGGCGGCCCCGCACCTCCCAGGTTTCCGGCGCTTCCTCATAGCATTCCGCTGAATTGGCGTACACCACCTTCCAGCCATGGGTATACAGCCGGTAAGTCAGCTCTGTATCCTCCGCCAGCACCAGCGGGTTAAAGCCCCCCATATCCAGCATGACATCCTTGCGGAAGCCGCCCACCGTTCCCCCATACTGGGGAATTGTCCTGAGATTGTAGCGCGCCTGCTGATCCACCTGATATCCGCCGGAACGTTCCAGGTTAATCAGCCTTGTCAGCAGGTTTTTATTCGTGTTGTATGGGATCACACGCCCCATAACGGCTCCCACCTCCGGATCTTCAAAGGCAATCGCCAGCTGCTTCAGCATGTCTCTGGCTGGACGGTAATCCGCATCGAACACGATGATGATTTCCCCGGTCGCCAGCTCCATGGCGTCATTCAGGCCGGCCGGCTTGCCGCGGTCCGGGCAGTCACGGTGGAGCGGGCGGATAAATTCGTACTTCTCATGATACGCGTCCAACAATTCCCTGGTCCTGTCCGTGGAATTGTCGTTGATAGGTATGATCTCCAGCCTGTCCCTGTCATAATCGCATTCCAGAAGCGCTTCCAGCACATAGGACAGCACCTGCTCTTCATTGTGCATGGGGATCAGAACAGAGATCCTTTTCATACGGCTGGAAATAATATCGTTATAATACATCCTCTGCCGCCCTGACAGGCGGTTCACCGCGAACAGATAATGCCTGACCGTATAGACCAGCATGATGATGATGACAAAAATCATGTAAATTTTTAATATGTTTACAACCATTCCCAGTCCTCTCTTCCCTCGCCCGTATCGTACATTTTAACCATCTTATTCGCAAATATAGAGTAGATACCGACAAAATATAAAAAATCAAATAAAGGCCCGAAAACAAAGTACATCAGCGCCATATAGAGAATCGAGAACTGCTGCAGAAGATACAGAAACAGGATATACCTCACTACGCCAAACACCAGCGAATAAGCCATTGTTGCCAGGAAAGTCAGTATTTTGTACAGATATCCCCGGTTGCCCAGAAATCCGGTGACCAGCCCGGAAAGCACAATAAACGTGAGCCAGATTCCAATCTGCTGCTTCATATACAGATTAGAAAACTGGTCTGCCAAATACGGGAAATGATTGGCCGCGAATATAAAATACACACAGTTAACTATGTGTATGATCACCATGAGCATACAAAAAATAGCAACCGGTTTTCCTTTCCTCCTGCCTGTCCCCAGAAATACCAGGGCCAGAAGCATGATCACCAGATTGGCGAATACAAACGGCAGCCCCGGATAAGTGGTCGGCATGTCAATATACTCAATCGTGCCCAGGAATGAAAACACATCCCTGGAAATATACATGGGTATCCCGGGAAACGCCCTGCCCAGAACAGCAACCCCGGTATCTGATATAAACTTTGTTAAATTGTGCAGATTCATGCTGAAAATAATCAGGCAGGGCAGTATAAAAATCAGAAGATACAAGACGCTTTTTAAATGATTCTTTTTAAGATGCCTGTACGTCCTGGTATAATAAATTTTCTTTTTTTCATTCATCTGACTGCCTCCGTGTATACTTTACTTATATTTCATATTATTATTACCTTGATTTTACTTTATGGGCAAAATATTGTGATTATTAATTAATTACTCTGATACAATATCATGTTTCAATCACACGGAAGTCACATAGACGACAAACATATGAAAATTTAATTATATTTCACCAAATTAAGCAGCTTTCCCTCCTGTACGAGTACAAAGAGTCCGGCCTGCCGGACTCGCGCGCCGGAGCGCGGTCGCCCCAGCAGCCATATTTCCTTAGCGCGGAGTGCGCATCTCCCAGAGGGTTTTATATCATAGGGCGTACTTTCCTATAATATAAAAAACAGGCGGGAAATTCCCGCCTGAACTGCATAAACCTGAAAAAATCTGTCTCTGCCCTCGCATGGGCAAAGCTGCTTCGCCGTGCGCCGACAGCCAGCTATCTATCCACTCATACCACCCCAGATGGCTGAAAATGTCCACAGATTGTTAATCTGATACTCTATAGTCCCATAATCCCACAGACGGCTGCTCCTCTCCATGCTGTTCGGATCATTAATCTGAATCTTACCATCCACTACCCCTGTAAGTACGATAAAATGGCCTTTAGTCGTAAAGTCTCCCGGCTTCATGCTACAGATGATAGGGTTCCCGGCTTCCAGCTCCGCATATATCAGATTCTTATCCAGACCCAGCTCCCTTCCCTGGACGCCAAAGTTCTTGCAGCCTTCCGTCATGAGACTCCAGCAGGTTCCCTGGCCCTCTGCATAGTACCCATTCTCATCCGCAAACCTTGCAATCTGGCTGGGCGTTACGCTGCTGTCCCCCGTCAGTCCCGCAATCACCATGCAGAGAGCTGTAGGACCGCATCCGGTGTAGCCCAGAACTCCGTCCCCGTAGCTTGAATAACCCCAGCGCTCATCCCATTGCAGCAGCTCCGGGATCTCTCCCCGTTCAATTTCTCCAATGGTGTCAGCCGGAGCCATATTCTTCTTTTCTGGATAATCCAGAGCAAAATCAATAGTTTCCAGGTTATTAGCAACCATCTCCAATATCCCTTCCGGATACTGATCCATCTGCTCCAGCAATTTCTTCACCTTGTCGTCATTCCCTGCCATGTCCTGCAGTTTTCCCAAAATCTCCGGATCACATTCTCCCGCCTGGACAGGCTGCAAATCTATATAGGCGGATGCCTTTTCACCTTTTATGCCGGAATTCAGAATACCGCTCCTCCCTTCGGCCCCCCGATTAAAGGTAAATACCAGGACTACCCCCAGAACCCCTATAATCGCCCATCTCACAATCCGCCTTTTTCTTTTCATGGCTTTTCTTTTATAACCTTTTCCCATATATGCTCTTCTCTTCTCCAATGAGGCACTCCCTTTTCCATACGAATAATTGCTTGTCTGGCCGGTACTTACATCCTCTCATACAGCTGCACAAAAAGTCATCAAAAAAATGCAAGAAAAATGCAAAATCATCCGGTCTGACCGGTAATTACCATCATTTGGGATTTCTGAAAATCTCCGCGAGACCAAAAAGATAAATGGCGTAATTAACTATCTTTGCCGCGGCAGTTTTATTGGTTCTTAATTTCATCATAAATATCAACGCTGTCCTGAAACCTGGCATCCTTAGTAGATCTCATCATTACGCAGATATAAGTTTCTCCGTTAATAACCGCTGCCGAAATAAGACAGGCGCCGCTAAGACTGCTATTCCCGGTTTTTAGGCCGATTACCTCAGGACGATAATATTGGCTGTCCGGATTAAGAAGTTCATTTGTGTTGTTATAAGTAACTTCCCTGCCGTTCACCCATTTTTCATAGGACGTATAGCTTGCCACAATTTCCGAAATGGTGGGATTATCCAGACATGCTTTTGCAATGACAGCGAGGTCATAAGCCGTGGTATACTGCCCTTCAGCATCATACCCGTCAGGGACTACAAAATTAGATTTTTCTGCACCCAGTGCTCTGGCTTTCTCATTCACCTTACCCATAAATATATCTACGGACTGTTTATTTGTCAGACTATTATCTCCTGCGATGCTCTTTCCGGCATTAACAGCCAACGTATAAGCTGCGTCATTACCGGAAGGAAGCATGAGTGCAATCAGAAGTTGTCTGACGGTCAGAATATCCCCCCGCGTGAGCCATGCCCTTGACGAATCCTCTTGGATCATTTCAATTTCCCCACCTACTGTCAATTCGTCTTCCGGAGCGCAGTAATCAAGCGCGGTTAACGCTGTTATCATCTTAGCTGTACTGGCAGGCGCAACTTCGTCAGTGCTGTTTTTCTGATATAACGCAGTATCCGTTCCTGTATTTATCACAATTGCGTTTTCTGCTGTGATATCCGCTGAAATCAAATTATTCTGATTAGCATTGGCAGAAACCCTCCCACTCTGCCTGCCATTCATTTGAGAAAATCCTCCGGTGTTTTCTGCACTCCTTTTGCCTGGAGGGGAAGCTTCTTTACCGACACTGATCAGACTCACAGCTCCAAAGACTGCAGCTCCCATGAATAAACAGAGTATGATACAGACAGCTCTTTGAAAAGTCCTTCTCCTCTTCACCTGTTTCCGTCTGCTCTTTTTATCATAGTCATTATTATTGTAGCTTATCATTGCTATCCTTAACTCCTTTCTGAAAGTAACACAAAGATCGCTCCCCCTATATACAGAATATCAGAGTGGAGCGATCTTTGTTTTCTCTTTCCATTGCGGATAACATATGATTTCATACGGAATTACTTACGATTTTCCTACGAGAGGCAGAGTAACCTCAAAACAGGTAAGACCATTTTCGCTATGAGCGATGATCTGGCCGTGATGAAGCCCGACAATCTCCTTTGCAATCGCAAGCCCTAAGCCGGCCCCGCCGGTTCTTGAACTTCGGGACATATCCAAACGATAAAACTGCTCAAATATTCTCTCCAGTCTCTCCTGTGGAATCGTATCGCCTTCATTCATTATTTTAATCAGTACATGATCTTCTATTTGTGCAGCCGATATCTTGATGCTTGTATTATCATAACAGTAGCTGACGGCGTTGCGCAGCAGATTATCGAACACCCTCTGCAGCTTGTCTGCATCGCACGATAACATAATGTCTGCCTGAATGTCAAACGCAATGTCCAGATTTCTCCCGGCCAGCATCGGTTGAAACTCATATGCCAGCTGCTCAAGCATCCTCGTCAGATTGATCTTTCCGTATACAAGCGTAATGTTTGAAAGGTTAAACCGTGTGATTTCAAAAAACTCGTTGATCAAATCCTCCAGGCGCTCTGCCTTGTCCAAGCATATGGACAGATACCGTTCCCTGAGTTCACCGGATATCTGCTTTTCATCCCTTAACAGGGTTAAATATCCTATGACCGATGAAAGCGGGGTCTTTAAATCATGGGCCAGATACATCACAAGATCATTTTTCCTCTGCTCTGCCAGCTCGGCGTCCGATTTCCGTTTCATCAGAGTATGCCTTATAGAATTGATCTTCCGCTCCGTTGAAGCCAGTTCCGGCGGCAAAGCTATATCTCTGTCATCCTCACTGACCAATGTATCAATCCCCCGGTTAATTTCCTTAAAATATTTTGAAATACTGTTCAGATAGCGGCGGAAAATGATAAACAGCACACCTGAAAATGCTATCAGGAAAAGCCATATTTCATATGCTTTGAAGGTTCTCAAATAAGCAAACGTCGCTTCCTCCCGGTCATGGTAGATCAAACGGTCTAAAATGGCTACAGCAGCATTTGCAAAATTATCTTTTATTACCAACAGATAAACAACACCTATGATTAAAATGGCGCCCCCAATCATCAGGAGCATTTTAATAGATAATCTGTTTTTAAAAAGTAAATAGTCATCTTCACTATGGATGCTTTTTCTATTTTTCAATGGTATATCCCACTCCCCATACAGTCTTTATGAATTTAGGGTTTTTGGCTCTTTCCTGCATTTTTTCCCTAAGACGTCCGATATGCGCCATAACAGTGTTATTGTTATCTAAATATTTTTCTCCCCATACGGCTTCAAATAACTCTTCCGTTGAAACAACCTTCCCCTGATTTTCACTCAGATACCAGAGAATAGAAAACTCAGTCGGCGTCAGCTGAATCTCTTTTCCATACAAGATACATTTATGGCTGTTCTTGCTGATCGTCATGCCTCTTATATCGTATTCGCTCCTTTCATTATGAGGCTGGCTGTACCGCATATATTGCCTTAGCTGTGCCTTCACTCTGGCAGTCATTTCAAGTGGATTAAATGGTTTCGTAATATAATCGTCAGCAATAGAGAGCCCCATGATTTTATCCCCGTCTTCCACTTTTGCTGTCAGCATAATCACCGGAAAACAGAATTTTTCCCGGATTTTCTGGCAGATCCGCAGGCCGTCAATATCCGGGAGCATGATATCTAATATGGCTAAATGCAGCTCAACTGTTTCAATGCACTTCAGCGCATCCATGCCATTATAACATTTATAAACTGTATACCCATCGTTTTTCAGATAAACTTCCACTAAGTCGGCTAATTCTTTCTCATCATCAACCACCAGGATTCGTTCATTCATTGTCTTTACTCCTTGCTATATCCAATACCTTTATCAACCAACGGCAGCACGCCGCCGGCTTACATCATTTTTTCCTGCGCAGCTTCAAGTCTATATGATTTTTTGCTGCCGCAGCCTGCAGCAACCCCGCAGCAAAAGCACTTTTCTCTTTTAGCGCCAGCGTTTCCAGATCAGCTCTGCTCACAATCTGCCTGAGTGCCTCCCGCAGCTCTTGCAGGTCTAAAAGATTGACTGCAACACAATAGAGAGTTTTTTTGCGTCCGTCATTAAAGCCGGACAGAAGTGCATCCAGTATTTTTGCCTTTTCCACCTGTTCCTCGTTGTAAGCTTCTATTCCGTACCGTCTGGCCTTTTCCATATCAGCCCTGCGATTGCGGTGCGTTATAAAGGAATCAAAATCGTCCATGTGCTTATATTGGAAACAGGGATATTCACCACACTGAAAACAGTAGTCTACACCATTATGTTCCATGCTGCATCTCGCAATCTTGCACGACTGATTTCCTTCACCACCGCCGCATCCAGGGCAATATTTATATAAAAACATGGGGCATAACCCACAATTCAATCCACATAAGGAAAATAATTGATTTTGCCGGTTAAATCCTTTCATGGCTCCTCCCGAAACAGCTTGTCTTCATACTTTCAACTAACATGTACTGTTCCTAATTATATATCCACTTCACCGATGGCTAATCATCCTATTTTTTCTTTACACTTACTGCATTCCACATTTCTATTCCTTACATTGGTATAAATTGCTCTTAAATCATATCAAAACAGCTCGTGACCGACATGCAGCGTTCCGGTTTTCAGATAACTGTTTCTTCTTCAAACAAATGTCTACTATAACAAAATTATTATAGAAAATTTTTTTTTAAAAATCAATAATAACAAGGCACTATTGACCGGGTATATAAAAATACCAGCTCTGAGAAGGGGTGCATTAGCGCTTGAAACTGTCAGCGTCCGCACGGCTGAGTGCTGTGCGGACGCCTGGGTGTGGGAATTTTACCTTTTCGGCATTTCAAATTCTATAAGAGCTTTGTTCAAGTAATCGTTAAATGGCTTCATCATTTGAAACATTTTAACCGCTTGCAAGAATAATTTCTCAGAATCACATATTTCCTCATCAGAAAGCGGATGTTCCAGATACCAGCTCTTCATTTTCAGAAACTCGGCCTGGCTGTGTTCTTTATCATAACCGTTCGGTACATTTTTTAAAGTAGTTCCCTTGACGGTAAAAATTTCCGAGAACTCCTGGTCGCGAATGACAGCGTTCCATTCATCCTCATGGGACACAATATAATCCCTTACCATAGTCGTTGCATCCTTAAACATATCTGCAAACAGGCCTCCTCCCAGGAACGAATTGTTCCCCGGTCTGATCATAATGTAATATCCAACCGGAACGGGCAGCTTTCCCTTAGCCGAAATATGTGCGCGGAACGCAGGGGTATATGGCGACTTATCATTGCTGAAGCGCGTATCCCGCGCCAGTTTAAAGGTAAGGTTCTTTGGAATATTATGTATAATACTGCTGTCGAATTTGCCGATTTCAAAAATTAATTCCTGTAAGAAATCCTCAAATTGTGCATTTGCCTCTTTATATTCCTTTTTATGGGCATGGTACCACTCTCTGTTGTTGTTTTTTTCGAGCTCCGATAAATATTCCATGATTATCCGGGTATTCACAGCTTCCTCCTATGTGCTTCCATAACTGTATTTGTAACAGTAGAATTCAAAAAATCCTCAAAATACTGTTTTACTTTATCTGTCGACTCATAACATTTACAGAATGAAAACTGCTGCGACAAATCATCGATTTCTTCCATAGCATTTTTCACCTCAATCATCTGTTCCACGCTAATAACCGCTGCAGCTGTGAAATCCAACTGCGATGGATTGATACGGTGATTTTGAATCGCATAGTTTACTCTGTCTCTGCATTTACACTTTCCGAGGCCGTATTCTCCGCAGTATTGCGAAAGAAAATCTGCCATCTTTCTGCGTATCCTGGAAAATCTCTTCCGGTAATTTTCCGGGGATATCCCTAAGATATCTCCTGCAATGCGGCTGTCAAGCTTGAACATTGTCCCCAATATAAAGATACAGCGGCTTTCCGGATCGAGACATTGCAGCATGACATTCGTACAGGACATTTTCAGTTCTTCTGCCAAAATCGAATTTTCAACATTCTGTGTCAGATCCGGAATATCCTGTGTGTCCGCATTTTCAATATCGTCCCCGTAGAATTCAAAGCTCAGCGGAAACTGGGCAAACATATGCTTCTTATAGTTCGTTAAATGATTGGAAGCAATACGAAACACCCATGTTGAAAATGAACTTTCTTTCCGGAATGAGGAGAGATGGGTTACCACCTTAAACAAAATATCCTGGGCGGCGTCTTCGGCATCGGAAAAGGTGCCCAGCATACGCAGTGAGAGATTGAAAACCATGTCCTGAATATTTTTGATAAGCAATTCAAGGGACTCTTTATCTCCTGCGACGGCTTTGTCAATTAATTCTGTCATCTCTTCATTTATTTTTTTCATAGATTTATACCTCCTATTAAGTTAGACAACGGTTTCAACAGTTTGTGACAGTTTATTTTTATTCTTTTTAAATTTTATCGGCAGACTTTGCCGCATCTTTCACTATTTCGCAATCTACTCCCACTTGAAACATTTGACCGCAATCCCCCCACAGACCAGGGTGACATCAAGCATGATCACAATCGGCAGCCCTGCATGCTCTAACGGCAGTACGAGAAATGTCGCTTTCATGAGCTGAATGCCCTGGATCATAGGAAAAACGCCGACGAATCTCTGTACAAATTCAGGCATGACCTCAAATGGAAGCGTGGCCCCGGAAAAAATCAGCATGGGAAAATACAATATTAGGTATTTTATCAATCATAGCAAACCTCCTGTATTTTTATCTTCCCCATATGTATCTACCAAAATTATTTCTCCTATATCAGCGCTGCTAAATTATAAAACAAAAAAGTCCGACAGCCTTTATTTACTATCGAACTTTATAATCATTTTACAGCCGCGCAATTACATATTATGGGGTTCGCCCCTGCAAGAAGCTCTGTGAGTTAAAGAAAACCCGTAAATGACAGGATTTACGGGTTTATTCTTAACTCCCCGAGTTGGGCTCGAACCAACAACCCTTCGGTTAACAGCCGAATGCTCTACCATTGAGCTATCGAGGAACACTTCCATTTCTTCCGCCCTTCAGCAGATCCATGGGTTATGAAATTGAAGGACATACCTTCAAAACCGCATACACAATCTTTCATCTTTTCCCCTGCTTTTCTCTGAACGCCTGCCTTCTTCTGGTCAAGCCCTCGACCGATTAGTAACAGTCAGCTCCACACATTGCTGCGCTTCCACCTCTGCCCTATCTACCTCGTCGTCTTCAAGGGGTCTTACTTCTTCTTAGAATGGGATATCTCATCTTGAGGGGGGCTTCACGCTTAGATGCCTTCAGCGTTTATCCCTTCCGGACTTGGCTACCCTGCCATGCAGCTGGCGCTGCAACAGGTCCACCAGCGGTCCGTCCATCCCGGTCCTCTCGTACTAAGGACAGCTCCTCTCAAATATCCTGCGCCCACGCCGGATAGGGACCGAACTGTCTCACGACGTTCTGAACCCAGCTCGCGTACCGCTTTAATGGGCGAACAGCCCAACCCTTGGGACCTACTACAGCCCCAGGATGCGATGAGCCGACATCGAGGTGCCAAACCACTCCGTCGATGTGAACTCTTGGGAGTGATAAGCCTGTTATCCCCAGGGTAGCTTTTATCCGTTGAGCGATGGCATTCCCACTTAATACCACCGGATCACTAAGCCCTACTTTCGTACCTGCTCCACCCGTCGGTGTCGCAGTCAAGCTCCCTTCTGCCTTTACACTCTCTGGATGGTTTCCAACCATCCTGAGGGAACCTTTGGGCGCCTCCGATACCCTTTCGGAGGCGACCGCCCCAGTCAAACTCCCCGTCTGGCATTGTCCCCCGCCCGGTTCACGGGCGCAGGTTAGAAACCCAATACTGCAAGGGTGGTATCCCAACATTGGCTCCACGGCAACTGGCGTCACCGCTTCATAGCCTCCCACCTATCCTGTACATGCAATACCGAATCCCAGTACCAAACTGGAGTAAAGCTCCATGGGGTCTTTCCGTCCTGGCGCGGGTAACCAGCATCTTCACTGGTACTTCAATTTCACCGGATGCATTGTCGAGACAGCGCTCAAATCATTACGCCTTTCGTGCGGGTCGGAACTTACCCGACAAGGAATTTCGCTACCTTAGGACCGTTATAGTTACGGCCGCCGTTTACTGGGGCTTAAATTCAAAGCTTCGCCGTTCGGCTAACCTCTCCTCTTAACCTTCCAGCACCGGGCAGGCGTCAGCCCATATACTTCACCTTTCGGTTTCGCATAGACCTGTGTTTTTGCTAAACAGTTGCTTGAGCCTATTCTCTGCGGCCTGCTCTCGCAGGCACCCCTTCTCCCGAAGTTACGGGGCCATTTTGCCGAGTTCCTTAACAATGCTTCTTCCGTCGGCCTTAGGATTCTCTCCTCATCCACCTGTGTCGGTTTACGGTACGGGTACAGTAAAAGCAATAGCGGCTTTTCTTGGTACATGGCTCACACGCTTCCCTACTATATTTCGGTCCGCATCACGTCTTCGGCTTGGCCGGCGGATTTGCCTTCCGGCCACCTACCTCGCTTGCACGCGGCTTTCCACTCCGCGCCCGTGCTTTCCACATACGTCCCCACAGTTCTGTTTTACTGCAGTGCAGGAATCTCAACCTGCTGTCCATCGGCTACGGCTTTCGCCCTCGCCTTAGGTCCCGACTTACCCAGGGCAGATCAGCTTTACCCTGGAAACCTTAGATATTCGGCCGAGAGGATTCTCACCTCTCTCTCGCTACTCATTCCGGCATTCTCTCTTCAAGGCATTCCACAGCTCCTTACGGTACTGCTTCTTTACGCCTTCAATGCTCCTCTACCATGCCCCTTTCGGAACATCCTGAGCTTCGGTGTCGTGTTTCAGCCCCGGACATTTTCGGCGCAGGACCTCTCGACCAGTGAGCTATTACGCACTCTTTGAATGTGTGGCTGCTTCTGAGCCAACATCCTGGTTGTCTTTGAAATCCCACATCCTTTTCCACTTAACACGCACTTTGGGACCTTAGCTGCAGGTCTGGGCTCTTTCCCTTTTGACTGCCCAACTTATCTCGTGCAGTCTGACTCCCGGTCATCAATTACGCGGCATTCGGAGTTTGATATCTCTTGGTAAGCTTTGACGCCCCCTTAAGAATTCAGTGCTCTACCTCCGCAAATCTTGACCGAGGCTAGCCCTAAAGCTATTTCGAGGAGAACCAGCTATCTCCGGGTTCGATTGGAATTTCTCCCCTACCCACACCTCATCGCCACCCTTTTCAACGGATGTGCGTTCGGCCCTCCACTACCTCTTACGGCAGCTTCAGCCTGGACATGGGTAGATCACCCGGTTTCGGGTCTGCCTGCTCTGACTCCTTCGCCCTCTTAAGACTTGGTTTCCCTTCGGCTCCGCAGCTTCTGCTGCTTAACCTTGCCAGAGACGGCAACTCGCCGGACCGTTCTACAAAAAGTACGCGGTTCCACGCATGATCGTGGTTCCACAGCTTGTAGACACAGGGTTTCAGGTTCTCTTTCACTCCCCTCCCGGGGTCCTTTTCACCTTTCCTTCACAGTACTATGCGCTATCGGTCACTGAGGAGTATTTAGCCTTGGGGGGTGGTCCCCCCTGCTTCCCACAGGGTTTCCCGTGTCCCGTGGTACTCTGGATCCTGCCGGGCTGTTCCTGATTTCGTCTACGGGGCTTTCACCCTCTCTGGCTGGCTTTCCCAAAACCATTCCCCTATCATTCACAGTCCCTTGCGGCAGTCCACAACCCCGCGATGCATGCATCACGGTTTGGGCTCCTTCCCTTTCGCTCGCCGCTACTTAGGAAATCGATGTTTCTTTCTCTTCCTCCGGGTACTTAGATGTTTCAGTTCCCCGGGTTCCCCTCCATACGTTATGGATTGGCGTATGGATCTATGAGGTCTTCTCATAGGGGTTTCCCCATTCGGATATCTCCGGATCTATGGATATTTGCTCCTCCCCGAAGCTTTTCGCAGCTTGTCACGTCCTTCATCGGCTCTCAGTGCCTAGGCATCCACCCTGCGCCCTTCATGCTTGACCTTTTCTTTCGGCCTCCCTTCCACCCTAGCGTGGGCTTCTGGGTTTTCTCGTTCATGAATTGCATTTTCCCCACCCCTTTGGCAAAGGGTGCGGCTGCCAGTCGCCTGCCTCAGATCTCTCCTTCGCAGCCTCCTGGACTTCTGGTTTGATAACGTTACTTTCGTAACGCCTCGGATGTCTTTCCTATCTCTTTACGTTATTACGCTTGGATATAGATTATTGTGTATGCAGTTTTCAAGGTACGTCTGTACGGGAGCGGTTGAAAAAACGGAGCTGCGTGGCATGCTCGCATGACTAAGCAGATTTGTTTTTTCAGACATTGGCGTGCAACGCCATGACCAAATGAACCATCGGTTCATGAGGTTCCCGTCTGTTGGGTTTCAGTGGACCTTTCCCCGCTGTGAACGGTTCTGAGGTTCTCTCAAACCATGGGTTTCAGTGGACCTTTCCCCGCTG